>NZ_BCYZ01000053.1 GCF_001598455.1 Sphingomonas pruni NBRC 15498
CTAGGGGTGTCAGCCAAGGTGTTGGTGGGCAGGACGAAAACGGCCGCGCATTCCGGCGCACCACGATCTGTTTCGCGATCCGAGCTGGTTCGCAGTCCTGCACGGCCAGGGACTTGCGCCGATGAGCTATCGTCCGATCGCCGATGCGCTTGACCCAAACGACCTTCGTACAAGATTGAGCAGCATCCATCGCAAAACCAACCAACAGGTTCGGAGTCTTCGCTGAGCAAGCGAGGGAAGCCGTGTCCCGTTCTGTGAGCCACAACCCTCAGTTCTCGATATAGGCTGCGCCGAGCACGGCGTGTCGCCCGAGTAGACACAAGCGCTGTGCTTGCCGGGTGCTTACTAGCATCGATAGATGGGGGAAGCGGCTTACCGAAATCGCCGCTAACTTACTGAAATGTTTGGTCGGGGCGACAGGATTCGAACCTGCGACCCCCACACCCCCAGTGTGATGCGCTACCAGGCTGCGCTACGCCCCGACCAGAGCGAACTCGCGCCATCAGGTGCGAGCCGGAGCGCGCGCCTCTAAGCGCTTGCTGCGCACGATGCAAGCGCTCCGGCGCCGGGTCGCGGGACGGCGGCGAAGCGCTTGCTGCGCACGATGCAAGCGCTCCGGCGCCGGGTCGCGGGACGGCGGCGATGTGTTGCACCGCGACGCGCATGGTGATAGCGCGCGGCGCTTACGGTGGCGCCCCTGACGGGCGCGTCAGCCATGCCCATTTTCAGGATGCTCATGTTCATTCCTTCCGCTTATGCCCAGGTCGCCGGCGGCGCCTCTTCCGGTTCCGACGGCATCGCCATCGCGATGCAGTTCTTTCCCTTCATCCTGCTGTTCGTCGGCTTCTATTTCCTGATGATCCGGCCGCAGCAGCGGCGCGCGAGGGAATTGCGCAACGCGATCGACGCACTGAAGAAGAACGATCAGGTGATCACTTCGGGCGGAATCCTGGGCAAGGTCAGCAAGACGACCGACGGTAATTACGTCGAGTTGGAGATAGCGCCCAACGTGAAGATCCAGGTCGCGCGCGCCGCGATCACCGAGATCCTGTCGCCGACCACGGCCAAGCCGGCGAACGACTGATGCTCGATTTCCCGCGCTGGAAGGTCCTCTCGATCTTCGGGTTCCTCGCGGTGCTGATGGCGCTCGCGATTCCGAGCTTCTTCCCCGAGGACATGACCAAGAGCTGGCCGGTCCACCCGCGGATCAATCTGGGCCTCGACCTTGCCGGCGGCAGTTATCTGCTGCTCGAAGCCGATACCAGCCAGCTGGTCACCGACCGCGTCAACCTGATGAGCGACAGCGTCGCGACAGCGATGCGCAAGGCGCCGCGGATCGACATCGGCGACATCACCACCGACGGCGGCAAGGTCAGCTTCATGCTGCGCAATGTCGCCCAGCTGGAAGATGCCCGTCAGCGCCTGTCGGAGATGACCACAGGGGTCGGCACCACAGGTCAGCGCAATTGGGACATTCAGGTCGTCGACGCGACGCGCTTCGTGATCACGCCGACCAAGGCCGGGGTCGACGAGGCGATCGACAGCGCCATGAGCGGCGCGACCGAAGTCGTACGCCGCCGCATCGACTCGCTCGGCACACGCGAACCGACGATCATCCGCTCGGGCGCGACCCGCATCGTCGTTCAGGTGCCAGGCCTGCAGGATCCGACCGCGCTGAAGGCGCTGCTCGGCAAGACCGCGAAGCTCGAATTCAAGCTCGTCGACACGACCGCCGATACCGCCAAGCTGGCGATCGGCCAGTCGCCGATCGGCGACCAGATCCTGCCTTATCCCAGCGCGGCCGGGCGTGGCTTCCCCTATGTCGGCTATCCGCAGAACAAGCTGCCGGTCATCGCCGTGCGCCGTGCGGCGATCATCACCGGTCAGGATCTGACCGACGCGCGTGTCCAGAACGACCCGCAGACCAACGCGCCCGTCGTGGCGTTTCAGTTCAACACCGAAGGCGGCAAGCGCTTCGCCAAGACCACGCAAGAGAACGTCAACAAGCCGTTCGCGATCATCCTCGACGGCTCGGTCATCTCCGCACCCAATATCGAGGGGCCGATCCTCGGCGGCAGCGGCGTCATCCAGGGCGGCTTCACCTTCCAGAGCGCCAACGACCTCGCGATCCAGCTGAAATCGGGCGCCTTGCCCGTCGCGCTCAAGGTGATCGAGGAGCGGACCGTCGGTCCAGACCTCGGCAAGGATTCGATCCAGGCCGGCATCAAGGCGTCGATCATCGCCGTGATCCTGGTCGTCATATTCATGTTGGCGACCTATGGCCGGTTCGGGCTCTATGCGAACTACGCCGTGGTCATCAACGTGGTGGTCATCATGGGCGTGCTCGCGGTGCTCAACGGCACGCTGACCCTGCCGGGCATCGCCGGCTTCGTGCTGACGATCGGCACCGCGGTCGACGCCAACGTGCTGATCAACGAGCGCATCAGGGAAGAGCGGCGGCGCGGACGCAGCGTCATCCAGTCGGTCGAGCTCGGCTATAAGGAAGCCAGCCGGACCATTTTCGAGGCGAACATGACCCACGGTATCTCGGGTGTGGTCATGCTGTTGCTGGGATCGGGCCCGGTGAAGGGTTTCGCGGTCGTGTTGCTGATCGGCATCATCACCTCGGTGTTCACCGCGGTGACCTTCACTCGCATGCTCGTCGTCATGTGGCTGCGGAAGCATCGTCCGCAGACCATCAACATTTAAGGGGCCGCTCAAAATGCGCCTGCTCAAGATCGTCCCCGACGATACCAATATCGATTTCGTCCGCCTGCGTTATTGGGCGTTCGGGCTGACCACCTTGCTGACCATCGCAGCGGTCGCCTTGGTGTTCATCCATCGCCTCAACATGGGCGTCGACTTTGTCGGCGGCATCATGATCGAGGAGAAGTTCCAGGTCCCGCCCGACGTCGAAAAGGTTCGTTCGGTGGTCGATGGCCTGCATTTCGGTGACGCCCAGATCCAGACGGTCGGCGACCAGAAGACGCTGTCGATCCGACTGCCGCGGCCGGAAACGGCCGACGACGCGGCGACCAACCGCATCGTCAACGCGGTGTCGGCGGCGCTCGAGAAGAATTTCGCCGGTGCGCAATTCTCCAAGCAGGACGCGGTGTCGGGCAAGGTGTCGGGCGAGCTCGTCTGGAACGGCATCCTGGCGGTCGCGGTCGCCGTGTTGCTGATCGGTCTGTTCGCGATCTTCCGCTTCGAATGGCAATTCGGCGTCTCGACCGTGGTCGCCATCATGCACGACATACTGATGACCCTGGGCTTCTTCGCGCTGACCCAGCTCGAATTCGACCTCAACATCGTCGCCGCGGTGCTGACGATCATCGGCTATTCGATCAACGACAAGATCGTCATCGACGACCGCATCCGCGAGAATATGCGCCGCTATCGCAAGATGGACATGCGCGAGATCATCAACCTGTCGGTCAACGAGACGCTGCCGCGTACGGTGATGACCTCGCTGACCATCCTGCTGGCCTTGTTCGCCCTACTGATCTTCGGCGGCCATGTGCTGCGCGGCTTCACCGCGGCGATGATCTTGGGCGTGATCGTCGGGACCTATTCGTCGATCTACGTGTCGTCGTCGCTGCTGATCACGCTCGGCCTGCGCGCCGAGCCGACGCCGGACAAGCCGGGCAAGCCCAATGCGGCGACGGGTGCGGAGCGCGTCGGACCGGGGAACAACTGATGCGGATGGACCGCGCCCGCAGCGACGGGCCGGTCGTCTCCGGCCTGAGCGTCGCCGGATTTCGCGTCGACGACAATGTCTATCGCGCGCTGGCGATCACGCCGGAGCGGGCCGATGGCTGGACTCCGCCACCGCTCGCGGCGCTCGATCAGGGCGATCTCGATCTGGTGCTGGGGATCGACCCCGGTCCCGAATTCCTGTTGCTCGGCACCGGGCCGACTTTGGTCCGGCCGCCGGTGACGCTGGTCGGCGCGCTTGCGGAGCGCGGCATCGGGATCGAGGCGATGGACAGCCGGGCGGCGGCACGCGCCTGGGGCATGTTGCGCGGCGAGGGACGCTGGGTCGTCGGGGCATTCTATCCGATAGCTTGATCGCGCCGCTCGCTTGGATAAGGTTCTCCCTGTTCGAGTAGAGCGAGGGGATTTCCGGGATGAAGAGGTTGCTGCCTATCGGCGCGCTGATCATGGCGTTCGCCCAACCCGCAACGGCGCAAAGCACGCCAGCCGTAGCGCCGGCGGCGGCTCCGCCCGTACCGGCCGTCGTGCCACCGCCAGCTCCGCAATTCGCCGCGATCCCTGCGCCCGATTACAACACGGATGCCGGCTGGTTGTGCCTGCCCGGCCGCCAGGATGCCTGCACCGTCGACCAGAACGTCACCGTCATTACCGGCGACGGCAAACGCAAGGTCGTCAAATTCAAGGCCGATCTGGCGCCCAAATACGACTGCTTCTACGTCTATCCGACGGTGTCGCTCGACCCGACGCCCAATAGCGACCTCAATATCGGGCCGGAGGAAAAGCAGGTCGCGGCTTCGCAGGCCGCGCGCTTCACCGCCAAGTGCCGCGTCTATGCGCCGCTCTATCGCCAGGTCACGCTGACCGCGTTGCGTGACATCATGGCCGGCAAGGCAAGCGCCGCCGACCGCAAGCTCGCCTATCTCGACGTCGAGGCGGCGTGGCGCACCTATCGCGAGAAATATCAGGCCGGCCGTGGCGTCGTGCTGATCGGGCATAGCCAGGGAGCGGGCATCCTCAAGCAATTGCTCGCCGAGGTGATCGAGAATGACGCCAGCCAGCGCCGGCTGCTGATCGCCGCCTATCTGCTCGGCACCAATGTCGCGGTGCCGGCGGGCGGCGATGTCGGGGGCGACTTCAAGCGGACCAAGCTGTGCAAGGCGATGGACCAATATGATTGCGTAGTCAGCTACGTGACCTTCCGCGCCGATTCGCCTCCTCCCGAGAACAGCCGCTTCGGCAAGGTGCCGCAGCCCGGCATGGTCGCGGCCTGCGTGAACCCCGCAGCGCTGGGCGGCGGCAAGGCGGTGACCGACGCGATCCTGGGCACCAAGGGAGCGGGGCTCGCCAGCGCACCGATGGGTCCCTGGACCAGCGACAATGCGCCGGTCACGACGCCGTTCGTCTCAGTCCCCGGTCTGATCTCCGCCGAATGCGTGTCGAACGGCGGGTTCAACTATCTGGCGGTGACGGTGAACGCCAACCCCCAGGATCCGCGCACCGACACGATCGTCGGCGATGTCGTCGTCAACGGCGCGATCCTCAAGGATTGGGGACTCCATCTGATCGACATGCCGGTCGAGATGGGCGACCTGGTCAATCTCAGCGAATATCAGGCGGCGTCGTGGCGCGGCACGCCGATGGCGCCGCCTAAGAAGAAGTGACCAAAGCTTTCAGGTGATCGTACAGGCCGGCGGTGTTCGCTTCCCAGGTGAAGCGTTCGGCGCCGGCCCTGACCGTTGCCGGCGGCGTGTGATCGGACAGGACGGCGGCGATGCCGGACGCGAACCCGGCCGGCGTGCGCCCGACGATCCGTCCGTAGGCGCGTTCGGTGACGACTTCGGGGGCGCCGCCGACATCGGGAATCACCACCGGCACGCCGCAGGCGAGCGCCTCGACCCAGGCATTCGCAAGGCCCTCATTCTCGGACGCGAGCGCCATGACATCGGCGGCGGCGAGCAATGCCGCCATCTCGCCATGCGGCACCGCGCCGAGCAGCCGAACACGGTCGGCCAGACCCAGTGCCGCGATCTTCGCTTCGAGCGCGCCGCGATAATTGCCTTCGCCGGCGATCAGCAGATGCGCGTTGGGCAGCGCCGCGACCGCGTCGACCACGATGTCGTGCCCCTTGCGCTCGATCAGCGCTCCGGTCGACACGATTAGCGGACCGCGGATGCCGAGCGCCGCCTTGGCCTCGTTGCGATCGCGCAAGGCGAACTGGCCGAGATCGACGCCGGTGCGATGAACGCGGATATGCTCGGCCGGCATGCCCATTGCGACCATGTCGCGCTTCATCGCCTCGGATACGGCGAGCAATCCGTCGGCCTGCTTGCCGGCCGCCCGGATCTGGCCGGCGGTCGCGGCGGCGGTACCCCAATGATGCACATCGCTGCCCCGCGCCTTGATCGAGACGGGGACGCCGAATCGCCGGCCGAGCGCTACGGCCGCTGGCCCGTCGGGAAAGAAGAAGGACGCGTCGATCACGTCGAACGCGAACTCGCGCCGCAAATCGGCGAGCAAGGGCGTCAGCGCGCGAGTGAGGAAATGGGCGTGGAGGCGACCGGCGGTACCGGGCACCGCCAGAAAGCGCGGACGGTAGACGTCGACGCCTTTCCATTGTTCGCCCAGGGGCAGAGCCCCCAGCCGGGCGTGGCGCCCGCGCGACGCGAGCGGAAAGGGGGGCAGGCCGATCGGCGCCACGACGCGCAACTCGACCTCCGGGTGCGCGGCGAGTCCCAGCGTCTGGCGCTCGACGAACACCCCGAAGTTGCGCCGGCTAGCGTCGGGAAACAGGGTCGAAAGCGTGAGGACGCGCAGCATCCGTCTTTCCTATGCCCCATATGGTTAATGAGCGTTTGAGCCTGTCAGGTTCAAATCCGCTCGGTGCCCGGATAGGCGAACAACACGTCGCTTCCGGCCGCCGCCGAGATATGGGCGGTGCCGCTGACCGTCACGCATTCGCCAGCGCGCCAGGCGACGCCGTCGGCCACGCCTTCGCCCTTGAGCGGGGTGAGCCAGCCGGTGACGCCGTCGGGCAGGGTGACCGTCCGGTCGCCGCCGGTCCAGCGCTCGAGCACGAACTTCGGCCCCTCGCACAGGATCGTGCGGCCTGGCTCGACCTCGCCGACGATCGGCTTGGGACGGAACGGATTGGGATCGGCGACCTTCAATCCCGCGTCGAGATGGAGTTCGCGGTCGCTGCCATAATCATAGAGGCGATAGGTCAGGTCGACATTCTGCTGGACCTCGACCAGCGTGATTCCGCCGCCGATCGCGTGGACGGTGCCGGCCGGCGAATAGAGGAAATCGCCGGCCTTGACCGGTTTCCAGTCGAGCATGTCGACGATCGATCCGTCGAGCGCGCCCTGGCGCAGCTTTTCGCGGGTGGTCGGCTCCTTGGTGCCGAGCGCGATCGTCGCGCCCGGTTCGGCGTCGAGAATCACCCAGCATTCGTCCTTGCCGCGCGGATAGCCGGCTGCGCGCGCCGCTTCATCGTCGGGATGGTCCTGCACCGACAGCCGGTCGCTGGTGAACAGATATTTGATCAGCAGATCGGGCGTGCCCGCATCGGGAGTCTGGAACCATATCTCGCCGACCGGCTCGCCGCCGGGTGCGGGGTCGCTGAAGCCGGGCCATAAAGTGTGCCGCCCCCACGGCTTTTCGACGCGTTTGGTGGCAAGCAACGTGGCGGTCATCGGACAAAGCCCTCCCGGTTAACGGTTTTCAGGACGCGAACGCATGGACCCGGCGACCGATCCCGCGCAAGGCCATCGCAACGCGACGGATCGCGTAAAAGGATAGTTTGCGCCCCGCGCGCGCTGCGCTAAGACCACGCGCCATGCGTATTGCCAAGTCCCCTCCCGTCGCGCTCGCGCTCATCGCTCTCCTCGCTTTGCCAATGGCGGGCTGCGCCGGCCGCGGCGGCGGCCTGAAGAAGGGCGACGTCCCTTATATCGCGCGTGACGTCGGCACGCTCTACACGCTCGCCAAGACGCGGCTCGACCAGGGCCGCTACAAGGAAGCGGCGGTGCTGTTCGACGAAGTCGAGCGGCAACATCCTTATTCGATCTGGGCGCGCCGCGCGCAGCTGATGAGCGCGTTCAGCTATTATATGGACACCGATTACACCCAATCGATCCAGTCCGCGCAGCGCTTCCTGGCGGTCCATCCCGGCAACCGCGACGCGCCGTACGCTTATTACCTGGTGGCGCTCGGCTATTACGAGCAGATCGCCGACGTCACCCGCGACCAGAAGATTACTCAGCAGGCGCTCGACGCGCTGGGCGAGCTGGTCCGCCGCTATCCCAACACCAAATATGCCGCCGATGCCCGGCTCAAGATCGACCTCGTCCGCGATCACCTCGCGGGCAAGGAAATGGAGATCGGCCGCTTCTACGAAACGCGCGGGCAATGGCTCGCGGCGACGCTGCGTTTCCGCGCGGTGGTCGACGGATACCAGACCACGACTCATGTGCCGGAGGCGCTGATGCGCCTGACCGAAACCTATCTCGCGCTCGGCGTGCCCGAGGAAGCGCAGAAGTCGGCCGCCGTGCTCGGCGCCAATTATCCCGGCACCGACTGGTACAAGCGCGCCTATAAGTTGATGGAAGAGCATCCCTACAAGCCGACGGCGCCGCTGGCGGCGGGGGAATTGCCGATCCCCCTCGGCTTCAAGGATGCCCAGCCGGTCGCTCCCGGCACGCCGGGCGTCGCCGCCAAGGACGAAGGCCGCGGCTCGACCGGGACCAGCAACACCGGCGGCGCGGGCAGCGGCCCGATTCCGAAGTAACCTCGTATTCCTCTCCCGCGTGCGGGAGAGGTCAGGTGAGGGTCTTCTTTCTTCTTCCAGGCGACTCTTGCCCGAAAAGAAGACAGCAGACCCTCGCCCTCCCACCGCCTGGCGGCGGCGGGCCCCTCCCGCATCAGGTAAACAGCGCCCCGCGCTGTTTAGGTCATGCCGGGGGCATGACCGACCTGATGCGCCCGCACACGGGAGAGGGAATGCCTTCCGTCGAGCTCCGGGCGGCGGGAACAAAACGTGATGACCCAACGGCATTTTTGCCGCTAAGGATGGCGCGATGCTGACCTCGCTCGCCATTCGGGACGTCGTGCTGATCGAAGCGCTCGAGCTCGATTTCGGCGCCGGGCTGGGCGTGCTGACCGGAGAGACCGGCGCGGGCAAGTCGATTCTGCTCGACGCGCTTGGACTCGCGCTCGGCGCGCGCGCCGATAGCGGGCTGGTCCGCCAGGGTGCGGCCCAGGCGGTAGTCACCGCCAGCTTCGACACCCCGCATGACGGCGGCCCGATCGCGTCGTTGCTCGCCGAAAACGCGATCGAGATCGATCCCGGCGAGCCGCTGATCATCCGCCGCATCGTCAAGGCCGATGGCGGCAGCCGCGGTTTCGTCAACGACCAGCCGGCATCGGCCGGACTGCTGCGCGAACTGGCGCAATATCTGGTCGAGGTGCACGGCCAGCATGACGATCGTGGCCTGCTCAATCCGCGCGGCCACCGCGCCTTGCTTGACGCCTTCGGGCGCTGCCATGCCGGCTTGGTGGCGCAGGCCTATCGCGCCTGGCGCGATGCCGAGGATGCGCTGGCGGTGGCGCGTGCGGAAATCGACGCCGCGGCGCGCGACCGCGACTATCTCGAACACGCCGTCGCCGAACTGCGCCAACTCGCGCCGGAACCCGGCGAGGAAGAATCGCTGGCCGAGCGCCGCCGCTCGATGCAGCGCGCCGAGAAGATCGCCGAGGATATGGCAGCGCTCGACGAGTATCTCGCCGGTTCCGACGGCGGGCTGGCGCGACTGCGCCAGTCGGCGCGCGTACTGGAGCGCGTCGCCGACGCGCATCCTTCGTTGGCCGAGGCGCTGGCCGCGCTCGACCGCGCGATCAACGAGGGCGCGCTGGCCGAGGATCACCTCGCGGCCGCGCGCACCGCGTTGATGTTCGACCCGCGTGCACTCGAAGAGGATGAGGCGCGGCTGTTCGATCTCCGCGCGATGGCGCGCAAGCATCGCGTCCAGCCCGACGAATTGGCGCAGCTTGCCGAGGACATGGCCGGCAGGCTCGCGACGATCGAGGCGGGGGAGGAAGGTCTCGCTCAGCTCGAGCGTCGGGTTGTCGAGACGCGGGCCGCATACGAGGCGGCGGCGGATGCGCTGTCCGCAGAACGCCATGCCGCGGCGGCGCGGCTCGATGCGGCGGTGGCGGGCGAGCTCGCCCCGCTCAAGCTCGACGCCGCACGCTTCCGGACGATGATCGAAACCTTGCCCGACGAGCAATGGGGTCCGGGCGGTAAGGATCGCGTCGAATTCGAGATCGCGACCAATCCCGGCGCGCCATTCGCGCCGCTGACCAAGATCGCGTCGGGCGGCGAATTGTCGCGCTTCATCCTGGCGCTCAAGGTGAGCCTGGCCGAGGAAGGCGGGGCGGCGACGATTATCTTCGACGAGATCGATCGCGGCGTGGGCGGCGCTGTCGCCTCCGCGATCGGAGAACGGCTGGCGCGGCTGGCCGATCGCACGCAATTGCTGGTGGTGACGCATAGCCCGCAAGTCGCGGCGCGGGGCGGCCAGCATTATTTCATCGCCAAGTCCTCCGACGGCCTGGTGACGCGCACCGGCGTGATCGCGCTCGACAGTGGGGCGCGGCGCGAGGAGATTGCGCGGATGCTGTCGGGCGCGACGATCACCGACGAGGCGCGCGCGCAGGCCGAACGCCTGCTCGAGGCGGCATGACCACGCCGCCGCGTCGCTCACGCGTGGCCGGAGCGCTCGCCTGGATCAGCGCGATCCTGCTGCCGGTCGGGCTGGTTCCGCTGGCGTGGATGACTGCCTTGGCGGTGGGCTATTGCGAATTCGACTGCGGCACGCTCGGCACGCTCGCCATCAACGGCCTGATCGCTGCGTGTGTCGCCCTGGTGATCGCCTGGCTGTGGTTGGCGATCGGGATGGTCCGTCGTCGCGTGACGCGGCTGGTGCTGGTGACGGCATTGCTGGCGGACCTGATCCTGCTCGTGCTCGGCGGGATCGCCGCCTGGACGTTCGGCGCCCTGTAATGGGACTGTGATGGGACCGTTCGACCTGATCTTCACCGGCGCGCTGATCGTCGCGACGACAGGAGCGATGACCTGGTTTCCGGACATTCCCGGCGGCACCGAAGGGCATCACGAAGCGCTCACCGCGCGGTTTGAACGGAGCGGCGACGACGGCATCGACGAGCATCCCAGCTATGGCGACGCCGCGGTTGCCTATGTCGATCGCATCGTCGACCGGCAGCTGACCAAGGCTCGCGGCATTCTGTCGTTCGACGGCCTGATCCTGGCGTTTCTCGGGCTGATC
The DNA here is from genome assembly GCF_001598455.1 of Sphingomonas pruni NBRC 15498. Taxonomy (GTDB): domain Bacteria; phylum Pseudomonadota; class Alphaproteobacteria; order Sphingomonadales; family Sphingomonadaceae; genus Sphingomonas; species Sphingomonas pruni. The sequence goes on from NZ_BCYZ01000053.1 coordinate 11,058, forward strand.
GCGCGCGACAATACCAAGCTGGATATCGCAAAGGCGCATATGGTGCCGGTGCTGTTGCTGATGGGGTTGCTTGCCGGATCCAGTGCGATCTGTCTTTTCCTGTTTCGCGCGCGTTGGGGCTATGTCGCCGACCTGAAAACCTTTTCCCGCGAAATGGCCGCTACGCTCGCCCTCACGCGGCGGCGCTCGTTCTGGATCGAGCGGACGGTGCGGCTGTCGCTGCTGTCGCTCGGCGGGATCGTCATGCTCGTGATCGCGACGGTGGTGGGGATCTAGGACGAGTCCGGATGGGGCCAGGAAGACATTTCAATCTTCACCGAAACAGAGTCTAAAGAGCGCCGCATGACGAATTCGCTGCCCGCCACCGACGCCGAAGCTGCCGCCGAATTGGAGCGCCTCGCCGCCGAGATCGCGCTTCACAACCGGCTCTATCATACCGAGGACGCGCCCGAGATTTCGGATGCCGATTATGATGCGCTGATCCGCCGCAACAGCGCGATCGAGGCGGCATTCCCGCATCTGATCCGCGACGATTCGCCGAGCCGCAAGGTCGGCGCGGCGCCGGCCGGGCATCTGGCCAAGGTCGCGCATGCGCGGCCGATGTTCAGCCTGGACAACGCCTTCGACGATGAAGAGGTCGCCGATTTCGTCGGCCGCGTCCGCCGCTTCCTCAACCTTTCCGATGCCGAATACGTCGCGCTGACTGCCGAGCCCAAGATCGACGGCCTCAGTTGCTCGCTGCGCTACGAAAAGGGCCGGTTGGTCCAGGCGCTGACCCGCGGCGACGGCCAGATCGGCGAGGACGTAACCGCCAACGTGCGGACGATCGACGACATCCCCGCCGCGCTTCCCGCCGGCGCGCCCGACGTGTTCGAGGTGCGTGGCGAGGTCTATATGGAGAAGCAGGCATTCGCCGCGCTCAACGCGCGCCTGCTCGCCGAGTCCGAGGACAGCGGCAAGGAAGCGCGCCAGTTCGCCAATCCGCGCAACGCCGCCGCCGGATCGCTTCGCCAGAAGGATGCGACCGTTACCGCATCGCGCCCGCTGCGCTTCTTCGCCTGGGGGTGGGGCGAAACCAGCGATTTGCCCGGCGACACGCAATCGGCGGTGATCGCGACCATTCGCGCCTGGGGCTTTCCCGTCACGCGCCAGTTTCAGCCGGGGGGAACCCTCGACCAGGCACTTGCCACCTACAAGGCGATCGAGGCCGAGCGTGCCGATCTGCCGTTCGATATCGATGGCGTCGTATACAAGGTCGACCGGCTCGACTGGCAGACGCGTCTTGGCTTTGTCGGCCGTGCGCCGCGCTGGGGCCTGGCGCACAAATTCCCGGCGGAGCGCGCGCAGACCACGCTCGAACGGATCGATATCCAGGTCGGGAGGACCGGCAAGCTGACCCCGGTCGCGCGGCTCGAGCCGGTGACGGTCGGCGGCGTCGTGGTGACCAACGCCACGCTCCACAATGCCGACGAGATCGCGCGGCTCGGCGTCCGGCCGGGCGACCGCGTCGTGCTCCAGCGCGCGGGCGACGTCATTCCGCAGATCGTCGAGAATCTGACGCGCGACGAACCGCGCGATCCCTGGACCTTCCCGACCCATTGCCCGGAATGCGGTTCGGAAGCCCTGGCCGAGGAAGGCGAAGTCGATATCCGCTGCACTGGCGGGCTGATCTGTCCGGCGCAACGGCAGGAACGGCTGCGCCATTTCGTCAGCCGCGGCGCGCTCGACATCGAGGGACTGGGCGACAAGACCATCCGCGAATTCCTCGATCTCGGCTGGATCGCGGAGCCCGCCGACATCTTCCGCCTCGCCGCGCATCGCGAGGAATTGCTCGGACGAGAGGGCTGGAAGGAGAAGTCGGTCGACAATCTGCTCGAGGCGATCGAGGCGAAGCGCGCGCCCGATCCGGTGCGGCTGCTGTTCGGGCTCGGCATCCGGCATGTCGGCGTGGTCACCGCGCGCGACTTGCTGAAGCGCCACGCGACGCTTCCGGAAATCAAGGCGCTCGCCGACGAAATCATCGCGCTGCGCGACAGCCTCGTGCCGGCATTGGCCGAAGACGAACAGAAGTTCCGGCAGCGTGTCGACAAGGCGATCGCCGAGCATATCGGCGTCGACAATGTTGGCGCCGCGGTCGGCAATGCGCTGGCCGATTTCTTCCACGAGCCGCACAATCGCGCGGTATGGGATGATCTGTTGGCGGAAGTCAGTCCGCCCGCCTTCGTGTTCAAAGCGCGCGAATCGCGCGTCAGCGGCAAGACGGTGGTGTTCACCGGCAGCCTGGAGACGATGAGCCGCGACGAGGCCAAGGCGCAGGCTGAGGCGCTCGGCGCGCGCGTATCGGGATCGGTGTCGGCGAAGACCGACCTGGTGGTCGCGGGGCCGGGCGCCGGCTCCAAGCTAAAGAAAGCGACCGAACTCGGTATCGAAGTCGTGGATGAGGCCGGATGGGCCGCAATCGTCGCCGCTGCGGGCTGATGCTTTTTTGCAACGCAGCATGGCTTAATCCACAGTAAAATTACCGCGCTCTTGCGTTGTCATCTAACCGAAATATTCTGGCTCCAATGGCGCACGCGACGGCGAAATAACGCCGCGCGTAAAGCGACTCGCGCCTCAAAGGGGAAATCATGCGGAATCATCTGTTCATTGGCGTAGCTGCGGCCGCCATTATCATGCCTGCTGCGGCGAGCGCGCAGGAAACAACCTCCGCGATCAGCGGAACCGTCACCAACAGTGGCGCACCCGTGGCCGGCGCGAACGTCAAGATTACGAACACCGGTAACAATTCGAGTACCACGGTTACGACCGATGCGAACGGCAACTTCAGCGCATCCGGTCTATTGCCGGGCGGCCCCTATACCGTGGAAGTGACCAGTGGCGACGGTAGCAAGACTGTTACCGACGTCTACACCGTCGTGCAGCAGACCTTCCAACTGCCGATTGAACTTGCTGCGAATCAATCGACCGCCAACGACATCGTGATCACGGCGAGTTCGATCAAAGGCGCGGGTGTGACGTCCGACGGCCCGCAGTCGGTCCTGACCGCGAAGGACATCAGCAAGGTTGCGTCGGTCAATCGAGACGTGCGCGATATCGAGCGCCGCGATCCGTTCGCGTCGATCGACCTCAGCAACTCCGGCGACCGTGGCGGCGCGGTCAGCTTCGGCGGCGTGAACCCGCGCTTCAATCGCTTTACGATTAATGGCGTTACGGTCGGCGATACGTTCGGTCTCAACCAGGATGCCAGCCCGACGATCCGCGGTCCGGTGCCCTTCGACGCGCTGTCGCAGGTCTCGGTCTCGATCGCACCTTACGATTTCCGTCAGTCAGACTTCCAGGGTGGCGCGGTCGACACCGTTCTGAAGTCGGGCACGAACAAGTTCCACGGCACGGGCTTCTACTCGATCAACACCGACAACCTGTCGGGCGATCAGATCAAGAACAATAAGGTCGCCCTGCCCAAGTTCACCTCGAAGACCTATGGCGCGACTTTGAGTGGCCCGATTATCCCCAACGTTCTGTTCTTCATGGTCTCCGGCGAGCGCAACACGGATCCGCGTCCGTTCAGCACGCTGGCGCCGCAGGTGCCCGGGCTGACTCAGGGAATCATCGACAATATCACCGGCATCGCCAAGACGAAGTATAACGTCGAAGCGGGGTCCGTCCTGACGGTCAACCCGCGCAAGGACGAGAAGATCGTTGGCCGTATCGATTTCAACCCGATCGAGGGCCAGCGCCTTTCGTTCTCATACATCAATTCGTATGACGTGCAGGTCAGCCCGAATAACACGTCGACGTCCTCGTCCACCCCGCAATATGGGTTGAGCACTAACGCTTATACATTGTCGGAACTGCTGCGAGCGGGCATCTTGCAGTGGAACGCGGATTGGTCGGACAAATTCTCGAGCGAAGCGCGCGTCATCTACAAGTGGAACCGCCGCGGTCAGGAGCCTCTTGGTGGGCGTCCCAACGGCATGTTCACGGTTTGCAACGACGCAACCTCTACTGGAGCCGCGACGGGGTGCACGAGCGGCGTGCCCAGGCTAAATTTCGGCCCAGATAATTTCCGCCAGACCAACCAGTTGTTCTTTGACACCTGGTCGGGCCAGTTGCTGCTGCGCTACAATTCCGGCGGCCATAAGCTTCAGGGGCTCTTCGAGGCAACTGAGAATCGGACCTTCAACAACTTTGTGCCAAACAGCCTAGGTGCGTGGTATTTCGACTCGCTTGCCGATTTCCAGGCCGGCAAGGCCAACAGCCTGTCCTACGCAGCGGTCATCGGCGGCAATCCGCTCGGTGCGGCAGCCGATTTCCATTACACCAAATATGTCCTCGGCCTGCAGGACGAATGGAAGGTCAGCGATGCGCTGACCGTCACTGCCGGCGCTCGCGGCACGATGTACGCGATGAACAACTATCCGGTGCTCAATCCGTATTTCTCGGACCGGGAGGGCTTCACCAACCTCAAGACCTATAAGGGCCAGGTTACCTTCGAGCCGCGCGTCAGCTTCAATTACAAGCCGACCGCCAGCCGGCTTCGCGTTCGCGGCGGTGTGGGCGTGTTCGCGGGCGGTTCGCCGGATATCTATCTGTCGAATAGCTTCTCGAACACCATCACGACCAACTCCATCTCGGTGAACCGCGACGCGACCTGCAACACCGCCGGTTCGCTATGCGATCTGGCGCTCAACGGTGTGACGGGTCAGATTCCCGCCGCTGTTGCCGCGGCGGCAAGCAACCCGTCCGGGAGTACGTCGCTGCCGCGTACCAATACCGGCGCCCTTGCGCCGGACTTCAAACTTCCGAAGTCGCTAAAGGCGACGCTTTCGGCTGACTACAAACTCTTCGGTTTCGACGTTGGCCTCGATTATTATTACGGCAAGACTCTCGAAGGCGTGGTCTTCACAGACGCGCGATCGATGGTCGTCGGCACGCTTCCTGATGGCCGGCCGCGCTACCAGTCGCAGATCGCAACCAACGACAACAATTACGATATCCTCGTCACCAACACGACGAAGGGGCGCAGCCATATCGGCGTCTTCCGTGTCTCCAAGACGTTCGACTGGGGCTTGTCGCTCTTCGGCAGCTATACTCGTCAGAGCGTCAAGGACGTGAGCTCGGCGACGTCCTCGACGATCAACTCGAACTATCGCTATCAGCTGTTCGGTGCCGATCCAAACTTCCCCACTTATGGGATCTCGGACAACGAGATCAAATGGTCGTTCAAGTACAGCATCGGCTTCGATCACGCGTTCTTCGGCGATTACCGTACCGCGATCCAGCTGTTCGGCGAGACGCGTGCGGGACGCCCGTACAGCTACACCATGCTCGACTCGAACACGGTGCGCTCACCGGTGTTCGGTACCTCGCTGACGAGCAGCGTCGGCACGAATTTGCTGTACGTGCCTACCAGCTCCACCGACGCCCTGGTGAGCTATGATAGCGATGCGACGAAAAATGCGCTCGATTCGTTCATCAACAGCACCAATCTGTCGAAGTATCGCGGACAGATCGCGCCGAAGAACATCGCACGTCTGAAGCCGTTCACCCAGATCGACCTGCACCTCGAACAGGAAATCCCCACGTTCGTAGGCAAGTCGCGCATTACGTTGTTCGCCGACATCAACAACTTGCCGAACCTGCTCAACAAGAATTGGGGTGGGCTATATCAGATTGGCTTCCCGCCGGTCGCATCGATCGTCACGGTGCAATGCGCCAATGCGGCCGGTACGCCGCTTAGCGGCGCGGTAGGCACCGCGACCAATCCGGCCAACGGGTGCGTGAAATATCGTTATTCGAGCTTCAAGAGCCCGAACCAGACGCTCAGCACGGCGGTATCGCTCTACGCGATCCGCGTCGGCGCGCGCTTCACCTTCTGATCGCGCCGCCTGCGGGCAAGAAATCGGCCGCCGTCCTCCGGGACGGCGGCCTTTTTTGTTGCTTCAGAGCCGATCGATCGGTCGGAGCGTCGTGGCAATGGATTGAATAGGCCGATCTATCCTCGTCAGCCTCATCGAAGCCAATACCGAGATCATTGTCCACGCGATGGATAGGCTCACATTCCGACTACTCTCAGTCCCAACGAATCCCTTGCCCCTGTCTGCCTGCGGAAGCAGCGTTCCGCCGCGAGCACAACGAGCAGCGACACCCCGAACAGCGGCATCATGATCCCGAGCGCAACGATCGCAGCGATCAGCACTCCACCAAAGCGCGGGCGCGAGAGCGGCAAGGGCGCGCCGAGCCGTCCCGACGGGCGCCGCCGCCACCACGAGATCGCTCCCGATATGCTCAGCGTCATCAGCATCAGCGCGCCGAGGGTGATCAGCACTTGGTTGACGATACCGAACAACTGGCCCTCATGCGTGGCGATGCCATAGCCGACCGCGCGGTCGACCCAGTGGCGCTCGGCGAAGTCCTTGCGGCCGAGCACGGCGCCGGTCGCGCCGTCGACCACCGCCTGGGCACGCAGCGGCCGATCCGCGGCGTCGGACGCGACCGTCCAGCGGTGCGGTTCCTTGCCCGGCGACGACACCAAAACGGGAGGCGCGAAGTGCAACGCGGTCGCCGCGACGACGGTGCGATTCAGCTCTCCGGGCCGGGCGCCCTGATGCGCCATTGCCATACCCATATGGCCGGCATGCTCGCCGAGCATCGGGTCGTCCGTCTGCTTGCGGCCCCCGATCGTCCAGTCGACCGGGCCGTCGAGCGTGCCGGTGAACGTTCGTATCTCCTTGAAATAGCTGCCCCAGGCCTTGGCCCAGGGCAGGCCGGTGGTAACCACGAACAGTGCGAACAGCGATACCCAGATTCCGGTCACCGCGTGCAGATCGCGCCAGAACAATCGGCGGCCGCCCGACGGACGCGGATAGAGCACGCCGGCCAATCCCTTCCGCCCGCGCGGCCACCAGAGATAGAGGCCGGTCAGGATCATCACGAGCGTCCAACAGGCGGCGATCTCGACGATATAGCTGCCCCAGGCGCCCGCGAGCAGCTCGCCGTGGAGGTGCGACACGATCTGCATCGGCCGTTGGTCTTCGCTCACGACGCCGAGGACGGTCAGTCTGTAGGGATCGACATACACGCGCCGATCCCCCGCGCTCGTCCCGACCAGGACGCGCACGGCCGACCTGGCCGATTGCGGCAATTCGTATTTGTGCAGTCGCGATCCCGGCACAGCCCGCATTGCCGCGGCGGCGATCGCCTCGGGTGTCGCGCGGGTCGCGCTGGGGATGAGCGAATCGTAAGGCCGGTCGAGCCACGCCTCGATCTGCGGCCGCCAGGCATAGATGCTGCCGGTGATCGCCAGCCACAGCACGAACGGGACGCAGAACAGTCCCGCGTAGAAGTGCCAGCGCCACACGGCGTTGTACCAGCGCGAGCCGGGTGGCCGGACGCTCACAGCTTGACCGTCAGGTCGGCGTGGAAGCTGCGCTGCGGGAAGGGGTGGAACAGGAAGTATTTGTCATTGTTGACATTATCCACGCCCAGCCCGAGCACGTAATTCTTCGTGACGACGAATTGCGCGCGCAGGTCGACGACGAAGAACTTGTAGAAACCCTGATAGGTGTTCCCGTTCACGTCGCTATTGTCGAGCGAGCCGTAGAGCCGGCTCGAATAGCGCGCCGCCGCCGATAGCGACACGCCGTCGACCGGACGCCAGGTCGCCAGCGCGGTCGCTTTCCAGCGCGGTACGGTCGGGATCAGCTTGCCGATCGCGGCAGGCAGGCCAGGATCGGCGCGCGTCGTCGCGTCGGCGTAAGTGACGCTGCCCGAAAGATCGAAACGCGGGATCAGGTCGGTGCGGACGAACGCGAATTCTACCCCGCGCGCGCGCGTGCGATCGACATTCTGGACGAAGTTCGCCGCCAGCGTGCCCCCGCCCGGCAGCGTCAGCGTACCAGTCTGCGAGATCAGCGCGTCGGTCACGATTTCGTTGAACAGCGATAGTCGGAACGACCCTTTCGAATCGACGCGTTCCAGCGCGAGTTCTTCGGAACGTGCATGTTCGGGCTTCAGGTTCGGGTTCGGCACGGCGCCGACGGTCCCGCTGGTGACCAGCTGATACAGCTCGCCGACCGTCGGAAAGCGCCAGGCATCGCCATAGGAGAGAGTGACTTTCCATCTGTCCGCCGGCCTCCACGCCAGCGATGCCTTGGGCGAGAAGCGGGCCGTGCTGCGCGATGGCTGGATGGTCGATACCGCCGGCGAGGCGGAGAAATTGACCCCGCCATAGGCATGCCACGATTCATAGCGGCCACCGACCGTCACCGTGACGGCGGGGAGGATCGTCCACGCGTCCTGCACCCACAAGGCCACGGTACGCGTCTTGCCGAGCGATCGCTGGTTGAGCGCACCCGCTGCCCCCTTGATCCAGTCGGCCGTCGCGTAGCGGTTGCTCGCGATTTCGAAACGGTCCCAATGCGCGCCGGCGCTCAGCGCGTTACCACCGCGGCTCCAGGCGGCCTTGGCATCCAGTGTGTCCCAGCCGGTACCATCAAGGCGCGTGATGTTGCCCGCGCCACCCGAAAGGGCGGCCGGTAGCGACCCGGTTGGTGTGCGCTGTTCGTCGTCGGCGAAACGATATCGCGTCCAGATCACTTGCCAGTCGAGCCCGCCGCCCGTGCCGCTCAGCGACAGCGCGTGCGACCAGTGACGCTGGCGCGTGAGGTAGGTGCCGCTGGCGAACGAGCTGGACGGATAGACCGGCAGGCCGGTCACGGTCGCCGTCAAATAGCTTTCCGCGCTGCCATTGGTGCGGTTGAGGAACAGGCCGCCGACATAGGTGAGGCGGATATCCCTGGTGAGGTCGAGCGCGGCCTTGAGCTTGAGCCGGTCCTGCCCCTGATCCTCCATCCCACCTGCGCCAAGGATCTGGATCGGCTGGCCGAGCTTGTTGCGGTCGGGAACCGCGCCGGTCACGCCATTGCCGGGCGCGCCGCTGACATAGCTGATCGGCTGGCTGTGGCTCGTCACGTGATCATAGCTCGCGAACACCGCCAGCGGCCCGAACCGATCGCCGATCGTCAGCCCGGCCTGATAGGCGGGATAGGTATCGCGCCGCCCGTACAGGTCATAGGTCTGGACGCTCACGCCTGCCGTCGCCGTCGCCTCGAGCTGGTCGGGCAGGCGCGTGGTGATATTGACCACCGCGCCGATCGAATTGCCCGGATAGGCCGCCGAAAACGGACCGTACAGCACGTCGATGCGCGTGACTTCCTGCGGGCTGACGGCGCTCCAGCGCGGACTCGCCGACGTGTTGTTGTTGCCGATCAACGCCGAGAGCAACGCGCCGTCGGCATAGATCAGGCTGCGCGCGCTGGCGCCCAGGCCGGCGGTGCGCGTCGCCAGCGGCGCCTGGGTGTCGCCGATATGGCGTTTGCGCACGATCAGGCTGGGCAGATATTTGATCACGTCCTCGACGTTCATCGCATTGACCGTCCGCGCGATCGTGCCGGCGTCGATCGACGCGCGGGTGGAGGGCGCGTTCTCGATCGTCTGTTGCTGGCGTTGCGCGGTGATCAATATGTCGTCGCGGTGATCGTCTCCCGGTGCGGAATCGTCGGCGGCATGCGCTGGCAGCGCGATGGCGCTCGCCATCACGGCGAGCGGGGCGCACCACAGGGTGCGCTTGGCATTAGTCACAATCATTCCCCTTGCTGAATCGCTCAAGCTGCCAAAGGCAGCGTCGGTTCAGGCGAGGGAGGGCGGTCCGGTGGCGGGAGGCGGGGGAGCGGCAAGGCCGCGGCCCGGGATGGCCTCGATCGGATCGAGTGCCGGCGCGCCGTCGGGAGCCAAGATCGGCGCGGCGAGCGCAACCAGTGTCGGCGGCGCGTCGGCCACGCCGAGCCCCGCAAAGGCGCAAACATGGTCGCTGGACTGGCTCTTGCCCGGTACCTTATGATGCAGCTTGCCGTCGGGCGACAACACCATGGTGTCGTCGGGTCCGGTGCCGTTACAGACGGTGATCTCGATCCCGCCGGCGGCGTTGACCACCGGCATCCACCCTTCGGGAGCGACGCTGCGCGCCAGCAACGCAGCCACCAGCAACAACAGCCAGCCGAAGCGGCGTCGCATGTCGTGGCGATGGTTGGCGGGATTCATTGCGGAGCTGCTCTTAAGGTAAGAGACGCCGCCAAGGCTATAAGTATTCCTGCCGAAACGATCGCTCGACACCGCCGGCTTTGCGCGCTTTGGCCAGCGCGTATAAAGGGACCAGCCCAATGGCCACGATTTCGCCCCCCGCGCCGGCGCCGGCCGACACCGCATTGACGGACCAGAAGCGCCCCTTCTGGACGCCCGCGATCTTTTCGCGCCCGTTCTTCGAGGACAAGAGCCGCGCCTTCTGGACCCTGCAGGGCGTCGGCTGGGGCGGTTACCTCCTCCTTCGTTCAGTGTCGTCGGTGTCCAACGGCGCGCCGATGACGGCATTGATTCCGGGGATCATCGAATCGATCGTCGGCTATTGCATCACCCTGCTGCTTTCGACGCTCTATGGCTATTACCGGCGGCTGCCGCGGATCAGCGCGATCCTGTTGACGGTGGTGACGCTGGCCGGCGCGACGTTCCTGGCGGCGGTGCTCAACGGCTTCTCCTACAGCATCATGAAGGACAATCCGGGCCTCAATTTCGGCTTGGTGTTCGGTCAGCTGTTCCTCAATTTCACCGTGCTCGCGGGCTGGTCGGCGCTTTATTTCGGGATCAATTTCTATCTGATCGTCGAACAGCAAGCGGACCAGCTGCTGGTGCTCGGCAACCAGGCGTCGTCGGCGCAGCTGGCGATGCTGCGCTATCAGCTCAACCCGCATTTCCTGTTCAACACGCTCAATTCGATCTCGACCCTGGTGCTGCTCAAGGAAACCGAGCGCGCCAATGCGATGCTGTCGCGGCTGGCCGATTTCCTGCGCTTCACCTTGATCTACGAGCCGACCGCGAACGTGACGGTGGCGCAGGAGGTGCACACGCTCAAACTCTATCTCGAGATCGAGAAGATGCGGTTCGAAAAGCGCCTGCGCCCGGTATTCGAGATCGATCCCCGCGCCGAACGCGCGCGCTTGCCCTCGCTGTTGCTCCAGCCTTTGGTCGAAAACGCGATCAAATATGCGGTCACGCCAAGCGAGGAGGGGGCGGAAATCGCAGTTTCGGCACGTCTCGTCGGCGAACGCGTCCGGATCACCGTGTCCGACACCGGCCCTGGCTTGATCGAGAGCAAGTTAGGGCCGAGCCTTTCAACCGGCGTGGGGCTCGCCAATATAAGAGATCGGTTGGCACAGGCGTACGGACCTGACCACCGTTTCGATGCTCGGTCTACACCAGGGGGCGGCTTTGCTGTGGAGATCGAGATTCCGTACCAGTTGGAAGATCCGAATAGAGAGGCCGCATGACCATACGAACTATCCTGGTGGACGACGAAGCGCTCGCGATCCAGGGGCTCGAACTCCGCCTTCAGGCGCATGACGATGTCGAGATCATCGACCGTTGCGCCAATGGGCGCGAGGCGATCCGCAGTATCAAGACCAATAAGCCCGATCTGGTGTTTCTCGATATCCAGATGCCGGGATTCGACGGCTTCTCGGTGATCCAGGGTCTGATGGAGGTCGAACCGCCGCTGTTCGTCTTCGTCACCGCTTATTCCGACCACGCCATCCGCGCGTTCGAGGCGCAGGCGACCGATTATCTCGTGAAGCCGGTCGAGGAATCGCGCCTAGCCGACACGCTCGACCGCGTCCGCCAGCGGCTTGCGGAGAAGCGCACCGCCGAGGAAGTCGAGAAGTACAAGGAAGCGCTGGCCGAGGTCGCGCCGGAAGCGGCCGAGGAAATCGCCGATGGCGGCGAGGTGTCGTCCAACCGCTTCGAAAAGCTCATCAACATCAAGGATCGCGGCAAGATCTTCCGCGTCGACGTCGACACGATCGAAGTGGTCGAGGCGGCGGGCGATTACATGTGCATCAAGACCGGCGACAATACGCTGATCCTGCGCCAGACGATGAAAGACCTGGAAAAGCGCCTCGATCCGCGCCGCTTCCAGCGCGTGCACCGCTCGACCATCGTCAACCTCGACCTTGTTCGTCAGGTCAAGCCGCACACCAATGGCGAATGCTTCCTGGTGCTCGACTCGGGCGGCCAGGTGAAGGTCAGCCGCAGCTATCGCGACGTGGTCGCGCGGTTCGTTCACTAATCAAATCCTCCCCAAGCTTGCTTGGGGAGGGGGACCGCCGAAGGCGGTGGAGGGGCCGCAGCCGCGCAGCGGCGAGGACGGGATTTTCCCCGCCACCATTTGCTGATGCAAATGGTCCCCCTTCCCCATATTCGATGGGGAGGATTTTAGAGACGAATGGTTGACGGGTTTGGAACAAATTGGCAACAAACGTTCATTCCTTCCCGGGAGAATCGCCTTGTCCACCTACGAAACTTTCGCCGCGCTCCACGTCCCAGGCGACCCGCTGATCATCTACAATTGCTGGGATCCGGGCAGCGCGGTGGCGATCGCCAAGGCGGGCGCCAAGGCGATCGCGACCGGCAGCTACGGCGCCGCCGGATCGCTCGGCTTCGGCGACGGTGAGGAAGTCCCGCTCGACCTGGTCTTCGACAATGCGAAGCGGATCATGAACGTCGTCGATGTCCCGGTGTCGATCGACTTCGAGAGCGGATATGCCCGTGATGCGGCGGGGATCACCGCCAATCTGGCCGGTCTCGCCGCGACCGGCGCGGTCGGCTGCAATTTCGAGGATTCGGTGATCGGCGGCGAGGGTGTCTATCCGATCGCGACCCAGGCCGATCGCGTCGCCGCGGCGCGCAAGGGGGCGGGCGATGCCTTCTTCATCAACGCGCGGATCGACCTCTACATCCGTACGCCGGCCGAACAGCAGGGCGCGTCGACGCTCGACGAGACGATCGATCGCGCCGCCGCCTATCTGGCGGCAGGCGCGAGCGGCATCTTCGTCCCGTTCCTCCGCGATGTCGCGGCGATCGAGCAGATCGTCAAACGGACCGGCGCGCTGGTCAATGTCCTGCCTGGGGGCGGCGACGTCGATTCGCGCGCGCTCGCCGATGCAGGCGTCGCGCGGATCAGCTATGGCGGCGGTCCATGGTTCGCGGCGATGGCCTGGCTGGAAGAGCAGGCGCGGTCGGCGACCAACTGGAAATAGCCGTCATCCCGGCGAAGGCCGGGATCGCTGGAGAGTTGCGATACGGCCAGAGGCCCCGGCCTGCGCCGGGGCGACGGATTTCAATCCAGCGGCTTCTTGTCCTCTTCGGTCACGCCGAGATCGGTCGCGGTGAACAGCGCGTGTAGCGTGATGCCGCGCTCCTTGAGATTGGCGTCCGCCCCTTGTTCGCGATCGAGGATGACGATCGCATCCTTCATGATCCCGCCCGCCGCCTCGATCTGATCGGCAGCCTTCAGGATCGACCCGCCGCTGGTCGCGACGTCGTCGATCAGCACGACATGCTTGCCCTGCAACGTCTCACCGCCGGCATCGTCGAGCCCCTCGACCATCAGCGACGTGCCATGTGCCTTGGCCGCCTTGCGCACGAACACCGCGCCGATTGGCCGGCCGACGTCCCAGCTCAGCGCCGCGATCCCGCCCAGCAGCGGTACCGCGCCCATCTCCAGCCCCGCGACGTAATCGGCATCGAGCCCGTCGAGCACCGACAACAGCCCCCGCGCGCATTGCGCGGCGCCTTCGGGCGTCATCATCGTCGCCTTCATATTGAAATAGATCCGGCTACGCTTGCCCGAGACGAGCAGAAAATCGCCGCGCTTGAGCGTGCGCGTGGCGAGTAGCGTGCGAAGGGCTTCGCGGTCGTACAAGGCGGCCATGGGTCCTCACGGGGCAAAGGGAAGGAGCGCCACCGCAACCGGTAGCGCCCCTTCCTTCGATCAAGCCCGGCAAGGCGTCAACTGGCGATCAAGCCGGGTTATACTTTGCCAGGAACGCCTCAAGTTCCTCCAGGAATTGCTGGCGGTCGGCCTGGCGAGTGAAGTGATGGTCGCCCAGCGGCTGTTCGACATAGCGATACGTTGCCCCAGCTGCCTTCAGCCTCTCTACCATCTCGCGCGATTGCTTGACCGGGACAACCTGGTCGGCCTTGCCGTGCATGATCAGGATCGGCGTGGAGAATTCGGGGGCGAAGTTGATCGGTGACACAGCCTTAAGGTCGGGCGCTTGCTTGCGGAGATAGTCCTTGTCTCGGCCGCCGTTGAGGAACGATCCGTCATAACGCAACATCGCCGTCATGTCGGAAATGCCGGCGAAGGACACCGCGCAGCGATAGATGCCTTTGTCGCGTTGCGCCGCGCGAAAAGCCGCATAGCCGCCATAGGAACCACCGACGATGCACACCCGCTTGGCGTCGGCGATTCCCTGTTTCGCCGCCCAACCGACGGCGTCGACCAGGTCGTCCTGCATCTTCAGCCCCCATTGGCCTTCGCCAAGCTTGTTGAACTTGGTGCCGAAACCGGTCGAGCCGCGATAATTGGGCTGCAGCACGGCGTAACCACGGCTCGCCAGGAACTGAGCCCACCAATCCCATTCCTCGTCGTCGCGGACCGCCGGACCGCCATGCGGCATCAGGATCAGCGGGAGGTTCTTGGCCTCGCGCCCCTTGGGCAGCGTCAGCACCGCGGACATTTCGGTCCCGTCGCGTGCGGTGTACCGGACGGTCTTGACCGGCGCGTAGGTCTTGGTGCCGAGCGTCGCGTTGATCGTCGCGAAGACCGACATTCGCCCGTCGGCAGGGCGATAAAGATAATAGGCCCCCGCGCTATCCGCCGCGCCGATGTGCACGATCAACACGCTCAGGTCGTTGCTCCACGACACGATATCGGGCCACAGATTGGGAACTGCCTTGTCGAGATCGGCCTGGACCTGCGCCAAGGTCGGGTCGAGCCATTTCGTGCGCGTCCGCGTGTCGGTATATTGGAACCCCATCATTTTCGTGCCGGTCGGGTCGAGAAACGGTGCGCCGACATCATAGCCGGGCGCATCGAAGATCTTGGCGCCGATCTTCATCGTGTCGAGATCGAAATCGTAGACCGCGTCGAACCCGTCGGCATCGTCGACCGCGATCGCCTTTCCCGATTGCGGCAGGATCAATGCGGGCAAAGTGCTGAGCGTACTGCCCTTGGCCACGGCACACTCGATTGGTTTCAGCGGCCCGCCGGCCTGGGCACGGTACAAGGTGCGATAGGATCGCCTGTCGTCGTCATAGGCAGTGCCCAACCGCACGGTGCCGGCAGTATCGGCATACCAGTCCATTACATTGGTGGTCGAACTTTGGACGATCTTGCTCTTCCCGGTCGAGATGTCGAAGTCGCGCACCTGCGGCCAGAAATTCTCGTCCATATAGATCGAGTTCTGCATCGCGATCAGCGCATGCGGGCTGCCGTCGCGCGCGATCCACAATATGTCGGCGCCATTCTGGCCGGTCGTCGGCGTCGCCAGGACATTGATCTTGCCGCCATCGGCACGAACGCCGAACGCCCGGCTGACATACCAGCTATCGCCCTCCACCGGCTGCATTTCGCCGGTGCTGAGCAATAGCCAGTCGTTGTTGACCCACTTCCAGCCGATCAGTTCGAAATCGCCCGGATCGAGCAATTTGGCCTTCGTGGTGTCGGCCAGCGGGATGATCGCCAGCCGCATCTTGCCCTGGACCGCGATCCGCGCGGCGACGCGGGTACCGTCCGGCGACAGTGAGGGCGCCTCGATGAACGGTAATTGCGCGAAGGCGGCGGCGGGAGGCGGGCCGGGATTGGCCGGTGCCGGCTTTGCCTCCGACGCCGGCGCGCTCGGCTTGGCGTCCTGCGCCGATACCGCGGTGATTGCCGGATACAGCGCGGCCACAGCCGCGATCGATACGATACGCCCGAACATGGTTCCCCCTCCAGTGCCCGGCGCCAAGTCTAGCAATGAAAAAGGGGCAGACAAGCTGCCCCCGATCCACTTTTATGTCCGAAAAGAACGATCCGCTCCCATCCGGCGCAATGGCCGGATGGGAGCAGTATCGCTTAGCCGACGCCGTGCGCGGCCAGCGCCGCGAGCAGCAGAAGTGCGACGATATTGGTGATCTTGATCATCGGGTTGACTGCCGGGCCGGCCGTATCCTTGTAGGGGTCGCCCACGGTGTCGCCGGTGACCGCGGCCTTATGGGCGTCGGAGCCCTTGCCGCCGTAATTGCCGTCCTCGATATACTTCTTGGCGTTGTCCCAGGCACCACCGCCCGACGTCATCGAGATGGCGACGAACAGGCCGGAGACGATCACGCCGAGCAGCATCGCGCCGACCGTGGCGAAGCCCTGATCGCGGCCTGCCACTGCCTGGATGACGAAGAACACCACGACGGGGCTCAGCACCGGCAGCAGCGACGGCACGATCATTTCCTTGATCGCCGCCTTGGTCACGATATCGACCGTGCGGCCGTAATTGGGACGGCTGGTCCCTTCCATGATGCCCTTGTCGGCCGCGAACTGGGCGCGGACGTCCTCGACCACCGATCCCGCCGCCCGGCCGACCGCGGTCATGCCGAAGGCGCCGAACAGATAGGGAAGCAGCGCGCCGAGCAGCAGCCCGACGATGACATAGGGATTGCTCAACTGGAAGTTGATCGTCCCGATGCCGAGCTGCGGCGCATAGCGGTCGAGGTCGGTCGTATAGGCGCCGAACAGCACCAGCGCCGCGAGCGCGGCCGAGCCGATCGCATAGCCCTTGGTCACGGCCTTGGTCGTGTTGCCCACCGCGTCGAGCGCATCGGTACGGTGCCGCACGTCGTCGGGCAGTCCCGACATTTCGGCAATGCCGCCGGCATTGTCGGTTACCGGGCCGTAAGCGTCGAGCGCGACCACCATGCCGGCGAGCGCGAGCAGCGAAGTGGCGGCGAAGGCCACACCGATGATCCCGGCCAGCTGGTACGTCGCGATCACCGCGACGACGATGACGAGCGTCGGCAGCGCGGTCGATTCGAGGCTGATCGCCAGCCCCTGGATGACGTTGGTGCCGTGGCCGGTGGTCGACGCCTTGGCGATCGACTTGACCGGGCGATAATTGGTGCCGGTGTAATATTCGGTGATCCACACCAGCAGGCCGGTGACGGCCAAGCCGATCAGCATGCAATAGAAGAGCGACATGCCGGTGAAGCTCTTGTCGCCCACCGTGCCGATCGCGGCGTTGAGGTCGCCCAGCACCCATTTCTCGGCGCCGAAGATGGCGAAGGCCGAGAGGACGACGGTGGTCCAGAACCCCTTGTACAGTGCGCCCATGATCGACTCGCCCTTGCCGAGCCGGACGAAATAGGTGCCGATGATCGAGGTGATGATGCACACGCCGCCGACGATCAGCGGCAAGGCCATCAGCGCGAACAGATTGGGTGCTCCCGACAGCAGCAGCGCGATCGAGACCATCGTCAGGCCGATAGTCACGACATAGGTCTCGAACAGATCGGCCGCCATGCCGGCGCAATCGCCGACATTGTCGCCGACATTGTCCGCGATCGTCGCAGGGTTGCGGGGATCGTCCTCGGGAATGCCCGCCTCGACCTTGCCGACCAGGTCGGCGCCGACGTCCGCGGCCTTGGTGAAGATACCGCCGCCCAGACGCGCGAAGATCGAGATCAGCGAGGCGCCGAAGGCCAAAGCGGTCAGCGCGGCGACGATCTCATGATCGCCCGGTTCGAGATGCCTGACCCCGGTCAGGTACCAGAAGATTCCGGCGATCGAGAGCAGGCCGAGACCCGCCACCAGCATGCCGGTGATCGCGCCCGAGCGGAACGCCATCGTCAGCCCGCCCTGAAGTGAGGTGCGCGCGGCCTCCGCGGTCCGCACATTGGCGCGAACCGAGATGTTCATGCCGATGAACCCGGCGATACCCGACAGCACCGCGCCGATCAGGAACGCCACGGTCGACAAGAGGCCGAGCGTGAAGAACAGGATCACGGCGACGATGACGCCGACGATTGCGATGGTGGTATATTGGCGACCCAGATAGGCCTTGGCGCCTTCCTGAATGGCGGCGGCGATATCCTGCATCTTCTCGTTGCCGGCCGGCGCGCGGAGCACCTGCTGACTGGTGATGAAGCCATAGACTACGGCGATCAGGCCGCAGACGATGGCCGCATAGACAATCGTCATTCCTCTTCCCCTTTTAGACGCGTAGCGCCGGACGGCGCCCGCGAGCTTTCCCTAGGTGGGCAGGAGGTATAAGCGGGGATCGGACGAGCGCAAGCGTCCAGGAACGCCCGGCGTCAGTGTTGGAAACCAAGACGGGCCGGGAGCGGGACGGAGGCGCCCTGCCACGTCAGCGCGATGCCGCGTCCGGCGTCGAAACGGCCGACCGAGACTGCGCCGGTTGGCGGCTCTTCGCCGGCGGGCAGCGCGAACAGCAATTCGTAATCGTCGCCCGCGGTCGCTGCGGCGAGGTGAGCGGCAATGTCGCCACCCGCGAAAGCGAGATAGTCCGCCGAAAGGGGTATGGCGGCTAGCTCGACGGTGACCGCCAGGCCCGAGGCCACGGCCATGCGGCTGGCATCGATCAGCAATCCGTCCGATACATCCATCATCGCATGGACGAGCGGAGCCAGTCTTAGGCCGTCGGCAAGACGCGGCGTCGGGCGGCGATAGCGAGCGAGCAGCGATTGCGGCCCCGGCGCTCCCTGCGCGATCCGCAGGCCCGCGCCGGCATCGCCGATCGTCCCCGTCACCCAAAGCTCGTCGCCGGCCTGAGCGCCCGAGCGCAGCGGCGCGGGTGCGTCTCGCCCGATCGCGGTCAGCGTCAGCACGCGTGGCGCATTCGCGGGAAGCGACACGGTATCGCCGCCAATCAGCGGACAGCCGAACGTCTCGAGCGCCGCGCGCAGGCCGTCGAGAAACGCGCGATCCCAATCGTCGCTCGACAGCGGATAATTGAGCAGCACGCCCTCGATCCGCGCGCCCTTGGCGGCGAGGTCGGACAGATTCACCGCGAGCAGTTTCCAGGCAATGTCGCCGGGCGGATCGTCGGGCAGGAAATGAACACCCTCGACAATCGTGTCGGTAGTGACGGTCCATCCACCGATCGTCGCATTGTCGTCGCGCAGATCATGCGCGCCCGGATGGAGCGGCAGCTTGCGCAATGCGGCGATGAAATCGGCTTCGTTCACATGCGCCGCGTCATGGCTCGCGCTTCGCGCCGTCCAGCTTGCGGGCGCGGCGCTCGGCTTCTGCCTTGGCGGCCTGCTTCTCGGCCTTGGTGCGGCCGTGTGCGGCGCGGTTCGCGGCGGCGGTCGCCTGGGCCTCGTCGCGCGCTTTCGCCTTGCGGGCGCGGTTGAGGTTGACGATCTCCGCCATCCGCGCCGACAGTTAGGCTCGAGCGCTCTTGGCGACGCCGTCCAGTATGCCGTTGACGAAGCCCTTTTCGCGGCGTTCGTAAAAGGCATCGGTGACATCGAGATATTCGTTGATCACGGTGCCGACCGCGACGTCCTTGCGCGCGAGCAACTCATAAGTTCCGGCGCGCAGGATCGCCTTCATCAATTTGTCGAGCCGCTCGATCTTCCAGTCGGCGGTGACGTTGGCCGAGATCAGCGCATCGATCTCGTCGATCCGCGCCAATGCGCCGGTCACCAGATCGTCGAAGAAATCGATATCGGCATCGGCATATTCGGCATCCTCGATCGTCGCGCCGAGGCGATGCTGGTGGAATTCATGGAGCAGCGACACGACGGCCGTCCCGTCCATGTCGTGCTGATAGAGCGCCTGGGTCGCGGCGAGCCGCGCGGCGGCGCGCGCCTTCGACCGGCCGGCGGTGCGGGAATTGGTGTGAGTCGTCATTTGTGATGCCTTTAGACCGGTCGACCGGTTCTTGTCGAAAGTGGAGGGGTCAGCCGAGCCGGAGGGCTACCGAACGGGCGTGAGCGGGCAGGCCTTCGGCTTCGGCCAAGGTCACCGCGGCGGGACCGATCGCGGCGAGCGAGGCCGGATCGAGCGAGAGAAAGCTGGTGCGCTTCATGAAGTCGAGCACCGATAATCCGCTCGAAAAACGTGCACGGCGGCCGGTCGGCAGAACGTGGTTGGGCCCGGCGACATAATCCCCGACCGCTTCGGGGGTGTAGCGGCCGATGAACACCGATCCGGCATGTTTGACCATGTCGAACAGCGCGTCGGCCTCATCGCAGGCGAGTTCGAGATGCTCGGGCGCGAGCCGATTGACCAGCGGCATCGCCTCGACCAGGTCGGCCGTCACGATGATCGCGCCGTTCGCGTCCCAACTCGCGCGCGCGACTTTGGCGGTCGCCAGTTCGCCGATCTGAAGGTCGACCGCTTCCGCCACCGCGCGCGCCAGAGCGGCATTGTCGGTGAACAGGATCGACTGGCTCGACGGGTCGTGCTCGGCCTGGCTCAACAGATCGGCGGCGATCCAATTGGGGTCGTTCTTGCCGTCGGCGACGACGACGATCTCGCTCGGGCCGGCGACCATGTCGATCCCGACCACGCCGTAGAGCTGGCGCTTGGCCTCCGCGACCCAGGCATTGCCGGGACCGCACACCACGTCGACCGGTGCGATCCGCCCGGTGCCATAGGCAAGCGCGGCGACGGCCTGTGCCCCGCCGATTCGCCAGACCTCGTCGACCCCCGCGACATGCGCGGCGGCGAGCACCAGCGGGTTGACCTCGCCATGGGGGGTCGGGGTGACCATCACCAGCCGCTCGACGCCCGCGACCTTGGCCGGAATCGCGTTCATCAGCACCGAGCTTGGATAGGCTGCGCGGCCGCCCGGAACATAGATCCCCGCCGCGTCGACTCCGCGCCACCGCGCGCCGAGCCGCGCGCCGACCGCGTCGATTTCGTCGCGGTCCTCCGGCTTCTGCTTGATATGATAAGCGGCGATCCGCTCGGCGGCGAGTTCGAGCGCATCGCGCAGCTCGGGCGCCAGCGCTTCGTGCGCGGCGAGCCATTCGGCGCGTTCGATCCGCCAGCCGGTCTCGTTGAGATCGTGATGGTCGAACTTGCGGGTGAAGGCTTGGACCGCGGCGTCGCCTTCGTCGCGCACGCTGGCGACAATGGTGCGGACGTCGCGCGCGACGTCGCTGTCGGCTTCACGCCGCGCGTCGACCAGGGCCTGGAACTGGCGATCGAAGCCGGGTTCGGAGGTAGAGAGTTTGATCATGTCTAAAA
>NZ_BCYZ01000054.1 GCF_001598455.1 Sphingomonas pruni NBRC 15498
CCCGCCGCTACACCCACCCCTTGATCCCCTCCCTGATCAGGGAGGGGATATGATGACTTCAGGCCGGTTCGCCGACGATCGTCTTCAATTCCATGAAGTCGGCGATGCCGTATTTGCCGCCCTCACGGCCATTGCCCGATTGTTTGTAGCCGCCGAATGGCGTGCCGCCGCCGCCCGACCAGGCATTGATCGTGACCAGCCCGGCGCGCAGTTTCGGCGCGACCTTGGCCGCCTCCGCGGGGTCGCCCGAGATCGTCGCCGACAGGCCGTACACGGTGTCGTTGGCCATCTCGATCGGGTCGTCATCGTCGGTGTACTTGGTGATCGTCGCGACCGGACCGAACGTCTCTTCGCGATAGATGCGCATGTCGGGGGTGACGTCGGTGAGCAGGGTCGGCTTGACGAAGAAGCCGGCGTTGCGGCCGTCGGGACGGCCGGTGCCGCCCGTAACCAACGTCGCGCCCTCGTCGATCGCCGACTGGATCAGCCCCTGGATCTTCTCATATTGCGCCTTGTTCACCACGGGGCCGATATGCGCGCCCATCACGGACGCCGCGTCGACCTTGGTCGCTTCCATGATTCCCTTCACAACGTTGGTGGCATCCGCGACCTGGCTGTCATGGACCAGCAAACGGGTCGGCGCGATGCAGCTCTGACCGCTGTTCGCCAGGACGCCCGCGATGGTCGGCGGCAGCACTTCGGGCAGATTGGCGCCCTTCAGCACCAGGTTCGGGGCCTTGCCACCCAGTTCCTGGTGGACGCGCTTGACGGTCGGGGCCGCCGCTTGCGCCACCGCGATGCCCGCGCGGGTCGATCCGGTGAAGCTCACCATGTCGACGTCCTTGTGGCTCGACAGCGCCGCACCGACCACCGGGCCGTTGCCGTTGACCAGGTTGAAAACGCCGGCCGGTACGCCGGCCTTGTCGAGGATTTCCGCCAGGATGATCGCGTTGCCCGGCGCTTCCTCCGAAGGCTTGAGCACCATCGTGTCGCCGGCGGCGAGCGCGGGGGCGACCTTGGCGCAGATCTGGTTGAGCGGCCAGTTCCACGGCGTGATCATCGCCACCACGCCGATCGGTTCGTGGACGACGCGGTTCTTGCCGACGCGCTCCTCGAACTCGAACTCCTTGAGCGCGGCGAGCGTACCCATGAAATAGCCGAGTCCCGCCGGCGCCTGCGCCATTTGCGCAAAGCCGATCGGCGCGCCCATTTCCTCGCTGGTCGCCGCGGCAAGATCGGGGATGCGTGCCTTATATTCCTCGATGATCCGCTCGAGCAGCGCGATGCGCTCGTCGACCGACGTCTGTGAATAGGTCTTGAACGCATTCTTCGCGGCGGCGACCGCCTTGTCGACATCCGCCTGCGAGCCCAGCATGATCTCGCTGACCGGCTGTTCGGTCGACGGGTCGATCACCTCGTGGCGGGTGCCGCCCTGGCTATCGACCCACTGGCCGTCGATATAATGCTTCAGGTAGCTCTTCATCCTCGCCTCCGCGCTTTTCAAATATCGGGTATGGTGGACGCCTAAATGGCGCGCCGCGAGGTAGGTTGCAACCCGAAACGAGACTCCCCAGTTGATGGCTCGTCGCAACGGGAGAACGGGACATGGCACGCGTCGCACGGATCGAACAGCATGGCGGGCCGGAGGTGATCCAATGGGCCGATATCGACCTGCCCGATCCGGGTCCCGGAGAGGTTCGGATTCGCTCGACCGCGGTCGGCCTCAACTTCATCGAAATCTATCAGCGCACCGGCCTCTATCCACTCAAGCTGCCGAGCGGCCTCGGTACCGAGAGCGTCGGCGTGATCGAGGCGCTGGGTGACGGCGTGACCGATTTTGCGGTCGGCGATCGCGTCGGAACGACCGGCCCGACGATCGGCAGTTACGCCACCCATCGCAACCTGCCGGCCGAGTCGCTGGTCAAACTCCCCGACAGCGTCGACGATCGCACCGCGGCGGCGATCCTGCTCAAGGGCGGGACGACCGAATTCCTGATCGAGCGCTGCGCCAAGGTGCAGCCCGGCTGGACCGTGCTGGTCCACGCCGCGGCGGGCGGCGTCGGGCATCTTGCAGTCGGCTGGCTCAAGGCGATCGGTGCGACCGTGATCGGTACGGTCGGGTCGGCCGACAAGGCCGAGCGCGCGCGCCGCGCCGGCGCCGACCATGTCATCCAGTATCGCGAACACGACATCGCCGAGAGCGTGCGCGAGATTACCGAAGGCCGCGGCGTGGACGTCTCGCTCGACGGTGTCGGCGCCGCGACCTGGGAAGCGTCGCTCAAATCGGTCAAAAGGCGCGGATTGATCGTCAGCTACGGCAATGCCAGCGGGCCGGTGACCGGCGTCGCGCTCGGGCAGCTCAGCGCAAGCGGGTCGCTGTTCGTCACGCGGCCGACGATGTTCCATTATTATGCGACGAAGGAAGAGCGCGACGCCGGCTTTGCGCGGGTGTTCGAGATGCTGGCCAAGGGCGCAATCAACCCGGAGATCGGCCAGACCTTCGCGCTCGAGGATGCGGCCGAAGCGCATCGCCAGCTCGAGGCCGGCAAGACCGAGGGCGCGTCGGTATTGCTACCCTGACCGTTATCGCTCGGAGGGTTGCGGCCCGCTTTCGCTTTGGTCGGCCCTTGCCGGCCTGAGCGTGAAATCGATCCGGATTTTCACCCATGCGCCGACCAGCGATTTGCCGCCGCGGCGCGGGGGCCGGACCAGGAATTGCCAAGCCGCCTCGCGCATCGCGCGGCCTAATCCCGATCCGACCGGCGACTCGCCGAGCGACCGGCAATTGTCGACGTGGAATTTCGGCATGGTCTGACACGCGATCAGCGCCCAACTGTTCGGGGGCGCACCCTTGGGCAGATAGCCGTTGAGTTGCGCGTCGGTCGGCTCGCGATACCATTCGGCGTAATAGAGCGGCTGGCCGCCAGGGCCTTCGCCGGGGCCGTAAGCGAGCTTGCTGTCGGGCCCGGGGTCGTCGCCATCGTCGTTGCTCGGGGCGCTCGATTTCAGCTTGCTGATGTCGGCCGCTCCGAGCTGGATCGGCAGCACGCCGGGGAGCGCCGCGGGCGGTGTCGGCACCTTGGGCGGCGTGATAACGGGCGGCATCGGCGGAATCGGCGTCGTCTTGCCAGAAGCCTGCTTGGCTGCGGCATGCGCCTTGGCGTGATGTTCGGGCGCGGTCGCCGCTTCCTTGTCCGATGGCGCGAAGCTGAAACTCGTCGCGCGGCGCCGCTCGGGCTTGGAGCCGGCGATGAAATGCGGGCCGAAGAGCACCAGCACCAGGATTAACAGCGCTTCGACGACGAGCGCCAGCACGAACGAGACGGTGCGGCGGCGATCGGGCAGAGCGAAGGGCAGAGACAGCCGCATTGGCGAGCCGCCTAGGGGCGCAAGTCCTCAGCGGCAACGGCGGATCGCTCGGTTCGTCGCATTCCAGGGTGCAGATCGAGTAACGGCGGCCCGCTTTCGAGGGTGGCCTACCCGGCGAAATGCAGGTGCGTGACGCCAGCGAACGGTTTTTCCGTGATTTTCCCGCTTGCAGTCGCGCTACAAATGTAGCACGCTACAAATGTAGCTAAGAGGTGAGTCATGCTTCCGCAATTGCCCCCACGCGAACGTCAGATCGTCGACCTGCTCTATCAAGGCGGCTCGCGCACCGTGTCCGACATCTGCGCCGCGCTGCCCGATCCACTGACCGGCTCGGCCGTCCGCGCCATGCTCAAACGACTCGAGGACAAGGGGTTCGTCCGTCGCGAAGACAGCGATCGGGGCTTTGTCTATTCGCCGACGGTTCCCGACAATCAGGCGCGGCGAACCGCGCTCAGCCAGATCGTGCGGACGTTTTTCAAGGGGTCGCCGGTCAGCGCGGCCAGCGCGCTGGTCGGTATGGCGGAAGAACTCGACACGCAGGAGCTCGACGAACTGGAAGCGGCAATCGCCCGCGCTCGCAAGGCTCGGGAGGGCGGGAAATGACGATGATCCTGCTGCTCCTCGCGCTGAAGTCCTTGCTCGTGGCCGCGGTGACGCTCGGCCTGCTGCGGCTGACTCGCGCGCGGTCGGCTGCCGAGCGTTCGACCATCGCTCATCTCGGGCTGTTCGCGCTCGTCGCCTTGCCGCTCGCCAGCCTCGCGTTGCCGACGCTGGATGTGCCGCTGCCCGCGCCGATCGCCCAGATGGCGACGGTCGATCGCGTCGAACGATCTGCAACGCCGTTGCCCGCAAGCGACAAGGTGGCGCCGATAGCCACTGTCGCATCGCCGGCAGAAGCCGCCGAGCCCGTTTGGGCCGACGCCTTATCCGGCGCGGCGCGATACGCCTTTCTGCTTCCAACGCTTGTCCTGCTTGCGCTGACGCTTGCCGCCTTGCTCCGCCTGATCGGCTTGCGGGCTCGCGCCGACGTGCTGGTCGACCCCGACTGGCTGAGCGCACTTGCCCGCGCACAAAGGCGGATGGGATTCAAGAACGGCACCGCCTTGCTCTGGAGCGACGAGCTTGGATCACCGGTCAGCTGGGGCCTGATGCGCCCGGTCATCCTCCTCAACAACGCTGCCGTGGCCGCGCCCGAACAGGCCGAGGCGATTATCGCGCACGAACTCGCCCATGTCGTCCATCTCGATTGGGCGAAGCTGATCCTGGCGCGCGTCGCCACCGCCACCTTCTGGTTCAACCCGCTGGCCTGGGTGCTGGCGCGCGAGGCGCACCAGTTGCGCGAGGAAGCGGCCGACGATGCCGTGCTCGCGGCGAACATCGCCGGGCCCGATTATGCCGAATTGCTGATCGGTGTCGCGCGCCATCAATGCCGCGGCGCCCTGCTCGGCGCGCACGGTGTCGCGCCGTCGAAGAGTTCGCTCGGCCGCCGCGTCCGCCGCGTGCTCGATCAGAGCCCGGCACGCGGACCGTCCGGACGGTCGTGGGTCGCCGGCTTCGCGACCGGCATGGCGAGCATGGCGGTGCCTCTGGCGGCGGTGACGTTCGTGCCGAGCCACACCGCGCTCGCCACCATTCAGACGTCGCAAAGCGGGCAGCGCCCAGCCGCGGGCATGCCGACCAATGGGTCGTCGGCTACCACCAGCGGCGCGGCAGCGCAGCCGGTGACCGCTTCGCTTGCGCCAAATGCCCCCGTCGCAACTTCGTCGCCGACGCCGCTGACGATCGCGGCGGGACAGGAGCAGTCTGCCGGAACGTTGGATCGGTCGGACAACGGCGATGAGGGCGACGTTCAGCGCGCGCTGGGCATCAGCGGCGAATATCGCCGCGGCATGGCCGAGGCCGGCTTTCCCAATCTGTCGAACGACCAGCTGGCGGAAGCGCGCGCCGGCGGGGTGTCCCCGCAATATGCGCGGGACATGCGGGCGACCGGCATGCCGCTCAGCCTCGACGACCTGGTCGAGGCGCGCAACATGGGCCTCAGCGCCGCCTATATCGCGGCGATGCGCGGCTTCGGGATCAAAGGCGGTCTCGACGATTACCAGGGCATGCGGTCGGTCGGCGTCACCGTCGAATTCGTCCGCAAGCTCAGGTCGCGGGGCGTGAAAACCACTGATCCCGATGAGCTGACCTCGCGCAGAGCCGCTGGATTCGACGGCGATCCCTGAGCCTCAGCGCCAGCCTGCGCCCTGATCGATAGTTCGTAACGCCCCAAGGGCGACTGACCACTCGCGACCGACTGCCCTCTCATTCGCCCGCACCGCGCGGCGCGGACCGATGGCGCGCGTCCATGGCGCGTCGCCCGACCCGAAACACACCAAGGAGTAGATCATGCCCGTTAACCTGCCGCGCACCGTTGGCCTACTCGCGCTGGCGACCGGCCTATGTGCCCCGACCCCGGCCTTGGCCGGCCAGGATCTGCCGGCGATATCGGACGGTACCGACGCGACGACCAAGGATGGCAACGTCTTCACGCCCGACTTTTTTGCGCGTTTCGCACCGCAGACCGCCTATGACATGCTGTCGCAGCTGCCGGGCTTCACCATCCGCGCCGCCGACGATACGCGCGGGCTGGGCCAGGCGTCGGAGAACGTGCTGATCAACGGTCAGCGCGTGACCGACAAATCGGGTGGCGCGGCGGCGCAACTGAAACGGATATCGGCCGGCGAGGTGCTGCGCATCGAGGTCAGGGAAGCCGCCTCGTTCGGCATCGCCGGCCTGACCGGCCAAGTCGCCAATGTGGTCCTTAAGACCGATATCAAAGGCAGCGGCAATTTCAGCTGGAGCCCGCAAGTGCGCGCGCATTATGCCGAACCGCGCTGGTTCGCCGGGTCGATCAGCTATAACGGCTCGGCGGGCGGGCTGGACTATACGCTGTCGCTTGAGAACAAGCCGTCGCGCGGCGCGCTCGGCGGCAACGACTATCGCATCCTGTCGCCTACCGGCACGCTGCTCGAGCACCGCGACCAGGTGAATTGGTCGAGCACCGACGATGCCAAGCTGTCGGCGATCCTGAAATATACCGCTAAGGACGGGATCCTGGCCAATTTGACCCTGAGCTACGATCCCTATTGGCAGCGCGGCGCCAACGATCAGCGCCGCATCCGCACCGACGGCAACGACGCGATGTGGATCAGCCTCAATCATACCTGGGGCTATCGCTACGACGTGAACGGGGACATCTCGGTGCCGCTGGGTGGCGGTCGGCTCAAGCTAATCGGCCTGCGCCATTTCGAGCACGCCCCCGCGCTGACCGATCAACGCACCGATTATGACAGCGGGGCGCCGAGCGATGGCCTGCGCTACGGCCAGGACGCCAGGACCAGCGAGACGATCGGGCGGGTCGAATATCATTGGAAAGACGGACCGAACGACTGGACGATCTCGATCGAGCGCGCCGACAATCGCTACGAACAGTTCAGCACGCTGGCCAATCTCCAGCCCGATGGCAGCTATGTCTCCATTCCCTATCCGCAAGGCAGCGGCATCGTCGCCGAGACGCGCTATGAGGGGCTGGCAACGCTGAGCCGCTCGCTATCGCCCAATCTCGATCTGCAAGTGGCCGGCGGTGCCGAATATTCCGAGCTTGGCGAACGCGGCAGCGGCGATAAGCCGCGGCGATTCTTCCGACCGAAGGGGAGCCTGTTGCTGGCATGGCGGCCGTCGCGCGGCTGGGACGCCAGCCTCAAGCTCGAACGCCGGGTCGGCCAGATCAGCTTTTCGGACTTCCTCGCCAATCAGGACGTCACCAACGACCGCGGCAACGACGCCAACCCCAATCTCGTCCCGCCGCAAAGCTGGGAAGCGACCGCGGAAGTCGCGCGCAATTTCGGCCGCTGGGGCAAGACGCGGCTGAAATTCTATCATTACCGGATCGAGGACATCGTCGACCATATCCCGGTCGGGATCGATGGCGATGCGGTCGGGAACCTTCCGCGCGCGACCCGCACCGGGATCGAAAGCATCAGCACGATCCAGTTCGACCCGATTGGCTGGAAGGGCGCGAAGCTCGACGCCGATGTCGGTATCGAACGTGCTCGCGTCCGTGACCCTCTGACCGGATCGCCGCGGGTGATCAGCAATACGCACGATCGCTGGGCGCAACTGACCCTGCGGCACGACGTGCCCGGTACTCAGTTCGCCTGGGGCGGCGAGCTGTCGTTCGATCATTACAGCCCGGTTTATTATCTCGACGAGGTCAATCAGCAATGGGAAGGCCCCTATGTCAGCGCCTTTGTCGAGCTCAAGAACGTGCGCGGGATGAAGGTCAATTTCCAGGTCTTCAACCTCAACGACGGCCATGTCCGCTATTGGCGCGACGTCTATTCGGGCCGGCGCAACGTCGCGCCGCTCGCGTTTCTGGAGCGCCAGCATCAGCGGGTCGGGCCGATCTTTACACTGACGATCAGCGGGACGTTTTGAGATTGGCCGTGGATCGATCTCGATCAAAAAAAAGGGCGCCGGGATTGCTCCTGGCGCCCTTCTTTCCTGGTCCCGCCGCGGCAAAGCCGCGTCGTCGGTCCTCGCGCTGCGAGGCCGGCCGACAGCGCGAATGCGAGCTCCGCTCGCACCAGCGCGGTCGTGGCCGCGCTTTACGCGCTGTAGTACATATCGAACTCGACCGGGCTCGGGGTCATCTCGAACCGCGCGACGTCGGCGCGCTTGATGTCGATATAGGCCTCGATCTGGTCCTTCGAGAACACGTCGCCCTTGAGCAGGAAGTCCATATCGGCTTCCAGGCTGTCGAGCGCTTCGCGCAGCGATCCGCATACGGTCGGCACTTCGGCCAGCTCGGCCGGGGGCAGGTCGTACAGGTTCTTGTCCATCGCATCGCCCGGATGGAGCTTGTTCTGGATGCCGTCGAGGCCAGCCATGAACAAAGCCGCATAAGCGAGGTACGGATTGGCCATCGCGTCGGGGAAACGGACTTCGACGCGCTTGGCCTTGGCACCGGTGCCGTACGGGATGCGGCACGACGCCGAGCGGTTGCGCGACGAATAGGCCAGCAGCACCGGAGCCTCATAACCCGGCACCAGCCGCTTGTAGCTGTTGGTGGTCGGGTTGGTGAAGGCGTTGAGCGCCTTGGCGTGCTTGATGATGCCGCCGATGAAATAGAGGCACATGTCGCTCAGGCCGGCATAGCCGTTCCCGGCGAACAGCGGCTCCTTGCCGTTCCAGATCGACAAGTGCGTGTGCATGCCCGAGCCGTTATCTTCCTTGATCGGCTTGGGCATGAAGGTCGCCGACTTGCCATAGGCATGGGCGACCTGATGCACGACGTACTTGTAGATCTGCATGCGGTCGGCGGTCTGGGTCAGCGTACCGAAGGTCAGGCCGAGCTCATGCTGAGCGGCGGCGACCTCGTGGTGGTGCTTGTCGCACGGCAGGCCCATCTCGATCATCGTCGAGACCATTTCGCCGCGGATGTCGATCGCGGAGTCGACCGGTGCGACGGGGAAGTAGCCGCCCTTGGCGCGCGGACGGTGGCCGAGATTGCCGCCTTCATATTCGCGGCCGGTATTGGTCGGCAGCTCGATATCGTCGATCTTGTAGTAGGACGTCGCGTAGCTCGTTTCGAACTGCACGTTGTCGAACATGAAGAACTCGGCCTCGGGGCCGACATAGACGGTGTCGCCGATGCCCGTGGTCTTTAGATAGGCCTCGGCGCGCTTGGCGGTCGAGCGCGGGTCGCGAGAATAAAGCTCGCCGGTCGACGGCTCGACGATGTCGCAGACCAGGATCAGCATCGGCGTCGCCGAGAACGGATCGACATAGATCGCGTCGAGATCCGGCTTCAGGATCATGTCCGACTCGTTGATCGCCTTCCAGCCCTCGATCGACGATCCGTCGAACATGAAACCGTCGGTCAGCTCGTCCTCGCCGACCACCGACGACACCATGGTCAAATGCTGCCACTTGCCCTTCGGGTCGGTGAAGCGGAGGTCGACCCACTCGATCTCCTCGTCCTTGATCTTCTTCAGAACGTCACTGGCTGTCGTCGCCATAACCCCAGGCCCTTTCTCTTTCGGTCGTAAATCCGGCGAACCGGAGAATCATGTTGCTCGTGCGAGCCCTGCTGTCACATTATGTTGCAGTGCGTCAAATGTCATGCTTGCCCAAGTTGGGCGTTGGTCTCGTTTCCTTAGATCGCCGCCCTAGATCGCTGCTTCGTCGCGCTCGCCGGTGCGGATGCGCAACACGGTTTCGACGGGCATGACGAAGATCTTGCCGTCGCCGATGCGGCCGGTCTGCGCGGCTTGCGCGATCGCCTCGACCACGCGTTCGGCGAGCGCATCCTCGACCACCACTTCAAGCTTCACCTTGGGCAGGAAGTCGACGACATATTCGGCGCCGCGATAGAGTTCGGTATGGCCCTTCTGGCGGCCAAAACCCTTGGCCTCGGTCACTGTGATGCCGCTGACACCGACTTCGTGCAACGCCTCCTTCACTTCGTCCAGCTTGAACGGCTTGATGATCGCCTCGATCTTCTTCACGCGGAATTGCCCCCGGTCTCTCGCCCTATGGGTTGTTTGCACACAGCCTTACATGAAGCGTGCCAGAACTCGCGCGCGAAGGGCATGGGCCGAGCGGGAGCCGATATCGACTCTAGCAAATGCCTCGAAATTAGGCAGCCCCGTTTCGACTGCCCGTTGGCGCGGCACGGCGGCCGCGTGCCGAGGCCAGCCGATCGGCGAACGGCTGGGGCTATAGCCTAGCTGCGAACGAAGCGGGCGATATCGGCGGAGAGACGGTCGCTTCGCGTCAGCGGCAAGCCGTGCGAGGCGCCTTCGTACACCAGCAACTCGCTGCCCGGGATCATCGCATGCGCCAGCTCGGCGCTCCGCTCCAGCGGGCAACTCTGGTCGGCGCTGCCATGGACGATCAGGGTCGGGCAAGTGAATGCCGCCATGTCGGCGCGGACATCGGCGTTGATGTTGGTGCGGCTATGCTCGATCGCCGCGTGCAACGTCGTACGAAGCACAAGTCCGGTACCCCAGGCGACCAGATGCGGGGACACCGGTTCGGGCGCGAAGAACGGTTCGGCCATCGCCGCGACGAAGGCGGGACGGTCGGCCATCATTGCGGTCACCTGAGCGGCGAGGGGCTCGGTGCGGCTGGCCGGATCGGGAAACAGACCGGGCGCGGTGCCGGCGACCAGGATCGCCCCGGCCACCCGGGCGGCGCCATGCCGCGACAGATAGCGGGCGACCTGGCAGGCGCCCATCGAATGGGCGACCAATGTCAATCGCTCGAGCCCGAGCCGCTCGATCACGGCGGCGAGATCATCGGCCAGGCCGTCGAGATCGTGCC
This sequence comes from Sphingomonas pruni NBRC 15498, assembly GCF_001598455.1. Classification (GTDB taxonomy): domain Bacteria; phylum Pseudomonadota; class Alphaproteobacteria; order Sphingomonadales; family Sphingomonadaceae; genus Sphingomonas; species Sphingomonas pruni. Next base: position 10,738 of record NZ_BCYZ01000054.1, read on the forward strand.
CGGCGGCCGCCGGCGAGGATCGTCCGCATCCGCGCTGGTCATAAGCCACGCAACGGTGCCCCTGCCTAACCAGGTCGGCGGTCTGGCGCTCCCAGAACTCGGTGTTCATCGCCCAGCCGTGGACGAACACCAGGGTTGGGCCGTCGCCCATATCCTCATAGTAAAGCTGCTCGCCATCGGGGGTCGGGATCAGGCCGCGGCTCGGGCGGAGCGTCTGGCGGGAAGCAGGGTCGGCGATCGCGTACATGACTGTTCTCCTTGGGGTCTGTGGCCCCATGATGCGGATTGGAGCAGCCGAACCAATTACCTGCCAGGTAATGGCGCGTCGTCGCGGGGCGGCTAGGATGGCGGGCGAAAGGATGGCTCAATGGTGCAGATGTCGAGTGAGGTGGGGGCGATGCTGCGCGACTGGCGCGCGCGCCGGCGGGTAAGCCAGCTCGACCTAGCGCTCGATGCCGATGTATCGCCGCGTCATCTGAGCTTCGTCGAGACGGGCCGGGCGCGGCCGAGCCGCGATCTGCTGCTGCGCCTGTCCGAACAGCTCGACGTGCCGCGTCGGGAGCAGAATGCCTTGCTGCTGGCCGCGGGCTTCGCGCCGGCTTTCCCCGAACGCGATCTCGCCGATCCGGCGCTCCACGTGGTGCGTGCCGCGCTCGACACGGTGCTGACCGCGCACGAGCCTTTCCCGGCGCTGATCGTCGACCGTCACCTGACGATGATTTCGGCCAACCGTGCGCTGGCGCCGTTGATCGAAGGCGTCGATCCCGTGTTGCTCGAGCCGCCGGTCAACGTGTTGCGGCTGACCCTCCATCCCGGCGGCGTGTCGCGGAACATCGTCAATCTCGCCGAGTGGCGCGGCTTCCTGCTGCGGCAGCTCGACCGCGAGATTGCCCAGACCGGTGACGGCACGTTGATCGCGCTGCGCGAGGAAATGGAGCTTTATCCCAAAGGGCCGGCGTCGGACGCCCGGCCGCGCGATTTCGCCGGGGTCGCGGTACCGTTCCGCCTCCAGCGCGGCGACCGCGTCCTGTCCTTCTACAGCGCGCGCACCGTGTTCGGCTCGCCGATCGACCTGACGCTCGACGACCTCGCGCTGGAGACGTTCCTGCCGGCCGACATCCACACCGCAGAGGCGATGCGCGAGCTCTGTCCGCTGGCTTAAGCTCCCCTCCCTGCAAGGGAGGGGCAGGGGGTGGGTGCGCGCGTCTGCGCGCTCAGAAAGACTCAAAGCGGATCGGCAGAACAGCATCGACGAGGCATCGAGCCTCGCCGACACTTACCCACCCCTAACCCCTCCCTAGGAGGGAGGGGAATCCCGTATGTTGCCTCGCTCTAGGGCTTTCCCGCCGGCTTTCCCGCCACCCCCTCCGGCAAATTCTTCTTCGCCCAGTTCGCCTCGTCGATCACATAGAGTCGGATCAATTGCGCCTGTTCCGGGCTCAGCACCTTGGCGAAGCTGACCATGCCGTTCTTCGCCAGGGCGCCATCGATCAGGATCGACTTCCAGGTATCGGCATCGGCCAGCACAGCCGAGCGCTGGAGGTCGGGAAGGACGCCCCCGCCGCCGGCGCTGGCGCCGTGGCAGACCTGGCAATAACGGCCGAACAATTGCTGGCCTTGGGCGATCTGCTCGGGCCGCCCGGTGGAAGGCGGCGGATTGAACGGACCGGCGGGCAATGCGACGCGCGCCGGCAGTTGCGCCGTCCCGCCCAGCTTGAACACCAGCAGGCGCGGCAGGTTGGGCACGTTCTTGGCGGCGCCGATCGCATAGCCGATCGACAGCGGCAGCGCGCCGCCCCGCCCGGTCAGCACCGCGACATATTGCTGACCCTTGACGGCGAAGGTGACCGACCCGGCCATGATCCCCGATTGCGTCGGATAGGCCCAGAGCTGCTTGCCGGTATCGGCGGCATAGGCGCGGAACTCGCCGAGCGCCGTCCCTTGAAACACCAGATTGCCTGCGGTCGTCATGGTGCCGCCGTTCCACGGCGTCGGATAATCGACTCGCCAGCGTTCCTTGTTGGCGACCGGGTCCCAGGCAACCAGCGCGCCAGTCGCACCGGCGGTGATCGCGGCGATCGTCTTGGCGTCGTGCGGATACATCCCCGCCGACATGTTGGTGCCGACGTTGAAGCCGATCGGCTCGCGCGCGCCGGTCGCGGCGTCGGGCGGGATATAGGCTAGCCCGACTTGCTCCTGCGCGGGCACATAGACCAGCCCGGCTTTGGGGTTGAAGCTCATCGGCTGCCAATTGTGCGCGGCGAGCGCCGACGGCACCGCGAGGAACGGCTTTCCGGTCTTGTAGAAGCGCGCCTCGGGATTTTCGTTGGGCCGCCCGGTCTTGAGATCGTAGCTGTCCGCCCAATTGACCGATTTGATGAACTTGCCGGCGTTGATCAGCTTGCCGTTGGTTCGGTCGACGACGAAGAAGAAGCCGTTCTTGGGCGCCTGCATCAGCACTTTGCGCTTCTGGCCGTTCATGGTGAGGTCGGCCAGGATGATCGGCTGGGTCGCGGTGAAGTCCCAGCTTTCGGCCGGCGTCTCCTGATAATGCCAGAGATATTCGCCGGTATCGGGCTTCAGCGCGACGATCGACGACAGGAACAGGTTGTCGCCCTGGCCTTCCGACCGCAAGCCATGGTTCCACGGGCTGCCATTGCCGACGCCGAGATAGAGCTGGTCGAGTTCGGGATCGTAGATGATCGAATCCCACACCGTGCCGCCACCGCCCGATTGCTTCCACTGGCCGTTCGCCGACCAGGTCGCGTTGGCGGCCTTGGACAGCACGGCATCGGACGCTTCGCCGTCGGCAGCGAGAGTCGGGTTCGGCACCGTATAGAAGCGCCAGCGCTTGGCGCCGGTATCGGCGTCATAGGCGGTGACATAGCCGCGCACGCCGAATTCGGCGCCGCCATTGCCGATGATCACCATCCCCTTCACCACGCGCGGCACGCCGGTGATCGTATAGGGCTTGGAATTGTCGGTGGTCTGGACGCTCCAGAGCGGCTTGCCGGTCGGCGCGTCGATCGCGATCAGTCGGCCGTCGAGCGTGCCGAGGTAAAGCTTGCCCTTCCACGCCGCGACGCCGCGATTGACGACGTCGCAGCACGCCTGGACGCCCTTGGTCTTGTCGACGCCGGGATCATAGTCCCACAATTTCTTGCCGGTCAGGGCGTCGTAGGCGAACAGCTTCGACCAGGGCCCGGTGACGTAGATCGTCCCGTCGATCACGACCGGCGTCGATTCCTGGCCGCGCGCATCGGGCATATCGGCATACCAGGCCAGGCCGAGCGATCCGACATTGCCGGCGTTGATCTGGGTGAGCGGACTGTAGCGCTGCTCGTTATAATTGAACCCGGTCATCGACCAGTCGGCACCGTTGCCGCCGCTGGTCAGATACGCCGAATCGATCTTGGCTGCCCCGACCGCACCCGCCGGTGCCGGCGAATTGTCGCTCGACGATCCGCACCCGGCCAGCACGGCCATTCCAATCAACGCGATCCAGCCACGCATATCGTTACCCCTCCACCATACTCTTTCTTCGAAGAGTCGGTACGCTCGATAGCGCGACTAGGGAGCGCGTGATAGAGTGTCCTTAACCGATATCGGAATAGGGGAATCCGATGGCCAATCCACTCGACCATTTGCGCGACGAACTGGAAGCACCCGTCGCGATCCGCAATTTCGGCAGCGGCTGGTATTCGGGCTTATTCGCGCTCGTCCTGGCGATCGCCGGCTTCGGCCTGGTCGTGGCCTTGCGCTGGCCGGGCTGGTTCGCGACGCCGGAGCTACAGGCGGTCGAGCAGACTTTATGGTTCCGCCCGGTCGTCCATGCCGTACTGATCTCGAGCTACGCGCTTGCCTTGCTCAGCCTGATGCTGCGAACGAAGAAGGCGATCGGCTTCACCGCATTGGCGATCGGCATTGCCGCCGCCTTGCTCGGCGGCGCCAACGTCTCCGCGCGCGAGACGCACGATTGGGGCATATTTTTCGGGGTCGACTTCTTCGTCGTCAATCTGATCGCGGCGGGGCTGATGTTCGCGCCGATCGAGCGGTTCTGGCCGCACAATCGCGACCAGCGCCTGTTTCGCAGCGAATGGCGCGAGGATCTGTTCTACTATCTGATCAGCTCGATGCTGGTGCAGATCTTCACCTATCTCGCGCTGGCGCCGTCGAGCATCATCAACGCCAACACCGTGTCGCTCGCCGGCATCCGTGCGGCGATCGGCGGGCAACCCTGGGTCCTGCAGTTCGTCGAGGCGATGCTGCTGACCGACTTCGTCCAATATTGGTTCCATCGCGCCTTTCACCGCGTGCCGTTCCTGTGGGGATTCCACGCGGTCCACCATTCGGCCGAGGCAATGGATTGGCTGGCCGGCGCGCGGATGCATTTCGTCGAGATCATCCTGCTGCGCAGCGTGACCTCGTTGCCGCTGCTGACCTTCGGGTTCGAGCCGTCGGTAATGCAGGCCTATGTCGCGTTGGTTTATATCTATTCGGGGCTGGTCCACGCCAATCTCAAGGGCGATTTCGATCGCTTCGGCCATGTCATGGTGACGCCGCGCTTCCACCATTGGCACCACGGGATCGAGAAGGAAGCGGTGGATGTCAATTTCGCGATCCACTTTCCGCTCTGGGACAAGTTGTTCGGGACGTTTCATCTCCCGGCGGGCCGCTGGCCGCAAGGCTATGGCATCCCGGAGAAGATGCCGAACGGCTATCTGAAGCAACTCGCTTACCCGTTCGTCCGCAGCCAGAAAGCGATCGACGCGGCGAGGGCGGATTAGGGGCGATGGCTCACCGCATTTATGCGACGAGCGTTGCCAGCGTGTATGTCCACTATGTTGCCAAGGCTGAGCGCAAGGGCCGAACCCAGGCCGAGGTCGACGAGATCATCTGCTGGTTGACCGGCTATACTCGGCAGGAATTGGCCGAAGAGCTGGCGAACGGGACGCGCTTCGAGGATTTCTTCGCCCGTGCGCCCGGGCCCAATCCTGCACGATGCGCGATCACCGGCACGATCTGCGGCGTGCGCATCGAGGAGATCGACGAGCCGCTGATGCGCGAGATCCGCTACCTGGACAAATTGATCGACGAACTCGCCAAGGGGCGGCCAATGGAAAAGATCCTGCGGCAGTAACGCCTGCAGCGTGCCTCAATACGGTGGTCGGTCGTATCCCTTGGGGCTGGCGGTGAAGATCTCGCAGCCGGTCTCGGTGATGCCGATCGAATGTTCGAACTGCGCCGACAGCGAGCGATCGCGGGTCACCGCGGTCCAGCCGTCGTCGAGCAATTTCACGTCGGGCTTGCCGATGTTGATCATCGGCTCGATCGTGAAGATCATGCCCGGCTTGAGCTCGGGGCCGGTACCGGGGCGACCGACATGAACGACCTCGGGCGCATCGTGGAACAGCTTGCCGACGCCGTGCCCGCAGAAATCGCGCACCACGCCAAAGCGGTGGCGCTCGGCATGCGTCTGGATGGCGTGCGCGACATCGCCCATCGTGTTGCCCGGCTTGGCCTGCTCGATCCCGAGCATCAGACATTCATAGGTCACGTCGACCAGCCGCTTCGCCTTGATCGGCACGTTGTCGCCGACCAGGAACATGCGGCTGGTGTCGCCGTGCCAGCCGTCGAGCAGCGGGGTGACGTCGATATTGACGATGTCGCCGTCCTTGAGCTGGCGGTCCGACGGGATGCCGTGGCACACGACATGATTGATCGAGATGCAGCTGGAATGCGTATAGCCGCGATAGCCCAAGGTCGCGGGGGCGGCGCCGCCGGCGACCATGAACTCGCGGGCCAGATCGTCGAGCTCTGCCGTGGTCACGCCCGGCACGACATGCGGCACCAGCATGTCGAGCGTCTCAGCGGCGAGGCGCCCGGCGCGGTGCATGCCCTCGAACGCGTCGCGGCCGTAAAGCTTGATCGCGCCGTTGCGCGCGAGGTTCATGTCGCTGGTGACAGTCACATATTCGGTCATGTCCGACGATATAACGATGACGCGCCGATTTTGCGAGGCTATCGCTGATCGCATGACCGGCCAAGCCAATGAGAGGATCTGGACCGCGGCGCTCGTCGTGATCGGCGACGAAATCCTGTCGGGCCGTACCCAGGACAAGAATGTCGCGCAGATCGCGGCCTGGCTCAACGTCCAGGGCATCCGCCTGGCGGAGGTGCGCGTGGTGGGCGACGTCACCGCGGCGATCGTCGAGGCGGTCAACCAACTGCGCGCGCGCAATGACTATCTGTTCACCACCGGCGGGATCGGACCGACGCATGACGACATCACCGTCGACGCGATCGCCGAGGCACTGGGTGTGGGTGTTACTTATCATCCCAAGGCACTCGCCACGCTGGAGCGCTATTACGAGAGCCGCGGCGGGCTGACCGATGCGCGCAAGCGGATGGCGCGCGTGCCCGAAGGCGCGGAGCTGATCGAGAATCGTGTCTCGGGCGCTCCCGGCATCCGCATCGGCAATGTCTTCATCATGGCCGGCGTGCCGCACATCACCGCGGGGATGCTCGACGCGCTGACCGGCACACTTGAGGGCGGTCGTCCGGTGATCAGCCGCACCATCGGCTGCTGGGTGGCCGAAAGCGAGGTGGCCGATATCCTGCGCGACGCGGAAAAGGCGCATGAAGGCGTCGCGATCGGCAGCTATCCGTTCTTTCGCGAAGGGCGGGTGGGCGCGAACTTTGTCGTACGGAGCCCGGATCCGGCCTTGGTCGACGCTACGATCGTCGACCTGACGGCAAAACTGGAGGCGGCGGGCCGAGAGGTCGTCGCGGACGGCATCTGACCGCGGCGCCCGTCCCGAAATACAGCGTTATCGAACGTGAGCGGCGCTTTCTCGTCGATCGGGAGACGATGCCGGAGCTCGATCCCGCGACGGCGCGGCTGATCGAGGATCGCTATGTGCCCGGCACCGCCTTGCGGTTGCGCCGGGTGACCGCGCCCGATGGATCGGTGGTGCACAAGCTGGGCAAGAAATATCCGGGTGGCGGCCTGTCGTCGCGGTCGATGACCAACATCTATCTCGACGCTGCGGAATATTCCGCGCTGGCGGCGCTGCCGGCGGCATTGCTGGTCAAGCGGCGGCACGATGTCGGCGGCGGCTTCGCGATCGACGTGTTCGAGGGCGCGCTGGCCGGACTGATCCTGGCGGAGATATCCGCGGACGACGATGCTGAGCTTGCCGCGATCGTCATGCCGTCCTGGTGCATCGCCGAGGTTACCGAGGACGTCGCTTATGCCGGCGGTACCCTTGCGATAGACGGGTGGCACGCGACGACGGTCCCAGGCGTTGTCACGATAGCAGAAGGAGACGAGCGATGAAGGTCGGTGCGATGATGCTGATGCCCGCAATCCTGCTTGCCGGTTGTAGCGGCGGCGGGACCGGCGGCAATGCCACGGCGCCGGCCGCTCCGGCGACGCCCGATCCGGTCGAGGTCAAGTTCCGCGCGCTCAATCCGGTGCAACAGCGCGTCGCCCTGTTCCGCGCGATCTACGACGCCGATTATACGTGCAAGAAGATCGTTTCGATCGTCGAAAAGCCGCGTAACGAGGGCAAGCCGGTCTGGCTGGTGACGTGCGACGACCAGGGCGAATACACGATCACCTTGGTCCCCGGCGGCACCTTCGCGGTCAGCGGCGTGCCGCAGCCCAAGGGTGGTTTCCGGCGCGCGGGCCCCACCGCCACGCCGCAATAGGATCGTATACGAGAGCGACGGAGCCCCCCAATGTCGCCTTGCACCGGCGCTAGGCGCCGGGGCCGTGTTAAAGGCTGAACGATCGCAGGGCGGCGCGCACCTCGGGGACGAGTTCCGTCTCGAACCAGGGGTTCTTCGCCAGCCATGGCGTATTGCGTGGCGAGGGATGGGGCAGCGGCAAATACCCTTGCGGCAGATAGTCGCGCCATGACCGGATCGTGTCGCCCATCGTCGCCTTGCGCCGCCCGCCGAGATAGCGGCCCTGGGCATAATGGCCGATCAGCAGCGTCAGGCCGACCCGGGGAAGCTCCGCGAGCAACCGGTCGTGCCATAGCGGCGCGCATTCGGGACGCGGCGGATTGTCGCCCGATGGCGCCTTGCCGGGATAGCAGAACCCCATCGGTATGATCGCGACCGTGGCGGGGTCGTAGAATTGCTCGGCGGTGATGCCGAGCCAGTCGCGCAGCCGGACCCCCGACCGGTCGTTCCACGGAATGCCGGTATCGTGCACCTTGCGTCCCGGCGCCTGGCCGATGATGCACAGTCGTGCCGTACGGCCGGCCTGGACGACGGGGCGCGGGCCATAGGGCAGGGCGCCGGCGCAGCGCGCGCACGCGCGGATGCCGCGCAGCAATCGGTCGAGCGCTTCGTCCGTCGTCAATGACGCGTCAGCCATGGGTGCGGGCAGGTTCGGGCGGATAAGTGATGGCCGTGCCATGCACCTCCGCGAACGGCGTCAGTTCATGCGCACGATATTTGGCGTCGGAGAAGATCTCGACCACCGGCACACCGCGCGTCACCAACGCATCCGCGACCAGCGACCGGTGGCAACGCCACGGCACCGCTTCGGCGCACATGATGGCGACGCGCTTTTCGCCGCCCATCGCGATCAGCCGCTCGACGGCATCGCGAAAGGCATCGGTCTGCATGTAGTCGGCGTAGCCCCGAAAGCTCTTGTTGCGCCAACCGGCGTTGGGCGAATCCTTGTGCGCATGGCGTAGCCCACCGAGGTCCGGCATCGGGACATAATCGATGCCCGCTTCGGGCAGGCTCACCGCCAGCGCGGCCGCTTCGAATTGCGGGTTGTGGCGCGATCGCGGCACGGTGCGGATGTCTGCCAGCCGCTTGATGCGATAAGCGCGCAACAGGTCGATGAAGCGGTCGATAGGCAGCGTCGAATGGCCGACCGTGAAGATCGTCCCGATTGGCCATTGCCTGTCTTGTAGCGTGTCTTCTCTCATGCCGGCGAACCCTGAACATGGGGCCGCGATGCAGCGTTGAGAAGGTGGAGCGGGTAACGGGAATCGAACCCGTGCTAGAAGCTTGGGAAGCTACTGTGATACCATTTCACCATACCCGCTCAGGGTAGCCGAGCGCGGATACAGAGAGTCGTCTGGCGGTGCAAGCGGGATCGACGGGCCGGCGACGAGGACGGGAGAGGATCCGCAATCACCTGATCGCGCGGACAAATTATCCCGCAATTTCCGGAAAATCCGGATTTGCGGGATAAAATGGCGATCAGCCCAGCGCCTCGACCTGTTCGGCGAGCTCCAGCCAGCGTTCCTCGGCGGCGTCCTTTTCGGCACGGGCGGTCTCGATCGCCTTGGTCAGCGCGGCGAACTTCGCCGGATCGCTGACATAGAGCGCGGGGTCGGCCAGTGCCGCTTCGTCGCGCGCGATCGCCGCCTCGATCTCCTCGATCCGCTTCGGCAGCAGGTCATAGTCGCGCTGGTCCTTGTAGCTCAGCTTCGCCGCCTTGGGCTTCTCGACGGCCGGCGTCGCGGCAGACTTCGCCGCCGGCTTCTTCGCTTCGGCCCGCGGCTTCCTTTTCGCTTCCCAATCGGCATAGCCGCCCGCGACGACATCGACGCTGCCCGACCCGTCGAGCCCCAAAGTCAGCGTCACCGTGCGGTCGAGGAAGTCGCGGTCGTGGCTGACGATCAGCACCGTGCCGTCATAATCCGCGATCACTTCCTGGAGCAGGTCGAGCGTCTCGAGATCGAGGTCGTTGGTCGGCTCGTCGAGCACCAGCAGGTTCGATCGCCGCGCGAATTCGCGCGCCAGCAACAGCCGCGATCGCTCGCCGCCCGACAAGGTCGCGATCCGCGCCTCGACCATATTGGGATCGAACAGGAAGTCCTTGAGGTAGCCGTGGATATGCTTCTTGGTGCCGAGCACGTCGATCCAGTCGCCGCCGTCGGCCAGCACGTCGCGCACGCGTTTGTCGGGCGCCATCAGCTTGCGCTGCTGGTCGATCACCACGCCGTCGAGCGTCTTGGCCAGCTTCACTTCGCCGCTATCGGGCTGAAGCTCGCCGGTCAGCAGCCGCAACAGGGTCGTCTTGCCCGCGCCGTTGGGACCGACGATCCCGATCCGGTCGCCGCGCGTGATGCGCAGGTTGAGGTCGCGGATGATGATCCGCCCGTCATACCCCTTGGTCGCGTGCTTGGCGTCGATCACCACTTTGGTCTTGACGTCGTCGCTGCCCGTCACCAGCGCGGCGGCGCCCTGCGGCCCCAGCATCGCGGCGCGTTCGGCGCGCATTTCCTTGAGCTTGGCCAGCCGCCCCATGTTGCGGCGGCGGCGGCCGGTGACGCCGCGCTGCAGCCAATGCTCCTCCAGCTTCAGCTTGGCGTCGAGCTTTTCGGCGGCGCGCTGTTCCTCGGCATAGACCTGCTCGGTCCACGCCTCGAACCCGCCATAGCCGATCTCGCTGCGGCGGATCGTCCCGCGGTCGAGCCACAAGGTCTGGCGCGTCAGCCGGGTGAGGAACGTGCGGTCGTGGCTGATCACGACGAACGCGCCGGTGAAGCGCGTCAGCCATTGTTCGAGCCATTCGATCGCCGCGATGTCGAGATGGTTGGTCGGCTCGTCGAGCAGCAGCACGTCGGGATCCTGTGCCAGCGCGCGGACGATCGCCGCCCGGCGCCGTTCGCCGCCCGAAGCGGACGCTGCCTCGCGCGAAAGGTCGATACCCAGCTGATCGGCGATCGCATCCGCCTCGTGCCGCGCGGGCGTGTCGGGCCCGGCCATCACGAAGTCGGCGAGCGTCGCGAACCCGTCGACCTTCGGGTCCTGTTCGAGCAGGATGACTTTCGTCCCCGGCACGATAGTGCGGCGGCCCTCGTCCGACTCGATCGCGCCGGCGATCAGCTTGAGCAAGGTCGTCTTGCCCGCGCCGTTGCGCCCGATCAGCGCCAGCCGATCGCGCTCGCCGATATGCAAGTCGAGGTGGCGGAACAGCCAGCCGGCGCCCTGAACGAGGCCGAGGTCTTCATAGGATAGGATGGGGGCAGCCATGAGGGCGGCTACTTAGGGGGAGCGTGGGGGGCGGGCAATGCGCGATGTGCAGATCGACAGACCTTGTCGCTTGCGCAGCCGGCTGTTGCCTACACTCCGGACAATTACGGATTCCGCACCTCCTTCCTCGGCGACACGGTCGCGGCAGCAGCAGGAGAACGGCCATGCGCTATCCGTTAATGCTCGGTGCCGCGATTGCTTTGACGACGAGTCTTGCCGGCTGCGGGGACCGAACTCCCGAACCTGGCGCTTCGCCCTCGGGTGCCGCCGTGGAGGAGCCGACGATGGGCGCTGCGGCGGACAAGCTGATGGAAGACGCACGCGCCGTCTTCAAGCCGATCCCGCTCAATCCGCCGAAGCTGGAGAATAACGACGCGACGCCGGAAAAGCTCGCCCTTGGCACCATGCTCTATTTCGACCCGAGGCTCTCGGCCAGCCACGCGATCAGTTGCGCCTCCTGTCATGCGATCGGACTTGGCGGGGCAGATAACGAATCCACGTCGATCGGCCACCGTTGGCAGCATGGCGGGCGAAACGCGCCGACGGTGTTCAACGCGGCCTATAACCTGGCGCAGTTCTGGGACGGGCGAGCGAAGGATTTGTATGAGCAAGCTGGCGGCCCGATGGTCAACCCAGTGGAGATGGCGTCGCCACAGGAGCATATCGTCGAGCAGCTCAAGAGCCTCCCGGCGTACAATGCCTATTTTGCCAAAGCCTATCCCGGCCAAGCCGAACCGATCACGCGGGATAACGTGCAGAAGGCGATCGCCGTCTTCGAGGCCACGCTGATCACTCCGAATGCTCCGTTCGACAAATATCTGCGCGGCGACAACAACGCGATCAACGCCCAGCAGAAGGCAGGCCTGCAGCTGTTCATGGATAAAGGCTGCTCGACTTGCCACAACGGCGTCAACATGGGCGGCGGCATGTATTCCAAGTTCGGCGTCCAGTCTTCGCCAGGGGACAAGATTCTACCGCCCGCCGATGTCGGCCGCTTCACTGTCACCAAGGACGAGGCCGATCGCTATTCGTTCAAGGTGCCGACACTGCGAAACGTGGCCCTGACGGCGCCCTACTTCCACAGCGGTCAGGTGTGGGACCTCAACGAAGCGATTACGGTCATGGGAAAGGCGCAACTCGGCACCGACCTCACGCCAGACGAGACCGCCAAGATCGCGGCTTTCCTCGAGACGCTGACCGGCGATACCCCGCGCGTGTTCCTTCCCGCGCTTCCGCCAAGCGATGCCAAGACCACGAGGCCGCAAAACTGACAACGTGGTTACGGCCCCTCGTACGAGCGCTATAACGTGGAATATGCCGCGTAATCGTCTCCGGCGCTTACGCGAGGCGGATGCAGCGTCAGTTGAGATCGTAGGCCGACTAGCTCGACGAACGTTGCCACCTTGGATCAGGTTCAAACAGGGTCGAAAGGGCCGGTCTATGACCTATTATATTGCCACCTCGCTCGATGGGAGTTTCGAAGCAACCATCGCTCGCGTCGAAGCCGCACTCAAGGAAGAAGGCTTTGGGGTACTGACCCGGATCGACGTGCGCGAGACGATGAAGGCGAAGCTGGACAGGGACTTTCGTCCCTATGTCATCCTCGGCGCCTGCAATCCCACGCTCGCCTACGAGGCGTTGCAGCTAGAGGACAAGGTCGGCACGATGCTGCCGTGCAACGTCGTCGTCCAACAGGCCTCCGAGGGTAAGATCGAAGTCGCTGCCGTCGATCCTGTCGCGTCGATGCAGGCGATCGACAATCCGCAGCTGAAGGAAGCCGCCAAGGCGGTGCGCGAGAAACTCTCGCGCGTCATTGCGAGCCTATAGTCTTTTAGAAAAGCGCAGCGACAGCTGCGTCGATCCGCGGGTATCAGAGAGCAACGCAGGATCGGGTGTCTGCAGTCTGAAAAGCGGCGGCTGCATGGCAGCGAAGGTTGGAACCTCCAAACAAAACAGCGCGTCCCAACCTTGTCCCAATCCTGACCGACGCATTCACAGGCTGTTCAACCCCGCCCCACTATGCGACCAGCCATGTCGATGTCCGCGTTGCTTGCCCTGGCCCTCATTCCGACCGCGATTCCCGCGGCTGATGCGCCGTACCTCCAGCGCGATCAGCAGCGCGCTTGGGAAGCGCGGCGCGAGGGGCGCGTGCTGCCGCTCCCCGAAATCGAGCGCCGAGTGGTGCCGTCGATGCGCGGCGCGCAATATCTGGGGCCGGAGCTTGATCCGGACAGCGGCATTTACACGCTGAAGTTCCTGCGCAATGGAACCGTCATCTGGGTGAAGGTCGACGGCCGTTCGGGCCAGATCATCGGCCGCACCGGCTAATTGGAGCCCACTTAAAGGGGCTCGCGCTAAGGGGAACACAATGCGCGTTCTGATCGTCGAGGACGAACCCAATCTCCGCCAGCAACTGCAGAATACGCTCGAAGGGGCGGGTTACGCGGTCGACACGGCGGGCGATGGCGAAGAAGGCCTGTTTCTCGGCGAAACCGAGAATTACGACGCGATCGTGCTCGATCTCGGCTTGCCCGAAATCGACGGGCTGACCGTGCTCGACCGCTGGCGCAAACAGGGCAAGACCACGCCCGTGCTGGTGCTGACCGCGCGCGACAGCTGGTCGGACAAGGTGGCGGGGCTCGATGCCGGCGCCGACGATTATGTCGCCAAGCCGTTCCAGACCGAGGAATTGATCGCCCGGCTGCGCGCGCTGATTCGCCGCGCCTCGGGCAATGCCTCGTCCGAGCTGATTGCGGGCGACGTCCGGCTCGACACGCGATCGGGCAAGGTCACGCTCGCCGGCGATCCGGTGAAGCTGACCGCGCAGGAGTACAAGCTCCTGTCCTACCTGCTCCATCACAAGGGCAAGATCGTCAGCCGCACCGAGCTGATCGAGCATATCTACGACCAGGATTTCGACCGCGATTCGAACACGATCGAGGTGTTCGTGACGCGCATCCGCAAGAAACTGGGGCAGGACGTGATCACCACGATCCGCGGCCTGGGCTATAGCCTGGACGATCCCGACGGCCCGCCGCGGGCGGAATAGCAGTTATCACGTGGCCGAGGGACGCGACGTGATCGCCGTGCCGTCGGCGGACGAGCCTGAGGAAGTCCGGGCTCAACCGGTCGATCCTGCCGGCGACGCGCCGGCCGAGGGGGCTATCCCCCGCTGGCGCGTGATCGTCCGCAAATATCGCCGGTCGGGTGAGATCGGAATGTTGACGGCGATTGGCGCGGGCTCGCTGGCGGCCGCGTTGCTGCTGGGCCCGGAGCAGCTTTGGGTTCAGCGCGGTCTGCTCGCGCTCGCCGTCATCGCCTTGCTACGGCTTGGTTGGGTGTTGTGGCGGCGTACGCCCAGCACGCCCCGCGTGACCGTTACGGGATCGCTTGGCCGGCGCATGATCGTCATCGCCGCGATCTGGATCGGTCTGTTGCTCGCGGGCGGCGGCTATGCGCTCGACCGCGTGCTGACCAGCGCGGTGACGCGCAATTTCGACGATCAGCTCGATTACGTGCTGACCTCATTGTTCACCTCGGCCGAGATCGGTCCCGACGGTGAAGTGATGTTCAATCGCGAGCCCGCCGATCAGCGTTTCCTCGAACCCTATTCGGGCCTCTATTGGCAGGTGACGGCACGCGGCAACGAGCCGTTCCCGTCGCGATCTTTATGGGACCGGCGCCTGGCTTATGGCGACAACCACACCGACCTCGAAGTCCATGTTTATGACAGCAACCAATTTGCGGGCGAGAAGCTTCGCGTGCTGGAGCGCGACGTCAAACTGCCCGGCTCGCCGGTGCGCTGGCGGTTCCAGGTGGCGCAGAGCCGCGATGGGCTCGATGCGCAGATCAACGCGCTCAGGCGGACGCTGGTCAGGAGCTTCCTGCTGCTCGCGCTGGGACTCATCGTCCTAGCGGGTTTGCAGACCTGGTACGGTTTGCGTCCGTTGCGGCGATTGCGCGGAGAGATTGCACGGCTGCGCGGCGGACGCGCCCGGCGGATCGAGGGCGCAATGCCGGCTGAGGTCGCGCCGATGGTCGACGAGCTCAACGCGCTGATCGAGCATAACGACAAACAGGCCGAGGAAGCGCGGCGCCACGCCGGCAATCTGGCGCACGCCCTCAAGACGCCGCTCACCGTAATCATGAACGCCGCCACCGCCAAGGCGGACGATCTCGGCGAGACGGTGGTGCGCGAGGCGCGGACGATGCGGCGTCAGGTCGACCATCATCTCGCCCGCGCCCGCGCGGTCGGCCGGCGCGGATCGGCGCATAGCCGGGCCGAAGTTTGGCCGAGCCTCGATTCGGTCGAGCGCGCGGTGTCGCGCCTCTATCCGCACGTCCGCATCGATGCCGACGGCCCGCATGATCTGCAGGTCCATGTCGAACGCCAGGACCTCGACGAAATGCTCGGCAACCTGATCGAGAATGCGGCCAAATATGGCGGCGGCAGCGTGTTCGTGACGGTCGGCGCGCAGGCCGGGTTCGTCGAGATTCTGGTCGAGGATGATGGCGTCGGCATTCCCGAGGAGGAACGCGTCCGCATCTTCGACCGCGGCGCCCGGCTCGACACCGGCAAGCCCGGCACCGGGCTGGGACTGGCGATCGTGCGCGACGTGGCGGAGATTTACGAGGGCACGGTCAGCCTGGAGGAAAGCGAAGACCTGGGCGGGTTGCTGGTGCGCCTGAGGCTACCGGCGGCGAGTTAATCGTGTTTTTCGCGGACCGAGCCGCGCTCATGATCGCCGATTTCGTTCTGCTTGCGGATCTGCTCGATTGCGGCCCGTTTCGCCGGATCGAAAGAACCCATCAGCAAGTCCCCGATCGCGGCGCTTGCGTCACGCCCGCGTCTCGAGCGGCGTGACGAACGGACCATCGCCGGCATCAGCAGCAGGAACGCGACCAATACTGCGGCGCTGATGATCCATTCGGTCACGCGGCAACCGTTGCTCCACGCATCGCCTCGGCGGCAATCGCCACGCTCTTCGTGCGTGCCTCGACATCGTAGATCGAACTGACGATCATCAGCTCGTCGACCTTGGTCCGTTCGACGAATGCAGCGATGCCGCGCTCGACCGTCGCTGGACTGCCGACCGCCGAGCATTGCAGGACATGGTCGAGGATCGCTGCTTGTGGCGGCGGCAGACTGTCCCGATAACCGGCGACCGGCGGCGGCAATTGGCGCGGGTTGCCGGTGCGCAGCGCGACGAACGCCTGTTGCTGCGAGCTCGCCAGGAACTCCGCTTCCTCGTCGGTATCGGCGGCGAAGACGTTGAACCCGGCCATCGCATAGGGGCGGTCGAGCTGTGCCGACGGGCGGAAGTCGCGGCGATAGATGGCGAGCGCCTGATCGAGCGCGTCGGGCGCGAAATGCGAGGCGAAGGCGTAGGGAAGTCCGAGCATCGCCGCGAGCTGCGCGCCGAACGTGCTAGACCCCAATATCCAAAGTTCGGGCTTCGCGCCGGCGCCGGGCGTAGCGCGGATGCCGGTCTGGCCGTCATCGGCGAAATAGCTTTGCAATTCGAGCACGTCGCGCGGGAAGGCCTGGGGGTCGCTTTCCAGCGTCCGGCGAATCGCGCGTGCCACGCGCTGGTCGCTGCCCGGCGCACGGCCCAGGCCGAGGTCGACGCGGCCGGGAAACAAGGCGTCGAGCGTGCCGAACTGCTCGGCGATGACCAATGGCGCATGATTGGGGAGCATGATGCCGCCCGCACCTATGCGTATCGTGGATGTCGCGGCGCCGACATGCGCAATCACCACCGCGGTCGCCGAGCTGGCGATGCCGTCCATGCCATGGTGTTCGGCTACCCAATAGCGATGATAGCCGTTGGCCTCGGCGTGACGCGCCATGCCGGCGGCATTGGTCAGCGCCTGGCGCACCGAGCCGCCTTCGACGACGGGGACCAGATCGAGCAGCGAATAGGGGATCATCGCGAGGAGATAGTGTGTCGTCGCGATTGCTCAAGGCGCGCCTTGCCGCTGCCGGGCGCGCGCCGTAGAGCGCCCGCCATGCATGCGCGGCTCGATCATGTCCGGAACTGGATCTTCGATCTCGACAATACGCTCTATCCGCATGGAGCGCGGCTGTTCGAGCAAGTCGATCGGAGGATCACCGACTATATCGCGCGCTTTTTCCAGGTCGATCGCGACGAGGCGTACAAGATCCAGAAGGGCTATTTCCACACCCGCGGTACGACCTTGTCCGGGCTGATGGCCGAACATGGCGTCGACCCGTACGAATATCTTGCCGACGTCCATGATATCGAGATGGACGTGCTCGACGAGAATGCGCCGCTCGCCGCCGTGATCGCGCGACTGCCGGGGCGCAAGATCATCTTCACCAATGCCGATGCACTTTATGCCGGCAAGATCCTGTCGAAACTGGGTCTGGGCGAGACCTTCGAGGCGATCCACGACGTGCACGCCGCGCAATATCGCCCCAAGCCCGCGCCGGAGGCCTATCGGCATTTGTGCGACGCCTATGCTCTCGACCCCGAGCAAAGCCTGTTCGCCGACGATATGGCCCGCAATCTGAAGCCCGCCAAGCAGATCGGCATGGCCACCTTGTGGGTCGACAACGGTTCCGAACAGGGCGAGGAGGGCGAGCGCGATTTCGTCGACTTCACCACGCGCGACATCACTCATTGGCTGCACGAAATTTTGGAGGAAGCATGACCGACCTGCCCGCGACGATCGACGCCGCATGGGAAGACCGGGCCAATATCAGCACCGGCTCGACGGGCGCGGTGCGTGAGGCGGTTGAGGCTGCGCTCGAACTGCTCGACAGCGGCCAGGCGCGCGTCGCCGAGCCCGGCGCCGATGGCTGGACGGTCAACCAATGGCTCAAGAAGGCGGTTTTGCTGTCGTTCCGGCTCAACGACAATGTGGTGATCGACGGTGGGGCGGCGGGCGCGCCGGCCTATGACAAGGTGCCGTCCAAATTTGCCGGCTGGGGCGAGAACCGCTTTCGCGACGCCGGCTTCCGGGTCGTTCCAGGCGCCGTCGTGCGGCGCGGCTCGTTCATCGGCCGGAACGCGGTGCTGATGCCCAGCTTCGTCAATATCGGCGCCTATGTCGGCGAAGGGACGATGGTCGATACCTGGGCGACGGTCGGCAGCTGCGCGCAGATCGGCAAGAACGTGCACATCTCCGGCGGCGCCGGGATCGGCGGCGTGCTCGAGCCGCTTCAGGCCGACCCGGTGATTATCGGCGATGGCTGCTTCATCGGGGCACGCTCGGAAGTCGCCGAGGGCGTCCGCGTCGGCGACGGCGCCGTGCTGTCGATGGGCGTCTATCTCGGCAAGTCGACCAAGGTGATCGACCGTGCCACCGGGGAAGTGCTGATGGGCGAAGTGCCGCCTTATGCGGTGGTCGTGCCCGGCTCGATCGGCGGCGGCGACGGCAAGCCCGGTCTGTACTGCGCGGTCATCGTCAAGCGCGTCGACGAACAGACGCGGTCGAAGACCAGCATCAACGAATTGCTGCGCGACTGATGCCGATTACCGGCCTCCTGCTCGGGCTGCTGGGCCTGTTGCCGCAGGTCGGTTCGACGCCGCAATCGGTGCCGGTGCAGTCGGCGCAGATCGTTGCGACCTATCCGCACGACAATCGCGCCTTCACCGAAGGCCTGTTCTGGCAGGACGGCTATCTCTACGAGAGCACCGGCGAGCTCAATCGCTCGGGCATTCGCAAGGTGCGGCTGAGCGACGGCAAGGTGATGGCGCGCGTTGCGGTCGATCCTCCGTTCTACGGTGAGGGGATCGCACCGTGGAACGGCACGATCCTCAGCCTGACCTGGAAGAACCAGATCGGCTTCCGCTGGTCGAAGGATTTCAAAAGGCTCGGCAGCTTCAAATATCAGGGCGAGGGCTGGGCGCTCGCCGCCGATGACAAAGGCGGGCTGATCATGTCCGACGGATCGCCGGTGCTGCGCTTCGTCGATCCCGCGACATTCACCGTCAAGCGCCACCTGACCGTGACCGATGGCGGCCGGCCGGTGAAGATGCTCAACGAGCTCGAATATGTCGATGGCGAGATCCTCGCCAATATCTGGCTGACCGACCTGATCGCGCGGATCGACCCGCGGGACGGTCATGTCATCGGCTGGATCGACGTCAGCGAGCTTCACCGCCAGTCGGGCGCGACCGACGTAAACGACGTTCCCAACGGCATCGCCTGGGACGCCAAGAAGCGGCGGCTGTTCGTCACCGGCAAGGACTGGCCATATCTGTTCGAGATCAAGGCGCCCAAGGATGTAGCGCCTTCTGCGGACGCCCCCGTCTCGACTCCGTAACGCGCCGCGCCTATCCGCGCGCACAAATCAAACGAAATCAGACAAGAGGATTGCCCGAACAATGACGACTGCCAGCGACGTTCTCGACCGCGTGCTCGTGCTCGAAATGGTGCGCGTGACCGAGGCCGCGGCGATTGCCGCCTCCACGCTCGTCGGGCGCGGTGACGAAAAGGCCGCCGATGCCGCCGCCGTCGAGGCGATGCGTGCCGCGCTCAACAGCCTGTATATGGACGGCACCGTGGTGATCGGCGAGGGCGAGCGCGACGAGGCGCCGATGCTCTTCATTGGCGAGAAGGTTGGCTCGGCGCCGGGCAGGGGCCCCAAGATCGACATCGCGCTCGATCCGCTCGAAGGCACCACGATCACCGCCAAGGCCGGGCCCAACGCGCTTGCGGTGTTGGCGATTTCCGAAGAGGGCAATCTGCTCAACGCGCCCGACGTCTATATGGACAAAATCGCGGTCGGCCCGGGCTATCCCGAGGGCGTGATCGACCTCGACAAGTCGCCGACCGAGAATGTCGAGGCGATCGCCGCGGCCAAGGGCGTCAAGCCGAGCGACATCATCGCCTGCGTGCTCGATCGCCCGCGCCATGAGGGGTTGATCGCAGAATTGCGCGGGATTGGTTGCGGCGTGATGCTGATTGGTGACGGCGATGTCGCGGGGGTGATCGCGACGACCAATCCCGACACGACGATCGACGTCTATATGGGGTCGGGCGGCGCGCCGGAGGGAGTGCTGGCCTGCGCCGCGCTGCGCTGTGTCGGCGGCCAGTTCAAGGGTCGATTGCTGTTCCGCAACGAAGACGAGCGCAGCCGCGCGCGCAAATGGGGCATCACCGATCTCGACAAGCAATATGACCTTTCGGAGCTGGTCAAGGGCGATGCGATCTTCGCGGCGACCGGGGTCACAGACGGTTCGCTGCTCGACGGCGTCAAGCGCCGCGGCGACCGCATGACGACCAACTCGGTGGTGATGCGCGCGAGCTCGGGCACGGTCCGCTGGGTCAAGGGCGAGCATCGGATCGGGTGATCGCGGTTTCGCGCCCGCCATGTTCCCCTCCCTGCC
>NZ_BCYZ01000055.1 GCF_001598455.1 Sphingomonas pruni NBRC 15498
TTGTCCCGGCATCCAACGTGCAACAACACCTCATTTCGGTAGTGGAGGAGTGGACCCCTCTGAGTTCACAAACGAAGTGCAACACCTCAAGCAGGTGGTGCCATGTCGAGTTACAGTCAGTTATCGCTTGAGGAGCGGTGTTCGATTGCCCGGCTTCGCGAAGCCGGGCAATCGATCCGGCAAATCGCTGCAGCTCTGGATCGCCAGCCGTCGACCATCTCCCGCGAGTTGAGCCGCAACAGCGGATCGAAGGTCGGATACCGACCCGGCTACGCCCAGGCCCAGGCAGGGGCCAGGCGCTGGCATGGAGCGCGCCTGGAGCGCGAGGACGTCTTGCGCGAAGAGATCCTCAACCGCCTTGGCGAGGGCTGGTCACCCGAACAGATAGCCGGGCGCCTCGCCCCATCAAGCAGGGCACCGGGTGATCAGCCACGAGACCATCTACCGCTTCGTCTATGCCCAGCTGAAACGAACCAATGAACGCCGCTGGCGACTTTATCTGCCCCGCTCCAAATACAAACGCGGCCGGCGCAACAAGGGCGGCGGATGGCCGCGCATCGCCGATCGTTGTTCGATCCACGATCGCCCTCTCGACATCGCCACCCGCCAGGTACCCGGCCACTGGGAGGCAGATGGCATGCTCTTCTCCGCCCCCGGCAAGGCCATCCTCGTCGCGCAAGAGCGACAATCCCGCCTCACCATCGCCATGCCTCAGCAAAACCTCAAAGCCGATCCCGTCGCCGCAGCACTCACCCGCATGCTAAGACCCATGCCCCCAACCATGCGGCGCTCGATCACTTTCGACAACGGCACCGAGTTCGCCCGCCATCACCACATCGCTCGCCAGCTCGGCCTCCAGACCTTCTTCTGCGACCCGCACTCGCCCTGGCAAAAGGGCGGCATCGAAAACGCCATCGGCAGACTTCGCCGCGACCTCCCCAGAAAAACCAACCTCAACGCCTTGCCGCGATCCTCCCTCGACGCCATCATCGCTCGCCACAACAACACGCCCAGAAAATGCCTCGGCTTCCAAACCCCCGCCGAAGCCTTCCTCAACTCGTTGCACTTCGAATGTGAATCCACACCCGGCACAAGGCCGGGGTGACGTCGGTGGTGCCGCCGTGCGCCAGGACCACTTGTTCCCTTCCCTCGCGCTGGAACCGATTCTAGATTCGCCCCGACACCATGGGGGATCGATGGCAACCTTATTCATGAAAGCCGACGCGAAGGTCGGCTCGCTCGCGCCCAATTGGTACGACAAGGCGCTGTCGGGCGCGGCGTTGCTGTTGCTCGCGATCGTGCTCGCCGCACTGGCGCGGGGCGTGGCGCAATGGCCGCAGGTTCCGGGCATCGTCTGGGCGCATCTCGTGACCGTCCTGGTTGCGCTGGTGCTGACGCCGTGGATGCTGCTCAGGCCGCGCGGGACCAAGACCCATCGCCTGTTGGGCAAGATCTGGGTGGCGGCGATGGTCGCGACCGCCGCGCTCAGCCTCTTGGTCAAGACGATCAATCCCGGCCATTTCAGCATCATCCACATCCTGTCGATCTTCACGCTGATCATGGCGCCACGCGTGTGGCTGACGGCGCGCGCGCATCAGGTGGCGCGACATCGCGCGACGGTACGCGGGCTGGTGACCGGTGCGCTGCTGATCGCTGGATTCTTTACATTGCCGCCGTTCCGGCTGCTCGGCGGCTGGCTGTTCGGATAGACGCGTGGCGCGGACGCGATTGCTGCTGTTCGCGCTGGTCTGGCTGTCCTGCGCCTGGTTCGGGTCCTGGGCGCTCAATCCCAATAATGCGACACGGATGTACGCCGGCATGGCGCTGGTCGAGCGCGGCGATGCCCGGATCGATGCGTATCAGGCGCTGACGATCGACAAGGCCGAGTTCGACGGCCATGTCTATATGGACAAGGCGCCGGGGATGACCTTGTTGTCGCTGCCGGCAATGGCGCTGGCCGACAAGATCGGTCCGCCGATCGAATATATCCCACCCACCCTTTACGACGCGCAGTTCGAGCATCTCATGACCATCCGGCTGCGGCTGGCGGTGGCGATGGTGAGCGCCGTCATCACCGCGCTGGCGGGGCTGGCGATGCACGATCTCGGGTTGCGGCTGACCGGGAGCGCGAGCGACGCGCTGGTCGCGAGCCTGGGCTTCGCGCTGGGGACGCCGGTATGGGGCTGGTCGACCACCCTGTTCGGGCATGCGCCGGTGGCGGGATTGTTCGTGATCGCGGTCTGGGCCCTTTGGCGCGCGGGCGAGGGACACGCGATACGCTTCGCGGCGATCGGCGGCGCGGCCCTGGGACTGGCGGTGCTGATCGAGTTCGAGGCGGCGCTGGCGGGGTCGGTGATCGCGATCTGGGGAGCGCTCCGACTGTGGCGGGCCGACCGGCGCGCGGTGGCGGCAGCGGCGGTCGCCGGATTGGTGACGCTGTTGGTGCCGTTCATGACCTACAACATGATCGCGTTCGGTACGCCATTTCGGCTCGGCTATCAGGGCGTAGTCGGCTTCGCCGGGATGGATCAGGGATTGTTCGGTCTGACCAGCCCCAAGCCGATGGTGTTGCTGAAGATCCTGGTCGGCATGCGCCGCGGATTGCTGTGGGTGGCACCGGTGCTGATCCCAGCGACGGTGGGATTATGGCTGCTGGGTCGGAAGCATCGCGGGCTGGCGATAATGCTGGCGGCGGCGGCGCTCACTGTCCTGTTGGTCAATTCGGCGTACGTCTATTGGGACGGCGGCCACTCGACCGGCCCGCGCCACTCGGTCCCCGCGATCGGCCTGATCGCGATCGGCCTGGCGCCGTTCTGGGCGAGGTTGAGGTTCGCGTGGGAGCGCGCGGTGACGGTCGCGTTGCTACTGGTGTCGGTGGTCATCAACCTGATGATCGCAGCGGCGAACATCACCACACCGGATACTTATCGCTTTCCTCTGGCCGACCCGATTCTAACGGCGTGGAAGGCAGGTGCGCTCAGGACGTTGCCGAGCGATTTCCTGGGATGGAGTCCGATCGTGGGGGCGGGGGCATATCTGACAGTGGCGCTGATGCTCCTCTCCGCGTTGCTGGCGCGGCGGCCTACCGAGCAGTCAAATGACTCCCAACGGCAGGCGAACCTCGCCGTCGACCGCAAGCGCTGAACAAAGCGCCAAGG
Organism: Sphingomonas pruni NBRC 15498; assembly: GCF_001598455.1. Lineage (GTDB taxonomy): Bacteria > Pseudomonadota > Alphaproteobacteria > Sphingomonadales > Sphingomonadaceae > Sphingomonas > Sphingomonas pruni. The sequence goes on from NZ_BCYZ01000055.1 coordinate 3,159, forward strand.
ATATTGATGGGTTATCGCATGCAGCGTCGCAATTCAGGGGGTGGAGACCCCTTCAGCAGCGGGCCACCGTCCCCCCTCGCCAATCGGTCGTGCCGGCAATCGGGCGCGGGGTTCCAACGGATCGCCAGATTGCGGTTCCCATTCCACGCGATGCGGCGTCTATCCGTCTGCGATAGGAGCAGGGAACGACGCCGTGAACACACCCGCCGCCGGTTCTTCGGTGAGCCGATCGACCGATCCAAAAACGATCGACGAATTAGTCGCATTACGTGCCGGGTGGGACTTGGCGCGGGCGAGCCAGTTGACCATGGTGCGGTTGCAGCTCGCGCTCCACAAGTCGAACCGTCGCTCCGCGATGCAGGCGCTCGACACCCTGCTCGACATCGAGGCGGAAATGGCGGAGCTCGCGGCCATCCTGGACGACGCCCCCACGCACGCAGCCGGCGATGCGGCGCTGTCCGGCTTCATAGGGCTCCAAAAGGCCGCCATCGCGGTCGAAAAGCATGCCCTGGCGGGCGGCGGCTGGCCAGGCGATGCCCGGCCAACCGCCATCCCCGGGCCCGACGATCCGGCCGTCTCCGAACCCGACCATCCCGCAGTCGCCACACCCAATGATCTTGCTGCTTCCGTCCATTTGGAACCGACGGTCGCGGTTGCGGTCGCCACGCCCGTCGATCGACCGATCGCGATCGATCTGCCGACGCTCTATCCCGCCACGGACGACGACGCGGACGAAGCGGAGGTCGACGGTCGGCCCGGCGGAGCGCGCTGGATGGCGGTTCTTGCCACGGCGATCGCACTCATCGTCATTGCGGGCCTGATCGCATGGCAGTGGCCAGCCTTGTTCGCATAGCGATAAGGGTTCGGCGTAGGGATTGGTTGCCGACCCGTTGGACGCGCAGCCTCGCCTCCGCGATCTCGAACTTCGCATAAACGACAGACCGCGCTTGGCCTGCTCGCTCGCCCACGATACACTCCGCCTCGCTGCGTGACTGGCGAAACCGTGGGGCACCACAAGGGAGCGCAGGCTGAACCAACGCCGCTCGCCTGGGCATCCGCGCATCGACAAGGAGTCCGCTCATGGCCAGCATTCCGCCGATCTCCGTCGCTTTCCTGCTGTTCCCCAACGTCACCCAGCTCGACCTGACCGGGCCGGCGCAGGTGCTGTCGCGACTGGGGAATGTGACGCTCGATCTGGTCTGGAAGGATCGCGCGCCGGTTGCGACCGATGCCGGCTTCGCGATCGTGCCGACCGCGACCTTCGCCGAGATATCGCACGCCGACATCCTGTGCGTGCCCGGCGGAATGGGCGTGACCGAGGTGATTGCCGACGATCAGGCGATGGCCTGGGTCCGCTCGATCGGTGCCGAGGCGCGCTGGGTGACGAGCGTATGCACCGGATCACTGATCCTCGGCGCGGCAGGTCTGCTGAAAGGCTATCGCGCGGCGACGCATTGGTCGTGGCGCGACTATCTCGCGATGTTCGGGGCGGAGATGGTGCCCGAGCGGGTCGTGGTCGACCGCAATCGCGTGACCGGCGGCGGAGTAACCGCCGGAATCGATTTCGCGCTGACCTTGATGGCGGAGGTGCGCAGCCCGCAATTCGCCAAGGCGGTGCAGCTCAGCCTGGAATACGACCCCGCGCCGCCGTTCGATGCGGGGTCGCCGGAAAAAGCCGGCCCCGAGCTGGTCGCGACTTATCAGCGGCGGGCGGCGCAGCTCGCCCCCGATCGTGAGGAAAAGTTCAGGGCCGCGGCGGCGCGCCTGGGCTTTTCCTGACGCCGCGCAGGCGGTGCCAGAGGTAGAAAGCGACCGCCGCGACCAGCACCACCGCGATCACCACGTCGGCTGAGTGGAACGCCGCCTTCAGCCGCGGGTCGCTATCCCATGCCTTGCCCAGCTTCATACCGATCCAGGCGAGGCCGAAGCACCACGGCCAGGAGCCGAGGAAGGTGTAGATATGGAACGGCACCAGCCGCATTCGCGCAACGCCGGCCGGGAAGGCGATGAAAGAACGGATGACAGGCAGCAGCCGGCCGATCAGCACCGCGATCGAGCCCCACCGTTCGAAGAAGCGGTCGGCGGCATCGATCTCGCCGGGGCCGACCAGCACATACTTGCCCCATTTGAGCGCGAGCGGGCGGCCGCCGCGCTTGCCGATCTCATAGGCGACGATCGAGCCGAGATTGCATCCGATCGCGCCCGCGGTTGCCGCAAGGTACAGGTCGAACCGCCCGGTCGAGACCAGATAGCCGGCGAACGGCATGATGATTTCGGACGGCAGCGGAACGCACGCGCTCTCGATCGCCATCAGCAGTACGATGCCGAGATAGCCGCCGGTCGAAATGACCCAGATGGTAAAGCCGGCGAGGACGGCGAGGATTTTCTCGATCATGGGCCCGGTCGATGCGCAGAATGGCCGCTGGGGTCAATCGGCAATCGGGAGCGGTGATCTTAGTTGGCGCGTGTAACCAGCTGACGATGGACCGCACGCGCCTCGGCGAGGACGTCACCGCTCGCGCCTTCGACCGCATGTACCGGCGGCGGTCGGAGGCCATCGCCCGAGCCCAGCTGCACCGCGGCCGCGGCGGCGATCCGCGCGACGCCGGCGGCCGGCTTCGCGCAAAGCGCATCGTAATCGACGAATATTTGCCGTGCACCGACCGCCCCTGGCTGATCGAGCAACAGGCGGTACACCGCGCCCCAGATCGCCAGCCAATAATCGATCCGGTCGGTCGGTTCGCTGGCGGCAGGTGCGCCCGGAATCAGCGGCGGGCGGTGGCTGCGGCCAAATTCGTAATGGCCGAGCCAGCGCATGTAACTCGCTCGGAAGGGATCGGCACGGCCCAGCTCGACCGCGCGGCGATGCTGGTTGAGCAGTGAGGCGGCCTGTTGCAGCGGGTCGCGAAACGGATGGACCAGCACCGCATCCGGAAACGCCGCGACGATTCCCCCGAGCCGCAGCACATTGGCATTGTTCTTCGACAGATAGCGCGGCCGATCATAGCGACGGCGAACCAAAGCGACGAGATCGCGGAACGCGTCGACACTGTCGGGCAACGGAGCGTGCGGATGGAGATGGGTGCGCGTGATGTAGCGCTTGCCTTCGGTGGTGCGCCAGAACACTTCCTCGATCGCTTCCGGACTGTCGAGATCGTGTACGATGCCGTCGCCATGGCCGCGTTCCTGCGCCGCCAGATCGCGCCGCGACCGCCTGCTCATTTTCTGCCAACTATTGGGCGCGAGCGGGAACGGCATGTCGCGATAGGTCAGCGACGCGAATTGGCCACTGTCGTGGAGCAGGCGGAGCAGGACCGTTGTACCGGCTCGTGCCACTCCGGCTACGAACACCGGCGCGCCGCCGTCACGTGCGCGGGCATTGGCGCCGTAACGCGAACGTTCGAGATCGAACGAGAGGTCGAGCACCGCCGGGTTCATCGCCAGGCGGTGGAGCAGGCGGTCAGCGCGGCTGTAGCCGCCGCCGCCCGATCCGCCATCGGACGAGGACATAGATCAGACTCACGAAAAGGATGAGGAGGCGCGCTTCCCAGTCGAAAAAGGCGGCACGCACGCCGAGCGGCACGGCCCCGTCGATCAGCAGCAGCAAGACGACCGGTGCGATCACCAGCGCCAGGATCGCCCCCGCGGTCAGCGACGATGCCATCATGCGGCGCGCAAGGACGCGGGTTGCGCGTTCCTTCAAATGATCGGACACGCCGCGCCGAGCGAGCACCGCGCCAGCACGGCGGCCAAGCGCGGCCAGCACGGCAAAGCGCGGCACTATCCGCAGCCGGCGCGCGATTTCGCCCGCCGCGACGATAGCAGCGAACAGAAGCAAGACCGGTGCGATCGACGCGATCACGCCTTGCTGTCGCGTGGCCGGGGCGGCGGGGCGGGACGCCGGCGCAAGCCGCGGATCAACCGCTTGACCGGATACCAGACCAGCGAGACGGTCATCAGGAACACCGAGCCGACAATGCCCAGCACGACGCCGATTGCGCCGAGCCCGACCCCAGGGCCGCTATAGGCCTGGGCGATCACCGGGATCATCGTCAGCAGGATCGCGCCGGTCAGCGCGGAGATGCGGTGAAGGGTCATGTGCATTGCTCCCTGGCAGTGGCCGCCTTGACGGCGGAAAGGACCCCCGGATCATCGGGGTCGAGATAGCGGCTCCAGCTCAGCCACAAGCGGCGGCCGGAGGGGTCGGCAGAGACGTAGCGCCAGCGCAGGCTGCCGTCAGGGGCGATCCGCATGAGTTGGCCACGCTCGGTCTCTTCGACCATCACGTCGCCGTTCGACAGCGGCGTGGCGCGGCCCTGGGTCGCGGTGGTGATGCCGCGCACCGCAAAGGTGGTGGCCAGCGGCGAGCTCACTTTGTCGGTCGCCAGATTGTAGATCAGCAAGCGGTTATTGCCGTCGACGCGGCGCCCCGCCACGCCCCAGCGCACGTGGTTGTCGAACACCATGATGCGATGGTCGTCGAGGATCGAGACGTCGTGCTGCGCCGACCACGGACCCGCGCGCGTCCACAGGATGCGGCCGGTCGACGGGCGATAGAGGGCGATCAGCGACATGTTGCGAAGCGACAGGATGACGTCGCCCTGCTGCCAATAACGACCCGAGGTCAGCACCGGCTCGATATCGTTGAGGTGGAACGGATCCTCCTCATAGGGCCGGCCGCGCCACAGCCCGCCGAGATCGTTGCGGTCCAGGATGTCGATCAATCGCTCGACACGGATCAGTTGCCCCTTCTCGTCGACTTGCGCCAGCGCCTCATCGGCGAATTTGGCGCCGACGCCGGGAACGTTGGACCGCGTCAAGCGGTAGGGAATCCACAAACTGCCGTCGGCGGCGCGCTCGAGCGAATGGTGGAAGATGCCGTCGATCACCCAGCGCGGCTGGCCGCAGCCGTCGATCCGCGACAAAGGGGTGTTGTCGTGGATCAGCAGGTCGCCATTGGCGAGCAGCATCGGATGCATCGGCCGCATCCGGTCGACACTCTTGTCGCGATTCAGGTCGACGATCGCCGAATGGAAATGCGATCGCGCATTGATCGCCGCGACGTCAGGCAGCCATTCCTTGAGCATCCGGCCGTCGGACAGGCGGATCAGCTGGATCGTCGCGCGGCCGCGTTTCGTGTTATAGGGTGTGATCAGCGCATACCCTGGATCGACAAAGGACCGCAGGGCGTTGCGGCGGAACCCGGCGGGGAGCTTTTGATAGGGCGTGGTGGTGAACGGCGCCGCGCCTTTCCACCAATCGCCGATCGTGTCGGGTATTTCGGCGACCTGTACCGCGATCATACCGAGCGCACCGTGCTTTTCGGCGCTGCGGGCGAGCGCCGCGATCGCCACGGTCAGGATCAGCCCGAGATTGGCCGCGAGCACGAGCGTCCAGAGCGGTACGCGCCGCGCGAGCAACGGCATGTCGCGCCGCTCCGCCGCGGCGCTCTCGGGGCGAGCCATCAACACCCCGCCTGCTTGAAATTCCGGCCGCCGCCAGCCGCCATGTCGTCCCCTTTGTAGCGCCGGGACCGGGCTAGGCCCGATTTGTCGCACAAGTTTGTCACTGGGTCAGCTTGGCTGTCCCTTGTTGCGGCGCTGTTTCCGCGACTTGTACTGCCGTAACACGACAGCAAGCTTTACGTTTCTAGCTGTCAGAGCCCTGCGGACGGGCCACGGCTCGATCGTGGAGAAGATGCGGTCAGTCGCGCATCCGCTTCGCCGCCGCCTTAAGGTCATCGACGAATTTCGCGAATTCCTCGCGCCGCGCCTCTTCGTCGGGCAAGCGCAGCAGAAAACTCGGATGGACGGTGATCCAGCCTTCGCCGCCGCCGGGCAGATCGTGCGGGCGCCCACGTTCGCGGCTGATCGTCATCACCTTGCCGAATAAAGACCGCGCCGCTGTCGCGCCCAATGCCACTGTCACACGCGGTTTCATCAGCGCGAGTTCCTGCTCGATCCACCAGCGGCAGGCGCTGATCTCGCCGGCGTCCGGCTTGGAATGGATACGGCGTTTGCCGCGCTGCTCGAATTTGAAATGCTTGACCGCGTTCGAGACATAGACGCGCGCCCGGTCGATCCCTGCCTCCGCCAACGCACGGTCGAACATCTGCCCGGCCGGACCGACGAACGGCTTGCCGGCCAGATCCTCCTGATCGCCGGGCTGCTCGCCGACGAACACCAGGTCGGCGTCGACCGGCCCTTCGCCGAACACGGTCTGGGTCGCGTGTTTGTAGAGATCGCAGCGGCGGCATTGCATCGCTTCATCGCGCAAAGCAGCCCAAGCGGCCTCGACATTGTCTCCGGACTTCGCGCGCGCCGTCGCGACCATCACCTGCTCCCGTGCCTGCGCCCCCGCGATCAACTCGGGTATCAACGCGGTTTCGGGCATGTTTTTCCAATATTTGCGCGGCATCTCCTTGAGCATCGCACCGACCTTGACCCGTGCCGGGTTGAAGATCGACGCATAATAGGTCTTCCAGACCGCCTCGATGGGATCGCCCTCCGGTGCGTCCGCCTTTGACGCACCTGGTCCTTGGGTGAGCCGCTTGCCGTCCCAGTGGATCGAGATCTCAGGTGTCAGGATCGACCAGCGCATTGTCGCGAAGCGATCGACGAAGAAACCGGCATTGGCGCGGACGATATGATGCTCTGGCTCGAACCAGGCGACGTACCGCATTCCGGAACTATTTTGGGCGGTGCCAGCCCGCTCCCCCACCCGACCACCCAAATTATGCTGTGGGCGGTCGGGTGGGGGAGCGGGCGGAGCATCCGAAGGTTCCGGCGATGCGCAGCATCGCTGGAATGGCTGCGCAGGGGGGTGCGGAACTTCGCGAAAGCGCAAAAACGCTCGCATCTTATGGATGTCGCGGCGGACCGCTTTCGCCAGGCCCTCGATCTTGCGGACCTGCGGATCGGCCTGGTCCTCCATCAGCCCTGGCTCGCGCAGCACCCGGACGAGCAGGGCATGGAGCAAGGCAAAGCGCTGGCGTTCCGAATGGAGGGTCGCCGAGCGCGCGAGGTCGATGAACGCGCGCGGCACCGAGAAAGCACCGCGATCGGCGGGGACCACCGGCATCTGTCCCGCGAACAGCTCGCCTGGATCGTCGCCGCCGACTTGCCACACCACCTGGTCGGGCGGCACCTGGTCAAGCACCAGCCCGCGCACGGCGTCGCGCCAGCCGTCGAAATCGTCCTCCGCCTCCAGCGTGACGATTCGCATCAGCACCCACTCAACCAAACAACTCCATTTGTTTCGCCTTGGGGGCGACCAGCGAACGGAGGTCGGCCTTCTCCGAGAGCGCGACGGGTTTCCAATCGCTGGCGATCAGGAACGGCCGGACCTTGGCAAGGGAAACGGTCAGCCGGCCGACATCGGCGAGCGCCAGCCGCCGCCATCGCCGCGCCGCAAGGATACGATCGACAGCGCGGGTACCGAGCCCCGGCACGCGCAACAGCGCCTCGCGCGGGGCGTGGTTGACGTCGACTGGGAAACGATCGCGAAACTTCAGCGCCCAAGCTAGCTTCGGATCGATGTCGAGCGGCATCATGCCGGTCGTATCGTCGGCCGCCGCCGCAACCTCATCGGACGTGTACTCGTAGAAGCGCATCAGCCAGTCGGACTGATAAAGCCGATGCTCGCGCATCAAGGGCGGGCGCTTCAGCGGCAGCACCGCGCTGGCATCGGGGATCGGCGAGAAAGCCGAATAATAGACGCGGCGCAGGTCGAACTTGCCGTACAGCCCGGCGGCGCGCGTTACGATGTCGCGGTCGGTCGCGGCGTCGGCGCCAACGATCATCTGGGTCGATTGGCCAGCAGGCGCAAAACGCGGGGCGGATTTGTACCTTCGTGTGGCATCGCCCGCATCGACAATATCGCGCTTCATCCCCGCCATCGCGCCTTCAATCCGCGTCGCGTCCTTTTCGGGCGCGAGCCGTTCGAGCCCGGCGCGGGTCGGCAACTCGACATTGATCGACACGCGATCGGCATGGAGCCCGGCGCGATGGACCAGTTCCGGATCGGCGTCGGGAATGGTCTTCAAATGGATATAGCCGCGGAAATCGTGATCCTCACGCAAGCTTCGCGCGACTTCGACGATCCGCTCCATCGTGTAATCGGACGAGCGGATGATGCCCGAGGACAGGAACAGTCCTTCGATATAGTTTCGACGGTAGAAAGCGAGCGTGAGCTGGACCACCTCATCGGTGGTGAAGCGCGCGCGGCGGACGTTCGAGCTCTTGCGATTGATGCAATAATGGCAATCGAACACGCAGCTGTTGGTCAGCAGGATCTTGAGCAACGAGATGCAGCGGCCGTCGGGCGCGTAGGCGTGGCAGATGCCCATCCCCTGGTCGGTCGACCCGATTCCCTTGCCGCCACGCGAGTCGCGCTTGACCGACCCCGAGGACGCGCACGAGGCATCGTACTTGGCGGCATCGGCGAGGATTTCGAGTTTTTGACGGGTGTCGAGCTGGGCCACCCGTTCCTTATATGTTCTCAAGCCCAGTGTGTCACTGACCTGCGTAAGCTATTGAGATACTAAGTTCTGATACTTCGGCATGCCGCGCTGGTGCGGCACGTATCGTGTACGTCTATTCCCTTGTGCGCCATCGTGAAGCCGACTTCCCGGTTGACGAAATCGAGCTCTACGCGACTGAAAAGCTTAAGCGAACTCATGCCAAGGATGAGCGCCGGCTTATCGCGCAATCCGAAACGGCCGAATGGCGGCACGTCGGCGAACACCATGCCGAAATTGTTGAAGTTGACCGAACCAACCCGCACGTCGCTGACCGTCACGAAATCAGAGGTGAATGAGCGGCCAGTCACTGCGGTAACGACAACCGGACCGTAAGAGCGTGGAGCGCGCTTGGCGAGCTTGAGCATCGCGCTATTACCCACGCTGAGCCACGATCCAGTATCGATCACCACGGCGATCGGTTGGCCGTTGAACCAGGCCTTGGTCACGATCAGCTGCCCGGTACGCGATCGCGCCGATATGACGACGTCGCCCGATGCGTGCCGGTGCGCACGTTTCAGAACCATTCGCTTCCGATAGAAATCCAGTACGACGGATTGGCCCTGAAGCGCATCGATCCCCAACATGCCTGGCGCGCCGATATCGGCCATCAATAGCTGCGGCGCTTCCATGCCGCTGGTGCCGAGCGCGCCCGCGCTCAACGACGGCACCTTCACCGTGGCGACGTCGGCCGGGCCGGTGAAATCGAACACCCGCGCCGGTTGTCCAAGGGGCAGTTTTAGAAATCCGGCCAATTCACGCGAGACCACGGACCGCTCGGCGCCGGTATCGACGACGAACGGAAACGGTCCGTGCGCGCCGATCAGTACCGGCACGGTCATCCTGTCGCTGCGCTCGCGGAAATTGAGGATGTCCAGGCTGGGGCTGGCAGCGGCGGTGGGCGGTTGGGGGGCGGCGACAGGCCCGGGCGCTGCGATCTGCTGCGCGGCCAAGCTCGATGCAGCCAGAGCGGCGGCGCTCATCGCCAGCAGGGGAATAAACCCGCGCATGGCCGGATCATACGCCCGTTTCGGACGTGTACCAAGCGGATAATACGCCGCATGGCGGACGCTTAGTCGAGCCGCATCGCTTCCTGCGCGAGGCTCTCCGCCTCCATCAGCAGCGCGTCGTCAGCGAGGCCAGTCGCGACATTCTCCCGCCCGATCAGCGTCAGCACGGGCACCGCCAGCGGCGACACGCGGTCGAGCGTGACGTGCAGCATCGTATCGCCGGCGCGGTCGAGGAGATCGGCGAGGCGCCCGACATCGGTCATCCGGGCGCGGGCATCGGCCCAGGCGGCCTGGAGCAGCAAATGGCCGGGTTCGTATTTGCGCAGCACATCATAGATCAGGTCGGTCGAGAAGGTGACCTGCTTGCCGGTCTTGCGCTTGCCGGGATGCTGGCGCTCGACCAGGCCGCCGATTACCGCGACCTCGCGGAACGCGCGCTTGAGCAGATGCGATTGCTGCACCCAATCGACGAATTCGTGCTCGAGGATATCGGGTGAGAACAGACTGGCCGGATCGGTTACCGGATCGAGCGAATAGCAGCCGATGGCATAATCGCTGGCGACGAATCCCAGCGGTTTCAGCCCCTGCGTCTCCATCCGCCGGGTGAGCAGCATGCCGAGCGACTGGTGCGCGTTCCAGCCCTCGAAACTATAGGCGACCATGTACTGGCGCCCGTCACGCGGGAAGGTCTCGATCAGCAATTGCCCGGGTTCGGGCAGGCGCGAACGGTAGGACTGCACTTCGAGCCATTCGCGCACATCATCGGGGAAGCGCGCCCATTCCTCAGGATGCGCGAGAAAGCCGCGCACCCGGTCGGCAAGGTGGGTCGAGATCGGCATGCGCGCGCCGCCATAGGTCGGAATCCGCGCCGGCCGGGTCGAGGCGCGGACCAGCACGTCCTCGGTGTCGATCCGGATCACTTCGCAGCTCATTCCGGCGAAGAAGAAGGTATCCCCGTTCGACAAGGTGGCGGCAAAGCTTTCCTCGACCTTGCCGAGCAGGCGGCCGTTCTTGAACCGCACGTTGAGCATCGCCGCCTCGACGATGATCCCGGCGTTGAGGCGATGCTGCTGGACGAAGCGCGGGTGGCTGACGCGCCACGTCCCGTCGGGTTCCTGCGTCAGCCGCTTGAAGCGATCATAGGCGCGCAGGGCATAGCCGCCATCGCGGATGAAGCCGAGCACGCGCTCGAACGTCTCCGCATCGAGCGCCGAATAGGGCAGAGCGCCTTGCACTTCGCTCAGCATCGCGTCGCCCTGGAATGGTGCGGCGCAGGCGCAGGCCATGACGTGCTGCGCGAGCACGTCGAGCGCGCCCAGGCGGAAGGGCTCGTTGTCGAGTTCGCCCATCTCGACCGCGTCAATCGCCGCGCGTGCTTCGAGATATTCGAAGCGATTGCCGGGGACGATGATCGCCTCGCTCGATTCGTCGAGCCGGTGGTTGGCACGGCCGATCCGCTGCAACAGGCGCGACGAGCCCTTGGGCGCGCCCATCTGGATCACGCAATCGACGTCGCCCCAATCCACGCCTAGATCGAGGCTGGCGGTCGCGACCAGGGCACGCAACTGACCCGCCGCCATCGCGCTTTCGACCTTGCGCCGCGCTTCTTTCGACAGGCTGCCGTGATGCACGCCGATCGGCAGCGACATCAGGTTCACTTTCCACAGATCCTGGAAAATCAGCTCGGCCAGGCTGCGCGTGTTGCAGAACACGATCGTCGTGCGGTGCGTCTCGATCTCCGCCATCACCTGTTCAGCGGCGTAACGGCCCGAATGGCCGGCCCAGGGGACACGGCCCTCAGGCAGCAGGATGGCAATGTCGGGCTCGGCGCCGGGCTCGCCGAGCACGAGGTCGACCATGTCGATATCGCCATCGGGCGCGAGCCACGCGCGATAGGCGTCGGGATCCGCGACGGTCGCCGAAAGCGCGGCGCGACGCATGTCCGGCGCGATCCGCTGGAGCCGTGCCATGCACAGCGACAGGAGGTCGCCGCGCTTGCCGCTGGCGAAAGCATGGACTTCGTCGACCACCACCCGCTTGAGCCCGGCGAACATCAGAAAACTGTCGGGATAGCTGAGCAGGAGCGACAGCGATTCAGGTGTGGTCAGCAGGATCTGCGGCGGGCGCACGCGCTGGCGCGCCTTGCGGTCGCTCGGCGTATCGCCGGTGCGCGTCTCGACGCGGATATCGACGCCCATCTCCTCGATCGGAGTGAGGAGGTTGCGCTGGACGTCGACCGCGAGCGCCTTGAGCGGCGAGACATAGAGCGTGTGGAGATCCTCGGTGGGGTTCTCGATCAGTTCGACGAGCGAGGGCAGGAATCCCGCCAGCGTCTTGCCGGCGCCGGTCGCCGCGACGAGCAAGGCGTGATGCCCGGCCCGCGCGGCGTCGAGCATCTCGAGCTGATGCCGCCGCGGACGCCAGCCGCGCGCGGCGAACCAGTCGGTCAGGGGCTGGGGGGGAAGTGTCACGCGGACGATATAGGATGCGAACCGGCAAGTGCGCCATGGTCGCGCCGGGGCTGGCGCCGAGATTGGCGATGGTGACGGGTGGAACCCTGCGCCCGCGCCGACCATATTAGCGTGATGACCAAGCTCGGCGACTGGATCACGCCCCATCCACAGGGAATCTATGTGGCGCCGGCCGGTGTCTGGATCGATCCGTCGGTCCCCAGCCCGCGCGCACTGGTGACGCACGGTCATGCCGACCATGCTCGCGGCGGGCACGAGGCGGTGTGGGCGACGCCGGAAACGCTGGCGATCATGGAGGCGCGCTACGGTCCGCAAGCCGGGCACGCCGTCCAATACGGCGAGCCACGCGACATGGGCGGGGTCGAGGTCGAATTCGTCCCCGCCGGCCATGTGCTGGGATCGGCGCAGATCGTGCTCAGGTATCGCGGCGAAACGATCGTCGTATCGGGCGACTACAAGCGCCGCCCCGACCCGACCTGCGCGCGGTTCGTGCCGGTGAAATGCGATGTCTTCGTGACCGAGGCGACGTTCGGACTGCCCGTCTTCCGTCATCCCGAGACGCATGACGAGATCGACAAATTGCTCGCCGCGTCGCGCGCCAATCCCGATCGCTGCGTACTGGTCGGCGCCTATGCCCTGGGCAAGGCGCAACGCGTGATCCGCGAATTGCGCGACATGGGGTTCGACGATCCGATCTACATCCACGGCGCCTTGCAGCGATTGTGCGATCTCTATGTCGAACTGGGAGTCGATCTTGGCGAGCTTCGTCCCGCGACCGGAGTGGCCAAAGCGGAGTTGCAGGGGCGGATCGTGCTATGTCCGCCGGGCGCGCTCAACGATCGCTGGTCGCGACGCCTGCCCGACCCTATCACGGCGATGGCCAGCGGCTGGATGCGCGTCCGCCAACGCGCACGGCAGAAGCTGGTCGAACTGCCGCTGATCCTGTCCGACCATGCCGATTGGGACGAGTTGACCGAAACGCTGATCGAGATCGCGCCCAAGGAAGTGTGGGTGACGCATGGCCGCGAAGACGCGCTGATCCATTGGTGCGAGACGCGGCAGATCAAGGCTCGCGCGTTGGCGTTATTGGGATATGAAGACGAAGACGATTGACGTTATCGATTCTTTCGGGGGCAAAAAATGAAGAGTTTACTTGGTGCCGTTCTACTCGCTGCCGCCATTATGCCCGGCCAGGCATCCGCCAGCCCGTATGGTGACGATCTGACAAAATGCATCGTCGGTCATACCAGCGAAGCAGACAATTTGCTGCTTGCGAAGTGGATATTCGTCGCGATGTCCGCAAGTTCCAAGATCAAGGACATGTCCAACGTTAGCGCGGCGCAACGCACCGAGGTCAACCTGTCCACAAGCAAGATGTACAACCGGCTCATCACCAAGGATTGTCGAGCGGAGACCGTGGCGGCACTCAAATATGACGGGCAGCAATCGCTTGAAAGCGCGTTCGAACTTCTCGGCAAGGTCGCGATGCAAACCCTGATGGGAGATCCCGGCGTGCAGGCCAATTTGTCGGGTCTGGATCAAGCTTTCGACAAGCAGGCATTTAACGCAATGATGATCGAAGCTGGCCTCAAGCCCAAAACGCCATGAGCGAAAGTCCACGCACGCCGTGTGGAAGCCGATACGAAGAATGGCGGGGAGTCGGATGATGCGGGCGGTGGTCAAGCGCGGACAGCGGCTGGAGCTCGACGAGATCGTCGAGCCGACACCCGACAAGGGGCAAGTGCTGGTGCGGACGCTGCGGTGCGGCATTTGCGGCTCCGACCTCCATGCGCTCCACCATATGGACAAAATGGTCGCCGAGCGCGCCGGCGGCACGCCGCGGCCGCTGCCCGACATGGTGATGGGGCACGAATTCTGCGCCGAAATCCTCGATTACGGTCCCGATACGCCGCTCCGGCTGAAGCCGGGAACGCGAGTCGTCTCGGTCCCCGTCACCAATTCCGCCAAAGGCTATCACCCCGTCGGCTATTCGCCCTCTGCGCCTGGCGGATTCGCCGAGCGGATGCTGCTCGACGAAAGGTTGCTGCTGGAGGTGCCCAACGGCCTGTCGGACGACCTCGCCGCGCTGACTGAGCCCTTTGCGGTCGGCGCGCACGCCGTGGCCAGGGCGGCGCTCGAACCCGGATCGGCGTCGCTGGTGATCGGCTGCGGACCCGTTGGTCTCGCGATTATCGCCGCGCTCAAGATCGCGGGCAAGGGACCGGTGATCGCCGCCGATTTCTCCCCGCGCCGCCGCGCCGAGGCCGAGCGGATGGGCGCCGACGTCGTCGTCGATCCCGCGGTCGAGGGGCCGCACAGGAAATGGGCCGATTATGGCGTTCCGGCGACCGAGGCCGAAGCGCATATCGCCCGGATCGCGGGGAAAGTGCATGCGCGGCCGATCATCTTCGAATGCGTCGGCGTGCCCGGCATGGTGCAGCGGATCATCGAGGATTGCCCGCCCGGCGCACAGATCGTCGTCGCCGGCGTCTGCATGGAGCCCGACAGCTTTCGTCCGTCGATGGCGATCACCAAGCAGCTCAACCTGGAATTCGTCTACGGCTACACGCCCGACGAGTTCGCCGCGACGTTGGGCGAGATCGCCGAGGGGACGATCGATGTCGGGCGGATCATCACCGGGACGGTCCATCTGAGCGGCGTCGCGCAAGCCTTCACCGACCTCGGCGATCCCGAGAACCACGTGAAGATCATGGTCGATCCCACTGCAGGGTGATAGGAACCCGACTCCGGCTTCGAACGCTTTGACGGCGCGAAATGGAGAGGAATATGGCCGAAGCCGACGTCACGTCGCTCGCTCCCGCTACCGAGCTCGCCGAAAAGGCACATCATCCCTATCCGGGCGAAAGCGCCGATTACGCCGCGGCGCGCAAGAGGCTGCTGGCCGAGGAAGTCGAGTTGCGGCGGCACCTCGAACGCGTGGCAGCGCAGCGCCGAGCGTTGCCGCCTGGTCCGGTGGTCGCGAAGGATTATCGCTTCCGGGGCCAGGACGGCGAGGTCGGGCTGGCCGACCTGTTCGAGGGCCATGACGCGCTCGTCACTTATTGCTGGATGTTCGGCCCGGAGCGCGCGCGGCCATGCCCGATGTGCACGCAGTTTCTCGGGGCGCTGGCGGCCAACGCGCTCGACTTGCGCCAAAAGGTGGCGCTGGCGGTGATCGCGCGGTCGCCGGTCGAACGGCTGTACGATTTCGCCAAGGAGCGCGGCTGGCGCGGCCTGCCGCTCTATAGCGACACGAGCGAGGCATTCGGGCGCGATCACAATGCCTGGCACGACGACAGCGACTGGCCGTCCTACGACGTATTCACCAGGGACGAGGACGGCACTATCCGTCATTTCTGGGGATCGGAACTGGGCGGAACCCAGGACCCGGGCCAGGATCCGCGCGGCGCCCCCGAAATGTCGCCTTTATGGAATGTGCTCGACACGATTCCCGCCGGGCGCGGCACCGACTGGTATCCGAGTATCGACTATTCCTGAGGCGGCGCCTTTTGCGCGCTGTAGGTGGTGATCTTCTCGCTCGACGCGGCGTACGCGCGGACCGCGTCCATCAGCTCGGCGATTCCGGGCGTGACGAAATGTTCCTGCAGTGCGGGCAGGTCGCGCCATTCCTCGAAAAACACCAGCCGGAGCGGGTTTTCGGCATCGATATGAACCGCGTGGCTGATACAGCCGTCCTCGCTCCTCGAGCGGCGGACATGCGCGAGACAGGCGTCGCGCAACGGCTCGAACTGCCCCTCCTTGGCGGTGATGCTCCCGGTGACAATGATCATGACACCCTCTCCCTTGGTCGGGAGGCTAACGCATTTTTGAGCCGGTGGGAACTATCGAAAGTATTATAAAACAAGGAGAATAAATGGGATATGAAACCGCGTCCACGCTGCGGCAGGGGTAGACCCGGCACAAGGCCGAGAAAGCGCCTTACGCCGCGGTGACGCGGGAAAAGAGAAAAGGCGTCACGCCGCCACCATCTCCGGATCGTGCGCGAAGAGCCATTGTTCGGCCTCGACGCGATTCTCGAAACATCGCGCGGTGCGCCCATTCAGCGCGCGCATCAACTGGCTGCGCGCGAGTGTGCGGTCGACGACGAAGGCGAGCTTGCGCGATCGGTACACCGGATCGGCAAGAAGGTCCTGGAAGGCGGCGACAACGTCCTGCGCCTGCACCTTCATCGCGCTCACGTCGTTGAGCGTTACATGCTGATTCGGGCCGCAGGTCAGGCGCGCATGTTCCGCGGCGCGCGTGTCACGAAAAGCCTGGATATCGTCGGGAGAGAAGAAGCCGGACATCGAGATGCGAATCAAATCGCGCGAGGGCTCGGCCCGAACGGTGAAATGTGCAGCCATGCCCTTGGATTAGAGCGAATGTTTTGCCGAACGGTAAAAAATCAGACCAGATTGCAGCGAAGCTGACACAGCCGCGGCGCCGAGTCAGCCAGGCTGAAAGGATTCTAGCCGACTCCCTCCAGCGCCTTCTGACGCCGACGCTGCACCGAGCTGCCGATCCCCATTGCCTCGCGATATTTGGCGACGGTCCGCCGCGCGATACCGAAACCCTTGGCGTTGAGCATGTCGACCAACGTGTCGTCGGACAGGATCGCCTTGGGATCTTCGACCGAGATCAGCGCACGGATCGCCGACTTGACCGCCTCGGCCGACACCGCATCGCCCCCATCCGCCGCCTGGATCGCCGAGGTGAAGAAATATTTGAGCTCGAACAGCCCGCGCGCGCAGCTGAGATATTTGTTCGAGGTGACCCGGCTAACGGTCGATTCGTGCATCTCGATCGCATCGGCGACCTGCTTCAAGGTCATCGGCTTCAGATGCGCGACGCCATGGAGGAAGAACGCTTCCTGCTGCTTCACGATCTCGCTCGCCACCTTGATGATCGTGCGCTGCCGCTGGTCGAGCGCCTTGACCAGCCAGTTGGCGCTGGCGAGCATCTCGCTGAGCCACGCCTTGGACGTCTTGTCCTGCGGGCCCGAGGACAATTCGACATAATAAGAGCGGTTGACGAGCACCTTGGGCAGAGTCGCCGCGTTGATCTCGATCGCCCATCCCTGCTTGGCGCGCGCGACATAGAGATCGGGCACCACTGCCTGCATCGGCTCCCCGCCGAACCGGCAGCCGGGCTTGGGATCGTAATTGCGCAGCTCGCGGATCATGTCGGCGAGATCTTCGTCGTCGACGTCGCAGATCCGCTTGAGCCGCGACATCTCGCCGCGCGCGACGAGGTCGAGATTGTCGATCAGCCGCGCCATGCACGGATCGTAGCGATCGGCCTCTTTCGCTTGGAGCGCGAGGCATTCGGCGAGGTCGCGTGCGCCGACCCCCGTCGGATCGAACGTCTGGATCACCCTGAGCACGGTTTCGACATGGACCAGCGGCACGCCGAGCCGGTTGGCGATATCGAGCAGAGGAGTGGTCAGATATCCGGCCTCGTCGATCAGGTCGATCACATGCTGTGCGATGAAGATATCGGCGCCCGACAGCACCTCACCCGCCTGCTGCAGCAAATGGTCGGCGAGGCTGAGGCTGGTGTCGGCAAAGGCGTCGAGATCGGGGCCGTCCTCGCTCGCACCGCCGGACGTACCGCCGTTGAGGCCGAGCGACCCGTCCATCCCGGCCTGGTCCGACGGCGAATCGTGGTGGAAGCTTTCCGCCGCGAAATCGACGTCGAGCGAGGCTTCGCCACCGCTTTCGCCGTTCAACAGGGCATCGGCACTGGCCGGCTCGTCGCCCATCGCTGCCGGCGCTTCGCGTTCGATGATCGGGCCGTCATCGTCGCTGCCCGCGCTCGAACTGTCGAGCAGCGGATTGCGCTCGAGTTCCTCGGCGATGAAGGTCTCGACTTCGAGATTGGACAGCGCGAGCAGGCGGATCGCCTGCTGCAACTGCGGCGTCATCACCAGCGATTGCGACTGCCGAAGATCGAGGCGCGGCGCGAGACTCATGCCTGTCCGCCCGTCGCCCCGGCGCAGGCCGGGGCCGCTCTGAAATGGAGGTCCTTTTTCCGCCAGCGGCCCCGGCCTGCGCCGGGGCGACGAGTGGGAGATGGGCTCGTCATCGTCCTACAGCGTGAAACTTTCACCGAGATAGAGCCGACGGACATTCTCGTCGGCGACGAGTTCCTCGGGCGAGCCCGCGAACAGCACGCGGCCGTCATAGATGATGTAGCCGCGGTCGACGATGTCGAGCGTCTCGCGCACATTGTGGTCGGTGATCAGCACGCCGATGCCGCGCTTCTTCAATTCGACGATCAGGTCGCGAATGTCGGAAATCGACAAGGGATCGATACCGGCAAACGGCTCGTCGAGCAGCATGATCGAGGGATTGGCGGCAAGCGCTCGCGCGATCTCGGCACGGCGGCGCTCGCCGCCCGACAAGGCCATGGCCGGCGCGTCGCGCAACCGGGTCAGGCCGAATTCGTCGAGCAACTGGTCGAGCCGGCGTTCGCGCGCCGCTTTGTCCGGCTCGGCAAGTTCGAGCACGGTGAGAATGTTCTTTTCGACCGACAGCCCGCGAAAGATCGAGGTTTCCTGCGGCAGATAGCCCAGGCCGAGAATCGCGCGGCGGTACATCGGCAATCCGGTGATGTCGTCGCCGTCGAGCATGATGCGGCCCGAATCGGGCTTCACCAGTCCCATTACCGAATAGAAGCACGTGGTCTTGCCGGCACCGTTGGGGCCCAGCAGGCCGATCACCTCGCCCGGCCCGACCGACAGCGATACGTCGGTCAGCACGACGCGTTTGTCGTAGGATTTGGCGATCGACACGACCGACAGCCCCCGCATCACCGGGGCCTCGGCGATCGGTGCAATGTCTTCCAGGGTCACGGCGTCGTTCATATCGGCTCCCTGAGTGCCCGCCTCTTGGTTACTGAATGGTTATCGCGCGAGCAATTGGCAAGCTTCATGCATGGCGTAGTTTCGCGCCATGCACCGGCGCTTTGCCGCGGGCAAGCGTGTGCGCGGCGGATGCGCCAAAAAACCGGGCTATCGGTTGCCTTTGGCCTTGCCTGTGAAGTGCATGGTCGCGCGCCCATCAAGTTTCACCACGCGATTCTCGAGGTCGGCGTTCATCGTATCGGCGTTGAAATTGCCTTGCGGCAAGGTACCCGATACGCCGCCGGTGCCCTGCATCGTGCGCTTCCGCAAATCGACCGTCGCCGCATTGCTCTGAAGACTATAGCCCTTGGGACCGGTGAAGGTGATCGGCCCCGACACGTCGACCTGCTGGCTCTTCAGATTGTAATTGCCCTTTGGCGCGACGAGCTTGCCGGGACCATCCGAGAGCGAGATATCGCCCATCATGCGGTTGATCTCGACGATCGGCTGACTGGCGTCGCGCTGTACCGCCGACTGGGCCGTCAGGGTGAAAGGCTGGCCCTTGTCGTCCTGGCCGCGATAGGTCGCCGACTGGACGCGCAGGCGCTCCTTGGTGATTTCGACCTTGTTGCGGTCGAGCACGAAACTGACGTCGCCACCGGCGGTCAGCGGCAAGAAGACCATCAGCGCGGCGACGACGCCGACCGCCGATGGCAGCACGACACGCAGGATCGCGATCAATGTATCGTGCCCGCTCCCCGGCGCCGCCCAGCGCTGGCGCTCGGACCGCATCCGGAGCGCGACGTCAGACATGCGCGAAGATGTCGATCTCGGGCCAGCCCGCGAGATCGAGCTCGGCGCGCCACGGCAGGAAGTCGAAACAGGCCCGCGCCAGCTCGGCACGGTTTTCGCGTACAAGGCGGCGATCGAGTTCGTCGCGCAGGCGATGCAGATAGCGCACGTCGGACGCAGCATAATCCTTTTGCGCGTCGCTCAGTTCGGGACCGCCCCAATCGGACGATTGCTGCTGTTTCGAAATGTCCTGACCGAGCAGCTCGCGGACCAGTTCCTTCAGCCCATGGCGGTCGGTATAGGTGCGGACCAGCCGCGATGCGGTCTTGGTGCAATAGACCGGGCCGGCGGTGACCCCGAGATAGTGCTTGATCGCGGCAAGATCGAAGCGCGCGAAATGATACAGTTTCTCGCGCGCCGGATCGGCGAGCAGCGCCTTGAGATTGGGCGCGGCATAGTCGCTGCCGGGGCCGAAGCGAACGAGATGCTCATCGGGCCCGCCATCGGACAATTGCACCAGGCACAACCGATCGCGCGGCGTGATCAGCCCCATCGTCTCGGTATCGACGGCGATCGCGGCACCGGGCGCGAACAGCCCGGCCGGAAGGTCTTCCTCATGGAGATATACGGTCATCGCCTAGCGCCTAGCCCTTCCGGGCGGAACGCTCAATGGTCGAACCTGTGCCGCACCCATTCAGCGCAAAAATGGCAGAAAGAAAAAAAGGTTCACGCAGAGGCGCAGGGAGCGCAGAGGTATCTCGCGGGAGCAACTGGCGGGATAGACTCGTAATATTAACGAGCCTCGCCTTGCGAGGCTCAGTTTACCTCTGCTTTATCTCTGCGCCCTCCGCGCCTCTGCGCGAAATCACCTCCGCGCCTCCGCGGCTCCGCGTGAACTATTTCTATTCAGCCAAAGATGAGCGAGGGGCGCGTTCTAATGGGCGCCCCGTCGCTCGCGTGCCTTGCGGCTCCAGATGTTGAGCATCTCGACCCCCGCGGAGAAGGCCATAGCGGTATAGACATAGCCCTTGGGGACATGGACGCCGAAACCGTCGGCGATCAGGACGAGGCCGATCATCAGAAGGAAGCCGAGCGCGAGCATCACCACGGTCGGGTTCTTCGCGATGAAATTGGACAAAGGATCGGCGGCGATCAGCATCACGCCGACCGCGACGACCACGGCGACGATCATGATCGGCAATTCGTCGGTCATGCCGACCGCGGTCAGGATCGAATCGATCGAGAAGACCAGATCGAGCATCAGGATCTGGGCGATCGCGGTCGCGAAGCCGAGCGATTTCTGGCTGTTGGTCTTGTCGAGCGGCGAGTCCGATTCGGCCGGATCGACACTGTGATGGATCTCGGTCGTCGCCTTGTAGAGCAGGAACAGGCCGCCCGCGATCAGGATGATATCGCGAATCGAGAAGGCCGTTTCGAAGCTGGGATTGCCGTGCGCGTCGGCTGCCCCGGTCAGCCCCAGATCGATCACCGGCGCGGTCATGCCGACGATCCAACTGATTGTCGTGAGCAGCAAAAGGCGCATGACGAGCGCGAGCCCGATACCGATTCGCCGCGTGCGGGCGCGGTCCGCCTCCGGCAATTTGTTCGACAGGATCGCGACGAAGACCAGGTTGTCGATGCCGAGTACGACCTCCATGATGATCAGCGTCAACAGGGCGGCCCAGGCGGCCGGACTGGCGAGAAGTTCGATGATCGACATGGTCACGGCTGTGCCGTCTCGGCCACGCTCGCGCAAGTATCGCGACGACAAGGGCAGGAATGCGGACGATTTTGTTCGCGGCGTGGCCGATTTTGGGTTAAGACTCGCATCAAGGCGCTATTGGTTTGCGCCCGAAGGCCTGCGTCTGTCGTCCGACGCGTTGGTTCTTGAATGTGATACGGGGCGAACCGGAAAGACGAACAGGGCATGAGTTTCGATAAAGGTGGCCGTGGCAATCGTGGTGGTCGCGGTCGTGACAAGCGCGACAATTTCGGCGGTGACGATTTTGGCGGCGGCGGAGATTTCGGCGGCGGTGGCTTTGGTGGCGGCGGCTTCGGCGGCGGCAGTAGCTATGGCGGCGGCGGCGGCGGTGGATATCGCGGCGGCGGCGGCGGTGGTGGCGGCTTCGGCGGCGGCGGTGGTGGTTTCCGCGGCGGCGGCGGTGGCGGCGGGTTCCGTGGCGGCGGCGGTGGCGGTGGCGGCATGCCCCCGCAGGTCGTCGGTGAGGGCACCGGCGTCGTAAAGTTCTTCAACGGCCAAAAGGGCTTCGGCTTCGTCGTTCGCGACGATGGCGGTGAGGACGTGTTCGTCCATATCAGCGCGGTCGAGCAGGCCGGCCTGACCGGCCTGGCCGAGGGTCAGCCGCTGGGCTTCACGCTCGTCGATCGCGGCGGCCGCATTTCGGCGACCGACCTCAAGATCGAAGGCGAGCCGATGCCGGTGACCGACCGCGGCCCGCCGCGTGATCGCGATGCCGGCCCGCGCGCCGGTGGCGGTGGCGGTGGCGGCGGTGGCCGCGAATTGACTGGCGAGAAGGCGACCGGCACGGTCAAGTTCTTCAACGCGATGAAGGGCTTCGGCTTCATTCAGCGCGACGACGGCCAGCCCGATGCGTTCGTTCACATCTCGGCGGTCGAGCGCGCCGGCATGACCAGCCTGAACGAAGGCGATCGGCTCGAGTTCGAGCTCGAAGTCGACAATCGTCGTGGCAAGTACGCCGCGGTGAACCTGACGTCGATCTGACACCCGATCCGGTTCTGCTTTGAAAACAGCCCGGTCCGCAGAAATGCGGGCCGGGCTTTTTCGTTGGGGGGTAAATCCTCCTCGTTTACGGGGAGGGGGACCAAGACGCGCAGCGGCTTGGTGGAGGGGGCGAGCATCAAGCGACGTAGATGTGGAGAGCCCCTCCACCACCGCCTCCGGCGGCGGTCCCCCTCCCCGTAAACGGGGAGGATTCTTCTGCTACCCCCGCAAAATCAGACCAGCCCCGGCCAGAATCCCCAGCACCGCCATCGCGCGCGCCACCGTCACACGCTCTTTCAGGAACACGACGGCGATGATCAGCGCCGTCACCATCCCCGTCTCGCGCAAGGCAGCGAGCGGCGCAGTGGGTCCGATCGACAGCGCATAAAGGGCAAGTCCGTACGTCATGATTGACAGCGCCCCGGCGATGGCGCCGGGCCGCCATTGTTCGCGCATCGAGGCGAACAATGTGCCGCGCGTCAGGATCGCGAACAGCCCGACGATGACCAGCCCCATCGTCACGAACATCCAGGCGATATAGCTGAATGGCGTCGGCGCGGCCCGCACGCCGGCGGCGTCGATCACGGTATAGGCGGCGATGGTGAAGCCGGTCAGCACTGCCCAGCCGAACCCCGCGCGACTGAGGTGGCGACCGATCGCCAGGACGAACATCGAGATGCCGATCAGCGCGATCCCGGCGATGCTCACGGTCGAGACGTGATCGCCGAGCAATCCGAGCGTCACGGCGGCCGTAACCAGTGGCGCGGTACCGCGCAGCACGGGGTAAGCTGAAGAGAAATCGCTGACCTGATAGGCCCGGATCAGCGCGTAGAGATAAAGCGCGTGGACGAGCGCGGTCGCCAGGAGCCAGGTCCAGGCACCGAGCGGCAACGGCACGAAGAGCAAGGCGGGGAGCAGGATGATCGCCGCCGATCCGTCGGTCATCGCGCGCGACGCCATCTTGTCCTTGCCGCCCTTGACGATCGCATTGACCACCGCGTGGATCGATCCGGAGGCGATCATAAACAGCGGCGCGAGCGTGGCGGTCATCATCGCGCTAATTGCCTGTAGCGTCGCGGGCGTCTAGTCATGCACGGTGCGCCAAACGACCGATCCCGCCGCCGCGCGCGCCCGCCTGACCGAGGCATTGGTACGTACGGGCGCGGAGGATCGCGCCGCGCTGCAGGATGTCTATCGCCTGACGTCTGCGAAGCTTTTCGGCATATGCCTGCGTATCTGCGGAGAGCGGAGCGCTGCCGAGGATGTATTGCACGACGTCTATCTTACGATCTGGAAGCGCGCCGGCGCCTACGAACCCGGCCGCGCGAGCCCGATTTCGTGGCTGGCGACGATCGCGCGCAACAAGGCGATCGACTGGGTGCGGGCAAGGGGCGCCCGGCCGGCGCATCCGATCGAGGAAGCCGCGATGGTAGCCGACGCGTCGCCCGATCAGCGCGAGATTGCCGAGCGTGACGAAGAATCGCGGCGGCTGCACGATTGCCTCGACGCGCTCGACGAGCGCTCGCGCGACGCCATCCGCACGGCCTTTTTCGACGGCGTGACCTATGCCGAGCTGGCCGAACGCAAGAACATGCCGCTGGGCACGATGAAGAGTATCGTGCGGCGCGGCCTGCTCCAGCTAAAGGGGTGTGTCGATGACGCCTGACGCTCCCGATCCCGACATGACCGCCGCCGAACTCGCGCTCGGCCTGCTCGATGGCGAGGAGCGCGCCGCGGCACTGCGCCGGGTGCTCGCAGACCCCGCTTTCGCGCGCGAGGTCGAGGAGTGGCGCCAGCGGCTGGCGGGGCTGTTCGATGATTATCCGGAAGTCGCCGCGCCCGAGTCGGTCGCCGCCCGGCTCGCCCAGCTCGATGCTCGTCCTGCGGCGCCGTCGCGGCCCGGCCTGCGTTGGCCGATCGCCGGCGTGGTGACCGCCATCGCCGCGATGCTCGCTCTGTTCCTGGTCGTGCGGCCGATCCCGCAAGCCGTCACACCGCCCGCGGCGCATCGCATGATGGCCGCCTCGCTGGTGATGAGCGACAGATCGGGTGCGATGCCGGCGATCGTCGACATGACCACCGGCGAGATGCGGGTCGGTGAGGCGGCGGTGGCGCCTGCGGGCAAGAGCGCGCAACTCTGGATGATCGGCGGCGATGGCGTGCCCAAACCGATGGGCGTGCTGGCATCGGCCGGGCCGTCGCGGATGACGCTTGCCGCCGGCCAGCGTGCCGCGTTGAAAGCCGGGATCACGCTGGCGGTATCGATCGAGCCGCTCGGGGGGTCGCCCACCGGCCTGCCGACCGGGCCGGTCGTGGCGAGCGGCAAGCTTTCGATCGCCTAGGTCCGGCCCGCACCGACGGAGGCGCCACAGCCCTCCGCCGGAAATTTTTCCTGATTCTACGTACCCCGCTGCATCCGCCAGCGTCCCGCATCCGTAGCTTCCGACGCACCCAAACAAGGCGTGCAATAGGAGTCAGGGAAATGAAGCCAATTCATACGTTGATGCTCGCGACCGCATTGGTCGCCGGCGCCGGCGCTGGCGTCGCCGCGATGAAGAACCCGATGGTCGGCGGTGCCGCGATGTATCCGACCAAGAATATCGTCCAGAACGCCGTCAATTCGAAGGACCACACCACCCTGGTCGCGGCGGTCAAGGCCGCCGGGCTGGTCGACACTTTGTCCGGTCCGGGGCCGTTCACCGTTTTCGCGCCGACCAACGCCGCCTTCGCCAAGCTGCCTGCCGGCACCGTCGACACCTTGCTCAAGCCCGAGAACAAGGGTCAGTTGACCTCGGTCCTGACCTATCACGTCGTGCCCGGCCGCATCACCGCCGCCGACATTGCCGCCAAGGCGAAGGCGAACGGCGGCACCGCCAGCTACGCCACGGTGCAGGGCGGCATGCTCAAGTTCAAGAAGATGGGCGCCGGTTGGGCCGTGATGGACGACAAGGGCGACACCGGGATGATCACCATCGCCAACGTGATGCAGTCGAACGGCGTGATCCACGTCATCGACACGGTGATGCTGCCCTAATTCCTTCCGGGGTAGCGAGGGACCGGCGCCATCCCCCGGCGCCGGTCCTTCACGCGCTCGGCAGGGCGCAGGGAGATGTGTCGGCATCTCGGCGGGCCGGATCGGAAGAGATGATGCTGACGTGACGAAGGGGAAATGATGCAGTTAAGGCGCGCCGATCTGGCTCAAGCGACGATCGCGCCGCTTTATCTGCTTGCCGGCGTGATACATATTACGCGGCCGGATCTTTTCATGCGGATCATGCCGTCGGCGCTGCCGCATCCTCTGGCCATCATCATGCTCACCGGCGCTGCAGAGATTGCCGGCGCGGCTGGTCTGTTCGTGCCACGGACCCGGGCCATCGCCGGGGCGGCGCTCGCGCTCTACGCTGTCTGCGTCTATCCGGCCAACATCCTCCATGCGGTGCATGATCTGTCGACCGGCACCGGCCTGGGCTGGGCCTATCATTATCCGCGCCTGTTCGCGCAGCCGTTCATCTGCTGGTGGGCGCTCACCGCGGGCGGCTTGACCAACCGGACCGGTCACCGCGGGCCTTGATCACGTCACCAGCTTTCTGATTCCGGCAATCGTATCCGCTTCGGCCGCGGGCTTGTCGCTGCGGATGCGGTGGATGCGCGGGAAGCGCATTGCGACGCCGGATTTGTGGCGTTTAGACTCATGGATCGAATCGAACGCGACTTCGAGCACCAGAGTCCTCTCGACCTCGCGCACCGGGCCGAACCGGTTGACCGTATGGTTGCGCACGAAGCTGTCGAGCCATTTCAATTCGTCGTCGGTGATCCCCGAATAGGCCTTGCCGACGGGGAGCAGTTCGCCCTCTTCGGTCCAGCAACCGAACGTATAGTCGCTGTAGAAGGACGAGCGCCGGCCATTGCCGCGCTGCGCGTACATCATCACGCAATCGGCGGTCAGCGGGTCGCGCTTCCATTTGTACCACAGCCCCGTGCGGCGCCCGGCGACGTAATCGGAATCGCGCCGCTTGAGCATCACGCCCTCGATCGCGGCATCGCGCGCACCGGCACGGATTTCTCCAAGCGCGGCAAAATCCTCCGCCTCGATCAACGCGCTGACGTCGAAGCGATCGGCCTCCAGGCCCTGCGCAAACGCTTCCAGCCGGGCGCGGCGATCGGTCCAGGCGAGCGGGCGCAGGTCCTCTCCGCCGTCGAACAAGATGTCGTAGAGGCGGACGAATGCTGGGTAGTCGGCAAGCATCTTCGCCGAGACGATCTTGCGCCCGAGACGCTGCTGGAGCGCGTTGAAGCTCGCGGCGCCGCCGCCATCTTCCAATGCGCCGCCCTGGGCCTCGCCTTTCACCATCAACTCGCCGTCGAGGACCCCGGGCGTGCGGAAGGCCGAGGCGATGTCGGGAAAGCTGCCGGTAATGTCGTCGCCAGCACGGCTGTAGAGCCGCGTCGCGCCGCCGACATGGACGAGCTGGACGCGGATGCCGTCCCATTTCCACTCCGCGGCATAATCGGCGAGGTCGACGATTCCGTCCTCGAGCGGATGGGCGAGCATGAACGGGCGAAAAACGGGCACGTCGGCCGCGGTCGGTTGCGGGCCGCGTCCTTCGACCCAGTCGAACAATTCGGCATAAGGCGGGCGGATGGCGTGCCAGACCTCCTCCACGGCCTCTACCGCGACGCCGAATGCCTGCGCCAGCGCGGTCTTGGCGAGCCGCGCGGAGACCCCGATCCTTAGCGCACCGGTCGCCATCTTGAGCAACGCGAACCGCTCCTCCGCATCCATCCGGTCGAGCATTGCGGCGAGCGCAGCCGGCGCGTCCGAGCGCGACAGCGAATTGAGCGTGTCGACGACCTGGCCGACCGACAAGGGCTCCCCGCTGCCGTCATTTGCGCCGGGCCACAGCAAGGCGATCGTCTCCGCGGTGTCGCCGACATAGTCGCGGCTCATCCGGAACAGCACCGGGTCGACGCGCTCCTCGATCAGCGCGCGGATCACCGCTGGCTTGACCGCGGGAAGGTCGAGATCGCCGGTCAGCGCCGCCATCGCCCAGCCACGATCGGGATCGGGCGTTGCTTTTAGATAGTCGCCGATCAGCTTGAGCTTGGCGTTGCGCGACCGCGTATAGATCAGCGAATCGAGAAGCTGCGCGAAAGCGTGCATGTCGCGACCAACATGGCGCTCGCGCAACGGTTCCACCAGAGGCGCTCGCTAAATCCTCCCCG
>NZ_BCYZ01000056.1 GCF_001598455.1 Sphingomonas pruni NBRC 15498
AGCCCGCCGAGCGTCGTCGCTTGCTTGCGCGTAGCTTTAGCTACGCGTCTGCGCTGCGCTCCTCGTCGGCGGGCTCCTGCGGGCAATCACGATCCTCGCGCTAATTGAGTACAGACCCTCATCCCGTTCCTGGGCTGGCTGAACTGGCTCGGGCTGATGATCGGGGTGGTCGGACTGCTGTTCGGTGCGCTGTCGAAGAACAAGGCTGGCCTCACCCTGAACCTTGTCCTGATGGCGATTGCCGCGTTCCGCCTGTTCCTCGGCGGCGGCATCCTGTAAGAGAGTTCCCGCGCGCCCGTCCGCCAAGAGGCGGGAAGCAATAGGGGACGTCTCAATGCGCTACCAATATGGGGTGGCCATCGCGCTGCTGGGGCTCGCTGCCCCGGCCTATGCCGATGCCCTGGATTTCATCCTGACCAACAATACCGGCAAGGAAATCACGCTGGTCGAACTTTCGCCTTTGGGGGCCAATCAATGGCAGCCCAACAAGGTCGATGAAGGTGAGAAGCCCAAGAACATCAAGATCGGCGGCCGCGCCACGATCCATTTCGACAAGACCGGCACCCAGTGCAAATGGGAGATCAAGGTCACGTTCGTCGAAAAAAGCGTGACGACATTTCCGGCAGTCAACGTCTGCGACGATTCGTTCGTGACATTGAGCTTCAAGGGCACGACGCCGGCGTCGAGCGGAAGCTGATGCGAAAACGAGGGCCCGGCGTGCCGCCGGACCCTCGCCTGCCTCACCTGAACGATCGGCTTTTTTAACGGCAGACCACGCGACCGCGGTCGATCGATGAGCCGAGCGCCGCACCACCCGCGACGCCAAGCAGGGTGCCGAATGTCGCCGATCGGCCGCTGGACAAGGCATTGCCGAGCAGTCCACCCAGCGCCGCGCCGGCGATCAATCCGGTCGTGCCGTCGGACCGGCGGCAATAATAGCGGCCGTCATTGCCGCGATAGACGCGGTCGTTGCGGCTCAGGCGATAGGGGCGATAATAGCGGCCGTCGCGATAATAACGGTCGGCATAATAATAACGCTGGCCTGGCTCGGTGCGGTTCCAATCGTACGACCGATACCGGCGCCAGTCGCGCGTGTCCTTGCGATAGTCCTTGCGCGCGTCCCGGATCTCGCGATTGCGTTCGCGATTGGCGCGCTGAACGTCGCGCCAGTTATCGGCATGGCGCAGGTCCTTGCGGTAATCCTTGTTGGCATCGCGAACCTCGTCGCGATACTCCTTACGCGCGTGATAGGGATTGTCCTGAGCCATCGCCGCGATCGGGGCGATCGTCACACTGCCGGCCAAGGCGGCCATGATCAGCCGTCGCATCATTCATTCTCCCGTTGTTTGGGTGCAGTAAGAACAAACCGCATCGCGGGGAGGTTGCGTGAACGTGAAACTACCTCACGTTCATCGCAGCGACAGTTGGGCGCTCAGCCGTTGAGCGTATGGGTCAGCGTGATCTCGGCGTTGAGCACCTTCGACACCGGGCAATTGGCCTTGGCATCGGCGGCGATGCGCTCGAACTGCGCGCTGTCGATCCCCTCGATATGCGCGGCGAGCGTCAGATCGGACCGCGTGATCGCGAAACCTTCGCCCTGTTTGTCGAGCGTCACTTTCGCGCTGGTCTCGAGCGTGCCGTCGGTAAAACCTTCGCGGGCGAGCGCGAAGCTGAGTGCCATGGTGAAGCAGCTGGCATGTGCCGCTGCGATCAATTCTTCGGGATTGGTGCCGGGCTCGTCGCCAAAGCGCGTGTTGAATCCGTATTTCTGGTCGCTGAGGACGCCCGATTGGGTCGAGACGTGACCGACGCCGTCCTTGCCGAAGCCGTCATATTTTGCCGATCCGCTACGTGTGGGCATAGTGACTTTCCCTCATAGAAGAAGGGCGCGGTCCTTGCGGACCGCGCCCCGTTTAGTCGTAGACCTTAGCGGCAGCGGCGCTTTGCCGTGATCGTCCGGTCGATCGCTCGGCCGCCGAACACGCCGGCCACCGCGCCAACGCCGGTGCCCAGCAGCTTATCGCCGCGACCAGCAACGCCATTACCGATCAGCGCGCCGGTTATGCCGCCGACCACCATCCCGGTCGTGCCGTTCGATCGGCGGCAATAGGTACGGCCGTCGCGACCGCGCCATTCGCGATAATGGCTGCTGCTATAATGCTTCCGGGCGTCCGCCGGGCTGGTCGGAATGATCACGGTGGTAGCGAACATGGAGGCGGCGCTCAAAGCGAGCAGGACTTTACGCATATAGTTTTCCCTTGCGATTGTGATTCAATGCCGGGTGCGTAACGTTCTCGCGGCCAAAGGGTTGCATGGCGTGCGGAATCCGGGACGAAGCGAGCCCGCGAAACTTTGTTTCAACGCTGCCCCAATCTGTGCACGTTATCCACGTTATCCACAGCCTCGGATAGGTGTTTCATGCTTGGTGCGACTCGGCTTTGGTGACAGCATGATGACATCAGGAACGAGAGCGGTTCACCGAGAAATCGGACGAAAGTTCAAGAACTTGATCTTCGAAATGTGCGTCCGGCCCGCTAGGGAAGGAAGGCGGTTTCGAGGTAGGGACGGCAGCGCTGCTGCGTCCGAATGGAGCGCGCAAGCGCGACGGCCGGACTATGCATCTGACGGACCGAACGCGATCGGAAAGCTTTCGGGCGGAACGGACGCGGGTCGCGGCGGAACGCCGTTCATCGAACCGGGCAACCGGCGAAATGAAGGGGCATCGTAGCGACGCAGCGAGGATAGGATGCTTCGGCAGAGGATCTTCGTAGGCCGCCGGTGGCCGGGTTGCTGAGACTCTTCGGATGATCGCGCCCGGCCCCGACGACCGAGCCGGAAAACTCTGGTGGGTCTTCGGACTAAACCGAGCGGAACGGAGCGATGCCAGGGCAGCTTTCGGGCCGGCCGGGTAGAGCAAACCGCGATGGACGAAATACTTTTGGGTAGTTCGACCGGAACGGCGCCGAGCGAGGACCGTCGCAAGACGATCAGAGCGAAGCGAAACGCGAGATTCCAGGGACTTTCGGGTCCGAGGGGTGGAGCGATCCGCGAAGGAAGAAGTGTCTTCGGACAGTTCGACCGGAACGGTGCGAAGCGAGGAAAGTCGCAAGACGATCCGAACGGAGCAAAGCGCGAAACCTGGCGCCGTCTTCGGACAGCACGGGCGTAGCGAGCCGCCGAAACCAGAAAGCGCGGTCATGTCGCAAGATGTGATGAGCGGATCGAAGTCCGGCGACAGGGGAGTCGGTGGCAACACCGGCTCCCCAATTGCGTTTGGGGAGCGCTTGTCGCGTTGGCATCGTTGCGCCATTGTCGGTTATGACCGTTCCGCCCGTCATCGAGCCTATCCTAGAGCGCTGCTATCAAGCGTTCGCCGCCGTTGAGCGACCAACAAGGATGGACTTTTCTCCGTACAAATCGCCCGACATTGCCGAACGCGCGTTGTCGCGACCTTGCCGCGAATTGGACGACGACGATATCGGTCCCTATGCGGGTAGCGCCACGCTGACGGTGGGCGGTCCTGACGACTATAAATATTTCCTGCCTCGTATCCTCGAATTAAGCGTAACGAGCGGCGCCTGGATCGGTGCAGACCCTCCGATCGTTGCCGACCATCTGGTCAGAGCGGATTGGCACAAGTGGTCAACCGAACAGCAATCCGCGGTCCAGCATTTTTTCGATGAAGTCTATGGTTGGTCGGTCGGGGCGCCGGTCGACAGCGTCGCGCCCGCCGATCTCTGGTTATGTGGCAACCTATTGCTCGATAAGGAGCCCTCGGGCCTTCTCTCCATCTGGCGCGGCAACGACTCTCCGGAGGCGGCGTATCGTCTTGCCGAGTTCCGGTCGAGCTGGGCCGATTCTTTCAAACGGAATGAGCGACCCCCATTCTGGGCAGACTTATCGGCAAGGAGTTGGGAGGCGGTAGTAACGTGGTTGCTCGACCCGGCGACCAAGCAGCAGATCGAAGCGGCTCTTGCCCACGTTGCCGACGAGGATCGATGGGTGCTGGACCAGACGCTCGACCTGATCGCATCCGAAATGCGCCAATGATAGCGCGATGCTGATAGTTTCGGTCGGTAGGACATAGGGCCGCTGCATGCTTCCTCACACACCCGAATGGCTCCCGGCGATCGCGCCCTGGCTCGATCTCGCCGGGCTCGTCGTATTCGCCGCATCTGGCGCGCTCGCGGCGGCGCGGCGCGGACAGACGATGGTCACGCTCTGCTTCTTCGCGCTCGTCACCGGCGTCGGCGGCGGGACGGTGCGCGATCTGTTGATCGGGGCGCCGGTGTTCTGGATCCATGACAGTCGCGCCGCGGCCGCTTGCCTGGTGGTTGCGTTCGCGGTGTGGTTGACGCCGGTCGCGTGGTGGCGTGGCCAGGCGCTCGATTGGTTCGACGCGATCGGGCTCGCTGCTTATGCCGTGTTCGGCGCGGCCAAGGCGATCGGGTTCGGCGTGCCCCCGGTGCCGGCCGCGTTGATGGGCGTGGTCACGGCATGCGTCGGCGGGATCATCCGCGACGTGCTGGCGGGGGAACCGTCAATCATCATGCGGCCGGAAATCTATGTCACGGCGGCGGCGCTGGCGTCGGGCTCCTATGTCGCCCTGGGGCTACTCGGCGTCCCGCTGCCGATTTCGGCAGCGGTTGGCGCCTTGGCGGGGTTCGGGCTGCGCGCGGCGGCACTTCGCTGGAAGCTGGCGCTGCCGGCTTATCGAAAGGGAGGGGCGGCATAGGATGCCGATCAGCGATAGCGCGGCGGTTGAGGACGCCGCCGGTGGTTTCAAGTGATGACCGAACAGGGGCCGATAATTGTTGCCTGGGCTGGCGTGGCCCTGTTTGCGGGAATTATAATATGGGGCTTGGCAACCGGACGGATGCCGGCACGCTTCGGTTATTTCAGGAAAGCAGATCAACCCATCGCGTTCTGGTCGACATGCTTGCTTTGGGGAATTTGCTGCGCGCTCTTTCTAGTGATCGCGGTGGCCCTCCTGATTTAACCCCGGATCAGGCCGACCTCGCTGAACGGCTTGGGTTCGACCGGCGGGATCGTCGCGTCGTTGAGCTCACGCTGCCAGAAACCGATGTCGATCCAGCGGCCGTGCTTGAACCCGAGTTCGCGCAAGACGCCCTGGCGACGGAAGCCCGCGGCCTCGTGCAGGCCGATAGAATAATCGTTGGGCAGCGAGATCACGCTGATCGCCTGGACGAATCCCTGGGCGCGCAGCGTGTTGATCAGCGCCGGGTAGAGCAGCCGTCCCACACCCTGTCCCTGCACAGGGCCGGAGACGTAGATCGAGGTTTCGACGACATAGCGATAGGCCGGGCGCTCGCGGAACCTGGTGGCATAGGCATAAGCCAGCACCGCATCGCCATCGGCCTCGCCGTTGGTCGCGACGATCCAGGGATAGAGGCCGTCGCTAGCCGTCATCCGGTTGCGCATCGCGCGCGCATCGGGCGCCTCGGTCTCGAACGATACCGTGCCGGTCAGGACATAAGGCGCGTAGATCGCGGCGATCGACGCGGCATCGTCCGGCCGCGCCGGGCGTAGCGCGATCACTGCCAGATCGCCTTGATCAGCATCTGTGTCAGAGTGCGGTCGTCGGCGTCGGCGCGCGCGTCGGAGAAACCACGACATTCGAGGCAGCGGGCCTGCACCGAACTGGCCGTCGCCAGTCGCTTGGCATCGCCCAATGCGCGGGCGAAGACATCCTGGCGCTGTGCGGCGAGCATGGCGAACACGTCGCCAGCCTTGGCATCGTCGGTCGCGCTCGAATCGTCATCGTCCTTGTCGGCCAGACCCTGGATCAGCTTGGCGAACCAGCCTGGCTGCTTTTCCAGATAGACGCGGCGGACGTTCTTCGGATCGATCCCGGCGCGCTTGGCGGCCTCGGCAACCGCGTCGTCGAGCGAGCCGAAGCGATCGACCAGCCCGAGTTGATGCGCGGTGCCGCCGTCCCAGACGCGGCCTTGGCCAATCTCGTCCACCCGCTGCGGCGTCATCTTGCGCGCGGCGGCGACCCGGCCGACGAATTCGGCATAGCCATGTTCGATCGACGCCTGCAGGATCGAATCGACTTGCGGATTGGTGCCGCCATAGACGTCGGGCTGACCCGACAAGGGCGTGGTCTTCACTCCATCGGTGGTGATGCCAAGTTTCTTGAGCGAATTCTCGAACGTCGGGATGATGCCGAAGATGCCGATCGATCCCGTGATCGTGTTGGGCTCGGCGAACACGACGTCGCCGGCGGTCGACACCCAATAGCCGCCCGATGCGGCGAGCCCGCCCATCGAGACGACGATCGGCAGTTTCTGCGCCTTGGCTTCGAGCACCGCCTTGCGGATCGTCTCCGACGCCAGCGCGGATCCACCAGGCGAGTCGATGCGGACGACGAGCGCCTTCAGATCCTTTTTGGCGAGTCCGTCGAGTACAGCCTTGGCGATCGTGTCGCCGCCGGCGGTGCCGGGGCCGGCCTTGCCGTCGACGATATCGCCGGCGACGGTGACGATGCCGATCTTGTCGCCCGAGCTGGCCATCGGGTGCGCGGCGACGAAATCGTCATATTGGATCGCGGCGAAGGTACCGGCGATCTTCTTCGGGCCATCGCCCGCCAGTTGGGCGACGCGCTTGCCGAAGGCGAGCCGGTCGCCAAGCTTGTCGACCAGCCCGGAGGCGAGGTTGGCTTGCGCGATATCGCCCTTGGTCGCCGCGATCGCCTGGTCAGGTGCGGTCAGGAAAGCATCGATCTGCGCCTTGGGCCGCGCCTTGTGGACCAAATCCTTCCACTGGCTGAAGATCGAGGCGTAGAGCGCGGTCAGTGCTTCCTTCGCTTCGGGCGACTGCGCATCGCGCTCATAGGGTTCGACGAACGACTTGAACTTGCCGACGCGATAGACGTGGACGTTGACGCCCAGCTTGTCGATCAGGCCCTTGTAATACAGCTGGTTGCCGCCCGGGCCCATGAATAGTGTACCGCCCATCGGGTTGAGCCAGACCTCGCTGGCATTGGCGGCGAGCAGATAGCTGCCGTCGGTATAAGCGGTGGCATAAGCCAGCACCGGCTTGCCCGACGCCTTGACCCGGCCGAGCGCGTTGGCGACCTCCGTGACCGCGGCGGGATAGCCGCCACCATAACCGTCGAGATCGAGCACGACCACCTTGACCCGGGTATCGTCCTTGGCCGCGTCGATCGCGCGGACCAGGTCGCGCAGGCGGAATTGATGCTGCGCGCGGCTGCCCTGCATTGCGGCGAACGGGCTGACATTCTCCGGCTGTTCGACGATCGCGCCGTCGAGCTTGAGCAACAACGCACCGTCGCGGACCGAGCTGTTGGGCTTGGCCGACAGAGCGGCGAACAGCATACCGAAGAACAGCAGCATGAAGATCAGGACCAGGCCGTCCTTGATCCCGACCAATATCTTCCAGGCGCCGCGTACCAGTTTCACGTCGATCGTCTCCCCACTGCGCCATGCAGCGTGTCGTAAAGCCGCCCTAGCCGCAAGTGTGATGGTTGAGCAATACGCGTTTGGCAGGGCGCGTTCGCGGCATGTCCCGCTTTCGCTGGCCTTCATCCCGATCGTCGCGCGGACTTGTTCCGGGGTCCAACGCGCCACGACGGAGCACAGCCATTGTTTGCACCTTGATTGCCGGAACGAGTCCGGCGTGACGACCCAGGGCGGGACGGGGATGCCTCAAGCCGGCCGTTTGCTGACGGGCCCCACCCCAACCCCTCCCCTGAAGGGGAGGGGCTTTTCTGCATGGCGCTTCGAGGTGTTGCCGCCCGCCAATACACGCCCTAGAGCCACCGTCCCCATGTCCGCC
This sequence comes from Sphingomonas pruni NBRC 15498, assembly GCF_001598455.1. GTDB lineage: Bacteria > Pseudomonadota > Alphaproteobacteria > Sphingomonadales > Sphingomonadaceae > Sphingomonas > Sphingomonas pruni. Next base: position 7,822 of record NZ_BCYZ01000056.1, read on the forward strand.
TTAGCTGCCCCCATGCCGTTGGCCGGCCCTGCTCCCGCCTCGACACGGGACGAACTGATGGCGTTGCTGCGCCTGTCGGGCCCGCTGGTCGGTGCCAATCTGCTGCAGATGGGGGTCTATGCGGTCGACGTGATGTTCGTCGCGCGGCTGGGGGCGATCGACTTCGCCGCGGCGACCCTGGGCGTGTTCCTGTTCAGCCTGATCCTATGGGCGATGATTGGCTTCACCGGGGCCTGTGCGCCGATCATCGCCGCCGAACTCGGCGCGCGGGCGCACGCCGTTCGCCAGGTGCGGCGGTCGTTCCGGATGGCGATGTGGTTGGGGCTGATCAGCGGGGTGTTCTTCATGGGCGTCCTGGCGTTCGGCAAGGAGATATTGCTCGCCTTGGGCCAGGATCCGCGCATCGCGGCGCGCACCGGCGCGTTCCTCGACATCCTGTTGTTCATCATGGTCCCCAACATCTGGGCTGGAGTGATGCGCACCGTCGCCGCCGCGCTTGGCCGGCCTGGCTGGGCGATGCTGGTGACGGCCGGCGCGCTCGGCCTTGGCGCGCTCGGCAATTGGCTGTTGGTGTTCGGCCATGCCGGTTTTCCCGCGCTCGGGCTCGAAGGGTCGGCGATCGCCAGCTTGATTACTGCGGTCGCGATGATGCTGGCTTACGCCGCGATTTTGGCGTTCGACGGCAAGCTCCGGCGCTATCGGCTGTTCGGCAAATGGTGGCTGCCGCACTGGAAGCGGATGGGCGAGATTGCGCGGCTGGGCGCGCCGATCGCGCTCACGTTCACGCTCGAAGGCGGACTGTTCGGCGGCGCGGCGTTCCTGATGGGCCTGATCGGCGTAACCGAAGTCGCGGCGCATGCGATCGCGCTCAACATCGCCGCGCTCGCGTTTCAGGTGCCGTTCGGCATCGCGCAGGCGGCGACGATCCGCGTCGGCATGGCCTATGGCGCGCGTAACCGCGTCTGGATCGGCCGTGCCGGCTGGGCCTCGATCGTGACCGGAACCGGCTTCATGGTGCTGACCGCGACGACGATCTGGATCGCGCCGAAGCTGATCGTCGGCATCTATGTCAATGTCGACGACCCCGCGCGGACCCGCGAAGTCGCGCTGGCGATCCAGTATCTGGCCGTCGCGGCGATGTTCCAGCTGTTCGACGGTGCGCAGGCGGTGGCGGCGGGCGCGCTGCGCGGATTGCAGGACACGCGCATCCCGATGGTGGTCGCGGCGTTCGGCTATTGGGTGGCGGGGTTCGGCACCGCGATCCTGTTCGGCTTCCACCTCAATTGGCAGGGTGTCGGCATCTGGGTCGGACTTGCCGTCGGGCTGGCGGTCGTGTCGGCGCTGCTGGTCACGCGCTGGGCGATGCGCGAGCGGCTGGGATTGCTGCCCGGCTGACCGCTCCATCGCTGGATCGACCCAACTCGCCCAAGCCAATGCAAAAGAATCGTGCCGGCCCGTTGACGTGTTGGAGGTCGAGACACATATGCGCTGCGTTGGCACTCGGGGGAATCGAGTGCTAATTCAAATTCACTCTGCTTGAGGGACTCACGCAAATGAACTTTCGTCCGTTGCATGACCGCGTCCTCGTCCGCCGTGTTGAGGCGGAAGAGAAGACTGCGGGCGGGATCATCATCCCCGACACCGCCAAGGAAAAGCCGCAGGAAGGCGAAGTCGTCGCCGCCGGCAGCGGCGCCAAGAGCGAGGACGGCAAGGTCACGCCGCTCGACGTCAAGGCCGGCGACCGCATCCTGTTCGGCAAATGGTCGGGCACCGAAGTCAAGGTCAATGGCGAAGACCTGCTGATCATGAAGGAAAGCGACATCCTCGGGATCGTCGGCTGATTTCCTTCCAGCCCAATTTTCTCAATTCCATTTAATCTGAAAGGTCAGCCAACATGGCAGCCAAGGACGTTAAATTCAGCCGCGACGCGCGTGAGCGCATCCTGCGCGGCGTCGATATCCTGGCCGACGCGGTCAAGGTCACGCTCGGTCCGAAGGGCCGCAACGTCGTGATCGAGAAGTCGTTCGGCGCTCCGCGCATCACCAAGGACGGCGTTACCGTCGCCAAGGAAATCGAACTCAAGGACAAGTTCGAGAACATGGGCGCGCAGATGATCCGTGAGGTCGCGTCCAAGACCAACGATCTCGCCGGCGACGGCACCACCACCGCTACCGTTCTGGCCCAGGCGATCGTTCGCGAGGGCATGAAGTCGGTCGCGGCCGGCATGAACCCGATGGACCTCAAGCGCGGCATCGACCTCGCGGTGACCAAGGTCGTCGAGGACGTGAAGGCGCGCTCGAAGCCCGTTTCGGGCTCGAACGAGATCGCCCAGGTCGGCATCATCTCGGCCAATGGCGACACTGTCGTTGGTGAGAAGATCGCCGAAGCGATGGACAAGGTCGGTAAGGAAGGCGTGATCACCGTCGAAGAAGCGAAGGGTCTCGAATTCGAGCTCGACGTCGTCGAGGGCATGCAGTTCGACCGCGGCTATCTGTCGCCGTACTTCATCACCAATCCGGAGAAGATGACGGTCGAGCTCAACGATCCGTACATCCTGATCCATGAGAAGAAGCTGTCGAACCTGCAGGCGATGCTCCCGATCCTGGAAGCGGTCGTGCAGTCGGGTCGTCCGCTGCTGATCATCGCCGAGGATATCGAGGGCGAGGCGCTGGCCACGCTGGTCGTCAACAAGCTGCGTGGCGGCCTGAAGGTCGCCGCCGTCAAGGCGCCGGGCTTCGGCGATCGCCGCAAGGCGATGCTCGAGGACATCGCGATCCTGACCAAGGGCGAGATGATCTCGGAAGACCTCGGCATCAAGCTCGAGACCGTCACCATCGGCATGCTCGGCACCGCCAAGCGCGTTTCGATCGACAAGGACAACACCACCATCGTCGATGGCGCCGGTGATGCCGACGCGATCAAGGGCCGCACCGAGGCGATCCGCCAGCAGATCGAGAACACCACGTCGGATTATGACCGCGAGAAGCTCCAGGAGCGCCTGGCCAAGCTCGCGGGCGGCGTCGCGGTGATCAAGGTCGGCGGTGCGTCGGAAGTCGAGGTCAAGGAGCGCAAGGATCGCGTCGACGACGCGCTGCACGCGACCCGCGCGGCGGTCGAAGAAGGCATCGTCCCCGGTGGTGGTACGGCGCTGCTGTATGCGACCAAGGCTCTCGAAGGCCTCAAGGGCGCCAATGACGACCAGACCCGCGGCATCGATATCGTCCGCAAGGCGCTCTACGCGCCGCTGCGCCAGATCGCGCAGAATGCCGGTCATGACGGTGCGGTGATCTCGGGCAAGCTGCTCGAGGGCAACGACCCGTCGCAGGGCTTCAACGCCCAGACCGACGTGTACGAGAACCTCGTCACTGCCGGCGTGATCGACCCGACCAAGGTCGTTCGCACCGCGCTGCAGGACGCGGCCTCGGTCGCCGGCCTGCTGATCACCACCGAAGCGGCGGTGTCGGAGTTGCCGGAAGACAAGCCCGCGATGCCGATGGGCGCCGGCGGCATGGGCGGCATGGGCGGTATGGACTTCTAATCCGCGAACGGCCCGATTTAGTGACGCTAAATCGGGACTCGTTCCGGATCGGACGGCGGGGCTTCGGCTCCGCCGAAGATCCCGTCCGACGACAGGCAGCGGCTTTGCCGCTGCCCCGACCAGACAAAAGAAAGGCCGGCGGAGTGATCCGCCGGCCTTTTTCTATTTTTGAATCCCCTCTCCCCTTGGGAGAGGAAGGGGCCAGCTCGGCACAGCCGAGTGGGAAGGTGAGGGCAGGTAGGGAAACCTTGCGCTGCCCTCAGAGCCTTCCGCCGACTTCGTCGGCTCCCTCCTGCATCAGGTCGGCCATGCCCCCGGCATGGCCGACCTGATGCACCCAAAGGGAGAGGGATTATCACTTCCCTGATACACCATCGCGACATTGCACCGCGCATATCTCTTCCCGAACTCCTCCATGATCCCCTCGTCATGGACGAATCCCACCTTCTCGTAGAGATGCACCCCAGCGGCGCCCTTGGCGTTGCTCAACAGGTACAGCCGGTCGCAGCCGAGCGCGAAGGCGCGCTCGATCGTGGCGTGGAGCAGGAATTCGCCCGCCTTGCGCCCGCGGACCTCCGGCACGACGCCCATCTTGGTGAGCTCGAACTGGCGCTCGCCGGTCTTCTGCAGTGCGCACGTGCCGATGATGCCGAGCTTGGGATCCTCGACGAACAATATGTCGCCGCCGGGCTCGATCAGCCGCTCGCGCGGATGGGTCAGCACGTCCACATCGGTCGGCTCGAGCGTGTACATATCCTCGATCCATTGCGCGTTGATGCGATAGAAATCGGGCGCGAGATCGTCGCTGAACCGCCGGATGGCGAGGCCGCCGCGCGGGCGCTGTTCGAGCGGTTGCGCCGCGAGCGCGGTTTCGGCTGCGGCGATCTGCGCCAGGAAGGCGTCGACGTCGCACACTTCTGCAACCGCGGCGCGCAGCCGCGGCCACAGCACGGTTCGGGCCAGATCCATCGCTTCCTTGCCTTTTTCGGTCAGGATGATGGTCCGGGTGCGCTGGTCGCGTTCGTCGCGGCTGGTCTCGATCAGGCCAAGTTCGGCCAGCCGCGACTGGATGCGCGTCACGGCGGGCTGGCTGATGCCGATCCGCTCGGCAAGATCGCCGACCGTCTGGGGACCATGGCGATAAAGCGCGGTGAGTAGAGGCATCTGGCTTGGCTGGGTGGGCAGGCCGCAATCGACGGCAATGCGTTCGGCGCCCGCCTGGAAGCGTTCGGCCAGGCGCTTGAGGCGGCTGCCGAGCATCACCGCTCCCTCAAACGCTATCGCATCGTCCATCAATCTGCTCCTATGTGTAAAAACATAACATGCTATATATCGTGTTATAGAGTCAAGGGCCGGCGCAAAGAATCCTCCCCGTGCCGGGAAGGAGTTTGCCGTTAACCACAAAGTAGTGCCCGTCGGGCATCCCCCCGGCGTGCGCGCCCTTCTGCCTCGATTGCCTCTGCTGTTGTTGCCGCTGGCGTTGTTCCTGGCGCTGTTCCATCCTGCGACGCTCGATATCGGCAATGCCGGCTGGCTGATCCGCGGGTCGGACAATGGCGAGAACGCATTGGGGATTCACGCCTGGCTGCACGATCCGGCGCCTGGCGTGCTGCGCACCTATTTGCTCAACGCGCCCGATGGCGTGCCCTTGCTGTTCACCGACAGCAATCCGCTGATCGGGATCGCGACGCGGCCGATCGCGTCATTGCTCCCCGCCGACGCGCAATTCGTCGGCCCGTGGATCCTGACGTGCCTGTTCCTGCAAATATTCTTCGCCTGGCTGTTGCTCAGGAAATACGCGCCGGGGCCAATCGCGCTCTGGTGCGGCGTGGTCCTGCTCGCCGCGCTGCCGACGCTCGCCAACCGGTATGTCCATGCCAATCTGATGGCGCATTGGCTGATCCTGTGGGCATTGTGGCGCTTCCTAGATCCGGGGCGCGCCGGATCGAACCGGGGCTGGGCGGTCCTGCTGCTGATCGCCGCACTGGTGCACAATTATCTGTTGATGATGGTCGGAGCGATCTGGCTGACGGCGATGATCGAGCGCTTCGTGGTCGCGGATCGTCGCGGGCGTGTCGTGCTGGCAGGCGGCGTCGCGGCAATCCTGGCGATGGTCGCGGGGCTCGCCTGGCTGCTCGGGGCGGGGGAAGCGCATGCGCTGGCGGGCAATTATGGCGCGTTCGCGATGCCGATCGACGCGCCGCTCAATCCCGGCACGCCGGCCTATTCGCGCTTGCTCCCCTCCGTCGCGCAGCGCGCTGGGCGCGGTTTCGAGGGATTCCAGTATCTCGGGGCCGGCTTGCTCCTGCTGCTCCCGATTGCGGCTTTGGTTGCGTGGCGACGGCCGCCGACGGAAGACCAGCGCGCGTCATTGCACCGTTTACGCTGGCTGATTCCCACGCTCGTAGCGCTCACTTTGCTCGCGATCAGCAATTATCCCGATATCGCCGGGCAGACGCTACCGCGCTTTCCCCTGCCGGATGCCCTGATCTCGGCGCTCGATCTGGTTCGCGCCTCCGGTAGGTTGTTCTGGCCGGTGGCTTATGTGCTCGTGTTGGTCGCCGTCCTCGCCGCATATCGGCTGCCGCGTGCTCAGGCGGACGGATTGCTCGCGTTGATCTTGGCCGTCCAGCTTATCGACCTGTCGGGCATGGCGGCGGTCGTTCGCGCGCAGAGTGCCGAGGCCGGCGCGCATCGGCTCTATGTCCTGACGCCCGATCCCCGTTGGGACGCCGCGGTGTCGGCGGCGCGCGACGTTACTTTCGTACCGCCCGATGCGACTCGCGACTTGGCGTTGTTCCAGGAAGTGGCCTGGCGCGCGGCGGGGCAGCGCAAGCCCGTCCGGCTGGTCTATGCGGCGCGCGATTCGATTGCGACCGTCGAGCGCCAGCGACGCGAGTTGGCCGCGTTCGCCGCGGGGCACGTCGATCCGCATCGTCTCTACGTGCTGGCGCCCGACATCGCCGTATCCGCCGCAGCCGCGCGCCGGTTCGCGCGGATCGACAATGTGCCCGTGATCCTTCCTGTCGGTGAGCTAACTCGCTAATACACGCTTCCCTTTGGCCGATCATCGCGGCAGGATGGCGGCATTCACTCGATGCCGGTCCACCGGTGCGCTCAAAAGGGAAACAGCATGTCCGAATTTTCGCGCCGTGAGGCGATGACCGCTGCGGCGATGATGTCGATTGCCGCGGCGATGCCGGCCTGGGCGCAGGACGCGGCGCCCGGTGCGATGTGGGACCTGACCGACCTCTATGCGAACGTTGCGGCATGGGACGATGCGCGCAAGAAAACGCTCGCCGACATCCCGAACCTGACCAAGTATAAGGGCAAACTGGGTGAGAGCGCCGATACGCTCGCGGCCTTCCTGGTGGCGCAGTCCGACACCGGCCGCGCCGTGAGCCGGATCTATACTTATGCCAGCCTCAACGCCGACGCCGATCTGCGCGTCTCGGCCAACCAGGAGCGCCAGGCACAGGCGATCGACCTGTTCACCGCTTTGGGAGAGGCGACCGCCTGGGCGACGCCCGAAATTCTGTCGCTCGGCAAGGCGAAGATCGACGGGTTCATCGCCTCGAACGACACGCTCAAGAAGCGCTTCGACTTCGCGCTGGCCGATACGCTGCGTCAGGCCGAGCACACTTTGTCGCCTGAAGGCGAAACGCTCCTGGCGGGCGTCGGCTCGCCCTTGTCCGGGCCGAGCGACATCCGCGAGCAACTCGTAGCGTCGGACATTCCCTGGCCGACCGTGACGCTCTCGACCGGCAAGCAGGTCCGGCTCGACGATCAGGCCTATACGCTCAACCGCGACGCGCCCAATCGCGCCGACCGCAAATTGGTGTTCGACACATTCTGGGCCGAATATGGCAAGTTCCAGAATTCGCTCGGCGCCGCCTATGCCGCCAAGCTCAAGGCGGACGTGTTCGGCAAGAAAGCGCGTAAATATCCGACCTCGCTCGCCATGTCGCTGTCGGGCAACAACGTGCCGGAAGGCGTGTACCGCACGCTGGTGGCGGAGACCAACAAGGGCCTGCCCGAACTGCACCGCTATTTCGAATTGCGCCGCAAGCTGCTCGGCCTGCCCGACATGGCCTATTACGACATCTATCCGCCGCTGGTGAAGCTCGATCAGAAGGTCGAGCTCGCCGATATGCGCAGTAATACTCTGGCGGCGACCAAGGTGCTCGGCCCCGAATATACTGACCTGCTCGGCAAGGCGACCGCGGCTAAGTGGATGGACCCGTTCCCGCGCACGGGCAAAAAATCGGGCGCGTACATGAACCCGGGCGCGGCGTACGACCTGCACCCCTATCTGCTGCTCAACCTGGGCCACAATTACGAGGGCATGACCACCTTCGCGCACGAATGGGGCCATGCGATGCACACGCTGCTCGCGAACAAGAACCAGGTGTACGAAAAGTCGGATTACCCGCTGTTTCTCGCCGAGATCGCCTCGACCTGTAACGAGCAGCTGCTGGCCGCGTACATGGTCGCGAACGCCAAGACCAAGCAGGAGAAGCTCTATTATCTCGGCATGCAGCTAGAGGGCATGCGCGGCACCTTCTACCGCCAGGCGATGTTTGCCGAGTTCGAACTCGCCGCCCACGACAAGGCCGAAGCGGGCGAGGGGATGTCAGGCGAGAAGTTCAGCGCGATGTATCTGGATCTGCTCAAGCGCTATCACGGACCCAAGGTCGCGATCTCGGATACGTACGCGTCAGAATGGGCGTATATCCCGCATTTCTATTCGAGCTTTTACGTCTACCAATACGCCACCTCGATCTCGGCAGCGTCCTATTTTGCGCGGGCGATCCTCAAGGGCGGGGCGAAGGAGCGCGACACTTACCTGACGGTGCTCAAGTCGGGCGGGTCGGATTATCCGACCGAGATTCTCAAGCGCGCCGGCCTCGATATGGCGAGCCCGGCGCCATATCAGGCGATCATCCAGACGTTCCGCGAGACGCTCGATGCCTGCGAGAAGCTGATGGCGTGATATTCCGCTAAGCGTGCAAGTCGCTTGGAAGCGGTACGATATTGGACGATGCCGCAATTAGATACGAGCTTCTAGCATGGTTGGTCTTTCCGAAAAAGAACGCGCGCGCATTCAGGCCGATCACTGGATATTGCTGACCAAGCTGGGGGCTAACGCCGTTACGAACGAACAATTCGACAATGGATTCGAATTGAATCTGCACGCGTCCGATAATCCAGAATTCGCATGGTTAGTGTTCGAAAATATCATCGGTCGGTACGATCCGGAAGATATCTCATCCAGTAATCCAAACGATGCGCAGCTGATCTTGGCAAATCTGGGCGCAGGCCCCCTGGAAACGTTGGTCGCGAGCAACGGTGATAAATTTGTCGATAGCATCGCAAAGGCAAACGAGGACGTTCGTTTTCGGTATGCGCTAGGCCATATGTGGCAGAACGCGACACCGGACCCAGTTTGGAACAAGATACAACGGATCTTGGGCAGAGGTTGAGCGACGTCTGCCGAAATTGGCGCGGGTGTCCTGCGCCGGACGCGTCCGAACCTCTTACTTCATCGCCTCGATCAGCTTCTTGACCTCCTGGCTGCGGCCGCGCGGGAGGACCAGGACGTCCTTGCCGTTGGCGACGACGATCAGGTCGGTGACGCCGACCAGGGCGATGCGCACGCCGTCCGCCTGGACCAGGCAATTCTCGGTCTCGATCGCGACGACGTCGCCCTTGCAGGCATTGCCGTTGCCGTCGCACGCGCTCAATTCGTGGAGCGCGTCCCAACTGCCGAGGTCGCTCCAGCCCATGCTGACGGGCACCACCGCGACGCGCGGCGCCTTTTCCATCACCGCATAGTCGATCGAATCCGAGGGCGAAGCGGCGAACGCCTGCGGGTCGGGATGGACGCGCGCGCCTTCGTGCCTCGCCTTGAGCATGGCCTGCTGTGCCGCGTGGAGCACTTCGGGGGCGTGGACCGCGAGCGCACCCAGGAACGCGTCGGCCCGGAACAGGAAGATGCCGCCGTTCCAGACATGGTCGCCTGCCGCCAGCATTGCCTCGGCGCGGTCGCGCGGCGGCTTTTCGACGAACCGCGCCACCTTGTGCACGCGCGGCGCGACCGCTTCGCCGACATGGATCCAGCCATAGCCGGTTTCCGGAGCGTGTGGGTCGATGCCGAACGTGACCAGCCAGCCCTGATCGACCATCGGCCGCGCCGCGTGGATCGCGGCATGAAACGCATCGACATCGGCAATGACATGGTCCGACGGCATGATCAGCAGAGCCGCATCGCCGCCGCCCGCCGCGAGCGCGGCGAGGGCAATCGCGGGCGCGGTGTTGCGCGCCACCGGCTCGAGGATCAGGGCTTGGGCTGGCGTGCCGACCGCTTTGAGTTGCGCGTCGATCTCTTCTGCATGGCGCTGGTTGGCGACCACGATCGGGGGCGCGAAACTCTCGCCACAAACGCGCCGCGCGGTCAGCTGGAGCATGGTTTCGTCGGCGGTCAGCGCGAGCAATTGCTTGGGCGTTTCCGGCGTCGACATCGGCCACAACCGTGTACCCGACCCGCCCGAGAGAATGACAGGAATGATCGACGTCGCCTCGGGCATTCAAGAATCCTTTGCAGGTTGACGGTAATCTAGGGCCTTCCCCCGATTTCCCCAACTCACAGAAAGCCGCGGGTTTCCGCGGCGTTCAGTCTTTCTTTGTCAATTTCTGCGACATCGCCTGAAACCGTGTCGGAAAATCTTACACCCGACGATCGAACTAGGGTGCAGACCAAGGCCGAAAAGGCAGGCGAAGACGATGATCAGGCTGTTCAAGCACTATGTGCCGCACGCCGTATTGTTCCTGGGATTGCTCGACGTCGCGCTGCTGATCGCGGCGGCCGAGATCGCTTATTCGATCCGCCTCCACCAACTCGGCAGCATCGTCGAGCCGATCGTCGACCGCCTGCCGCAATTGTTCACCTTCGCCTTGTCGCTGGAAACCGCGATGATCGCGGTCGGGGTCTATGGCGCCGACGCGCTGCAATCGTTGCGCCGCGCCGTGGCGCGCATCCTGGTCGCGATCTCGCTCGGCATCATCTTCCTGTCGGTCCTGTTCTTTCTCTCGCCGGCAATCACCTTCTGGCGATCGAACCTGTTCTACGCGATGGGGATCTCGGCGGTATCGCTGATCGCGATCCGTATCCTGCTCGGCAAGATGCTGGGCAGCCACGTATTCAAGCGCCGCGTCGTCGTGCTCGGCGCGGGGCCGCGCGCCGCGCGGCTGAAGGCGCTGCAGCAACAACCCGGATCGGCATTCGTCGTGGTCGGCTACGTGTCGATGAGCGAGGCCAATCGCGTGATTCCGGAAGCGATCGCGCGCGATGCGATCTACAACCTCGCCGACCATGTCGTGCTATTGAACGCGAGCGAAGTGGTGTTGGCGCTGGAGGAGCGACGCAACGCGCTGCCGCTCAAGGACCTGCTCAGGATCAAGACGACCGGGGTTCATGTCAACGACATCTCGACCTTTCTCGAGCGCGAGACCGGACGCGTCGACCTGCAGAGCGTCAATCCCAGCTGGCTGATCTTCTCCGACGGTTTCTCGTCCGGACGGATGTTTTCGGGCGTGTTCAAGCGGCTGTTCGACATTACCGCCAGCCTGATCTTGCTCGTGCTTGCGGGCCCGATCATCCTGATCACCGCGCTGGCGGTGAAGCTCGAGAGCAAGGGGCCGGCTTTCTACCGCCAGCGCCGCGTCGGCCTCTACGGCGTCGGTTTCGACTGTCTCAAACTGCGCTCGATGCGCCAGGATGCCGAGGTCAACGGCCAGGCGGTGTGGGCCGAGAAAGACGATCCGCGCATCACCCGGATCGGCCGCTTCATCCGCAAGGTGCGAATCGACGAATTGCCGCAATGCTGGTCGGTGCTGAAGGGCGAGATGAGCTTCGTCGGTCCGCGCCCGGAACGCCCGCAATTCGTCGAGGATCTCGAACAGCAGCTGCCTTATTATGCCGAGCGCCACATGGTTAAACCGGGCATCACCGGCTGGGCGCAGATCAACTATCCCTATGGCGCCTCGATCGAGGATAGCCGGCAAAAGCTCGAATACGACCTGTATTACGCCAAGAATTATTCGCCCTTCCTCGACCTGCTGATCCTGCTTCAGACGATCCGCGTCGTCTTGTGGCCGGAAGGGGCGCGCTGAGGCGATGACCTCGACCGTCATTCTGTGGAGCTACGCGCTCGCCGCCTTGCTGTTCGCGGGACTTGCGCTGTCGCAACTGCGCGATCGCGCCGTCAGCGTGCCGCGCACCGCGTTCGTCGCGGCTTTGGGGATGACCGCGCTGTGGACGCTGGCGGTAGCCGGGATCGGTAGCCAGGACCTGACGACTCAGATTGCCGAAAGCCTGCGCAACATCGCCTGGCTGGCGTTCATGCTCGCGATATTGCGGCGCGACCCTGCGGCGCGGCAGGCGCGCGCGGTCACGATGATCTATAGCGTGGTCGGACTGGTCGCGGTCGTCGGCATCGCGCTCAGTCTCGCCCAAGCGACGGTGACCGGCAACCTGATCCAGGGCATCGCAGCGGTCCGCATCCTGTTGCGCATGATGGTCGCACTGGGATCGCTCGTGCTGGTTCATCATCTCTATTCGGTGGTTGCGCCCGGCGCGCGCGACGGCATTCGTCTGGCGGTAGGCGCACTGGCGGCGATGTGGCTGGCCGACCTGTCGGTCTATACCGCCACGTATCTCAGCGGCGATTGGCCGCAGGAACTGTTCGCCGGGCGCGGGCTCGCGATGATCGCGATCGTGCCGGTGCTCGCGATCGCGGTACACCGTAACGGCGACTGGACGCTCAACGTGTCGCGCACGGTGACGTGGCAATCGCTCTCCCTGGTCGCGTTGATCGTCTATGCGGTCGTCACCGTGCTCGCGATCAGCGCGATCGAAGCGTTCGGCGGCAGCTATGCGCGATTGGGGCAGACCGCCTTCGTGTTCGGCTCGGCGGCCGGCCTGCTGACGTTGCTGTCGTCGCCGACGATCAAGGCGTGGCTCCGGGTGATGATGGCCAAGCATCTGTTCCATCACCGCTACGATTATCGCGCCGAATGGACGCGCTTCACCGAAACGCTGGGCGCGCCGGGCGAGGGGGCGGCGCCGCTCGAGGAACGCATCGTCAAGGCCGTCGCCGACGTTACCGATTCCGCCGCCGGTTTGTTGCTGGTCGCGGGCGGCGGCGATCTCGGCCTTGGCGCGGCGTGGAATTGGGACGGGCCGACGCCGGTTGCGGTTTCGGGCGAGCCGCTGGCGGAATTCCTGGCGCAGGGTGGCCGGATCATCGAGCTCGACACGCTGCGCGCCGGCCATGCCGCGCCGGCCGAACTCGCGGCGGTGCCGCAATGGATGCTCGACGCGCCCGCCGCCTGGGCGATCGTGCCCTTGGTCCATCTCAACCAGTTGATCGGCGCGATCCTGCTCGGACGGCCGCCGATCGATCGTTCGCTCGACTGGGAGGATTTCGATCTGCTCCGGATCGCAGGGCGCCAGGCGGCCAGCTATCTGGCCGAGGCGCGCGCGCACGAGGCGTTGGCCGATGCGCGCCGCTTCGACGAGTTCAATCGCCGCTTCGCCTTCATCATGCACGACGTGAAAAATCTGGTCAGTCAATTGACGCTGGTCGCCCGAAACGCCGAGCGGCATGCCGACAATCCCGAATTCCGCGCCGACATGATCGCCACCCTGAAGGACTCGGTCGGTCGCATGAACGACCTGCTGGCGCGCTTGTCGCAGCACAATTCGGGCCGCGTCGAAGAGCCGGTGGCGGTCGAGCTGATGCCGATCGTCGAGCGCGTCACGCGGCGGCGCGGCAGCAGCCATCCGATCGCGGTCACCGGCAAGCGCGATGCGGTGGCCGTCGCGGATCCGGCCCGGCTCGAACAGGCGCTCGGGCATCTGATCCAGAATGCGATCGAGGCCAGCGGTCCGGGCGAACCGGTCGGAATCGTGGTCGGCGCCGCGACGATCGCGATCGTCGACAAGGGCGTGGGGATGAGCGCGAGCTTCGTCCGTGACCGGCTTTTCCGGCCGTTCGTCTCGACCAAGGACGGCGGGTTCGGAATCGGCGCGTTCGAAGCGCGCCAGGTGGTTCAGGCGATGGGGGGACGGCTCGACGTGGTCAGCCGCGAAGGCGAGGGCACGCGCTTCACGATCGTGCTTCGCGAGGCGCTCGCGCCAGTCAAGATGGAGCGGGCGGCATGAACACTGAGCCACGACCGAAATTGCTGATCATCGAGGACGATGCCGGCCTGCAGCGCCAGCTGCGCTGGGCCTATGACGATTACGAAGTGGTCGTGGCGGGCGACTGCCGCGAGGCGATCGACGCGGTGCGCGCCGAGGAACCGGCGGTGGTGACGCTCGACCTGGGCCTGCCGCCCGATCCCGACGGCGTCAGCGAGGGCTTCGCCACGCTCGCCGAGATCCTGCGGTTAAAGCCCGATACCAAGGTGATCGTCGCCTCAGGCCACGGCGCGCGCGAAAGCGCGTTGCGCGCGATCGCCGAGGGTGCGTGGGACTTCTATCAGAAGCCGATCGACATCGATGCGCTCGGCCTGATCGTCGCGCGCGCCTTCCACGTCCATGCGCTCGAGGACGAGAATCGCCGGCTTGCAAGCGTCCCCCGCGAGGCGCTGGGCGGACTGATCACCGCGTCGCCGGAAATGCTCAAGGTCACGGGGATGATCGAACGCGTCGCCAGCGCCGACGTCTCGGTGATGCTGCTGGGCGCGAGCGGCACCGGCAAGGAAGTGCTGGCGCGTGGCCTGCACGAGAAATCGGGGCGCAAGGGCCAGTTCGTCGCGATCAACTGCGCGGCAATTCCCGAGACGTTGCTCGAAAGCGAATTGTTCGGGCACGAAAAAGGTGCGTTCACTGGTGCGGTCAAGACCACCGAGGGCAAGATCGAGCTGGCCGATGGCGGCACTTTGTTCCTCGATGAGATCGGCGACGTGCCGCTGCCGCTCCAGGTCAAGTTGCTGCGCTTCCTGCAGGAGCGGGTGATCGAGCGGGTCGGCGGGCGCAAGCCGATCGCTGTCGACACGCGGATCGTCTGCGCGACGCATCAGGATGTCGATGCGATGGTGGCGAGCGGATCGTTCCGGGAGGATCTCTATTACCGCCTGGCCGAGATCGTCGTGCGCATCCCCAGCCTGGCCGAGCGCACCGGCGATCCCGTGCTGCTCGCCAAGCATTTCCTGCATCATTACGCCAAGACCATGAACCGGCCGGTCACCGGCCTGTCGCCCGACGCTCTGTCGGCGATCGACGCCTGGGGCTGGCCGGGCAATGTGCGCGAGCTCGAAAACCGCATGAAGCGCGCGGTGATCATGGCCGACGGCAAGAGCGTGACCGCGATCGATCTCGATCTCGCCGAGCGCGACACGCCCGATCCGATCAACCTGAAAGCGGTACGCGAGAGTGCCGACCGTAAGGCGATCCGTCACGCTTTGGCGCGCGCCGAGGGCAATATCTCGAACACCGCCAAGCTGCTCGGGATCAGCCGTCCGACGCTTTACGATCTGCTCAAGAATTACGACCTCCATGCCTAGGACCGGGACCATGAAGACCATCGTCAAAGGTGCGCTGATCGGCGCGACCACGATCGCCGCGATCATCGGCGTCACGGTGACGCTGACCGCCCCCGCGCAGGCCGACGCGACCGGCGCGCGCACCGAATTGGGCTATAGTCTGGCGCTGCTTCAGGCCGGCAACTTCAACGCCGCACGGTCGCATGCCCAGGCCGCGGTCAAGCAGGATCCGCAATGGGGCGCCGCGCATGCGGTGTTGGCGCGCACCTTTCTCGCGCTGGGCGACGGGGTAGGCGCCGAGTCCGAGCTCGGCCGCGCCGCAGCAGCCGGGTTCGACATGCGGCGCGGGCATCAATTGCTGGCCGAAGCCTGGCTGTTGCAGGGCGACGCCAAGCGCGCGCTAGCCGAGGCGGCCAAGGCGGATCCCAGGTTCGGCGTCTATGCCACCCGGGTGACCGCGCGCGCGCTGGCCGCGCAGGGCAAAGGGGCCGAGGCACAGGCGCTGCTAGGCGAATTGCTCGACGGCAATCCCGGCAATTCCTACGCCTGGTCCGACCTCGCTCGCATCCGCTACAGCGCGGGCGACATCGCCGGCGCGTCGGGCAACGCGCAAAAAGCGGTCGAGCTCGATCCCAACAATCTCGAGGCTTTGACCTTGCGTGGCGAATTGGTGCGCGAGCAATATGGCCTGAACGCCGCTTTGCCGTGGTTCGAGGCGGCCCTGCAGCGCGATGCCTATTACCACCCGGCGCTGATCGAATATGCCGCCACGCTCGGTGACCTCGGCCGCTATACCGACATGCTCGGCGCGACGCGGCGCGCGCTCGCCGCACGCCCGGCGAGTCCGCAGGCATTCTATCTCCAGGCGGTCCTCGCAGCGCGCGCGGAGAATTACGATCTCGCGCGCAGCCTGATGGAGCGGACCGGCGGACGGATCGATGACCTGCCCGGTGCGCTGCTGCTCAACGGCACGCTCGCCTACCAGGCCGGCGCCTATGAACAGGCGATCGGCGCATGGCGCGAGCTGGTCGGGCGGCAGCCGATGAACATCACCGCGCGCCGGTTGCTCGGTGCAGCATTGCTGCGGTCGGGCGACGCCAAGGGCGCACTCGACGTGCTGCGTCCGGTGGCGATTCGCGGTGACGCTGACAGCTATACGTTGGGGCTGGTCGGTCGCGCGTTCGAGGCGACCGGCGAACGCGATTGGGCCGCCAAGTTCCTCGACCGGTCGGCCTGGCCGGTGCGTGCAGGGGCGACTCCGTTCGGAACCGACGATAGCTTGGCGGTGCTGACGGGGGCGGCCGACAAGGATCCGACCAATCCGGTGCTCGCGGTCACGGTGATCCGCGGGTTGATTGATGCCGGGCAGAGCGACGCCGCCTTGGCCCGGGCGCGTGCGCTCGAGGCAGCGACGCCGGGCGCGCCGGCGGCGCATTTGCTGGTCGGCGACACGCTGATGACGATAGGCCGATATGGCGACGCCGCCGACGCTTATCGCAAGGCGGCCGATATCAAGTTCGACGAGCCGACCATGTTGCGCACGGTCGACGCGCTCGACCAGGCGGGGCGCCGGCCGGAGGCGACCGGCGTGCTGGCGCTGTTCCTGACCCAACATCCCGAAAGCGTGCCTGCTCTGCGGCTCGCCGCTCATTGGCAGATCGCGTCGGGCGACTGGGATGGGGCCGTCGACACGCTGGAGGATTTGCGGGCTCGGGTCGGTTCGCGCGACTCCGGCCTGCTGTCCGAGCTCGCTTATGCCAATGTCGGCGCCGACAATGTCGACGACGCCGTCTCCTACGGCGCGGCGGCCTACGACATCGCGCCGATGAGCCCGGCAGCGACCGACGCTTATGGCTGGGCGCTGTACGCGGCGGGCGAGAATGCCAAGGCGATCGACCTGTTCGAGAAAGCGGCGTCGCTCGCACCCAAGCAGAGCGGCATTCGCTGGCACCTGGCCCAGGCTTATGCCGATAGCGGCCGAAACGCCGAAGCGAAGGCCGCCATCGCCGCTTTGCTCGCCGATCCCGGTTTCACCGATCGCGCGCCGGCCCAGGCCTTGCTCAAGACACTGGGCTGATCGCGCCGGGCCGTGTAACGCGGCCGGCATGACCGACCCGCTCGACCGTATCGCCTCCGCGCTAGAACGCATCGCGCCGGCCGTGCCGGCCGATGCCGACCCGCTCGCGCATCCGGCCTATATCTGGCGCGATGGGCGCCTGGCCGCCGCGCGCAAGTTCGATCCGCTGCCGCTCGACCTCCTGTTGGGAATCGATGCGCAGAAGACCGCTCTGGTCGAGGATTTCGGCCGGCTGGCGGATGGCTTCGCGGCGCAGGACGTATTGTTGTGGGGCGCACGCGGAACGGGCAAGTCCGCGTTGGTAAAGAGCGCGGTGTCGTCGGTGCAAGCCCATGGTCGCAAGCTCGCCTTGATCGAGGTCGCGGCGATGGACGGCCTGCGGGCGTTGTTCGACCGGATCGACGGTCTGCCGCGCGCATTCGTCCTGTTCCTCGACGATCTCGGTTTCGATGCCGGCGGTGACGCCCGAGCGCTACGCTCGCTGCTCCAGGGCGGCGCGGAGGCGCGTCCGGCCAATGCTCGCCTGGTGGTGACCGCCAATCGCCGCCATCTGGTGCCGCGTGACATCGCCGAGCAGGAAAGCGCGATCAATCCGCGCGACAGCGTCGACGACCATCTCGCGCTTGCCGATCGATTCGGACTCAGCCTGGGATTCCATGTCATGGACCAGGCGGGTTACCTTGCGATCGTCCGCGCTTATGCCGATCGGTTCGGTCTGTCCTTCGATCCGGACGAGGCTGTCGGCTGGTCGACCCGGCGCGGCGGACGGTCCGGACGCGTAGCCTGGCATTACATCACTGATTTGGCTGGACGATCGGGCAAGCGTCTGCCTTTCTAAACCGATAAGGATCATTTTCAGGCCGCATCGGCTTGACTTGGGGGGGCGTAACGATGCCCAGTCGATATATGGCCAGGATCGGCGAACTCGATCTGCCCGACCGGTTGTTTCCGGCGGTACCGCGTTGGGTGACCCAGTGCGGCGTAGCGTTGCTGTGCGTCGGGGCAGCAGGGCTGTTGCGGTTCGGGATCAACGCGGTTGCCCCGGGAGCCGCGGTATTCGCCCTGGTCTATCCTGCGATGATGATCGCGACGTTGTTCGCGCGCTGGCAATCGGGCTTGCTGACCGCCGTGATCTCGATCGGCTATGCCTTTTACGCAATCTATTTGCCGTCCCCGACGACGACCCAGAGCGGACCCTATTGGACGCTGTTCGCAATCGCCGTCGCGGCGGCGCTGACCATTGCGCTCGCCGAAACCTTCCGTCGCGCGGTGTATCGCGCGACCTCCGAACGCGACCGCGAGATCGCCGACCGCGACCTGATGCTCAGCGAATTTGAGCATCGCGTGAAGAACAATTTCCAGATCGTCGCCAGCATCCTCGATATCCAGCGCCGCCGCGTCAAGGATCCGGCCGCCAGTGACGCCCTGGCGTCGGCGCTGATGCGCGTCGACAGCATCGCACGCGCGCACCGCCATCTTTATCGCGATGGTCAGGGAAGCGAGGTCAATGTCGGCGACTATCTGAGGGACTTGTGCAACACGCTGTCGGATGCCTTGCTGCTACGCGGCGGCATCACGCTGACCTGCGATGCCGACACCGCGCATATCCCGCGTGACCATGCGGTATCCATCGGCCTGGTCGTCAACGAACTCGTTACCAACGCCGCCAAACATGCCTTTGCCGAGCGGGAAACTGGAACGATCAGCGTGTCCTGGAAGCATCTGCCCGAGGGCGGATGGCGGCTGACCGTAGCAGATGACGGCGTCGGGCTCCCGCTCGGATCGCGGGCTAAGAGCAAGGATGGCGGACTCGGCCAAAAATTGATCGAAGCGTTCGCCAAGCAAGCGGGCGGCACATTGACCACGGCGAGCGATGCCAACGGCTTGCGCGTGACGATGGATCTGCCCGACTGAAACTTCGCGCTTCCGGGGCGTTGTATCGGGCATGGAACGACTGTGGTTCATCACCAATCCGCATTCCGGCTCGTCCGACGCGAAAAAGGCCGAGGCGATCGAAGCGGCTTGTACCGAACGTGGGCTGAGCTTTGTCGGGCGTACCGATTTCCCCGATCAAGCGCTGCCGACGATCGCCGATCTCGATCGTGCCGGAGCGGACACCGTCGTCCTGTTCGCTGGCGATGGGACGATCAATGCGGCGTCTTGCGCACTGGCGGCATGGAATGGCGGCATCCTGATTCTGCCGGGCGGCACGATGAACATGCTGGCAAAGGTGCTGCATGGCGACGCGGATCCAGCGGCGATCCTGCACGCAGCACATGAACATGGGCGGCCCATCGCGCTTCCTTATGTCGAGGCGGGCAAGCATCGCGCGCTGGTCGGGACGATCGTAGGTCCGGCGGCGAGCTGGTATCGCGCCCGCGAACATGTGCGAGAGGGCAGCTTGGGCCGGATCTGGCCGGCGATCCGTGCGGCGTGGCGACGGACCTTCGGACGTGGCGTGAAGTTGACCGGCGCGCCGGGTTTCCCGCCCCGTGTCCAGGCCGCCTATATCCGGGCACAGGACGATCATCTGCAGATCGCCGCGGTCGATGCGCGCGATGCACGCGCGATCGCCGATCTCGGCTGGAATTGGGTGACGGGAGATTGGCTCGCGGCCCAGGCGGTGACGGAAGTCCGTACCGACCAGGTGCGCATCGCCGAACGCCGCCCGGTACTGGCATTGTTCGACGGCGAGCCCCAGATGCTCGATCCGGGAACGGCCATCACGGTCGGGCGTAGCAGGAAACAGTTCATCACCACTGCGAAAGAGGAAGCATGACACGGCTGTTCCACGTCAGCGACGTCCATTTCGGACGCGAGGACAAGGTCGCCGTCGCGTGGTTCGACGCGCTGGTCGCGGCGGAAAGGCCTGATGCCGTGGTGATGACCGGCGACCTGACGATGCGCGCGCGGCGCCGCGAGTTCGACGCAGGTCTTGCGTGGTTGCGATCGCTCGATCGGCCAGTCACGGTCGAGGTCGGCAATCACGATCTACCCTATTTCAATCCGCTGGCCCGGATCTTCACGCCTTATCGCCGGGTCCGTGAAATCGAGCGTATGATCGAACAACCGCTCGAACTGCCCGGCGTGGCCATCGTCCCGCTCAAGACCACGGCGCGCGCGCAATTCCGACTCAACTGGGCCTCGGGCCATATCAGCCGGCATGCGCTCGATCAGGCGCTGGCGTTGGTGGAGGCAGTGCCCAAGGGCAAATTGGTGTTCGTCGCTTGCCACCATCCGCTGATCGAGCCGCACAAGCGGCTATCGAAGCAGACGCATCGTGGCGCTGACGCTTTGGCGGCGCTGATGAGGGCGGGCGCGGACGCCGTCCTGACCGGGCATGTCCATGACGCGTTCGATGTCGAGCATCGCGATGGTGGTGCGACGGTGCGGATGATCGGCGCCGGCACCCTTTCCGAACGCACGCGGTCGACTCCGCCGTCGTTTAACGAGATCCGTATCGATGATGGCGCATTCGAAGTCGTCTGCCGGACGATGGCGCCGCAGCCCGACGAGGTTTTGCCGGTGGAGGAACCGGAGGCGGCGTAGAGGGCCCCTCCCTTTCCCGCGTCGACGGGGAGGCGTGCCGATGGAGTACCCGAAAGCGGTGCAATGCTCCCCTCCCGTTTACGGGAGGGGCTGGGGGAGGGCGTGTCGTTAGGGGCCGGAAGAACAGGCCCTCCCCTAACCCCTCCCGCAAGCGGGAGGGGAAATGGCCATATTCCCCGCCTTATCCATCCCATAACCACCGGTAGGACTTGAGCCGCTCGCAATCCCGGCTAGGCTCGCCGCCCATGCGCCATGCCTTAGCTCTGCTGCTCGCCGCCCCGCTGATGATCAGCGCCGGTCCCGCCTCGTACGAAACCCGCGTCGCCAACGTGCTGGCCAAGACGCCGCTGATCGACGGGCACAACGACTGGGCGGAGACGCTGGTCGACAAGGCAGGCGATGCGCGCTGGACGATGGACCTGACCCGGCTCGATCCCGCAAAGTACAATACCGACATCACCCGGCTGCGCGCCGGCCATGTCGGCGGGCAATTCTGGTCGGTCTATGTCTCGGCCAATCTGCCGGGGCCCGAACAGGTCAAGGAAACGCTCGACCAGATCGGGCTGATGAAGGAGATTTTTCGCCGCTATCCGACCGTCTTCGCTCCGGCGGTCACCGCGGCGGACGTCCGGCGCATCCATGCCTCGGGCCGGATCGCATCGATGCTCGGAGTCGAAGGGGGCGGCCAGATCGACGGCAGTTTCTCGGTGCTTCGCGCCTATCGCGCGCTCGGCGCATCCTATCTGACGCTGACACATACGAAGACGATCGAATGGGCGGACTCGGCCACCGACAATCCGCAGCATGGCGGCCTCACCAAATTCGGCGAAGCGGTGGTGCACGAACTCAACCGGCTCGGCATGCTGGTCGACCTCAGCCATGTCAGCGAGGACACGATGATCGATGCGCTGCGTGTGTCGAAGGCGCCGGTGATCTTCTCGCACAGCTCGGCGCGCGCGCTCGACGATCATCCGCGCGACGTGTCGGACAAGGTGCTGAAGCTGCTCGCGCAAAATGGCGGCGTGATCATGGTTAATTACGCGCCGAGCTACGTTTCCGAAGAGCGGCGGCAGTGGGAAGCGGCGCGCAATGCCGAAAAGGCGCGCTACAATTCGCCGCCTTATGGCGGGCTTTATATCGGCCAACCCGATCGCGCGAAGGCAGCGATGGAGGAATGGGAAAAGGCGCATCCGCGTCCGCCCGTGACGCTTGCCATGGTCGCCGACCATATCGACCATGTCGTCAAGGTCGCCGGCATCGATCATGTCGGGATCGGATCGGATTTCGACGGCGTGGAGAGCCTGCCCGACGGGCTGGACAGTGTCGCCACCTATCCGGCGCTGCTCGCCGAGCTGATGCGCCGCGGTTGGACCGACGAGATGATCGCCAAGCTTGCCGGCGGCAACGTCCTGCGGGTGATGGAGGGCGCCGAGCGCGTGGCCGCGTCGATGGCGAAGGAGCCGCCAGCCACCGCGACGATCAAGATGCTCGACGGCAAGTGACGGGCGACCTCAAGACCAGGATTGCGACCGACGCCGACATCCCCGCGATCGCGGCGCTGATGGAGCGCGCGATCGGCGAATTGCAGCGGGATTACCTGAGGCCCGAACAGGTCGAGGCGAGCCGGCTCAGCATGGGGCTCGACACCCAGCTAATCGCCGATGGCACCTATGTCGTGGTTGAGGACGAAGCGGGTCGCATCGTCGGCTGCGGCGGCTGGAGCTATCGCGCGACGCTGTACGGCGGCGACGCCGGCGCGGTCGCGCGCGATGCTGCGGTGCTCGATCCGGCCAGGGACCCGGCGCGGATCCGGGCGATGTACACCGATCCCGATTTCACCCGGCGCGGGATTGGCCGGATGGTGCTGGCGGCGAACGAGGCGGCAGCACGCGCGGCTGGGTTCAAGCGGGCGGAGTTGATGGGGACGCTCGCGGGCGAGCCGCTTTATCGTGCCTGCGGGTATGAAACGATCGAACGCGTCGACAGCATGGCGGATCGCGGCGTGCCGGTGCCTGGGGTCAGGATGGGGAAGGTCTTGGCCTAGCCCGCTAACGCCCGCCGAGTGACGCTGGCGGCCGACAAATCCTCCCCATCGCAGATGGGGAGGGGAACCGCCGAAGGCGGTGGAGGGGCCGCAGCCGCGTAGCGGCGAGGATAGCGCAAGGCACTTTCCCCCCC
>NZ_BCYZ01000057.1 GCF_001598455.1 Sphingomonas pruni NBRC 15498
CCGGCACGACCTCGTCGAGCTATTCGGTCAATTATACGACCGCAAACGGCACTGCAGCCGCGGGCAGCGATTACAACGCGAAGTCCGGAACGCTGACCTTCGCGGCGGGCGGCACGTCGAGCCAGACATTCCAGGTCACGACGCTGACCGACAGCGTCGTCGAATCCCCCGAAACGGTCCTGGTCAATCTGTCGGGCCAGACAGGCGGGGCCACCATCACTACGGGTCAAGGCTCCGGGACGATCAACGACGTCCCGCCGCCGCCATCGTTCGCGATCAGCAACGCGACCGGGGTGTCGGAAGGCAGTCCGCTGACCTTCACGGTGACCAAGACGGGTACGACCTCGTCGAGCTTCTCGGTCAACTATGCGACGGCGGACGGCACTGCAGCCGCGGGCAGCGATTACACCGCAAAGTCCGGAACGCTGACCTTCGCGGCAGGCGGCACGTCGAGCCAGACATTCCAGGTCACGACGCTCACCGACGGCGTGATCGAATCCCCTGAAACAGTGCTGGTCAACCTGTCGGGGCAGACGGGCGGGGCCACCATCACCACGTCGCAGGGATCGGGTACCATCAACGACGCTACCTCAAGCAATCTTCCGCCAGTGGCCAACGCAGACACGACTTCGTTCAACTGCAGTGTGTATCAGACCGTCAATCTCGTCGCGAACGACACCGATCCCGAAAACAACGTACCGCTGCACCTTGTGTCGATCACCGGCCCAGGCTCGGCCGCGGTGACCAGCACCACCTCGGTGACGATCGGCGAGAACAGCACGGGGACTTTCACCTTCAGCTACGTCGTCGCTGATAGTTTGGGCGCCACCTCGACGGGCCAGCTGACCGCAACCGTAACCGGACTGGCTTCGCAATGCGTCGTGTACTGAGGCTCCTTCGAGCCTAGGCCGTCCGGCAGTAGCGCTGCCATCGGTCCGAACAATGATCTTATCGTCTGGAGATTGTGATGACGGCTCGCTGCGAAGGGATTGGGACAGGTAGACCCAAAAGAAGCAATCAACGGCTGTCTAAATTCGTCTTCCTGCTCTCCGCCAGTGCCGTATCATATGTGGCATCTATCCCCACCCTTCACGCGCAGACAATTCCTAGCATCCCGGGGCCGCCGGTATTCCCGTCGACTGACGAAAACGGCGTCAATATCGCGAATGGTAGCTTTCAGCCGCCACAACAATTAGCTGCCATTGGACCAAGCGAAAGCCAATTGAAGCACGTCATCTCCGGAGTTTCCGGAGTCTCCGGCGATAGCAATTTAACGGGAGTCATCAATACCGCACCCGGCCAGATATGTGGCGGCGGTGGCTGCACCCCCGCGACAATGTACAAAGTAAGTATTGATGGACAATCAAATGTGTTTGCCAAGCCGACAAATGGAAATCCTTCCGGCATAATAACTACTGCGTATTTTAACAGTAGGGGGCAATCTCTTTCGTACGATTCCACGACGCAAACCTATACCCACACCGATCGTCAGGGGACGATCAACATCTTTTCCAAACCCTTGGCTGCCACCTCCACCGGCTGGACGGCTTTCGAAGGAGTGCTCGTTTCGAGGCAGTTCAAGAATGGCGAGAAATGGACGTATAACTGGGTGAGTTGCGGGTCGGGCTGTAGCGCGTTGTCGTCGGTCGTAAGCAATCGCGGCTACATGCTGAAGTACTCCTACCCGCAATCGACCTCAAATCAATTGTCATCAGTAACTGCGCTCGACCAATCAATTGATTATTGCGACCCGAATGCGCCGACTTGCAGCTATTCCAGGATCTGGCCGAGTTCGACCATAACATCCTCGCCGTCCAGCATAAGCATTACTGACGAACTGAATCATACCACGCTGTACGCACTCACGAATGGAAAGATAACCAACATCACCAGCCCGGCGGGCGTGCAGGTCGGGGTTATTTATGATGCTAACGGACGAGTGTCATCCATTACGCGATCGGGCGTGACGTGGATCTACACCTATGGGTCAAATTATACCCAGGTAACCGGCCCCGACGGCCTGTATAAACAATACACGATTGACGCTGCTACTGGCAATGTATCGGCGATCCGGGATCGGGCTGGCAACACTACGTCCAAAACGCTCGATCAGTATGGGTTATTGTCTCAATTCGGATTCCCTGAAGGGAATAGCGAAAACTTCCAAAGGGACAATAATGGGAATTTGACTCAATATACTGCCGTTCCAAAAAGTGGCAGCCCCTTACCCAATATTACGATGAGTCAGGTGCCCAGCTCGTTTGACGATAAGCCGTCGAGCATAACGGACGCGATGAACCAGACGACCGATTTTACGTATGATCCCCAGACAGGTTTGACGACGAGTGTCACATTGCCTGCAGCCAGCACAGGTGCTGTCCGGCCTCAGACGCGGATAAGCTATGGGCAAATTCCCACCTACGCGAAGAATGCGAGCGGCAACCTGGTGCAAGTCGGGTCCATTTGGTCTCTCACCGGTACTTCTCGCTGTGCCACACAAGCGACCTGCGCCGGCACGGCCGACGAGACCAAAACGATAGTGAGTTACGCGGGTTCTAACCACGCCCTTCCGACGGCCACCACCATCCAATCCGGGGATGGTACGGTTAGTAGCACGCAGTCCGTTTCCTATGACGGTTTGGGGAACCTTGCTTCGGTAAGCGGCCCGTTGGGTGCGGCGCAGACAACAGTCTATCGTTACGATGCGCATGGTCACTTGATCGGCGAGGTTGGCCCTGATCCAGATGGCTCTGGCCCCCGCAAGCTGGCTGCAACCAAAACCACCTTCAATGCGGATGGCATGGCGACGCTAACGCAGGTTGGTACGGTTACGGATCAAACTGATGCCGCTTGGGCAAATTTCAGCGAAAGTCGGCGTTCCGCTACTACGCTCGATGTGAACGGTCGCGCCATCAGGCAATCTGTCGCCGCAGGCGGGACTACGTATGGTGTCACCGACACGCTATATGACAATCTGGGCAGACCCAACTGCACTATCCAATATATGGATTTGGCGGCCGTTGGAGCACCAGCTTCGAGTTGCGCCCCGGTTCAGACGAGCGGACCTTATGGTCCGGATCGAGTTTCGCTGACGACATTTGATCCCAACGGCCAGAAGGCTACCATCAGCGAGAGTGTTGGGACCAGCTCTCCTGTGGTGACGGCCACATTCGCCTATTCGGCTAATGGAAAGATCAAGTCCATCAGTGATGGACGAAACAATTTGACGTCGTATACCTATGACGGTTTCGACAGACTGGGCCAGACTAATTATCCGTCGCCGACCAGTCCGGGCGCAAGTTCGACGACCGATTATGAGAAATTCACCTACGACGCCAACGGCAATGTTATTGGTCGGCAGCTGCGTGATGGAACGTTGGTCGGATTTTCATACGACAATCTCAACCGTGTCAAAGCGAAGACGCCGCCCAATGGAGAGCCCACGGTAAGTTATACCTATGACTTGGTGGGACACCTGCTGACGGCATCTAGTTCGGGGCAGACGCTTACGTCCGGCTACGATGCCTTAGGCCGCACGACGACTGCTGCCCAAGCGTTCGGAAGTCTGCAATATCAATACAACGTCGCGGGTAATCGGACGCGGGTGACTTGGCCGGATGGTTTTTATGTAGCCTACGACTATGATTTAACCGGCAATATGACGGCCGTCCGCGAGAATGGTGCGACTACAGGCGTCGGCGTGCTGGCGAGCTATTCCTATGACGATCTGGGTCGACGAACGAGCGTGACGCGTGGCAATGGTACGGTGACGTACTTTAGTTATGACGTCGCATCACGCCTGATATGCCTCCGGCACGACCTCGCGGGCGGCGGTACGCTCGACTGCACGCCGACGGCGAATGGCCAGGACAATGCGACCACGTTCACCTACAATCCGGCATCTCAGATTGCGTCGGCTAGCCGGGCAAACGGCGCCTATGCCTGGACAGGAGCGGTCACCGTTACCCGGCCCTATACGAGCAATGGCCTAAACCAATATAGCGCGGCAGGGACCACCAACCTTGGTTACGATGCGAGAGGAAATCTGACGAGTTCGGGGACGACGACGTATACTTATACGTCTGATAACCGTCTCAAGAGTATGAGCGGCGGGCCGACGCTCTATTACGACCCGATCGGGCGATTGAGCGAATATGATACCGCGTCTTCAACCCGTTTCGTTTATGATGGCGGTGAGATCGCGACCGAAGTTGGCAACCCGTCGGGCGCGGTTCTGCGCCGATACGTCACCGGCACCAATGCTGACGAGCCGTTGGTTTGGTATGAAGGCGCTGGAACGAGCGATCGGCGCTGGCTGATTCCCGATGAGCGCGGGTCGATCGTCGCAGTGACCGACGGCACCGGCAACAGTATCGCTACCAATAGCTATGACGAATACGGTATTCCTGGCGGAGCGAAGAGCGGCCGATTTCTATATACAGGCCAAGCTTGGTTTCCGGAACTGGGAATGTATTATTACAAAGCTCGGATGTATTCAGCTTCTCTCGGTCGGTTCATTCAGACCGATCCAGCTGGCTATGCGGACGGGACGAATTGGTATAACTATGTCGGAGGCGATCCAGTCAACTTGGTTGACCCAAGTGGTCTAGCGACGTTTCAGCTTCAAGATTGCAACAATAACATTAGCGGCCCATCGACGTCGAACAGCGCCGGCGATGTCGTGCTAACGCAAACTACCTGCACGTCTTATTATGTGACTTTTCCCGACGCTGGTCCTGTTGCTACCCAGTTCTTCGGTGGCGGCAATGGCGAAGGAGGCGGGGAGGCCGGTAGTTGTTATGGATCCAACGGTACCGCTTGTGGGGTTTTCAAGCCTAGAACTAAAGTCGATATGTGTATGGATGAATCAGCCAGAGAATCGGGAATAGCGTTAGTCCTGGATCTTGCGGGCTTCATCCCAGGTGAATCCCAGGCCGTTGCTCTTTTCCAACTGGGCGTAGCGTCCGGAGCGATTATAAATGGTACCTTCCACGGGGATTTTTTCGGAATGAGCGCGGGCGGTGTGGCCTATGCCAACACCACGGCGAGCCAAGGCGTCAAAGTAGGGAGCCAAGCAGCAAGGGCTATTCCTGGTATCGGAATTGCTGTAAACGGCGTCGCGACTATTCACGATGTAATATCTGCGGTTAAGGCTTTTAACAGGTGCATGGCCCGGAAATGACAAAGATCAAAGATATTTTGGAGTCGGATAAACCACTCCCGAGGTCATGGGGTTTATTGGCGCTAATTGCCGTATCTCCGGTATTCTTCGCCATAAATTATTTTGGCTATCCGGACAGAGCCTATTTGGCGGTCATTTTCCTTATAGTATTGCTAGGGTCGGTGCTTGTTTCATTTAAGGCGTGGAAGAATTCCGGTTTTGTGGTGGCCGTGAGTGGATTGTTTATTTTTCATTCCGCGATTGTTGTGTTTTTTGGTATTAAGTTTCCGGAATTTGGGCCTTCCATTCTTATTTTTCTGCCAATCTCAATTTTAGATTTGTATTTTGATCTTTACATAATAAAGATAATCGGCGGACTTTCCTTTTGGCGTCGATGAAGTCGGTTGATCAAGGTTATCATTGCCGCAAAGACCGATATGTTAATCGGCATTCGACGATAGGGTCGAACCAGTTTGTACTATTTCTCTAGGCGGCGGCTGCAAGCCCCAAGCCATTACAATGTAAGCCCTGTCAGTGCTTCCGCTGCGGCGTGCTGGGTGAGGTGCCCATAGTGACGCTCGATCATTTCCACGCTGGTGTCGCTGATTTGGGCGACCGTGAGCAGCGGAAGGCCGTTGTTCACGAGATCGGTGATCGTGCTGTGACGAAGCGTATAGGCGGTCGCACCCACAGGCAGCCTGGCTTTCGTCGCTGCCTCGGCAATCGGCCTCTTCCAAGTCTCTTTATCCCAAGCCAGGCCGTTCGCGCGCGACAACAACGGCGCGTCTCCCGACTTTCCCTTCGCCTGTTTGTCGAAGAGCTTGGCGGCAGCGGCAGACAGCAAGACGCGACGCGGCTTGCCGCTCTTATCCTTCCCGATGCTTAGTTCCGACGTGCGCCTGTCGAAGTCTCGCGCGCGCAGTCCGGCAACAGCGCCAGGACGAAGGGGCAGCAGGCAAAGCGTTCGCACGAAAGGCTCGGCCTCGGGGTCAATCTCCTTGAGCAGGGCGCGCCGTTGGCTACGATCGAGATAGAGAGTCCGCTGACGATCCGCATTGCGGATCGCCTTGAGCGCCTCTTGCCAAGCCGCTTCGGTATCCGGGGCGCCGGGTGCGAGAAACTTATTCAGCGCCGCTCGAAGCATCGCCATGTCGCGGTTGATCGACGAGGGCGCGCGCGGGCGTGTGATCTGCGGCCCCTTCTTCCTCCGCGTCACCAGCGCCGGCTTGTTCTCCAAGCGTTGACGCCACGCCTTGAGATGGTGCCGCCTCAGCTTCGCCAACTTCACTTTAGCGATCGGGTCGGAATAAACGTTCCTCCGGAATCGCCCGGCTGCGTCCGGCTGGGTCTCCGCATACTTACGACAGGCATCCTCAACGGTCTCGATCTTCTCCGCGGTCTGCCCGCCCGACTCCACGAGCACCGCGAATGCCTCGGCTTCCTTCTTGGCTTCCGCGAAGCGATCCTTTCCGGGCAAGGTTCCGAAGTCGCCGAGTGCCTTCAAACTGTATCGGCGCTGATCCTCGTCATAAGCGCGCGCGATCCATGTCCCCGCACCTTCGCGCGCCGACGGGCGATAGCCCAGAAAGCAGCCCGGCCGGATGCGCTGCCAGTATGGCTCGCGCTGGCTGCGTAGTGCGTCCCGTTCCTTTACTTTGCTCAGGTCCAGCGCCATCGCCAGTCTCCGAAAGCCATTCCGTACGGAAAATGTACGGAAAACATACTCGGAATTATGTAGACCCCGTGAGACACATAATCAATAGATATCAGCTACTTACTAGTTTCAAGGAGTCTCAAAAAAGCCCATTTCTGTGCACTCCGAAGGCAGAGGCCACAGGTTCGAATCCTGTCGGGTGCGCCATACTTTCACGATGTCGCGTTGATTGGCTGGTTCGTACGGAACGGGTACGAAACCCTGTTCTGGCGGCACTCCAGCCCGTCGGTCAGGAGCAGCTGCGATGGTGACACCAGCATCCGTCACGACAGGTAGAAGCGCGGCGTCGACGGCCGGCATGCGCCATCTGGATGGCGGCGTCTTCCTGATGGGATCGCAGCGATTCTACCCGGAAGAAGCGCCCGTGCGGGCCGTGCGCGTCGACCCCTTCTGGATCGACGAAACGCCGGTGACCAATCGCGAGTTCGCGCGCTTCGTCGCGGCGACCGGGCATCGCACATTGGCCGAGATCGCCCCGGATCCGGCGGACTATCCGGGCATGCCGATCGACATGGCGCAACCCGGATCGCTGGTATTCGAGCCGACCGCGGGCCCGGTCGATCTGCAGGATTTCTCGCAATGGTGGCGATTCAGCTTTGGCGCGGACTGGCGGCATCCGCTCGGCCCCGATAGCGCGATCGACGATCTGGCCGATCACCCTGTGGTCCATGTGGCTTACAGCGATGCCAAGGCCTATGCCGACTGGGCGGGCAAAAGCCTGCCGAGCGAGGCGGAATGGGAATTTGCCGCGCGCGGCGGCCTGGACGGCGCCGAATTCGCCTGGGGCGACGAACTGGCGCCCGAGGGGAGGATGCTCGCCAATTACTGGCAAGGCGCCTTTCCGTTCGTCAACCAGCTGCTCGACGGATGGGAGCGCACGTCGCCGGTCGGTACCTACCCCCCCAACGGGTACGGACTGTCCGACATGATCGGCAATGTCTGGGAGTGGACCGCGGACTGGTGGGCTTTGCCGACGGTCGAAAAAAAGAAGCGCGGTGGTGCCTGCTGCGTACCGGCCAATCCACGCGGTGGGCGCGAGCGCGACAGCCGCGATCCGCTCACGCCGCACATATCGATCGGGCGCAAGGTGCTGAAGGGCGGGTCGCATCTCTGCGCCGCCAATTACTGCCAGCGCTATCGCCCGGCGGCGCGGCACGCCCAGGCGATCGACTCCTCGACGAGCCATATCGGCTTTCGCTGCGTGCTCCGAACGACAAAAGCTGCCTAACGTTGCGCGTCGGCCGCTTTCGTCGCAGCGGCCTGCGCCATCGCCATTCCCGGCGGCGCGACGGCCTCACCGACGATGATCAGCGTCGGGCGATCGTCGGCGATCGTCGCGACCGCGAACGGCAGCAGGTCGAGCCGGGTCTGCAGCCTCGTCTCGCCCGGCAGGCTGATATCGCACGCCACGATAACGGGCGTCGCCGCGGCAAGCCCGGCCGCGATCAGGTTCCGGCTGATGTCGGCCGCGGCACCGCGTCCCATGTAGAAGGCGATCGTCGCTTGCGGATCGGCCAGCCGGCGCCAATCGAGGTCGAGCGGAAGGCCAGGCGCGGCGTGCGCGGTGACGAATTCGACGCGGCGGGCATGACCGCGCAACGACAGCGATAGCCCCGCCGATGCCGCGGCGGCGCTTGCCGCGGTGATGCCGGGGCATATCCGAACGGCGATGCCCTCGGCGGAGAGGGCAGTCATTTCCTCCGCGGATCGGGCGAACAGTGTCGGGTCGCCTCCCTTGAGGCGAACGACGCGCTCGCCCTCGCTGGCCGCCTCGATCAACAAGCGGTTGATTGCTCCCTGGTCGCGCGAATGGCGTCCGGACCTTTTGCCGACCGATACCAGCCGAACGTGGCCTGGAATGAGGTCGAGCACGCCGGGTCCGACCAGGGCGTCGTGGAACACCACCGAGGCGCGGCGCAACAGTGCCTCGGCCTTGCGCGTCAGCAGATCGGGGTCTCCGGGGCCGGCGCCGACCAGCCAGACGCTGCCCGGCGGAAAGTCATCGACCGGCATTGACGCTCTCCCGATTAGCGTGATCGGCGATCAATCGGGCAATCGCCGGACTACACGATCCGCAATTGGTCCCTGCGCGCAGCGCCGCGCCGACGGCGGCGACATCCGCCAGGCCATCCGTGCGGATCGCATCGGTGATCGCGCGCGCGCCGATATCGAAACAGACGCAGACGATCGGGCCGCGATCGACGCTCGGCCCTGGCGCGCGGCCGGCGAGCAGGGTCGGGGCGACCGCGGGCGCCGCCAATTGCGCGATCAGCCAATCGCGCGACGGCAGCACGCCTTCCGACGTGACGAACAACAAGGCTGCCAGCCGCCCGTCGCGGATAATGGCGACGCGGCGCGATCCTTTGGCGGGATCGACGGCTTCGATACAGTCGCCCTGCGGCAGGAGGCGTTCGATCGCCACGGCGTCGCCATCGCCGGCCAGTTCCCACAATGTCCCCTGCGGCACCGCGACGCGAGTCGCCCACAGACAATCGGGCATCGCGCCCGGCTCGCCGCGCATCAGCAGGAAGCCGCGCCACTCGGTCGCCACCGCCGCGATCGCCGCCGGCGTTGTCTTGAAGCCAGGCTGGCCCGAATGCGGATCGACGAGCGGGCGCGGCAGCAATCCGGTCCGCCCGCCGGTCGATCCGCGATCGGTCCAATGGATCGGGACGAACAATTCGCCCGGCCGCTGCGCGTCCGTCACGGCAACGCGATAAAGGCTCTCGCCGCGCGGCGTCGACACGCGGGCCAGCGCGCCGTCGGCGATGTCCAACCGCGCCGCATCGTCGGGATGGACCTCGACCAACGGCTCCTCGCGATGGCGCGCCAGCCTGGGGGCGAGCCCGGTGCGCGTCATCGTGTGCCATTGGTCGCGATACCGGCCGGTATTGAGCGTCATCGGCCAGCGGTCGAGCGGCCGCTCGCCGGGGCGCTGGGTGACGGTAACCAGCCGCGCGCGCCCGTCCGGTGTCGGATAGACGCCGTCGGCGAAGGCGTCGTCGCCCCAGCGGAATGGCGCCATCTGCTCATAGTCGGCATTGCCCGGCGTCGCGCGGTCGAGGCGGAAGCGGCGTGCGCCGTCGTTCTGATAGGCGCTCAGCCGGACATGCTCGCGCCACACATCGACGGGACGGTCGTAAGCGAACGCCGACCGCCAGCCCATGCGGCGGCCAACTTCCTTGACGATCCACCAATCGGGCCGCGCCTCGCCCGGGGGCGCGAAGATCGGGCGCTGACGGCTGACGCAGCGTTCCGAATTGGTCACCGTGCCGTCCTTTTCGCCCCAGGCCGTCGCCGGCAGCCGGACATGCGCGAAGCGGCTGGTGTCGGTATCGGCGATCACGTCGGACACCACGACGAGCGGACAGGCGGCCAGCGCCTCGCGGACCTGGCCGGCATCGGGCATCGAGACGGCGGGGTTGGTCGCCATGATCCAGATCGCCTTGATCCGCCCCTCGCCGACGCCGCGGAACAGGTCGACCGCCTTCAACCCCGGCTTGGTCGCCATGTTCGGCGCGGCCCAGAACCGCCCGACCCGCGCCACATTGTCGGGCGCGAAGTCCATATGCGCCGCCAGGGTCGAGGCGAGCCCGCCGACTTCGCGCCCGCCCATCGCATTGGGCTGGCCGGTGATCGAGAACGGCGCCGCGCCGGGCGTGCCGATTCGGCCGGTCGCGAGGTGCAGATTGGTGATCGCGTTGACCTGATCGGTGCCGCTGACCGACTGGTTGATGCCCTGGCTGAACATCGTCACCGTGCGCGGATTGGCGGCGAACAGATCGTAGAAACGTCTGAGGTCGGCGGGTTGGACGTCGCACGCCCGCGCCGTCGACCACAGATCGTTCCCCTCTCCAAGCTTGTCCCAGAAATCGCCGGGAACATTGACGTGCCCAACGAGATAGTCGTGATCGATCAGCCCCGCGTTGCGGCACCAGGCGAGCAATCCGTTCATCAGCGCGACGTCGCTGCCCGGGCGGATCGCCAGGTGCAGATCGGCTTCGGCCGCGGTTTCGGTGCGGCGCGGATCGATCACCACCAGCTTCGCGCCGCGCGCGGCCCGCGCGGCCATGATCCGCTGATAGACGATCGGATGGCACCAGGCGGTGTTCGACCCGACCAGTACGATCAGGTCGGCGGCATCGAGATCGGCATAGCTTGCCGGCACCACATCCTCGCCGAACGCGCGGATATGGCCGGCGACCGCGCTCGACATGCATAGCCGCGAATTGGTGTCGATGTTCCCCGAGCCGATAAACCCCTTCATCAGCTTGTTGGCGACGTAATAATCCTCGGTCAGCAATTGGCCGGAGACGTAGAAGGCGACGCTGTTCGGCCCATGCCGCGCGATCGTGTCGCGAAAGCGCCGCGCGACGAGGTCGAGCGCGCGATCCCAGCCGACGCGCTTGGTCCCGATCATCGGATGAAGCAGCCGCCCTTCCAATCCGACCGTCTCGCCGAGATGCGTGCCCTTCGAGCACAGCCGACCGGCATTGGCGGGATGATCGGGGTCGCCGGCAATCTCCACTTTGCGTTCGCCGGTCCGCCGCGCGACGATGCCGCACCCGACCCCGCAATAGGCGCAGGTGGTGCGTATCGTAGTCATTAGCCCCTCCCCTTCAGGGGAGGGGTTGGGGGTGCGGCAGTGCCGCGGGCAGGTCGCTTGAGGACAGGCCCCACCCCAACCCCTCCCCTGAAGGGGAGGGGCTTAAGATGAACATCCCTCACGCCGCAGCCTTCAAGGTCGACGTGCGGCACAGCAGCACGCGGCCGGCGTCGACCTTGACCGGGATCGTCGGAGCGCAGCCTTTGTCCTCGCCCTGTGCCTCGCCGGTCGCCAGCGCGATCCGCCAATTGTGCAGCGGGCAGGCGACGCTGTGGCCGTGGACGATCCCCTGGCTGAGCGGGCCGCCCTTGTGCGGACAGCGATTAGCGAGCGCGAAGACACGATTGTCGGCGGTGCGGAACACCGCCACCTCCTCGCCGCCCGCGACCGTCACGGTGCGGCTGCCGCGCGCCGGGATTTGGTCGAGCCAGCCGATATCGAGCCAATCGCCGATCATTCCGCGACCTCCATCATCTGCGGTTGGAAATGCGCCATGTGCGCGTGCTGCTCGCGCGCCGCGCCCGAGGCGCGTTCGGCCCAGGGGTCGTCCTGGCTGAAGCGCTGCGAATACCAGAAGCGATCGGCGAGCGCGTCGCGGCCGGCGGCGTCCTCGACCACGCGATCCTTGATATGCTGCAGCCCGACGCGCTCGATCCAAGGAGCGGTGCGCTCGAGATAGCGCGCTTCCTCACGATAGAGCTGGACGAAGGCGGCGGCGACATGGATCGCCTCTTCCTCGCTCGCGACCTTCGTCAACAGATCGGTCGCGCGGACATGGATGCCGCCATTGCCGCCGACATGGAGCTCGTAGCCCGAATCGACGCAGACCACGCCGAAATCCTTGATCGTCGCCTCGGCGCAGTTCCGCGGGCAGCCGGAGACCGCCATCTTGAACTTGTGCGGCATCCAGCTGCCCCAGAAGCCACGCTCGAGCTTGACGCCCAGGCCGGTCGAATCCTGCGTGCCGAAGCGGCACCATTCCGAACCGACACAGGTCTTCACGGTGCGCAGCGCCTTGCCATAGGCATGGCCCGACACCATGCCGGCGGCGTTGAGGTCGGCCCAGACCGCGGGCAGATCCTCTTTCTTGATCCCGAAAATGTCGAGCCGCTGGCCGCCGGTCACCTTGACCATCGGCGCGTCATATTTCTCGACCACGTCGGCGATCGCGCGCAGTTCCTGTGGGCTGGTGATGCCGCCCCACATCCGCGGGACGACCGAATAGGTGCCGTCCTTCTGGATGTTGGCGTGGAGTCGTTCGTTGACGAAGCGGCTCTGCTGGTCGTCCTCATACTCGCCGGGCAGCGCGCAGAGCAGATAGTAATTGAGCGCGGGCCGGCAGCTCGAACAACCGTCGGGCGTCGACCAGTGGAGCCGGTGCATCACTTCGGGAATCGAGCGCATGCCTTGCGCGACGATCTCGCGCCGGACGTCGTCATGGCCGAAGCTGGTGCATTTGCACATCGTCTTCGGGCCGGCCTCGACATCCTCGCCAAGTGTCAGTGCGAGCAGGGTTTCGACCAGCCCGGTACACGATCCGCAACTCGCGCTTGCCTTGCAGCCCGAGCGTACCGCATCGAGGCTGTGCGCACCCTTGGCGATGCAGGAGACGACCTGACCCTTGCTGACGCCGTTGCAGCCGCAAATCTCCGCTCCGTCGGAGAGCGCCGCAACGGCCGCCTTAGGGTCCGCCTGCCCCCCTCCCGAGGCGAAGGCCTGGCCGAAGATCAGCAGGTCGCGCGTGGCCGAGATGTCCTCGCCGCGCCGCATCAGGTCGAAATACCAGCCGCCATCGGCGGTATCGCCATAGAGCACCGCGCCGACGACGCGGTCATGCTTGAGAACGACGCGTTTGTAGACGCCCCGGCTGGCGTCGCGCAGCACGATGTCCTCGCATCCTTCGCCGCCGGCGAAATCGCCTGCCGAGAACACATCGAGTCCGGCCACCTTGAGCTTGGTCGAGGTGACGCTGGCGCGATAGCCGCTGGGTTGGTCGACCAGCCCATCGGCCAGCGCGCGGCACATATCCCAGAGCGGCGCCACCAGCCCGTAGACCTGGCCGTCATGCTCGACGCATTCGCCGACCGCGAGCACGTCCGGGTCGCTGGTGACCATATGGTCGTCGACCTGGATGCCGCGGCCGACCGCCAGGCCCGCCTCACGCGCCAGCGCGACCGAAGGACGGATGCCGACCGCCATCACCACCAGGTCGGCGGGGATCTCGCGCCCGTCCTTGAGCCGCACGGCCTCGACCTTGCCGTCGCCCAGGATCTCGGCGGTGTCGGCGCCGGTCAGCACGGTCTGACCGCGCGCTTCGAGCGCCGACTTGAGCAGCCAGGCCGCCGCTTCGTCGAGCTGGCGTTCCATCAGGGTCGGCATGAGGTGAAGGACGGTGACCCGCATCCCGCGCAGCGACAGGCCGTGCGCCGCCTCCAGCCCGAGCAGGCCGCCGCCGATCACCACCGCGCTGCCGCCGCGATCGGCCGCCGCCAGCATATGGTCGACGTCGTCCATGTCGCGAAAGCTGATCACGCCGGGCAAGTCCTTACCCGGCACCGGGATGATGAACGGATCGGAGCCGGTCGCGATCAGCAATTTGTCGTAACGCACCGACCTGCCCGATCGCGACGTCACGGTCTTCGCGGTGCGATCGATCGCCGCGACCGGATCGCCGGCAATCAGATCGATTGCGTTATCGGCATACCAGGCGGCGTCGTTGATCACGATGTCGTCGAACGTCTTCTCGCCCGCCAGTACCGGCGACAGCATGATGCGGTTGTAGTTCACCCGCGGCTCGGCGCCGAAGATCGTCACGCGATAGCGACCGGCGTCGCGTGCGATCAGTTCCTCGACCGCGCGGCACCCGGCCATGCCGTTACCGATGACGACGAGGTGAGGAAGGCCGGGCGCCGCGCCGGACGGAGTATCCGGCATAGGGTCGGGATCGGACGCGGAAACAAGGAAATCCATCACAAGCTCCAATCGAGCTGCAGCCAGAATTTGCGGGTGTCGGTGGCGAATCCATCCGCCTGGTAATCGGCATAGCGGGCGGAAAGGCTGGTCTTGCCGAGCTTGGCACTGGCGAGCAGGTCGATCTCGTCGCCATAGAGACGGCTGTGACGGTCGGCGGCGAAGCGATGATAGACCGCCTGCAACGTCAGTGCCTTGAATGGCCCCGCCTGTTTCCAGCCATAACCGACATTGCCATAGAGATCGCGGACGCCATCGGGCGGTGTCGTCAGGAATTTGTCGGCCCAGCCCTGGAACTTGAACCCGGTCGCGATCGGAGTCTGGAAGGCGGTGAGCGCCACGCCCTTGTCGGCGCCAAGCACTTCGTATCCCGCGCCGAGCTTGAGCGCGTGGAGATCGAGCCCGGCGTCGATCAGGTAATAATCGGCGCGGTAGCGATTGGGGTTGCGGTGGTAATCGGACTGGGTCGCGTAGCTCAGCTGGTAGGAGAGCTTGATCCCCTTGCCGAGCGGACGCGCGCCGGCCAGCCGCGCGCCATAGGTCTGGCTCGACAAGCGGAATCCCTGCACCGCCGTTTCGTCCTGATCGACCAGATAGGCGAAGCCGGTGATCGTGCCGACCGGGCTGGCATAGGACAGATTGCCCAGCACGTTGTCGCCCCCGATCGAGCGCGGCCGTGCGCCCACACCGTCGATTCCCCACACGGTATTGACTCGCCAGGCATAGGTCAGGTCGGCCTTCAGCCCCTTCACGCCGGTCCATTCGAACCGCGTAGCATCGAACGTCTGGGCATTCTGACGAAACGGGACGGCACCGACGAAGCGCTCGTCGTCGAGCGCGATCGACTGGCGCCCCACCGTCAACGCGATGCTTTTGCTGCGGTATTGCAGCTGCGCGCGATACAAGGCGATATTCTGCGGGTCGGCGATCAATGGACGCGTGGCGGCGCCATGCAACCCGTCATAATAATCGCCGGTCAGCGCCAACATGCCTTGCATCTGGACGATCGCGGAAAGCGGTCCGCTGCTCGCCTGCACTCCGCTGCGGATGCGGATCGTTGTCGCCTCCGCGTCGCGGGGCAGCCCCGCCTGATCGACATTCTCGTAGCGCAACCGCGCGTCGATCAACGGCTTCAGACTGATGTCCTGCGCCATGGCGGGACTCACCACCAGCGCGCCTCCAAGGATCAACCAGGCAGGTTTCATCGCGTGTCTCCCCTGCTCTCGTTCAGATCCGGACGCCTGCCGCCGCGCCCCAGTGCCGGCGCCACGAATATTTGACGATCGTGATGCCGAGACAGGCGATCACCGCGAGCCCCGCGAAGATCAGGAAGCCGGGCGCGAAGCTGCCGGTCAGCTGCTTGGCGATGCCCAGCGACGAGGCGAGGTAGAAGCCGCCGACACCGCCCGCCATGCCGACCAGCCCGGTCATCACGCCGATCTCGTCGGCGAAACGCTGCGGCACGAGTTGGAAGACCGATCCGTTGCCGACGCCCAATGCCAGCATCGCGAGGACGAACAATCCCATCGCCGCGCCAACGGTCGGCGCCATGCTGACTCCCACCAAAGCGGCAGCGGCAGCGGCGAACACTATTGTCAGCGCCTTGACCCCGCCGAACCTGTCGGCGAGCGCGCCGCCGAGCGGACGAACCAGCGACCCCGCGAATACGCAGGCCGCGGTGCAATAGCCGGCGACCACCGGCGTCAGCGCGAAACGATCGGTGAAATAGATCGGCAGCGAGGCGGCAAGCCCGACGAACCCGCCGAACGTCACCGCATAGAAGCCCATCAGCCACCAGGCGTCGGCCGACTTGAGCGGGTGGAGATACTCCGCGAGCGACTTGGGTGCCGGCCGGTTGGGCGCGTCGCGGGCGATCAGCTGATAGATGACCAGCACGACCGCGAGCGGGATGCACGCCAGGCCGAGGACGGCGTTCCAGCCAAACGTCTTGGCCAGCAACGGCGCGAACAAGGCGGCAAGCACGGTGCCCGAATTGCCCATACCGGCAATCCCCATCGCCTTGCCCTGATGCTGCGGCGGATACCAGCGGCTCGCCAGCGGCAGCGCGATCGCGAAGCTCGCCCCGGCAAAACCTAAAATGACGCCGAGCGCCAAGGTGCCGGCGAAGCTGGTAACGCCGGCCAGCCAGGCGGTCAGCAGTCCGGCGATGACGATGATCTGGCTGATCGTGCCCGAGCGCTTGGGACCGATGCGATCGACGAGCAGGCCGTTGACCACGCGGAGCACCGCGCCGGCAAGCGTCGGGGTGGCGACCATCAGGCCCTTTTCGGCGGGCGTCAGCGCCAGCGTCTTGGCGATTTCAGGGGCGAGCGGCCCCAGCAAGACCCAGACCATGAAGGCGAGGTCGAAATAGAGAAAGGCGGCGATCAGCGTCGGGACATGCCCGCTCGACCAGAAGCCGTCCTGCTGCCTGCCCTGTGCCCTGTTCCAGAATGCGGTCGCCATGCGGATCCCCTTCGCGTGCGATGGACAAGAAAAAAGCCGCCCCGACGGCGGCCAGTGCTGGCGCGTCGGGGCGGCTTCGTTGCCTTGGCGGATCGTCGGACCCGCCCCGCAATGACCCCCGTCGGTGGAGGTCGTCGCGGTTTATTTCGTGCCGAGCGTCATTGCCCTGCGGAGGGGACGATGCGTGATTCGCCCGCCGGACGCAAGCCTATTTCGCAGTTGCAGCAAAAATCAGGGCAGCGACGCCAAATAGGTCTCCGCATCGTCGGGATCGAACGCACGGTCATCGAAGAAGCGGTCGGCGCCGAGCACCAGCCTGCCTTGCACCGATCCCGCGCCGAGCGGATCGCCGATCGCGCCTTCCAGCTTCGAGCTCGCGCCAGGCAGGATCGCGCCCGATCCGGCCAGCGCGCGGCGGTACAGATCGGGCCTGAACACGCCCTCGGCGCGGGCAGCTTCCTCGGACGAAAACGGCGTGCCGTCCCAGCGGGTCATTTGCGAATACAGCCACGCCGCCTGGCTACGCCACGGAAAGTTGGCCGCCTCGCGGAACTGGAACATGAAATCGGGAATGTGGAGCGGCGTCGCGCCTTGCGACAAGCGGACCCGATCGGTGATGGCGCGCAGAATCGTCTCCTCCGGCGCCGCCAGATAAGCGGGCTGC
Source organism: Sphingomonas pruni NBRC 15498 (assembly GCF_001598455.1). Classification (GTDB taxonomy): domain Bacteria; phylum Pseudomonadota; class Alphaproteobacteria; order Sphingomonadales; family Sphingomonadaceae; genus Sphingomonas; species Sphingomonas pruni. The sequence continues at coordinate 17,582 of NZ_BCYZ01000057.1, forward strand.
GCCAGGATCCGCGCATTCTCCTCAGCCGCATCGGGCTCGACGAAATGCGCCGCGGCATCGTGCAGCGCCCGGATCAGCCGGTCGACCAGATCGGGCGATGCGCTCGCCGTCTCGCGTCGCATCGCGAGCACCTTCTCGACCCCGCGCCGCCAAATCTGCGCGGTCACCAGCGCGATCCGCCCGACGCCGCGATCGACCGCCACGCTGTTCCATGGTTCGCCGACGCAGATGCCGTCGACTTCTCCCGCAGCGAGCGCGTCCGCGGCGAAAGGCGGGCTGATCGTGACGATCTCGACATCCAGATCGGGCCGGATGCCGACCGCCGCCAGCCAGTAGCGCAGCATGTAATTGTGGCTCGAATAACGATGGACGACACCGAAGCGGAGGGGGCGCCCCGCTTCCACTCGTGCCTTCGCGACCTGGCGGAGGCGCTCGCCGACGGTCCATGGGTCGCCGAGCTGACCGCTCTCAAGCGTTTCGGTCGCGAGCGGAATCGAGAAGGTGATCGCGTTGCCGTTAAGGCCGAGCGCGAACGGCACGTCGATCTCGACCGCGGGACGGCCGCGGCCGAGCGCGGTTGCGATCGCCAGCGGCGCGATCATATGCGCGGCATCGGTATGGCCGTAGAGCAGGCGGTCGCGCACCGTCGCCCAGCTGAGATCCCGCACCAGCTCGATCTCGAGTCCGTGTGCCGCCGCAAATCCCTGCTCGCGCGCCAGGATCGGCAAAGCGGCATCGACCAGCGGCAGGAAGCCGATCCGGATGCGGTCGAGCGTCATGTGTCGTCCCCCATCAACGCCGCGCTGGTGATGATGGCTTCCGCCACTTCGGCGATGCGGCGGTTGGATTGCATCGCGTGGCTGCGCAGCAAAGCGTACGCGGCGGGCTCGTCGATCGCACGGCGGCGCATCAGGATCGCCTTCGCCTTGTCGATCGCGGCACGGTCGGCCAGCGCATTGCGCGCTTCGTGAAGCTCGGCCTGGAGCCGTGAAAAGGCGTTGAAGCGCCGCACCGCCAGATCGACGATCGGCATCATCCGCTGCTTCGACAGGCCGTCAATGATATAGGCCGAAACGCCGGCATCGATCGCCGCGGCGGTCGTCTCCGGATTGCTCTGGTCGACGAACATCGCGATCGGTTTCGCCAGCGCCCGCGACACCGCGAAATATTCCTCCAGCACGTCGCGGCTGGGGTTTTCGAGGTTGATCAGCACGACTTCGGGGTTGGCCGCTTCGATTTGCGCGACGAGCGCATGCGAATTGTCGATCAGGACGAGATCGTCGAGTCCGGCCTCGCGCAGACCTTCGGAAATGATCGCGGCACGAGTCGTGCTGGTGTCGATGATCGCGATCCGCATCGGGTTAGCATATGCTGCGCTGCAGCGGGGCGCCAGAGCAAGCTAGGGTAGCGGACCACGCCGACCGCTGCGGCAAGGAGTGAACAGGATCGGATGGGGCAGATTTACCCCTATCGCCGAGCACGATCAGGTTCGCCGTCATGCCAGGTTGTCCCGGCATCCACTGCACAGCCTGGCCTGATCAAGGAGCTTCTTTCCCGGGCTTGCCGCCCGGTGGATGCCGGGACAGGCCCGGCATGACCAATTTTAGGTCGTAGACTCATAAAACCGTGGCCATAGCCGCATTGATGCGAGTTGGACCATGGCGAGGAAGTTCGCTGCGAGCTTGTCGTAGCGGGTGGCGACACGGCGGAAGTGCTTCAGCTTGGAGAAGAACCGTTCGATTAGGTTGCGCTCGCGGTAAAGCCGCCTGCTGAAACAAGGCTTCCACTTCCTGTTGGATTTGGCGGGGATGTTAGGCGTGGCGCCTTGCACCTCTATCAGTTCACGGATGCGGTCAGCATCATAGGCCTTGTCCGCCAGCACGATGGTGTGTGGGCCGAGATGGTCGAGCAGTATGTCAGCGACCTGCCCGTCATGCGCCTCCCCAGCCGTCAGGCTGAGCCGGATCGGGAGCCCTTGCGCATCAACGACCGCGTGGATTTTGGTCGTGAGGCCGCCTCGGGAACGACCGAGACAATGATCTCGATCCCCCTTTTTGCCGTCGCGGCCTGCTGATGGGCACGAACGGAGGTGCTGTCGATCATCTGGATGTCGCCGTCATGGGCGGCGGTGATGGCATCCATCATCCGATCCCAGACGCCCGCCTTCCGCCATCGGACGAAGCGGTTGTAGCAAGTGGTGCGCGGACCGTAGCGCTCCGGCAGGTCTCGCCACGGCGCGCCCGATCGCAAGACCCAGAATATGCCGTTCAGCACCCGGCGATCATCGACGCGCGGAACGCCTCGCGGCTTGTTGGGCAGAAGCGGTTCGATCACGCGCCATTCGAAGTCGGTCAGGTCGTATCGGCTCATAATGAGCTTGAATCAGAAATCAGAGCGATGCGAAAGGGATCACTCACGGTGGGTGGTTGCAGTCCAACGCCATCCACAACAGGGTGCGCAGCATGTTCAGTTACTATCTGATCTCGCCGGGTGAGCGACCACAATCCACCTCCGTCGCACGCCACCTCTGGGGCAACGATTGCGACTTCGATTCGGATGGAAATGATGACGAAGCGCCGGTCGGCGGCTGGACGGAACTGACCGTTGCACTCCGCCCGAAATGTGAGGAGCGTGTCGATGTCGATCCTATCGACGACAACGAGCCGCTTGTGCTGGCAATCCGTTCAGACTCGGCTGATCTCGCCAGAAAGGCCGCTCTGTTTCTCCAATCACATTCTGGTGGAGCGCTCAGCGAACAAGCGCCTCGCTAAAGCGATTTCGCGCCATCAGCTTTATGGGTTCACGACCTAGTGCGGGAGGTCGATCGCCTAACCTCTCAACGACCTGAGCTTGCGATCGAGCACCAGCTCTTCGAACAGCCTGACATAGCGTTCGATCGAATCGCGCCCGCGCTCCGGGACGGGGTCGGGACGCGGACGGCCGGGCGCGAGCCAATGGTCGAACGCGGAGACCAAAGCGAGGGGATCGTCGGTCGGCACGACGCTGCCGAGACGCGGATTCGCGACGATCTCGCGGATCGCGACGCTCGAATCGGTCGCGACCACCGGTGTGCCGAGCGCGAGCGCTTCCTGCAGCACGCCCGGCACGCCTTCGAAATCCGAGGTCAGCACCAAAGCGCGCGCCTGGGCCAAAGCGGGGCGGGGGTTGGTCGAATAGCCGGGCAAATGGACGCGCGAGCGCAGGCCCAGCGCGTCGATCTGGTTCTCCAGCTCGCCGCGCACTTCGCCCTCACCGACGATCATCAGCTTGGCGTCGCGGCGTTCGACTCGCGCCAGCGCCGCGATCGCGCGGTCCCAACGCTTTTGCGGCGTCAGCCGGCCGATCCCGATCAGGTAATCAGCGCCCGGCAGCGGCGGAGTCGGCGCCCCGATCGGTTCCGGACTGGGCGGATTGGCGATGACGCTGACGCGATCGGCACCGATCCCCGTCATCCGCACCGTTTCCTCTGCCATCGCCGGGCTCATCGCCACCAGATGGTCGATGAAGCCTGGATAGGACCGCAGAAACGCGCGATAGCCCTGCGCTACCGGAAAATGCTGGTCCTCGCGATCGAGCCGGTTGGAGACCTTGCCGACGATGGGCGGGCAATCGCGGCCGAGCCGGAACTTCAGCCAAGCGGCCGCGCTGCTATAATGATTACCGGGGCAGAACACGATATCGGGCGCCGCCGCCTTCACTGCCTGAGGAAGCGCGCGGATCATGCCGAGATGCGTCGTTCCGAGTTCGATCAACTGGACGCCATCGGGGATCTCGGCCGCCAGCGGACCGCGTGCCGAACTCAACACCAGGGTGACTTGCTGGCCCAATGCGACCCAGCCGCGGACCATCCGCAACATCGCACGTTCGACTCCGCCGCCCTGAAGGCTGTGAGCGAAAGTCAGGATTCTTACGGGGGCGTAAGGACTGAGCATGAGTTGGCGCGCTAACGTCAATTTGTGTCAAAAGTTTCTCGGCGGCGAAATAATTAGGGCAAAACCGACTTATTTGCCGCCGAAGCGATGCTGCACCGCAACATAGTACTTGCGATTCGGGCTTTCCACCCCCAAATCGCGCGGCGCTTGCGGCAACCGGCTTGTCGCGGGCCGATTGTCGTGCTCGCGCGTTGCCGTTAAGCGGCCATTATTTCCGGGCACGTCCGATTGGATACCGAACTGCCGATTTTGGATGAACAGACTTTGGAGCGTCGATGAACAGCGGCTTTGTCGGGGCCTCCAGCAATCCTGCCGCCGGTCTGGCGCCCAAGATTGTCGATGCGGCCGAGGACCTCGCCGGGCTTGAGCCCGTCAGGAGCCTGAAGAGCCGCTGGCCGATGATCATCGCCGGCGTGCTGAGCCTGGCAATGATCGCGGGCCTCGCGAAGCAACTGCTCGGTTCCGGCCTGGCCGGATTCAGCCACGCCGCACCGGACAATTGGCTCTATTACATCGCCTTTGCTCTCCTCTACATCTCGCCGCCGACCGGCGACTACATCATCTTCCGCCGGCTGTGGAAAATCCCGTTCGAGGGGTTCGGCGCGCTGATCAAGAAGCGCATCGCGAACGAGGCGGTGGTCGGCTATTCGGGCGATGCCTATTTCTACGCCTGGGCGCGGCAACGCGCATCGATGGTCGCGGCCCCGTTCGGGGCGGTCAAGGACGTCTCGATCCTGTCGGCGATCTCGGGCAACATGATGACGTTGGTCATGACCGCGCTGGCGCTGCCGTTCGCGCTCGAGGTGCTGCCGCCGCGTTATTATACCGGCCTGGCCATCGGTATTCCGGTCGTGATCGCGATGTGCCTGCCGTTCCTGATCTTCTCGCGCAAAGTGTTCTCGCTCGACCGCAAGACGCTTTGGTGGATTTTCTGGATCCATGCCGCGCGCCTGACGGTCGGCTGCGTGCTGATCGCCTTTGCCTGGCATTTCGGGCTGCCCAATGTCGGCATCGGCGCCTGGCTGATCCTGTCCGCGGTGCGCATGCTGGTGTCGCGCCTGCCGTTCGTGAACAAGGACCTGGTCTTCGCGACGATGACCAGTGCGATCCTGGTGCACAGCAACAGCAACGCGACCAATGTCGATCTCGCCAATTTGATCGCCTTCACCACCGCGCTGACGCTGGTGGTTCACGTCGCCTTCGCCGGATTCTTCGCGATCCAGGCGCTGATCAAGCGCCAGATCTAGGCCGCGCGCGATGCTGGTCGTCGACGTCAACGAATTCTACTCGCCGACCGGCGGTGGGGTGCGGACCTATATCGATCGCAAGATGTCGATCATGGCCGATATGGGCCACGAACTGATCTGCATTGCCTGCGGCAAGGAAGACCGGGTCGAGGAACGCGCCGGCGGCGGCAAGATCATCTACATCAAGTCGCCGGGCCTGCCGTTCGACAAGAATTACGGCCTCTTCTCGCGCCACGAGCCGATCTGGCGCTGGCTCGACCAATTGCAGCCCGACGTCGTCGAGACCTCGTCGCCATGGCGCCCCGCCTGGATCGTCGGAAAATGGCAGGGGAGCGCGCTCAAGTCGTTCTTCATGCACAACGACAATATAGCGGCCTATCCGATGCGCTGGCTCGAAGGGCTGGCCCCGCCCGAGCAGATCGAGGACGCCTGCGCCATCTATGCGCGGTACATGAACCGGTTTCTCGCGCTCTACGACACCGTCGTCACCAACGGCCCGGCGCTACAGAAGCGGCTGACGCGGCGTGGCGTCCGAATCGATGCCGCGATGACCCTGGGCATCGAGCGCAGCCATTTCTCGCCCAGCCTGCGCGACGAAAGGTTGCGCGCCGCGATGCTGCGGCAAGTCGGTCTGCCGCCCGAAGGACATCTGCTGATCGGGATCGGTCGTCATCACGGCGAAAAGCGCTGGCCGCTCGTCATCGATGCCGTGCGCATGGCGGGCGACAAATTGCCGGTCGGGCTGATGCTGCTCGGCACCGGCCCCGAGAGCAAGCGGCTCGAGACCCGGATCGACGGCAATCCGCATATCCGGCTGTTCCGCCCGGTTTACGAACGCAACGAGCTGGCGCGGATCATGGCGAGCGCCGACGCGCTGATCCACGGATCCGAGGCCGAGCCGTTCGGGCTGGTGCCGTCCGAGGCGATGGCGTCGGGATTGCCGCTGATCGTCCCCGATACCGGCGGCTGTGCCGAAGTCGCCGACCCGCTGACCAGCGAAACCTATCGCGCCCGCGATACCGCGGCGGCCGCGGCGGCGATCCAACGCCTGTTCGCGCGCGAACCCGCGATCCTGCGCAAGGCGGCGATCGTCGCCGCCGGCCGGGTCCGTACCGACCGCGAGCATGCGGTCGACCTGATGGCCTATTACCAGTCGCAGATCGACGCCCGCGATAGCGGCGGCCTCAGCGCAGCACGTAGAGCGTAAACTTCCCGTTCAATCGGGCGATGCCGACCGCGTGCGGCGCCGCCCAGGCCGCCAGCTTCGCCTCGAGCGCGGCATCCCCGCCCTCGGCGTCCGCATCGCCGCCGACCAGCACCGCATTGGGTAGCGCCGCACCGCCCAGAGTCTTCGCCGACACCAGGTTGAGCGCCCGCTCGCTCCCCGGATCGAGCAGATCGTGGCTGCGGAAATAGAATGGCCCCGCCGCGAAGCGCGGATCGATCGCGCGGCCGGTCGCGGCAACATATTGCGGCGACAGCGTCGCGACCATTCCGGTCACCCCTTGCTGGTCCATCGCCGCGCTCAACCGCGCCCCGTCCGTCACCGCATTGGCCATTGGCGCGCCATGCTCGGCGGTCAGCACCACCGCCTCGACCGACGGCGCCAGGCCGGCAAAGAAGAAGATGGCGAACACTATCCGCTCCCATCGCGCCGGCGGCATCTTGTCCCACAGCAATGCCAGCCGCACGAACAAGGGCGGCAGCACCGGCAACAGATATTGCCGCCAGGTCGGCTCGGGCAGCAGCGCCGCGACCAGTCCGGCCAGAATCAGCATGTCGAGCAATCGCGCCAGCCCCTGCTCGTCGCGCCGCCAGCGCGCCGCGACCGCGACGATCGCGGGCAGGGCCGTGCCCAGTGCGAGGAATTTGAGCGTATCGATCGCCTTGAATCCGAGCGACAATTTGAACGCGCGCCCGGCATCGCGGTACATCTGATCGGGGGCAAGCGCGGGAAAGGTCAGCATCTCGAACCGCGCCGCCTCGGGCGCCTGCGCGACCATCCAGCCGATCAGCGCGATCACCGGCAGGGCGCCGAGCGCGATCATCACCGGGCGATGCCGCCGGTCGAGCAAAGCCCAGACGAAATAGGCGGCGGCGGGGATGGCGTAACTGATCTTCGCCCCCGCTGCGAGCGCGAGCAGGAAGCCGGTCAGCAACGCGTGGCGTGTCGATCCCTGGCCTTGCGCGGCACGCACGATCAGCACCAGCGCGCCCGCCAGCGCCGCGGCGGGAAGCGCGTCGTTGCGCGCCGTCCCCGCGCTGAACAGCAGGATGTCGGTACCGGCGAACAAGGCGGCGGAGATGATCGCCATCCGCGGCGTTGCACCCGCGGTCCGCGCGGCGCGCCCGACCATCAGCACCGCGATCGCGCCCAGCACCGCGTTGAGCATCCGCAAGCCGGGCCAGGCGAGCGTTCCCAGACTGACCGCGAAGGGCGCGAACAGCACCGGCTGCAACGGCGTCTGGAAATAGGCGAAGTCGCGCCACGGCAGCGCGTTGCGCGCCAGGATCGCGGCGGCGACATATTGGCTCTCGTCGTGATTGACCGGCCGCAGCACCGACAGCACCGCGAACAGGAAGATCAGACCCAGGACCAGCGGTGCGCCCGCTTGCCCCCCACGCATCATCCGTAGCAACATGGCCGGTCCCGTACCGGACCTGTCACGAACGCGCCATATGAAGCGCGCAAGGGGGCGCGGTTTAGATTGGTTTTCACGGCTCCCCCAACCGGCCGCCCAATGCCATTATCCTATGGGTGGCCGGGTGGGGGGAGCGGGCCGGTACCGCAAGGAGAAACGCATGCTTCGGATCGATCGCCGTTCGCTTCTCGTCACCGGTACGCTCGGGCTTGGCGCCTGGAGCATCCCGGGGTTCGCGCAAACGACCAACGTCACCAACGCGACCGGCTTTACCCATTCGGTCGCGAGCGGGGAGCCGGCCAGCGACTCGATGCTGTTATGGACGCGCTACGTTCCGACTGACGGCAAGCCTGTCCACCTGACCGTCGAGCTTTCCGAACAGGCCGATTTCGCCAAAATCGCGGGCAACGGCATAGCGATCACCGGACCGTGGCGCGACTGGACGACCAAGATCACCGTCGATGGGCTCAAGCCAGGCACGAGCTATTTCTATCGCTTCGTCGGTCCGGACGGATCGAAGTCTCCGACCGGCCGGACGCGCACCTTGCCGACGGGATCGCAGGCCAAGGCGTTCAAGGCGGCGATCTTCTCCTGCTCGAACATGCCGTTCGGCTATTTCAACGCTTATGGCCATGCCGCGGCGCGCGACGATCTCGACCTCGCCATCCACCTCGGCGACTATTTCTACGAATATAAGACCGGCGGCTATCCTGCCCCGAAGGACACTGTGCGCTCCACCGAGCCGGCCAACGAACTGCTCCACCTCGCCGATTACCGCATCCGCTATGCCAGCTATCGCAGCGATCCCGACCTCCAGGCGCTCCACGCGCGACTGCCGATGATCGTGCAATGGGACGACCACGAATCGGCCAACCATTCGTGGGAAGGCGGCGCCGAGAACCATCAGCCCGACGAAGGCGACTGGACGCTGCGCAAGCTGGCCGCGATCCAGGCCTATCGCGAATGGATGCCGGTCAGCGACGAGCCGTGGAAGGCATACGATATCGGCGATCTCGCGACCCTGTTCCGCACCGAAACGCGCGTGCTCGCGCGCACCGAACAGCCCGACATCGCGCCCCTGTTCAAGGCCGCCGATCCGGTGGCAGCACTGAAGGCGTTCCGGGACGGCCCCTGGATGGACCCGGCCGCGACGATGATGGGGACGCAACAGGAAGACTGGCTGTTCCACGCAATGCGCCGATCGGTCGCTGCCGGGCAGAAATGGCAATTGGTCGGGTTCGGCACGATCCTGGGCGAAACCGTGATGCCCGCCGCCGCGCTGGACTGGGTCGACCCGAATGCTGGCGAGCGCGCGAAGAATTACGTCCTCGCCGGCATCCAGGCGGGGAAACTCGGCCTGCCGTTCAATTACGACAATTGGGGCGGCTATCCGGCGGCGCGCGCCCGCTTCCTGCGCGCCGCGCAGGGGATCAACGCCAATCTGGTCGTGATTTCGGGCGACAGCCACAATGGCTGGGCGTTCGACCTCACGCAGGGCGGCAAGGCGGCGGGCGTCGAGTTCGCCGGACACAGCGTGACCTCACCCGGCTACGAACATGAAGTGAAGATCGATCCGAAGACGGTCGCCGCCGGGCTGGTGGCGGGCAATCGCGAGCTCAAATGGTGCGATACCTCGCACCGCGGCTACATGGCGCTGACGATCACCCCGGAGACGGTGTCCAACGACTGGCTGTTCGTCGATACGATCCGGGCGAAGTCGCGCAATGCGGTGGTTGGGCACAGCACGAGCGTGGCGCGCGGCCGGAATGTGATGGCCTGAATTTCCTCTCCCTTTGGGAGAGGAAGGGAGCGGCGGAGCCGCGGAAAGGTGAGGGTAGGAAAGAGCCACCGAGCTCGACCCTCACCCTTCCGCGCCCTCCGGGCGCTCCTTCCCTCTCCCGCAGGGAGAGGGAACTTACCCCCTTACCGCGGTCAGCAAATAGTCGAGCTTGGTGTCGTCGCTCACGGCAAAGCCCTTGCCCGGCGAGAAGCTGAGCCCGCTGATGTCGACCACTTTCAGCCCCGCATCCTCGACCAGCTCGGTCAGTTCCTCCGGCGTCAGGAACTTGCTCCAATCGTGCGTCCCTTTGGGGATCATCCCGCTGCCCTCACCCACCGTGATCATCGCCAGCCGCGACAACGCGGTGCGGTTCGGCGTCGACAGCAGCATCAGTCCATCATCGGCCAGCGCGCCGGCCAGTCCGGCGACGAACGCCGCGGGATCGGTGACGTGCTCGATCACTTCCATGCTGGTGACGAGGTCGAACCGCTCGCCGGCCAATAGCTCGACGCTCCCCGCGCGATAATCGATCGCCAGACTCGATTGCGCGGCATGCGCGCGTGCCACGCCGATATTCTCCGCCGCCGCGTCGATCCCGGTGACCTCGGCGCCAAGCCGAGCCAGCGGCTCGCACAGCAATCCCGCACCACAGCCGATATCGACCGCGCGCTTGCCCGTCAGCGGCGCGAAGCCGGCCGGATCGCCGCTCCAATGCGCGTCGACCTGCCGCCTGATATAGCCCAGCCGCGGCGGGTTGAGCCGGTGGAGCATTGCCGACGACCCCTTGGGATCCCACCAGTCGCGCGCCAGCTTGCCGAAATGGGCGGCTTCATCGGGGTCTATAGTGGTTACAGACGTTACGGTTGCGCTTGTCATCGCGGCTTCCTATCAGGCGCGCCTCTCCAATCCAAAGGACTTCCGCTCCTCCGATGGCCGCGACCCCTGCCCGCATCGTCATGAAGTTCGGCGGCACGTCGATGGCGGGCATCGAGCGAATCCGCACCGTCGCCAATCGCGTCAAGCGCGAGGTCGATGCCGGCAATCAGGTCGCCGTGGTGGTGTCGGCGATGGCCGGCGAGACCGACCGGCTGGTCAATTTCTGCCGCGAGGCGTCGTCGCTCTACGATCCCAAGGAATATGACGTCGTCGTCTCCGCGGGCGAGCAGGTCACGTCGGGCCTGCTGGCGATCGCGCTCCAGGCGATCGGCGTGCCGGCGCGCAGCTGGCTCGGCTGGCAATTGCCGATCCATACCAGCGACGCGCACGCCTCTGCCCGGATCGAGGAGATCGACACCACCGCGCTCGACCGCGCGCTGGCCTCGGGCGAAGTCGCCGTGATCCCGGGCTTCCAGGGCGTGGCCGACAGCGCCGATGGCGAACAGGGCCGCGTCACCACGCTCGGCCGCGGCGGCTCCGACACGTCGGCGGTCGCGGTGGCGGCGGCGATGAAGGCCGATCGCTGCGACATCTACACCGATGTCGACGGCGTCTACACGACCGACCCGCGCATCGTGCCGAGAGCCCGCAAGCTCAAGAAGGTCACGTACGAGGAAATGCTTGAGCTCGCGAGCGTGGGGGCGAAAGTGCTCCAGACGCGCTCGGTCGGGCTCGCGATGAAGGAAAATGTCCGCGTCCAGGTGCTGTCGTCGTTCACCGGCGATGACGCGCCGATGGCGGACACGTTGCCCGGGACGATGATCGTGGGCGAAGAGGAGATCGACGACATGGAACGCCAGCTGATCACCGGCATCGCGCACGACAAGAACGAGGCGAAGATCACGCTGACCAACGTGTCCGACACGCCGGGTTCGGTCGCGGCGATCTTCGTGCCGTTGGCCAAGGCCAATATCAACGTCGACATGATCATCCAGAATATCGCGCACCAGTCGCAAGGGCGTACGGGGTCGACCGACGTCACCTTCACCGTTCCCGCGGTCGACCTGGCGCGAACGATCCAGGCGCTCAACGAGGCCAAGGAATCGATCGGCTTTGACGAACTGGTCCACGACACCCGGGTCGCCAAGATCTCGGTGGTCGGCGTCGGCATGAAGAGCCATGCCGGCGTCGCGTCGAAGATGTTCACCACGCTCGGCGAGCGCGGGATCAACATCCAGGCGATCTCGACCAGCGAGATCAAGGTGTCTGTACTGATCCACGAGGATGAGACTGAGCTCGCGGTGCGGGTACTGCACACGGCCTATGGGCTGGATGCGGAGGAAGCGGCGTAACAAAAACCTTCTCCCCCTGGGGGAGAAGGATAGCGCAGCTTGGGACCCCGGCCTTCGCCGGGGTGCCTAGCGAAGCTTGGTTGAGGGGTAACGGCGCGAAGCGCCGCGCGACCGCCTCGCGGTCGCTCCCC
>NZ_BCYZ01000058.1 GCF_001598455.1 Sphingomonas pruni NBRC 15498
GGGGAGAGGGAAATTACGGTCGCCGCCATCACGCCGACCACCCATTCTTCTCCATCCACGCCTGGCACGACCCCTTCGCCAGATCACGGACGCGGCCGATATAGGCCTGGCGTTCGGCGACCGAGATCACTCCACGCGCGTTCAGCAGGTTGAAAATGTGGCTCGCCTCGATCGCCTGCTCATAGGCGGGGATCGGCAGCTTGTGGTTGAGGCAATTCTCGCACTCGGCCGCGGCCTTACGGAACAGGTCGAACAGCGTCTCGGTATCGGCGACCTCGAAATTCCAGGTCGACATCTCGACCTCATTCTCGTGGAACACGTCGCCGTATGTCATCTGCGGCGTGTTGCCCGACGCATCGTTGAACGCGAGGTCGTACACGCTGTCCTTGTTCTGGATGTACGTCGCGAGCCGCTCCAGCCCATAGGTCAGTTCGCCGGCGACCGGCTTGCAGTCGAAGCCGCCCATCTGCTGGAAATAGGTGAACTGGGTGACTTCCATACCGTCGCACCACACTTCCCAGCCCAGACCCCAGGCGCCGAGCGTCGGCGATTCCCAATCGTCCTCGACGAAGCGGATATCGTGCTTGGTGAAGTCGATGCCGATCGCGGCCAGGCTGCCGAGATAGAGGTCCTGCAGGTCGGGCGGGCTCGGCTTCAGGATCACCTGATATTGGTAATAATGCTGCAGCCGGTTCGGGTTCTCGCCATAGCGGCCGTCGGTCGGGCGGCGGCAGGGTTGGACGAACGCCGCGTTCCACGGATCGGGGCCGAGCGCGCGCAAGGTGGTCGCGGTGTGGAATGTCCCTGCCCCCATCCGCATGTCGTACGGCTGGAGAATCAGACAGCCGCGCTGGCTCCAATAATCGTGGAGCGTCAGGATCATTCGCTGGAACGATAAGGGCTGGTCGGTCACGGCGCGGCTTTGGCCGAGCGCTTCGGGCCGGTCAAGAACATGCTGCATACGCGAAGTCATGACTTGACGACTTTTTGTCATGTTTTGTTGACATGGTCAGCTACCACTGTCATTTAGTCACGTAAACCTGACATTAGGTCGCAAGTCGGGCAAGAGACGAGATGAAGAACCGCCTCAAAGTATTGAGAGCCGAGCGCAATTGGAGCCAAGCGGAGCTGGCCGGACGGCTCGACGTGTCGCGACAGGCGGTCAACGCGATCGAAACCGGCAAATACGACCCGTCGCTGCCGCTCGCCTTCCGCATTGCCCGGTTGTTCGCCATGTCCATCGAGGAGATTTTCGATGATCAACAATGACGCGCGCGAGGCCAGTTGGGGCGAACGCAACGTGGAACGGCGCACTCGTCGCCGATGGGCTCTGGCGGGGGCTGGCGTCGCCACGAGCATCGTTTTCGGACTGGCAGGCCAATATGTCACGTCCGTCGGCAGATTTGTCGCACCTGTCAGCGATGCGGCAGACGCTGGTTCGTTGCTTTGGGCTGTCGGCCTTATCCTCGCGGCAGCGATCCTGTTTCGACTGATCTGGCGCGAAATCGATGAGGTTCAACGTCGCCGTCTCGTCAATGCGGCGGCTGTTGGGGGCGTTGCGAGCATGGCTCTGCTCCTGCTGGCGCAGGCCGCAGGCCGGATGCTGCCCTTCGCCGAGCCGATGATGGCCGTTTTCGTCGGCGCCGCGGCAGCGTTGATCTCCGCGATCATCTTCCAACGCATCCGTGGTTGAGAAGCGCGGCCAGCGCGCTACCTGTAAAGCATGGACATGAAATTCTTTCGCCGGCTGATCGCCGCGCCCGCCATTTTACTCGCTCCACCGGTTACCGCGCAAAGCGCGCCCGCTCCGATGGCGGCGCCGGTCGCCACCGCCTCGGTCTCTACGACAAACGCGGACCCGGCCCTATGGGTGGTCAAGGACAAGGACACCACCATCTACCTCTTCGGCACGATCCATGTGCTCAAGCCCGGCCTGTCCTGGTTCGATGACGGTGTGAAGAAGGCGTTCGATTCGAGCGACGCGCTGGTACTCGAAATGGTCCAGCCCGATCAGGCGACGATGCAGAATATCGTGCTGAGCAAGGCGTACAGCCTCAGCGGCCCGACGCTGACCGAGCGTCTGCCCGAAGCCGACCGCGGCAATTATCTCAAAGCCATGAATTCCTTAGGCATTCCGCCCGCCGCGTTTGACCGCGCCCAGCCGTGGTTCGCCGCGACCAACCTGTCCCTGCTGCCGCTGATGAAGCTTGGCTACGATCCCAAGAGCGGGCCGGAAACGGTACTGACGGAGGCCGCGGCGACCGAGAAGAAAGCGATCGAGGGGCTGGAAACGCCCGAGCAACAGATCGGCTATCTCGCCGGCCTGCCCGAGAAGGTGCAGATGGCGTTCCTGGAATCGACCCTCAAGGACTTGCCCAAGACCGAAGAGACGATGAACGGCATGGTCGCCGCTTGGTCGCGCGGCGATCCCGATGCGCTGGCCAAGTTCATGAATGACGGGCTCGACGATTCGCCCGAGCTCGCCAAGACGCTGCTGTTCGACCGCAACGCCCGCTGGGCGCAGTGGATCAAGGCGCGGCTCGACAAGCCGGGCACTGTGTTCGTCGCGGTGGGCGCCGGCCATCTGGCAGGCAAGCAGAGCGTAATCGATCAGCTCAAAACATTGAAGATCAAGGCAAAACGGGTCGCCTACTGATGGCACTCCGGCGCCAGCGCCTGGCCGCGCTTGGCGCCGTCTTGCTGGCGTTCGCCGGCTGCGGCGAGCCATCGATCGAGGCACGGCCGGCAATGTGGCGCGTCAGCGATGGCGACACGACGATCTACTTGCTCGGCAGCATCCATCTGTTGCCCCCCAAGATCCGGTGGCGAACGCCGCTGATCGAGCACGTGATCGCTACGTCGGGCACATTGGTGCTCGAAAGCTCCCCGGAGGAGTCGGTCGACTTTGGGGCAATGGCACGGGGCGTCAATCTCCAGCCGGCGCGAGACCGTGTTTCCCCGGGGAAACGCGAGATCCTGGACGCGATGATCGCGCGATCGGGAATCGCCCGGGAGACATTGGATGGCTATAAGGATTGGGCTTTGGCGACAACGCTCGCGACCGGCGACGCAGTAGCGGCCGGCGCTACCACCCGTGATGGTGTCGAGGCGAAACTTTGGAGCACGTTCAGGTCGGACGGGAAAACGCGGCTGGCGTTCTACCACGCAAAGGACCAACTCGATCAGCTCGACGCCCTGCCCGAGGCTGACCAAAGAAAAATTTTGGAAAACACTTTATCGGGAAAAGAGAATTACGGAGAAACGTTGAAGGCCTGGACGAGCGGCGATATCGCGTGGCTCGAAAAGACGGCGGAATGCACGCCGCTGGAGGGGAAACTCGTCGGCCAGCCCAACGATCGCTGGGCACAGTGGATCAACGCGCGGATGAAGAAACCGGGCATTGTGCTGGTTGCGGTCGGATTGGGGCATATGGCGGGGCCGTACGCATTACCGAAACTACTCGCCGCGCGCGGACTGAAGGTCGAGCGGATCGAGTAGGCGCGCTATCAGGCCGAGGCCAAGCCTTAACGGCTGGGCTTATTACGGGCCTATTTGTCGTCCCGGGCTTTCACGCCGTTCTGCCAACCCTGCTGCCAAGCGACCATGAACGCGCCCTTCTTGTAGGGAGATGCGGTTTCGGGTCTGCCGCGCTTGCCGGCGGCATAGCCTTCGCTCCATGCTTTATCCTGCGGGCCGGCCATCTATTCCTCCATGTTTCGACCGCCATCGGGCAGTCGTGAGGGCGGCGATAGGGGTTCGGCCGGACAAACTCAAACGACCCCGCGCAAGAACCTGCCCTTGCCTTCCCCTCCCCTTCCGGCTACAGGCGCGCGCTTCCGTGCATGGTCATCCCTGGAGGCGTGCGCGGAAATCCAAGCAAACCGCATATCGGAGATTACCATGAGCGACCAAATGACGCTCGCCGCCGAGACGCGCGACCGTGGAGGCAAGGGAGCCTCACGTGATCTGCGCCGCAATGGCCGCGTGCCCGCCGTCATCTACGGCAACAAGCAGGACCCCGTCTCGATCCACGTGGAAGAGAAGGAGCTGGTCCGCCAGCTGATGACCGGGCACTTCATGAATTCCGTCGTGATGATCGACATCGACGGCAAGCCCGTCCGCACGCTGCCGAAGGATGTCGCCTTCGACGTCGTTACCGATCGTCCGCTCCATGTCGACTTCCTGCGCATCGGCGAGCACAGCACGGTGCACGTCAACGTGCCTGTCGTGTTCACCGACGAGGAAGAGTCCCAGGGCATCAAGAAGGGTGGCGTGCTCAACGTCGTCCGTCACGAGCTCGAATTGGTGGTCGACGCCGCCGACATCCCCGCCGAGATCCAGATCTCGCTCGCCGGGCTGGACGTCGGCGATTCGGTCCACATCTCGAACGTCAAGCTGCCCAAGGGGGCGAAGTCGGCCATCGACGATCGCGACTTCACCATCGCCACGGTCGTCGCGCCGTCGGCGCTGAAGTCGGTCGAGGGCGACAACGAGACCGAAGCTGCCGAAGCGCCGGCCGAGGCCGCCGAAGGCGAAGCGGCTGCCGAGGAAGCTCCGGCCGCGGAAGGCGACGCCGAGTAAGCATTCGCTTCATTGTCGAAATGAAGGGGGGCGCCGCGATCCGCTGGATCGGGCGCCCCTTTCGCGTCTAGGGATATTTCATGCAACTCTGGGTCGGCCTCGGAAACCCTGGCGCGCAATATGCGATGCACCGCCACAATGTCGGCTTCATGGCGGTCGACGCCATCGCCGAGGTGCACGACTTCGGCCCGGTCAAGAAGCAGTTCCAGGGCTGGACGCAGGAAGGACGGATCGGGCCGGACAAGATCCTGCTGCTCAAGCCGGCGACCTTCATGAACGATAGTGGGCGCTCGGTCGGCGAGGCGATGCGCTTCTATAAGCTCGAGCCCGAGGACGTCACCGTGTTCTACGACGAACTCGACCTCGATCCGTTCAAGGTACGGGTCAAGCGGGGCGGCGGCGCCGCTGGGCATAACGGCATCCGATCGACCATCCAGCATATCGGCGACGCGTTCCGCCGCGTGCGGATCGGTATCGGCCATCCCGGCCACAAGGATCGCGTTACCGGCCATGTGCTTGGAAACTATGCCAAAAACGAGATCGAGCCGCTAAGCGACTTGCTCGGCGCGCTGGCCGCCGAGGCGGAATGGCTGGCCAAGGGCGACGATGCGCGGTTCATGAACGACATCGCGCTGCGGCTGCAGGGATAGAAAGGGACCGCCCCAACCCCGAGGTCGAATCCATCCAATATAAGACAGTCCTGCTCGCCTATCTCGCCGATCGAGGACCGGGAGGGTGAGTCGTGAAGCCTGCATTTGTGCTGAGCGCGCTGGTGAGCGGCCTGTTGATCGGCGGGGTGCTGATGACGGCGTCGGCCGGCGTCCCGCCCGTGGCGGCAACGACAGCCGCGGCCGACCGATAGGCGCTTGCATCGCCCGGCGGCGCGTGCTTCGCCGTGCGGCGTGACCATCCGCGACCTCTTCGCCACCCGCTTTTACGACGCACCGCTCGGCGACGACGCGCTGATCGACGAACTCGGCGACGCCTGCCGCGATCTCGCCGACCAGGATCGCGCAGGACGCGGCTGGTCGAAGGAGCATGGTTATCGCGGCTACACCTCCTACGCCTCGCTCAACGACCTGCCGCTGCGCGACCCGCGCTTCGCTGATCTGGTCAAGCTGCTCGACCGCCACGTCGCCACGTTCGCAAAGGTATCCGCGTTCGAGCTCGGCAAGAAGCTCAAGCTCGACAGTTTGTGGGTCAACGTCCTCAAGCCCGGCGGCACGCATTCGGGGCATATCCACCCGCATTCGATCGTGTCCGGCACGGTCTATGTCGCCGTGCCGCCGGGGTCGGGCGCGCTCAAGCTCGAGGATCCGCGCCTGCCGCTGATGATGGCGGCGCCGTCGCGGCCGGGCACGTTCGTTTATGCCGAGCCGCACGAGGGCAGTGTCTTCCTGTGGGAAAGCTGGCTGCGCCACGAAGTGATGCCCAATGCGGCCAGGCAGGACCGAATCAGCATCAGCTTCAACTATCGCTGATCGCGCGATAAGCTGACTAAATGGCGATCGATCGACGCGCGATGATGGGTGTAACCGCCGCGGCCGCGATGTTGCCGGGTACCGCCCTCAGCGCGGAGGGAACAGAGATGTACGGCATGCTGGGACGAATGAAGGCAGCGCCAGGCAAGCGCGAAGAGCTGCTCGCACTATTGCTCGAAAGTTCGGCCGACATGCCGGGATGCCTTAGCTATATCGTCGCCAAGGATGCGACAGATCCCGACGCGATCTGGATTACCGAAGCGTGGGACAGCAAGGAGCATCACGACGCCTCGCTGAAACTGCCCCAGGTCCAGGCCGCGATCGCCAAGGCGCGACCGCTGATCGCGGGATTCGATTCGAGAGCCGAAACCCAACCGGTCGGCGGAATCGGCCTGGGGCGTGTACCGGCCCCGAAGGGCTGATCAGAACGCGAGCCGCGCGGACATCGTCGCCACGGGGTTCAGGCCGAAACCGCCGTCGCGCACGCCGGCGGCGCTCCACCGTCCCGGCCGCGTCGGCATTATCGCGCGATCGCTGAGCGCTCCGCCTTCGAGCCCCAGCACGAATCCCGTCGACACTTCGCGGTCATAACCCAGCGTCATCGCCGGCGTGGAGCGACGGAACCCGCGCGACAGTCCGCGTCCGCCACGAGTCATATGAGGGTCGTAGAGCAATCCGTCGGTCGCCCGTTCGGCCGCGATCCAGAAATTGGATTGCGCGAAATAGCGCGTGCCGACCGACAACCGGATGCCCGATCGCTCGGTCGGGTAGAGATCGATCATGCCGCCGATGAAGCGCGGTCGGAGCATCTCGTCCAGCGGTGTATTGCCGCCGCGATAGACGATCTGCGGGCCAAGCCGGGGCGATCTGGCAGGCAGCAGTCCCAACCTCACCCGCGCCACGATTTTAGGCGTAGACTTCAGCGCCGCGGGTCGCGTGTTGCGGGCCTGCGCCGGCTGTAGTGTGCACGCCAGCGCGCCGATCACGAAACCGGCACAGATCGCCCTGACAACCATCCTTTTATCCCCCCGAACCACCATCCGTTCCCCCCCGGCCGGTGCTTCATTGGGGAGACTGACATGCCCTTGGTTCGGACGCAACTTGTCAGAACGGCGCCATCGAAATCGCCCACGACCCGGCCGGGCCAATCGGCGATCAGGGCCATGTCACGTTCGGAACGTGACCCGACTCCCCGATGAACCGCCGGGCCAGCACCGATTAAGGAACGCGGCAATATTGTTGTCCGTTCGGGTGGGCATCGATTGGAGTATGATGCCGTGGACAATAGTATTTTCCGTCATCGCCGGCTGGCGACCGCCGCGACCATCGCGCTCGCCGCGGCGCTGTCGGCATGCGGCAAGGGCAATGACCAGCAGATGACCGCGGCGGCCCCTCCGGCGCTCCCCGCGACCCTGCCGCTCGACGCGAGTCCGTCCACCGCATGGCCGACCGCGCCCGAAGTCGCGGCCCTGCCCGAGGCGAGGCCCGTGCGTACCGTTCGCGTGGCCAATCCGCGCGATTATTACGGCTATGCCGACGCTGCTTACGATTATCAGCGGGTGCTCGGCGACGCACCGCCCGATTATTATTTCGATTATGATGGTGCCGATCCCTGGGCGTGGGAAGGCTATGACCAATCGGTCGTCTTCCTCGAGCCGGTCGATGACGGCTATCGCTATTATTATTACCGCCCCGACGCTGACGAGCCCTATTTCGTCCGCGATCCTTATTATGGCTATGGCTATGACGACGGCCAATTGGCGGTGGTTTATGACAGCTATGGCGGGGTCGTGCCCTATTCGGATTACGGCGCGCGGCTCGATTATGCCGGTCGCTATCTGGCGCGCGGGCGCGATCTGTATCTCGCATCGCGCCGTGGCGATCGCCGTGCGGTCAGCGCCGCCAATTGGGCGGCACGCAGCGCGGCGATTTCCGCCATGCAGGCGCGCTGGTATGCGACGCGCGATCGCCAGCCGCAATGGCGCGATTACAGCAGTCGCGTCGGCCCGAGCCAGGCCAATTACTGGCGCGAGGAAGGCATTCGCCGCCAGGCCGACGCCCGCCGTTTCGCGGCATGGCGCGACGATTCGTTCCGCAGCCCGCCGCCGCCACGCGCCATCCCCGCGACCTGGTCCTCGGCAAGCTGGGCGCGCGATCAGAAGCGCTTCCTGCCGGCCAGGGACGATCGCGTGCGTTTGGCAAACGCGGCGCACCCCAATCGGGGCGCGCCCAACATGCCGCAGGCCCTGTTCGGTAACCGCCAGCGGATCGAGCCGGGCAACCGGGCGCCGAATGCCGTCGCGCCGCAAGCCGACGATCCTCGCCGCCAGGCGATGATCGCTGCCCGCGAGCAACAGCGCCCGGGCGTGGGTCCGATGCGCGCGCTTCGCGAACCGCAGGCCAACACGCCGGCCGGCCGCTTCGCGCCGCGGCAGCAAGGTCAGCCGAACCCGCCGCGTATGGCGGGTCCGCAAGGTAATCCCGATCGCGCCCAGCTTGCAGCTATGCGCGGCGACCATGGGATGCGGGGGAATGGCCCGCGCTTCGGCGCGCAACCCCAGCCCAAGCCGCGTGTCGTTACACCGCGCCCGCAGCCCCAGGTGGGCCACAGTGGCGGACGCCCGCAAATGGCCGCCCCGCGTCCTGAGCCGCGTGCAGCGGCGCCACGCTTCCAGGCGCGTCCCCAGCCGCAGGTGGCCGCGCCGCGGCCGCAAGCGCCACGTTTCGGCGGCGGCAATGGCGGGGTACGCCCGGCTCCGCAAATGAACCGGCCGGCTTTCCAGCCGCGCGCCCCGCAGATGGCCCGCCCAGCGCCCCAAATGGCTCGGCCCGCACCACAAATGGTGCGCCCGGCGCCGCCGCCACGCGCTGCCGCTCCGGCCGCGCCGAGAGGCGGCGGTGGCAATGGCCGCGGCGGCGGCGATCACAAACACTAAGTACGTCTTGATCCAGGGGTACGAGGAGCGGTCCGAGCAGATGCTCGGGCCGCTGCCCTTGCGCACGCCAATCGCCCCCATCCTTGCCAGCGCGCGACCGGGCGAGTAGGCGCCGGCCTTCCCCGAGAGCTTGAGGACGAATTACATGGGTTTCCGTTGCGGCATTGTCGGCCTTCCCAATGTCGGCAAGTCGACCTTGTTCAACGCGCTGACCGAGACTGCGGCGGCGCAGGCGGCGAATTATCCGTTCTGCACGATCGAACCCAATGTCGGTAACGTCGCGGTGCCCGATCCGCGGCTGGACAAGCTCGCCGACATCGCCGGTTCGCAGAAGATCATCGAGACCCAGCTCGCATTCGTCGACATTGCCGGGCTCGTCCGCGGCGCGTCGAAGGGCGAGGGCCTGGGCAACCAGTTCCTCGGCAATATCCGTGAGGTGGACGCGGTCGTCCATGTCCTGCGCTGCTTCGAGGACGGCGACGTCACCCATGTCGAGGGCAAGGTCGACCCGATCGCCGATGCCGAGACGGTCGAGACCGAATTGATGCTCGCCGACCTGGAAAGCCTCGAGAAGCGCGTGCCCAATTTCGCCAAGAAGGCGGCGCAGGGCGACAAGGAAGCGAAGATCGCCGCCAGCGTGCTCGGCCAGGCGCTCGACCTGCTGCGTGATGGCAAGCCGGCCCGGCTGACCCAGCCCAAGGACGCCGAGGAAGCGCGCGTCTTCTCGCAGGCGCAATTGCTGACCGCCAAGCCCGTCCTCTATGTTTGCAATGTCGAGGAGGCCAACGCCGCGAACGGCAATGCGCATTCGGCGCGGGTGTTCGAAAAGGCCAAGGCCGAAGGCGCCGAAGCGGTAATTGTCTCCGCTGCGATCGAGGCCGAGATCGCCACCATGCCAGTCGAGGATCGCGGCGAGTTCCTGGCGGAGTTGGGGCTGGAGGAAACCGGCCTCGCCCGCGTCATCCGCGCCGGGTACAAGCTCCTCCACCTGCTCACCTTCTTCACCGTCGGCCCGAAGGAAGCGCGCGCCTGGACCGTCCATGCCGGCGCCACCGCGCCCGAAGCCGCCGGCGAGATCCACACCGATTTCGAAAAAGGCTTCATCCGCGCCGAGACGATCGCCTACGACGATTACGTCGCCCTGGGCGGCGAAAGCCGCGCACGCGAGGCCGGCAAGCTCCGCGCCGAGGGCAAGGGGTATGTCGTCCAGGACGGCGACGTGATGCACTTCCTGCACAGCTGAGGCGCGGCGGGCGCCATTTGCCGCCTTCCTCGAACGCCTGCCGAAGCAGGAGCGCGAGCGGGGTTCTCAGATTGTGAGCATAACGTCCGCGAATGGTGGCTAGCTGACGGTCAGCTTATCACTCGCTTTTGTAGTCGGCATTTGGACGGAAATATCGCGTGATGTTCCCATCCCCGCCAATGAGCCACCAACCGCGAATCATCTCATCTGGTATTTTCGGGAAAAGATGTTCGCCACGAGGCCCGATCTCGCAAATCCATTTCCCTGGATTGGATTTGGCTGCCGCGTGCACATAGGCTGCAAGCGTGCGGTCGCACTCGACAATAGCGCGATGGCGATCGTTGCTACGATACATTCCCGTTAATGTGCCGAGCTTTGAAACTTCCCATGCTCCTCGGATGGCTTCCGGTGGCACCGCCTCATCGTCTCCGTATTCGAAGTCAATTTCGTAGACCCAGCCTCCCGGGTTCGATCGAGCCTCTTCGAGAAGACTGGGATTATCAGGGAGAGGGCGAAGCTCGGAGTTGGTGTCAGCCATAGGCGTGATGTGCCCGACCGGTGCAGAGCGAGCAACGTCCGCAATTGGGTCGCTTGCCGACCGACCGCTTTATAAATTCACCCTCTAATTCATTCAGCCGGCGTCGAAGGCCGCGAGGATCGGGCAGGGTCCGCCGCCCGAATTGGCGCAATCATGGGCCAATCGGGCGAGCGCCGCGCGCGCCGCCGCCAATTCCTCGATCTTCGCATCGAGCGCGGCGATCCGCTCGGTTGCGAGCGCTCGTGCCCGGGCGCGATCATCGGTCGCATCGAGATCGAGCAACTCGCCAATCTGGTCGAGCGTGAACCCCGCGCCCTGCGCCGCCCTTATGAAGCGAAGCCGCTGCACGTCGGGCGCGCCGTAACGACGAACGCCGCCGTAAAGCTGGTCGCGAGCGGGCTCCTCCAGCAATCCTCTGCGTTGATAATAGCGGATGGTCTCGACACCCACGCCGCCCGAAGCGGCCAATTTACCGATCGTCATTCCCGCCATGCTTGACTCCGTACCACGGTACGGAACCTATATGGGGAGCGTCATGGAAAACGCAAAGCACGCAACGCTCTATCGCATGGTCATGCCCGACCATGTCTGTCCCTATGGCCGCAAATCGAAATGGCTGCTCGAATCGCACGGTTATCAGGTCGACGATCACTGGCTGCGGACGCGCGAGGAGACGGACGCGTTCAAGGCCGAGCACAACGTCGCCACTACGCCGCAGACGTTCATCGATGGCCGGCGGATCGGCGGCAACGACGACCTCCGCCGCTTCTTCGGCAGGCACGTGCCAGCCAAGGACGAGACCAGCTATCGCCCGGTCATCGCCGTGTTCGCGATGACCGCATTGATGGCGCTGGCCGCCAGCCAGGCCGCTATGGGTTCGCCGTTCACCACGATGGCGGGCGAATGGTTCATCGCGTTCAGCATGTGTGTCCTCGCCATCCTCAAGCTGCAGGACGTCGAGCGCTTTTCGACGATGTTCCTCAATTACGATCTGCTTGCCCAGCGCTGGGTACCGTACGGCTATATCTATCCCTTCGCGGAAGCGTTGGCGGGCGTGTTGATGGCGGCCCATGCCGCGACATGGCTGTCGGTTCCAGTCGCCTTGTTCATCGGCGGCATCGGTGCGGTGTCGGTGTTCAAGGCCGTCTATATCGACAAACGCGCGCTCAAATGCGCCTGCGTCGGTGGGTCGAGCAACGTCCCGCTGGGCTTCGTGTCCTTGACCGAGAATTTGATGATGGTCGCGATGGCCGTGTGGATGCTGGTGCGCTAGAACGTCACCATGCTGCTTCGGCTGATCCTCTTCATCATGCTCGCATTCGGCGCGCCCGCCATGCCGGCCGGCGCGCATGACGGCATGCAGCCGATGGCAATGCCCGGACACCATATGCCCGGGCCGGAGCACAAGGTGCCCATGCCGCAGCAGCATCTCTGCGTCGGCTGCGTCCCGATCGGGGATTGGAACGCCGTGCGGGTGCGACCGCCGGTATCCGTCCCCGCCCCGGCGCCGCTCTCCCGGATCGCGGTGCTGACAATATTGCCCCATAAGGCCCCCATCCCGCCTCCGCCTAGGATTGGGTGAAGCCCTCAACGCTTCCCTATTCCACGGAGATTTTTTCGATGATCAGCACCAGATGGCTCGTGGCCGCAGCGGCGGTCGCGATGCTGCCCGGTATGGCGGCCGCCCAGAATATGGGCGGCATGTCGATGCCCGGCATGAAGATGCCCGCCAAGCCGTCGGCCAAACCGAACGCCAAGGCCAAGGCCAAAACCGTCAAGAAGCGGGCACCCGCGCACAAGACCAAGCGCCACGGGGCGGCACGAGCATCCGCGCCGAAGCCCGCCCACAGTGATTCCATGCCCGGAATGACGATGGGCGCGCCGTCGCCCACCCGATCTGCACCGCCTTCGATGCCGGGGATGGACATGGGGACCCCCGCGCCCAGCTCTGCGCCGCCCGGCTCGGCAGCGCCCATGCCCATACCTATGACGATGCCGGGGATGGATATGTCAGCCCCGCAGGCGTCGGCACCCGCGCCCGCCGGCAATGCGGCGCCCGAACAGCCGTCCGCGGCCATGCCGGGAATGACCATGCCCGTGCCTGGCAAGCCCGCCGCCGGCCGGACGATGGCTGCGATGCCGGGAATGGACATGTCAGGTGCGCCACAACCCTTTGCAAACGGATCCGGCACATCGCGCCTGCCGGGCGCGGAGGGCATGATGCATGGCCTCCATCTCGCGAGCGGCGACTGGATGGTGATGCTCCACGGCTATGCCTGGGGCAGCTATACCAATCAGTCGGGCCCGCGCGGCCGCGACGAGGCGTTCGTCACCTCGATGGCGATGATCGACGCCGAGCGCGATTTCGGCGCCGCGCGGCTGACGTTACGGTCGATGCTGAGCCTCGACGCGCTGATGGGCGCGAAGGGCTATCCTAGCCTGTTCGCAACCGGAGAAAGCGCCGACGGCGTGACTCCCTTGGTCGATCGCCAGCATCCGCACGACCTCTTCATGGAGCTGGCGGCGCGGGTCGACGTGCCGTTGGGCAAGGGACTGACCGGCTTCGTCTATGGCGGCCCGGTCGCCGAGCCGGCGCTTGGGCCTTCCGCCTTCATGCATCGCGCGTCGGCGAAATACCTGCCGCTTGCGCCGATCACGCACCATTGGTTCGACAGCACCCACATCACGTTCGGCGTGGTGACCGCCGGGCTGTATGGTGACCATTGGCAGATCGAAGGATCGGGGTTCCGCGGGCGCGAGCCGGACCAGCATCGCTGGAACATAGAGACGCCCAAGCTCGATTCGTGGAGCGTGCGCGCCAGCTGGAATCCGTCTCCTTACTGGTCGGCCCAGGCGAGCTATGGACGGCTGAAGAGTCCCGAAGCGCTGGAGCCCGGCCAGGATGAGGAGCGGACGACCGCCACCGTGCAATATGCCCGCGGCGGCTTTTCCGCGCTCGCCGGGTTCGCGGTCAAGAACCGCCTGCCGGGACGCGCGCTGACCGCATGGCTGGGAGAAGCCAATTGGGACATCGGCACCCATCATAGCGTGTTCGGACGAGTCGAGAATCTGGCCAATGACGAACTGTTTCCCAACCCCATCGATCCGTTGCACGACCGCAAGTTCCGGGTGACTCGCGCCGAACTCGGTTACGCCTATCGGCTGAAGCTGGTCGGCCCGCTCGAGGCCGCGATCGGTGGCAGCGGGTTCGTCATCGCCAAGCCGGCGGCGCTTGACGCCGCTTATGGCAAATCGCCGGCGGGCTGGACGGGCTTCATCAAGCTCAGCATGGGCGGATAGCTTGCACGCGGGCTGGCGGCCCGGCATGGCCGGCGCGTAATCGACCAAGGAGTCGCTGATGCGCTGGATTGCCCGGGCCGCCATTCTTGCCGTTGCCGCGTCACTGTCGGTTCATGCCTGGGCGTCGCCGCAAAGCGCCCCGACCAGTGCCACCTCGCCAGCCCAAACCGAGGCAAGGGCGCCGATCACGATCCTGGTATCGATCGACGGCTTCCGCGCCGATTATCTCGATCGGGGCGTCACCCCCAATCTCAGCGCGCTCGCCGCCGCCGGGATCAGCAGCGCGATGCGGCCGAGCTACCCGTCCAAGACGTTCCCCAATCATTGGACCTTGGTCACGGGGCTGCGGCCCGACCGCACCGGCATCGTCGCCAACAGGATGCTCGACGCGTCGCGGCCCGGCGACGTCTTCACCATGGCGTCGGACGATCCGTTCTGGTGGAACGCCGCCGAACCGATCTGGGTGACCGCGGAAAAGGCAGGGATCCGCACCGCCACCGCCTTCTGGCCAGGATCCAACGTCGCCTGGGGTGGCGAGCGATCGAAGGATTGGCCCAATCCGATCACCGGCGGCACGCGGCCCGAGGACTGGCTGCAATTCAACCAGGCGCTGAGCGACCGCCAGCGCGTCGACAGCGTCATCGACTGGCTGCGCCGCCCGGCCGAGACGCGCCCGCGCATCGTCACGCTCTATTTCGACGAGGTCGATACCGCCGGCCATGAATATGGCCCGGACGACCAGCGCACCACCGACGCGGTCGCCAATGTCGACAAGGCGATCGGAAGGCTGCGCGACGAACTGGCCAAGCTCGGCCAATCCGCCAATCTGGTGATCGTCGCCGATCACGGCATGGCGGCGATTTCGCAGGACCGGTTGATCGTGCTCGATAGGTTCAGCAATCCCGACGATTATGACGTGGTGGAGGATGGGGTCTACGCCTCGATCAATCCCAAGGCCGGCAGGCAGGCGGCGGTCGAAAAGGCACTGCTCGGCGCCCATGGCCCGCACCTCGACTGTTATCGCAAGGCCGAGGTGCCGGAGCGCCTCCATTACGGCAAGAATCCGCGCGTGCCGGCGATCCTGTGCCTGCCCGACGCCGGTTGGACCGTCGTCGTCCACCCGCCCAAGAATAAGGTCGAGGGCGGCGCGCACGGCTACGACAATGACGCGCCGGAGATGCGAGCGCTGTTCATCGCCAGCGGACCGGCGATCAAGCCGCTGGGCCGAATTCCGACCTTCGACAATGTCGACGTCGCGCCGCTGCTGCGCGACCTGATCGGGCTGGCGCCCGGACAGGGTCTCGACGGCGACGACGCACCGTTCCGGGGAGCATTGGTCAAATGAGCGACGATCTGAAATATTTCGAGGACCTGGTGGTCGGCACCAAAGCGAGTTTCGGTCGCTATGAAGTGACGCGCGAAGAGGTTGTCGAGTTCGCGTCCAAATACGACCCCCAGCCTTTCCATCTGTCCGACGAAGCAGCGGCGCAGACCCATTTCGGGCGATTGTCGGCGAGCGGTTGGCACACCGCGGCGATGGCGATGCGGATGGCGGTCGAAAATATGAAGGACCAGCGCTCGGCGGGCCTCGGCTCGCCGGGGCTCGACGAATTGCGCTGGTTGAAGCCGGTCTATCCAGGCGACACATTGCGCTGCGAGACCGAATTGCTGGAGAAGCGCGTGTCGCGGAGCCGCCCTGAAATGGGCATCACCAAGGGGCGGACCACGGTCTTCAACCAGCATGACCAGGCGGTCATGACCTACATCGCCAACGGGCTGATCCGGACGCGACCGGCGGAGAAGTAGATCAGCCGAGGTGTTCCGATCTGACCGGAGCGGACAGGTTTAGCGACGCCGCGCCCCGCCCGGTCCCGTCACCCCGGACGTGTTCCGGGGTCCAACGGGCGGCAACGGAAAGGTCGGAAGATTATAGGGATTCCGGCGCTGCTGGTTGGATGCCGGAACACGTCCGGCATCACGATCCGCATTTGAATTAACGCCTTTTAGTGCGGACGCCGACCGCCGTCATTGCCGCGGCGACCGCCATTGCCACGCCAATTGCCGCCCCCGTTGCCGCGCCAGCGATAGCCGTCGTTGCCGCCGGCCCGCGGGCCGCGCTGAAAACCACGCCATTCCTCGCCGCGATTGGAGCCGCGCCATTGGCTGCCGCGATGCTGCCAATAATATTGCTGGCTGCGGGTCCAGCGATGCGGACGGCGATACCGGTCGTACACGTAATAGCCGCTGCCCGGATAATAATAGCCGTTATACCAGCCATAATAGGGCACGCCGTACCCGCCGTCATAGAAATCGCTGTAATAGTCGCCGTAATAGCCCGGCGACCCATAGCCGACGCTCACGCTGCTATAGCCGTATCCGTCATCGACGCAGCCGCCCAGCGAGAGCAGCGACGCCGCACCCAACATCATGATGCCGATCTTCATTTGAACCGCCTCCATACATCGGAGCCGCGGCAGAAAACGCGCCGCTGCCACTAGAGGGATAAAACGATTCGGAGGCGAAATCAGTTCCTGAAGGACCGTTTCAGGCCAATTCGGCGGTCAACGCCCTTCGAAGGCGAACAGTGACGTCACCTTCACGCCGTCGCCTTCCAATGCGGCGGCGCCGCCGAGATCGGGCAGGTCGATGACGAATTGCACCTGATCGACCACCCCACCGGCCTTGCGCAACAAGCGGATAGCGGCGCGCGCTGTGCCGCCAGTGGCGATCAGATCGTCGACCAGCAGCACGCGCTGGCCAGGCACCAGCGCGTCTTCATGCATGGCGATGCGATCGGTGCCGTATTCAAGCGCATAATCCTCCGCGATCGTCACGCCGGGCAGCTTGCCGTCCTTACGGATCAGCAGCACGCCGGCGTTGAGTGGCACGGCGAGCGCGGCGGCGAACAGGAATCCCCGCGCCTCGATCCCGGCAACCAGATCGACCGGGCCGTCGACCGCCGCGGCCATGCGCCTGATGGTTTCGGCCAGCCCCTGCGCATCGAGCAGCAGGGTGGTGATGTCGCGAAACATGATCCCGGGCTTGGGAAAGTCCGGAATCGTACGGATCAATGCCTTGAGGTCATCATTGGCGTGGGTCATCGCAAACTCCGCCCCGATGGATGACGAGTGAAAAGGCGCGGCCGCTGGCCGCGCCCGATCAATGCTTCACGTCGCGCCAGACGTTCCGGTACGCACCGAATGCCAGCAGGCTCGAGGCCAGCAGGAAGATCACTGCCATGAAGCCATATTGGTGCCGCGTCTCCAGATTGGGATCGGCGGTCCAAGTCAGGAAGGCGGCCACGTCGCGCGCCATATTGTCGACCGTCGGCTTGGTGCCGTCGGAATATTGCACCTGACCTTCCGAGCGGAGCGGCGGCGGCATCGCGATGTTGAGGTTCGCGAAATACGGATTGAAGTGCAGCCCGTTGGGCGTCTTGGCCTCCGGGAATTCCTTCAACAGCGCCGCCGGCTGATCCTGATAACCGGTCAGCAGCGAATAGACATAGTCGGCACCGCCATGGCGGGCGCGCGTCATGTAGCTGAGATCGGGCGGGA
The DNA here is from genome assembly GCF_001598455.1 of Sphingomonas pruni NBRC 15498. Taxonomy (GTDB): domain Bacteria; phylum Pseudomonadota; class Alphaproteobacteria; order Sphingomonadales; family Sphingomonadaceae; genus Sphingomonas; species Sphingomonas pruni. Next base: position 17,637 of record NZ_BCYZ01000058.1, read on the forward strand.
TCGCGTTGTTGTTGGCGGCCCGCGCCGCGATGTCGTTGGCGAACGCCAGCGGGAAATGGTCGGCAGGCACGCCCTTGCGAGTCGCGGCCTCACCGGTGTCCGGATTGACCGACGGAATGTTGTCGAAACCGGCAGCAATCGCCTTCACTTGGCCTTCGCTATAGCCGAGCCCGGCGAGGTCGCGGAATGCGACATATTTGAGCGAGTGGCACGCCGAGCAGACTTCCTTGTAGACTTGGAAGCCGCGCTGCAGCTGCTGCTTGTCGAACTTGCCGAACACGCCGGCCGAGCTCAACCCAGCATCGCGCGGATGCTTGTGGAACTCGGTCTCGGCCGATTTCGGCGCGCCCGTCCAGATTTTGGGCGTGCTGTCGGACACGACGCCCGACACGGTGATGACCAGTGCGATCGCGAGCACGCCCGCAAACGCCAACCCGACCAAAGCTGCAATCCAGCGAACCATTTCTCGTATATCCCCTATAGCTCGCTCAGTGCGCCAGCGCGGTTTCGGCCGGGCTCGTCCCGCCCTTGCCCGCCAGCACCGCCTCGGTGATCGAATTCGGCAACGCCACCGGCCGCTCCGTCCGCGCGATCCACGGCAGGATCACAAGGAAGTGCAGGAAGTAGTAAGCCGAGCAGACCTGTGCGACGATCACGTAGAGCGGATCGGCGGGCGAACCGCCGCAATAGCCCAGGATCAGCACGTCGAGGACGAGCACCCAGAAAGCGATCCGCGCCTTGGGCCGGTAGTTGTTCGAGCGGATCGGCGATGAGTCGAGCCACGGCAGGAAGAACAGCAGCAGGATCGACCCGAACATCGCGAGCACGCCCCACAGCTTGGCCGGCAGGATGAAGTCCGAAGTGAACGAGCGCAGAATCGCGTAGAACGGCCAGAAATACCATTCGGGGACGATGTGCGCCGGCGTCTGCAACGGATTCGCCGCGATGTAATTGTCCGGATGGCCCAGCATGTCCGGGAAGAAGAAGATCAACGCTGCGAACAGCAGCAGGAAGATGCCCAGTCCGAAGCCGTCCTTCGCCGTATAATAAGGATGGAACGGCACCGTGTCCTGCTCACCCTTGACGTCGACACCGGTCGGGTTGCCCGACCCCGGAATGTGCAGCGCCCAGATGTGGAGGATGATGACCGCCGCGATCACGAACGGCAGGAGGTAATGGAGCGAGAAGAAGCGGTTGAGCGCGGCATCGTCCGGCGCGTAGCCGCCGAGCAGCCATACGCGGATCGTCTCGCCGATCCCGGGGATCGCGGAAAAGAAGCCGGTGATGACCTGTGCGCCCCAGAAGCTCATCTGGCCCCAGGGAAGCACGTACCCCATGAACGCGGTCGCCATCATCAGCAGGAAGATGACCACGCCGAGCAGCCACACCATCTCGCGCGGCGCCTTGTACGATCCGTAATAGAGACCGCGGAAGATGTGCGTGTAGACGACGATGAAGAACATCGACGCGCCGTTGGCGTGCGCATAGCGCAGGAACCAGCCGGCATTGACGTCGCGCATGATCGTGCCGTTGATCGACGAGAAAGCCGTCGCGGCGTCGGAGTGATAATGCATCGCCAGCACGATGCCGGTGACGATCTGGATCGCCAGCGCGGCGCCGGCGAGCACGCCGAAATTCCAGAAATAATTGAGGTTGCGCGGCACCGGATAGCCCGCGCCCACGGCGTTATATGCCAGGCGCGGCAACGGCAGCTTCTCATCGAGCCAGCGCATGAACGGCTGTTTCGGCTCGTAGTGATTGGCCCAGGGGAAACTCATCTTCTTCTACCCCCCTCAGCCGACCAGAATCGCGGTCGGCGACGTGAACTTGTACGGCGGCACGAAGAGGTTCTTCGGCGCCGGTCCCTGACGGATGCGGCCCGCCGTGTCGTATTGCGACCCGTGGCACGGGCAGAAATATCCGCCGAACTTGCCGCGATTGTCGCCCTCATTGATGCCGAGCGGGATGCAGCCCAGATGGGTGCAGACGCCGAGCGTGATCAGCCAGTTCTCATGCCCCGGCTGGGTCCGCTTCTCGAGCGTTTCGGGATCGCGCAGCTCCGACAGCGGCACCGCATTGGCCTCGGCGACTTCCTTCGGCGTCAGGTTGCGCACGAACAATGGCTGTTTGCGGAACGTCGTGATGACGCCCTGGCCCGGCTGGATCTTCGACAGATCGACCGTGGTGGTCGATTCCGCGAGAACGTCGGCCGACGGGCTCATCTGGTTGACCAGCGGAAAGAGCACCGCGACAGCGCCCGCGGTGGCGGGAAACGCCACGGCGGCAATATTCAAAAAGTCGCGGCGGCGCGGATCGTTGGGCGACTCACCCTGCGGATCGTTGTTGTCGTCGGTCGCCATTCACCTGCCCTTGCACTTCAAATCCGGCGGCGGAACGCTCGGGGAACCAGCCTTTTAGGAGGCCGCGCGCCCGCCAGAACCCTTCCGTCCCCACGGAAGTTGCGCGCCTGATAGACACGGGCATGCCGCTTTGCCAACGGGTTTTTATGCGCATCGCCCTTCACCAGCCCGACATCGCCGGAAACGTCGGCACCATCTTGCGCCTGGCGGCCTGTCTCGGCGTGCCCGTAGATCTGATCGAACCGATGGGATTCGCCTTTTCCGACCGCGCCTTGGCGCGCGCCGGAATGGACTATGCCGCGCAGGCCGAGGTCACGCGCCACGCCGACTGGGGGACATTTGAAGCGCAAGCGGCCGGGCGCATCGTCCTTTTGTCCACCTTGGGCGCAGTGCGGCTCGATGCGGCGGAATTCGAACCGGACGATATCCTGCTGCTGGGATCGGAGAGCGCGGGCGTGCCGCAATCGGTCCATGATCGCGCCGATCTCCGGGTCATGATTCCGATGCGGCCCGGCTTTCGGTCCTTGAACGTTGCGATTTCCGCCGCCATCGCGGTCGGCGAAGCGTTACGACAGACGAAGGGATGGCCCGAATGAAGGAGCTGGACGTCGAACAGGCGACCGCGAGACAGTGGTTCGAGCAGCTCCGCGACCTGATCTGCGCCGAATTCGAATCGATCGAGCGCGAGGCCGGGTCCGATGCGCGGTTCGACTATACGCCCTGGGACCGCGTCGATCCGTCGGGCGCGGATGGTGGCGGCGGCGTGCGCGGCGTGATGAAGGGAAAGGTGTTCGAGAAAGTCGGCGTCAACGTCTCGACCGTAGGCGGCGCGTTCGAGGGCGAGTTCGGCAAGACGATCCACGGCGCGGCCGAGGACCCCACCTTCTTCGCGACCGGAATCAGCCTGGTCGCGCACATGGCCAATCCGCACGTTCCCGCCGTCCATATGAACACGCGCTTCCTGGTGACCACCAAGCGTTGGTTCGGCGGCGGCGCCGACCTCAACCCGCCATTGCCCGTGGCGGCGGACACCGCGGACTTCCACGCAACGCTCAAGGCCGCGTGCGATCGCCACGATCCCGGCCATTATCCGCGCTTCAAGCAATGGGCCGACGATTATTTCTATATCCCGCATCGCAAGGTGCATCGAGGCGTCGGCGGAATCTTCTACGATCATCTCGAAGGCGATTTCGCCACCAATTTCGCCTTCACCCAGGATGTCGGCCGCGCGTTCCTGGACGCTTTTCCGCGGATCGTGCGGCGACGGATGGGCGACGCGTTTACCGACGCCGACATGGCCGCGATGCGCGAGTGGCGCGGCCGCTACGCCGAATTCAACCTGGTCTATGACCGCGGAACGTTGTTCGGCCTCAAGACCGGCGGCAATATCGACGCGATCCTGATGAGCCTGCCGCCAATCGCTACCTGGTCCTGAGTCGACGGTATGCGGCGACCTGAACCAGCGCCATGGCGATACCGCCCAGGCCGGTGATCGCCGCGGCGATCGCGTCGACTAGCGAGCGCGCGATCGGATTCGGCGCGTGCGCCACCATCCAGGCGTCGATCTGCTCGAATGGCCAGGTCGCGATCGTCATCGCCAGGATCACGGTCATCACCGAAGCAGCGAGCGCAAGCGTGTTGCCGCGGGTCAAATGCAGGCTGCGGGTGATCGCCCGCAAGGCACCGACGGGCGCTTCCGCCAGCAGAGTCGGCGCCAGCGCGATCGTGCGCGCCAACACCCAGAAGACGATCACGAAAAACGCCGCCATCAGCAACGGCAATGCCTGGGCCAGCACCAGGGCAGCCGCGATCGGTACGGCAATGATCAAGCCGGCGAGCAGCAATAGCGGGTAACGTCGCGCCGCCGCCATCAGCGCCTTGCCCGCCGGCGGGTGATCACCCGCCAGGTACAAGGCGACGATCGCGAACTGGCCGAACAAAACGACGGCCTGCGCGGCGATCTGCCAGCCGCCGTAATTGAGCATCCACTGCGTGAGACCTTGTTCATAGGCCGTCATCGTGACCGAACCCGGCACGGCTTCGCCTGCCGCAGGCGGCGTCGGCATGTCGGGGATGAACATCGCCATCGCCAGCGCAGGCAGGAAGACGAACAGCCCCGCCACCGCCGTCAGCACATCCCAATCGCGCCGCCACAATCGCCAGGCATCGCGCATCAAAGCAGGAAAAGTGACCTTCACACGACCTCGCGTGCCGACGTCGCCGCCAGATAGACTTTGGCCATGAAGCTCGACTGGACGACATAATAAGCCGTCGTCACCAGCCCGCCGAGGATCGCGACGATGATCGACCCGATGGAGAACGGCCCGGCGCTGGGGTCGAGAAAGCGGAACAGGGTCCCGAACACCGACGTCACCGCGATCGACGCGACGCCGACGACCAGTCCGAACAGCAGCACGACGCCAAGCAGCTTCCAGGCGATTCCCCGGCTGAGCGCGAACGACCGCCGCAACGCGGCGACCACGCCGCCTTCGGCCGCGACCACGGCGACGAGCAAGGTGCTGAACCTGACCGACACGAATACGGCGAGGATCAGCCAGGCGAGCCCGTAAAGACCGATGAACCCGGCCATGGCCGGCGAGATATCGGGTTTCGGGCCAGCGGTCGCGCTGGTCAGGGCGGCAAGGTCGACACCACTTGCGACCAGGGCGAGGACAATCGGCAGGAACAGCAGGACGAGCACGGCGAACAGGATCAATATGGCCAATAGATATCGGAGGAAATGGCGGGTCGCGGCCGATTGCGCCACGCTGCGTCCGGCATCGGGCCGCAGCGCCAGCGCGGCGATGGCGAGCTGGCCCCATAGCATCGGAAGCAGCAAGGCCAGCATGATGGCTTGCCCCAGCCCCGGCGCGACCGCGGCACCGGCGAGCTTGATCGCACCCGATATCGATTGCGGCACGAAGATCGTCAGTAAAGCGATCGGAACCACCGCACCCAGATTATCGCTGAGGAACTCGGTGGTACGATCCCAGACGTTTCCCATATTGACCATATGCGGCCCCCGATTCCCCACCTGCCAGCCCTGTCGCCGGTCCGAGGACGCCTGACTAGGGCGTGTGCTCACGACTGGCAACGCCCTCGCCCAAGCATCTTATGGCAGGCGGCGACTTGCGCCATGTCGGCGCGCAGGAGTAGCCCCGCGCGATGATCCCCGCCGATATCGAATGGCGCGTCTCGACCGAGCAGGTGCCCTATGCCGAAAGCCTGGCCGCGATGGAGGCGCGCGCCGCCGCCGTCGCTGCCGGCGATGCGCGCGAGCTCGTCTGGCTGCTCGAACACCCGCCGGTGTATACCGGCGGCACCAGCGCCGATCCCGCCGAACTGATCGATCCGCGCTTTCCCGTCGTGCAGACCGGACGCGGCGGCCGCTACACCTATCATGGCCCCGGCCAGCGCGTCGGCTATCTAGTGCTGGACCTCAACCGACGCGGACGAGACGTTCGATGCTTCATTCATGAGCTCGAACACTGGCTGATCGCGACGCTGGGCGGTTTTGGGATAGAGGCGCGGACCGAATCGGGACGCGTCGGTATCTGGACCGGACATGGCGCCGAGGAGGCAAAGATCGGCGCGATCGGGGTGCGCGTGAAAAGGTGGGTGACGCTGCATGGCTTCGCGATCAACCTAGATCCTGATCTCGCACATTTTGGCGGAATCGTACCCTGCGGCCTGCCCGACTATGCCGTGACCAGTGCGGCAGCGCTTGGAAAAACCATTTCGTTTGAGGCATTTGACGCCGAATTAGCGCGTCACCTGCCCGACTTTCTCGACGCACTTTCCGCGCACGAAAAGCGGCTTGAGCAACTTCGGATTAGTGTCTAATGTCCCCCTCGATTTGGGTGATAAGGCCGGAAAAGCCGACCAAATCCACTATCTAGGGAGCTTCCAAATGCGTTCTTTCATCTCGAAGGCCGTGATCGGCACCATGATCGCGGGCGCCGCCCTGGCGGTTTCGGCCTGCAGCAAGACCGAAACCACCACCAATGTCACCGACATGAACGTCACTGACGAAACCGCCACCGACAACATGACTGCGGTCGACGGCGGCGCCATGAACAGCACCGACATGATGTCGAACGACACCACGACCACGACGACGACCAACACGACGATGTAATTCGTCTGGTCGTCCGCTTTCGGGCGGATGGTTAGGTATCGAGGGGGCCGTCCGTTCGTCGGGCGGCCCCTTTCGATTCGTACGCATATTCAGCGGAACTAAACACGCGGAAACCTCTTGGGCACGCGGGAAAATCACCGTAGGAAAGTGTCGGCGCAGGGGGCGCGAGAAGGGACGAGGATGACGATCGTGCGTATCATGGCAGGCCTGTCGCTTGCCGCCGGCTTGTTCGCCGGATCACCGGCATCGGCGCAATTTTTCCTGAAATCCTACGATTTCAGCAGTGCTGCAGTAACTGGTGTCGAGCCGGAAATGGGCATGCCCATGCCGGGCGCAACGCCGACGGAGGTCCGCGCCGGACTAGTGTGGAATCTGCGCGCCGCCCTCAACGTCGCGGCACTGCAATGCGATTTCGCACCGATGCTGCTCACGGTCGATAATTACAACGCGATGCTGCACGACCATACGGCTGAGCTCAAAAGCTCGCTGGACACGATCAACGGCTATTTCGTTCGCAGCGCCAAAACCAAGGCCGCCGGCCAGAGCGCGTTCGATCGGTTCAGCACGCGCACCTATTCGGCCTTCGCCACCGTCGCCGCGCAATATGGCTTCTGCCAGACCGCGAGCAAGATCGGTCGCGAAGTGATCTTCGCACCGCGCGGCCAGTTGGGTGACGTCGCCACACGTTATATGGGCGAGCTGCGCAACAGCCTGATCCCCTATGGCGAGCAGCAATTTCCGCGCGCCTTCTACGCGCGCACCTATCTGTTCCTGCCGGACTTCCAGCCCGACTGCTGGCGCAAGGGACGCTATAACGCAGCCTATTGCGGCAGCAGCGCCAAGAAAAAACGGCGCTAAGTTAAAGGCCTCACGTCACACGCTCTAGCGTAAGCCAAGCCGCTTGTGCGCCTGGAGCGTCAGGCGCCAGCGCGGCCGGGCCATGACCAACGCGATGGCTGCGGCCTCGCTCGCGGCATTGCCTTCGGCCGATCCGGTGTCGAGCGGTTGCGCGAGAAGATGGGCGAAATCCCAGGACTCCAGCGCATCGACATCGGTTCCCGGCTGAGGCCAGACCAGTTTCAGTTCGTCGCCCGATCGCTGGACGACCGCACTGCCAGCCTTGGGGCTGATACAGATCCAGTCGATTCCAGGATGCACGGCCAGCGTACCGTTGCTTTCGATCGCGATGGTGAAACCGGCCGCATGCAGCGCATCGACCAGCGCGTCATCGACCTGGAGCATCGGCTCGCCGCCGGTGAGCACGCAGAATCGCTCCTTACGCCCCTCACCCCAGAAGCCTGCTGCCGCCTCGGCCAGCGCAGCGGCGTCGGCGAACCGGCCGCCGCCCTCGCCATCGGTGCCGACGAAATCGGTGTCGCAGAACCGGCAGATCGCGGCCGCCCGGTCCCGTTCGCGCCCCGACCATAGATTGCACCCGGCAAAGCGGACGAACACGGCGCGCCGGCCGGCATTCACGCCCTCTCCCTGGAGCGTGAGGAACATCTCCTTGACCGCGTAGCTCATCGTCAGGCGGCGTAGCGGGTCGGGTCGGGAATGCCGGCTTCCTCGAACCCTTTGGCGCGCAACCGACAACTGTCACACAGACCGCAATGCACTCCCCCTGGCGCCGGGTCGTAGCACGACCAGCTCATCCCGAGATCGAGCCCCAGCCGTGTGCCTTCGCGTACGATATCCGCCTTGCTCATGTGCTGGAGCGGCGCGTGGACACGGAAACGGTCCCCCTCCACGCCCGCTTTTGTCGCCAGTGCCGCCATGTCCTCGAACGCGGCGACGAATTCGGGGCGGCAATCGGGATAGCCCGAATAATCGAGCGCATTGACGCCGATCACCAGGTCACGCGCGCCCGCTGCCTCCGCCCAACCGAGCGACAGGCTGAGGAAGATCGTGTTGCGGGCGGGCACATAGGTGATGGGAATGTCGGCGCCGACGCCTTGCTTGGGAACGTCGATCTCCGCGGTCAGCGCCGAGCCGCCGAACGCGCGAAGATCTAGCGGCAACACGACATGGCGCTCGGCCCCCAAGGTGGTCGCAATGCGCCGCGCGGCCGCCAGTTCGACCTGATGACGCTGGTTATAATCGATCGAAAGCGCGAGCAGGCGGTAGCCCGCTGCCTTCATCGAGGCCGCAGCAACCATTGAATCGAGGCCGCCCGAGATCAGCGCGACCGCCAAAGGCGATGTATTTTCCATGATCGGGCGGCAGCTAGGAGGTTAGGCTCCGTCTCGCAAGCACGAGACGAAATACACACCAAAAGAAGAGGGCCGCCTCGCGGCGGCCCAGTCTGGACGCTTCCAGCGTCTTTCAGGGAGGAAAGCGTGCCCGAAGAGCACCCTTTTCCTATACGCCATGGACCCTAAACGCGGGCTTAACGGACTGCAGAGGGCGCACAAGCGCCTGTACGCCGCCCCTCATACACCATGTCGAACGGTTGCCCTGCGGGATCGATGCCTTGGGTGTCGAGGCGAATCAGAGAGGGATTTTCCAGCGTGATCGTCGTGCGGCCATAGCCGCGGCCCTGACAGGTATAATGGATCGTGACGTGATCGGGCGCATCGTCGATAGTAAAGCGTGTGCATTGCACAGCGGGGTGGAACAACTGGACCATCTGCAAGGGGTTGTGCACGCACATCAGACGCGGCGTGTCGGCCCTGCCGATCTCGTGCAATTGCCATTGCCCGAGCGCTAGCCGGTCGAGCACGATCGGGCCCGCCGCTACCGCCACACCGGCGCCCAGCCCCGCCAGAGCCGCAAACGCGGCCAAGATGATCGTCCCCTTCCCCATGCCCACTCCTGTGCCATTCAAATGTGGCGATGGACGGGCAGTGTTACAACTATAGGGCGGCGGATTCCGCCGGAACCGGAAACGACTTCGCACAGAATGCGCAATCGACATGAATCATGCCGTGCTCGTCGGCCATCTCGCGCCGATCCTCGTTCGTGAATTTCGCAAGCACGCCCGCGATATATGCGGCATCGCACCGGCATCCCTTACGGAAATCGGAACGCGTCTGTACGCGCACTTCCTCTTCTTCGTTGAACAGGCGCCAGATCAGGGTCTCCAGCGGGATCGCAGCATCGGTGAGTTCGTCGGCCCCCATCGTCCGCCCGAGGATCGCGACATGCTCCCACTCGGGATGGTCGTGGCGCACATGCAGCCGCTCGCGCCCGATCTCGCCTTCGGGCAAATGCTGGAGCAATAGCCCGCCGGCGACGTGATGGCCGGCAGGATCGCGCGTCACGCCGAAATTGATCAGCGTCGGGATCTGTTCCGATTGAGCGAAATAGCTTTCCGCGGCTTCGGCCAATGTTTCGCCGTCGAGCGGCACGATGCCCTGATAACGTTCGCCGGTTTCCGCCAGATCGAAGGTGATCGCCAGATATCCCTCGCCGAACAAGGCAAACAGAGTCGGCTCTTCGGGTGCCTCGGCCAGACGGTCGGCATCGAACTGGACGTAGCCGCGCAAGTCGCCGCCGCGATAATCGCACACCAACAGCTTCACCACGCCGGCTTGCGTCTGCGCTTGGATGGTAAGTTGCCCCGATGGATCCTTGAGCGTCGAGCCGATCAGCGCGGTCAGCGTAAGCGCCTCTGCGAGCAACCGTTCGATCGCGGGCGGATAGGCATGCGCAGCAAGGATTTCGTCGAGCACCGGTCCCAGGCGCACCAACCGGCCGCGCGCATGGCGAGCGGGAATGGTAAAGCCGATCGTCTGGTCGAGCTCGATGTGGTCGGTCACTGCACTACTCCGTCATGCCAGCGAAAGCTGGCACCTCTTGCCGCAACGGGCGCATCCGGTTGCTTGAGATCCCCGGCTCTCACCGGGACGACGTAGATGGGGGCATCGCCCGCCGCGATCAACCGATCTGCCCGAAGCACCAACGCAGGATCGCTTTCTGGGCGTGCAGCCGGTTCTCCGCTTCGGCCCAGATCAGCGATTGCGGCCCATCAATCACCTCGGCGGTGACTTCCTCGCCGCGATGCGCCGGCAGGCAATGGAGGAACTTCGCACCCGGCTTGGCGCCCGCCATCAGCTCGCTCGTCACCTGGAACGGCATCATCGCGGCAAGCTTGGTTTCGGCGTGCTGCTGACCCATCGAAATCCAGGTATCGGTAACGACGATGTCGGCGCCCTCTACCGCCTCTCGCGCGTTGCCGACTATCGTCGCCCGCCCCTGAGCCAGCGCGACGTCATCGTCGGTCGGCTGAAAGCCCTGCGGACAAGCAGCGACTAGGTCGAACTGCATCAACCCAGCGGCCTCCATCATCGACGTCAGCACGTTGTTGCCGTCGCCCAGCCAGGCGACCTTGAGCCCCGGCAGCGCATAGCCCGCCTCGATCACCGTCTGCAGGTCGGCGACGATCTGGCACGGATGCGAATAATCGGTCAGGCCGTTGATCACCGGCACGCTGGCATGCGCCGCGAGTTGTTCGACCTTGGCGTGATCGTCGGTGCGGATCATGATCGCGTCGACATAGCCCGACAGGACGTGCGCGGTGTCGGCCACCGTCTCGCCGCGACCAAGCTGCATCTGGCCGGCATCCATCACGATGCTCGTTCCGCCGAGCTGACGGATCGCCATATCGAAGCTGACCCGTGTACGGGTCGAGTTCTTTTCGAACACCATGGCCAGCACATGCCCGGCGAGCGGAGCGTCGGCATCCACCTTGCCCTTGGGCCAGCCCGCGCGCGCGGCCTTGCGATCGAGCGCATCGGCGAGGATCGCCGCGACGCCGTCCGGACCGGCATCGGCGAGATTCAGGAAGTGGCGGGTCATAATTCCTCCCCATTGAAAATGGGGAGGGGGACCATCGCGCAGCGATGGTGGAGGGGAAATGTCCCGTCCTCGCCGCTGTGCGGCTG
>NZ_BCYZ01000059.1 GCF_001598455.1 Sphingomonas pruni NBRC 15498
GCTGTCGAACTACAAATGGACCGAAGTGAAGCCGCAGGTCGACCTGGTCGAGTTCCCCGACGGTAAGCAGATCATCATCCTGTCCAAGGGCCGCCTGGTGAACCTGGGCAACGCGACCGGCCATCCGTCGTTCGTGATGTCCTCGTCGTTCACCAACCAGACGCTGGCGCAGATCGAGCTGTTCACCAAAGCCGACGAGTACAAGAACGACGTCTACGTCCTGCCCAAGCATCTCGACGAGAAGGTCGCCGAACTGCACCTGGAGAAACTCGGCGTGAAGCTGACCAAGCTCTCCCAGAAGCAGGCCGACTATATCGGCGTGCCGGTCGAAGGCCCGTTCAAGCCCGACCATTATCGGTATTGATCGAGAATATCAGCCAATAAGGAAAGGGCGGTCCATGCGGGCCGCCCTTTTCGTATTAGCTATTCCGCTCAGTCTCAGACGTAGCCGAGGATCGCGCGCAGTCCCGGCGCCGCGAAATCGACCAGCCGCTTCTGCGTGTCGGGCAGTTCGTCGGGGAAATCCACCTCGATCCCTCGCAGGTTTTCGCGCGCGGTGCCGCTCTGTTTGCGGTCCGCTCCGATTCGCACGCGCTCACGCCAGTCGGTCGGCATCGCGATACCGCTGGCCTCCAGCAACGTTGCGAAGAAATATTCGGCGTCGCGGCCATCAAGCGCCTTCAAGTGGCGCACCAGATCCTCATACCGCACCAGATGCACACCGGTGCCCAGCCACGCCACTGCATTGTTGGTGAAGATGTCGTACATCGGCGGGGCTTTTTCGTAGATGCCGAAGATCATCAGGTTGAGGAGTTCCTCGAGCTTCAACTCGCCGCTCTTCAGCCGGTCGACATTGCCGCTGAATTCGTCGGACAGGAAGAAGCGCGCGCGGGCAAGCACCCAGGAATAGGGATCGCGCACCAGCAAGATCTTGCGCGCGCCGGCCAGTTCCATCGCCGAGTTGTCGGCGAAGAACAGGTGGCCCCAGCTGACTTGCGGACGCTTCGGATCGAGCGCCCTCAGATGCTGGCCGAGATTGGCCCACTGAAGGAACTGTTCGTTATATTGCTGTTCGACCGGCACGAACATCCGGATGATGTTGCGGAGCAGATGGCTTCCGCATTTGGGTACGCTGTTGAGGAATAAAGTCTGGCGCAGTGGCGTCTGCTCGAACTTCCGGTTTTCGTCGTTGAGCGTGTCAGGAGTCATCCGGACGATGGGCATGCGATTTCCTCTGCCGGCCTTCGGGTCGGATCGATCCGGCTCCCGTCCGGTCTGCCGTTGAATGTCGCGGGCGGCAAGCCCAGGGAGCCGGCGCGAACCGGCATCCCCGGGAATGATGTGTCGCGATCCGCGATCAGAAGTGCGTCTTCACCGTGACGAAGCCGCGGCGTCCGATCAGGTCATATTGCGATGAGAACACGCTTTGACCCTGTATCGTCGTTTCGCCATTATTGTAGACGGAAACGCGCGGCGGCTTGGTGTTGAACAGATTGGTCACGCCCATCGTGATCTCCACACCCGGCAGCTTCTTGGTCAGCGAGATGCTGTGATAGAACACCGGGCTGACCCGCAGCTTTTCGCAATAGCCGGCCGGGAAGATTACGCTGGCGCCCGCCGCATAGCATTCTGACCCGCCGTCCCTGATATATTCGTTCAGGTCGGATGCGCTGCCGATGACGTTGAGGCCGTAATAGACCGAGAAGGTTCCCTTCGACCATTGCAGGTTGAAGGCGCCGGTCCATCGCGGATCTCCGATGCGCGTATTTAGGTCCTGTTCGGTCCCCGAATAGAGCGCGCGCGTGTCCTTGATCTGCCACGTCATCTCGGCGGTAAAGTCGAGCTTGCCCCAATTGCCCATATCCTGTGACAGGTTGGCGGTGACATCGACGCCCTCGTTCGCCTGACGGTTCACGTTGATGAAGCTGTCGTGAACGACAGAGATCGCATTGACCGGTGCCGTCGTCTGGCGCGTGAACAGGCTGCAAAGCGGATCGGTCGGGTAGAAATTCGAGCTATAGCAGCCGTAGACGATGTTCGCGGCCCCCAACTGGCTGATTTCGCCCTTCACCTCGATGTTGAAATAGTCGACCGCGAGGTTGATCCGCGTGCTCGGGAGGAAACCGAACCTCGGCGTCAGGATGATACTTGCCGTCTTCGCCGTCGAAGTTTCGGCATGAACCACGCCAACGCCGCCGCCCGTTAGGACGGTCGCCGTCGCTGCGCCACCGGTATAATTGCCCGGAATGCCGGCCGCGGCGCAGTTCTTCTGGACGATCGCCGGCGTCGTGCTGCCGGGGGCCCCATAGTTGATGCACGGGTCGATCGCGCGTTGCGAAACGAAGCTCGATTGATCGGCGAGGAAATTCTCGAACAGCGCTGGTGCACGGTAGGACGTGCCCCACGTGCCGCGGAATCTCAGCCAGTCGTTCACCTTCCAATTTGCACCGACCTTGTAGGTGATGTTGCCGTTGTCGCTGAATGACGTCAGCTTCTGCGGGATGTTCTGGCCGGGGTTGGCGGGGTCGGGGTAAAGCAGCCCGTTCGAATCTCGGGTGGCGGTCGAGTTGGTGACGCGTACCGATCCCGAAATGCCGAATTCCTGGATGAAGGGCGTGTTATAAATGATCGGAATGTCGATTTCGGCGAACGCTTCCTTGGTGATCTGATGGCCGGCGGTTATGCCCGACGAGGTATTGCCCCAGCTGTTGTTGGTATAGGAGCTCGCGAGGGCGGGATTGGCACCCGCCTTGAGCGCATAGGTGATGTCGCCCGGCCGGTCGAAGATCGAATCCCGACGCCATGCCAAGCCGACTGCGGCGGCGACGTTGCCCGCCGGCAGCTTGAACAAATTGCCAGTCGCCGAGAATTCGACGTTCAGCTGCTTGTAGACCGTCTTGCCGGTTTCATAGCCGAACAGATAGTTGCGTTGCGCAGGTGTGAAGATCCCCGCCAGGAAGGCAGGATCAGTCCAGTTGATCGGCAGGCAGCCAACCTTACGGACCGACGTCAGATCAGCACTGGTGCAGGAGCCGCCAAGTCCATAATTTGTCTGCTGTTTGACCGAATCGTTGTAAATCTGGTCGCTGTTATAGAGGCCGACCGACTTGCTGTACTGAACGAAAGTGTCCCAGGTCCAGCTCTTGAACAACTCGCCGAAGTCGCCACGGGCGCCGCCGACGGCGCGCCAATAGGTCACCTTCTGTGAACTGTCAGACCAGTCGGTGATCGGCGTCGGGCTTAGGACACCTGAACCGGTGAAGCCCGATGGCGGACCGCCCCAATCCTCCGTGTACATGTAATCCCAGAATTGCCGGAAACCGTTCTGGTAAGTCTTGCGACGGTTCCACAAACCTTCGGCATAGAGCTCGATATGATCGCCGAGCTTGATCGATGCATCACCGTAAAAGGTCAGGCGCTTGGTGTCGGGAATGACCGTGGCTGCGCCGTAAAGCGGATTATAGAGATGGTCGATCGACGCCGAGGCGGGATTGTAACCCATCATGTAGAAATTGCTCGGCACGCCGAAGTCGCCGGTGGCGAACGCCGGGCTGAGGTTCGGCACGTAGGCGCCAAGGTTCTCATTGCCGTAAGAATAGCCACCTCGGCCGGTGCGCACGCTGGCGCCGCTATAGTCGTATAGATACACCTGCCCCCAGCTGAGCTGAGTGCAGCGGTTGCGGCCCGTTACCGGATTGACCAGGTCTTGGCGGGTACCGCTCTTGCTGAAAACATAGTCTTCCGGGCAGTCGAGGTAACGACGCTGACCCTGGGCGAGTTCGACCTGGTGGTAATAGTCCGCCGCGAGCATGATGTGGCCGGCGTTGGGACCGCCCCATTCCTTACCCCAGGCACCGCTGATGCGGTATTGGTCCCCGCCGCCATATTGGGAGACGTTACCCGAGGCAGAAAGCTCGAGACCATTGGTCTTGGTCTTGGTGAGGATATTGACGACGCCTGCTACGGCGTCCGACCCATAGACCGACGACGCGCCGTCCTTTTCGATCTGTACCGAAGATATGATCGATTGCGGCAAGACGTTGAGGTCGAATGACGACACCGCGCCTCGAGTACCCGCGGGGCCGGCCCGGCGGCTATTGAGCAGCACCAAGGTGCGATTAGCGCCAAGCCCGCGCAGCGAAATAGTAGACGCGCCAGGGCCGCCGTCGGTCACGAAATTGGAAGAGATCGCGCTGGTCACCTGCGCCGAGCCGGAGGCGATCGGTGAGGACTGCAGCAGTTCGGCAGTGTCCATCACGCCACGCTTTTCCGCGAGTTCGGGATCGATCACCGCGATCGGGGAAGAGCTGTTGAAGGCGCTGCGCTTGATGCGCGACCCGGTTACGATGATTTCCTTGGAATCGTCTTCCTTTTTCTTGTCAGACGACGGCGGTAAGGTATCGGCGGAAGCCTGCGGCGTCACTTCGCCTACGGATGGCTGGTCGCCCGTAGGCGCGGTCTGCGCCCATGCCGGCGATGCCCCTGCCAGCCCAAGAAATGCGACCGAACACAACGCGCTCGACGCGCGCAGCGAGATTTTCAGCATAAAAGGCCCCCTTTTTTGCCTGTTATGAGATGAAGACTGCCTTGCTGCGCTGCGGCGATCAACCTCTTTTCACGAAATTCTCGTGCCAAATGACTGATCTTTAGCGGCTCGCTGCGGCAATCGGTGATATTTGGACGATCAAGTTGTATATTTGTCGCAGGTCACCCGGGTCGCGGTCGGCGACGGGTTGTAGATCTGGCTGAAGTCGCGCCGGTCGCGGGCGATGAACGTCGCGACGTAATGGGTGCGCGCCGGGCTGGTCAGCCATATGCCGAACAGCGGTTCGGTCAGATAGTCGATCTGTACGCACATCACGCCCGATCCTCCCGGCGCATTCAGTTGCGCCGGTGTCGCCCATGCTGCTCCTCACGGTGGTGCCGGCATTGGCGAGGGTCGCCGTGGTGCCCGCGGTAGTGGGCGTCGTGCCTAGCTCGAATCGTAGCCGGTGCCGTTCTTGCGCCCCAGGGCCAGTTGCCAGTGACTGCGCCGAACGGCGGCAGTGTCATAGATCTGCTGCACGTTTTCCAAGCCTCGACCCGCCCATCGCGCGTTGCTCGTCGTTCACGGATTTTCAACCTTCGCGGTGGAGAATAACCGCGAGGGAGCATGCGTGGTGATGTTGGGCGGGATCAATGGCGCGCTGAAAGGGGTCTACAGGTTCGGCACGAACCTGTTGCGCGACCGTAAAGGCGTTTCCGCCCTCGAATTCGCCATAGTCGGGCCCGTCTTTCTGGCCCTGCTGCTCGCGATTTTGTACACGATGATGATCTATTTGGCGCAGCAGATGCTCGAGACGGCGGCCCAAAGCGCGGGGCGTTTGCTGCTGACCGGCGCGGTTCAAACGACGCAACTTACCAACGGCCACGTCGGCATGACGTCAACCGACTTCAAGAACGCCATCTGCAACGGTTTTTCCGGCACGGGAGCGAGTGGCGAGGCGATCAGCACGCCCCCCCTGTTACCGTCGATGCTTTCGTGTTCGCGGCTCACCGTCAACGTTGCCACCGCAAGCGCTTATAACGTGTCCAACGCCTCTGCGCCGACGTTCACCTATGACAGCAACGGTGTCCTGATTTCGACGGGCACGGGCTATAATTATCAGTCGAGCGGCGCCGGGCAGAACCGTATTGTCGTCCTGCAACTGGTTTACCTGTGGCCGACGGGAAAGGGACCGCTGGGCCTCGATCTGACGAATCAGCCGAATAGCAATCGCCAACTTGTGGCGACCTCGGTGTTCACTACCGAGAACTACACCTGCAACACGTCGCAGACGTCATGCTGAAGCGCCTCGCACAAGATACTAGCGGGGTGGCGATAGTCGAATTCGCGTTCACCTTGCCCGTGCTTCTGCTCCTGTACATGGGCGGATGCTGCCTATCGGATATGATTGCGTGCAACCGCAAGGTGACGGTCGCGACCCGTTCTCTGGTCGATCTCGTCAGCCGAACAATGTCTCCCACGGTCGTCTACAACGACCCGACCACCGCGAATGCCAAATCCTATCTCAGCGCCAGTGCGGTCGTGCTGTCGCCCTACAAACTCGACGTCGCGACGGAGCAGATTTCGCTTCTCAGAGTGTGCGATGCTTCCCATGCCTATGTGGTCTGGACCCAGGCCCAGACGCAGAACGCCGACGGCAGCACCGTCGCCAACGCGACACCTGATCAGGTCGAAGGCACGCTGCCGACGAGCGAGGCTCAGTCGGCGAACACCGTCGTTTCGATCCCGACCAACATGATCACTTCGACGATGATACCGACATCCCCGGACGGCTCGAACGTGTGTGGAAACCTTGCCCCCGGTAACAGCAACAAGACCCAGGTCGGCACTGCCGGTGGGTGGCTGTACAGGGGCAAGATTACCTACAACTTCACTCCGGTGATCAGCTTCATCCCTCTGCAAAACACGACACTGGCGAAGACCATCTACATGGTTCCTCGTCTTTACTAGGTGCACCTATGATGCGGAAATTCCTATCGGCGACGGCTTCGGCCGCCTGGGTCAGGCTCCTTCTTCGGCTGAAAGCCGACAAAAGGGGAGGAGTTCTGATGATCACGGGATTCGCGCTCATTCCACTGACCTTCGCGGTGGGTTTCGGTATCGATTATGCTCGCGCCATGAGCCTCCGGACGCAGTTGGATGCCGCTGCCGATGCTGCCGCCTTGGCGGCCGTCGCACCCTCCATGATTCTGCAATCCAACGCAGAGTCGAAATCTGCTGCAAACGCGATGTTCAACGCGCAGGCAAACTTGCTGAACGGCTACCAGGATCTGCAGGTGACGGCCACGATTCTGGACGGTACGTCGGGCAGTAGCGGCGCCCTGGGCTATCTTCGCAAAGCTACCGTAAGCTACACGGCCCAGTCGACAAACGTCTTCGGCGGCATCCTCGGCGCGCCAACTCTGACGATCAAGGGAACATCCACGGCAAGCGCTGCGCAGCCGCCTAACGTCGATTTTTATCTGGCGATGGACAATTCGCCCTCAATGCTTTTGCCCGCAACTTCTGATGGAGTCAGCAAAATCATTGCGGCTACGAAATCCCCGTGGAAAACGGAAGGCTGCGCATTTGCGTGTCACGCGCAGATGCCAAAGCAAGACAGCATCTACATCAGGGATACGCTGCAGCGGCATATCCTTCTCTCGACCGGTTACTATACCGCGGGATCGGCGACGAACAGCGTATTCTACCGTTGGGATTCATCCGCGAATCTGGTCTACGACAGTTCAGGAAATCTCATGACGTCGACTTCCACGTCCGTTTCAGGGCCAACGAGGACGACATCCGGATCCGGGAGCAACCAGAAGTATATCGACACAACGGTGACGACCGTGTCGGTCACCACCTATACGGTTACCGACAGCACCTCCGGTCCCGCTACCGTATACAAGAAGGTGACGTCCACTCCCACTACAACGAAGGTGTCTACGCCCGTAAGCGGCGGTAGCTCGACTACTACGACGACCACTGGAACCCCAACGTCGACCAGCAGTGTTTACGATACCGGATATTGGGCGGACGGCTATTGGCTGACTCATAATTATGGGGCGATATACGGTAGTCCGTCGAGCATCACCTTGCGAAAGGACGATGTCGTTTCAGCGGCATCGCAGCTGATCCCCTTCGCTGCGAACCAGGCCAGCCAATACCATGTGACCTACCAGGCACAGATGTTCTCCTTCGACTGGACGCGCTCTGGTGGCTCTTCGCCCGTCAAAACGCTCAACTCCCTCACTAACGTCGCAGACTATGGTAGCGGTTGGTCGGCTACTTCGGTGTTTCCGGCTGATGATTACTGGTGGCAGAACTCACAGCCCACCAAGGGCGCGAGCAACAACGATCAATCCACTGAAATGACCAACATGCTCACCGTGATGAAGAATACCATTCCGACTGCGGGAACCGGCGCGCCCGGAGCGACACCTCAAAAGATACTCTTCATCATTTCAGACGGCATGCTGGACCAGCCGAACGGCGGCGGACGCTATTTTGGGCCGATGCGGAGTAGCGACCTCACCCAATGCACAGCCATCAAGGCGAAAGGGATCAAAATCGCGATCCTTTACACGCAATATCTCCCGGAATCGCTCGCCGGCGACTCCTGGTCGCAGTCGAACGTGGCGCCGTTCCTGCCGGCTCCTCCCTCGCCTTATCCGGCGGGCAATGCGGGAAGCTCAGATCAAGTCCTCGCTGGGCTGCAAAGCTGTGCTTCGACGGGCATCAACGGTTCGCCGCTGGTTCAAACCGTGACGGCCAATGATAATATCACCACGGCTCTCCAGCAGCTCTTTTCAACTGCCCTCCAAACCGCTCGACTGGTTCAGTGAAGGCGCGGATTCGAATATCGACTGGGTGGCCGCAGGATGAGATCGGCGATCTCATGGCCACTTTGTTCGGTTTTTCGGAGAACATGGGCACATGAGCGCGGCGCGCCCATTGTCTTGCGGCTCGCGAGAGCGCCCGCTTCACGGGCATTGCTGAAGTCGAGACTTGACGACACAGAGGTGAGCCATATCGCTGGCGCCACCGAGCAATCCAGCCGGATAGACGAGTACCATTGCCATGATCGCAAGCGTGTCGCCGCGTGCATCGATGGTTACCGATCCTTGGCTCGATCTCGCGTTGAGCTACGCCCCGAACAGGTCGCGCGCGGCGCTCGACGCGCTGTTCACGCTCGACGCTGCGCTGGGAAATGTCTTGCGCACGACCCGCGAGCCGCTGGTCGGGCAGATGCGGCTCGCCTGGTGGCGCGAGGCGCTGCAGGGACTCGACGCGTCCGGCGCGCCCGCCGAGCCCGTGCTGCAATCCCTAGCCTCCGCGGTCCTGCCGCTGGGAATCGAGGCATCGGCGCTCAGCGGAACGGTGGACGCATGGGAGCCGTTGCTGGGCGATATCGGAAACGGGTCGATCGACGAGCATGCGCGCCTGCGAGGTCGGGCGCTGTTCATCATGGCTGGCGGGGCGCTCGGCGCGGCGGCGGATGATCCGGTTGGCGACGCGGGTGAGGGGTGGGCGCTGGCCGACCTCGCCGCCAATCTCAGCGATCCCTCATTGGCGAGCCGGGCGCGGGAAGAGGCAGCGGCCAAGCTCACGGCCGCCCGCCGGTCGCGCTGGAGCAGGAACGGCCGGGCGCTTGGGGCGCTGGCGCTAATCGCGGATCGGCAACTGAGCGGGCCGATCCCGCCGACATTCGTCCTTAGACTCGCGCGGTTCCGCCTGAGCGGCAGATAGCACCATGATGGAGGGATTCGGTTTTCTCCGCCTTTCCTGCGCGCTAGCGTGAGCTCAAAGGAGGATCGAACGATGTGGCGATATCTTGCGGGGGCGGCGGCCGGCATATTGTTGGTGGTGGCGGGAATGACGTTGCAGGCGATGCGATCGCCGCCCGCGACCACGCTTGCCGCCATGCCGGCGGTCGCGCCCGAAACCGCGGCGCCGGATGGACAGGCGACCAGCCCTGCGGTGCCCGAGGCGTTGCCGGCCACGCGTGAGCAGAAACGGTTCGATCGCTATGACAAGGATCGCAACGGGTCGATTACTCGCGACGAATATCTGATGGCCCGGCACAAGGCCTTCGCCAAGCTCGACGTCGACAACAACGGCACCTTGTCGTTCGACGAATGGGCAGTGAAAGCCGAAACAAAATTCGCGCTGGCCGACAAGGACAAGTCGGGTGCGATGAACGCGGCCGAATTCGCCACCACGGCGGTCAAGCGCAAGTCGAAGCCGCGGGCCAATTGCCGCCCGACGTCACCCGCGCCAGCGTCGGCTCCGGCGGAGGATAATCGGGAGGAGGATTCCTAGGTCGAGAACAAAATAAGCCGTCGTTCTTAAAGCGATCCATTTCCATAAGTCGTCATCCCAGCGAAAGTTGGGATCTCAAGCGGCATCGCGCCACCGCCAGAGACCCCAGCTTTCGCTGGGGTGACGACAGAAATACGAGAACTTAGGCGGCTAACCAGCCGGCAAGCGCGGAGCGGGCGCGTTCGGTGTACATCTTCTTGCGATCCGCCTTCTTCGTGCGGCCGATAATGGGTGGAAACAGGCCGAAATTGACGTTCATCGGCTGGTAGGTTTCGGCTTCGGCAGCGCCGGTGATATGGTTGAGCAGCGCGCCGAGCGCGGTTTCGACCGGCGGCGGTGGCAGAACGTCACCACTCAGTTCCGCCGCCGCGAAACGGCCCGCGAGCAGCCCGATCGCCGCGCTTTCGACATAGCCTTCGCATCCGGTGATTTGGCCGGCAAAGCGGATATTGGGCCGCGCCTTCAACCGCAACGTCGGGTCGAGCAATTCGGGCGAGCGGATGAAGGTATTGCGGTGCAGCCCGCCCAGCCGCGCGAATTCCGCGTTTTCGAGGCCCGGAATCGTGCGGAACAGCCGGACTTGCTCGGCATGTTTCAGCTTGGTTTGGAACCCAACGATGTTCCACAGGGTGCCAATGGCATTGTCCTGGCGCAGCTGGACCACGGCGTAGGGCCAGCGCCCCGTGCGAGGATCATCGAGACCGACGCCTTTCATCGGTCCGAAGCGGAGCGTCTCCGGTCCGCGCTCCGCCATTACCTCGATCGGCATACAGCCTTCGAAATAGGGCGTGTCCTTTTCCCACTCGCGAAACTCGGTCTTCTCGCCGTCGATCAGTGCCTGGACGAAAGCGTGATACTGCTCCTTGTCGAGCGGACAGTTGATGTAATCCTTGCCGTCGCCCTTGTTCCAGCGCGACTGGAACCAGGCTGTGTCCATGTCGATGCTGTCGCGATGGACGATCGGCGCGATCGCGTCGAAAAAGGCGAGTGCATCGCTGCCGGTAGCCGCGCCAATGCTGCTCGCGAGGCCCGGAGCGGTGAGCGGGCCGGTCGCGACGATCGCAAGACCGTCTTCCGGCAGCGCGTCGACCCGTTCGCGGACGATCGTGATATTGGGATGCGCCGACAGCCGCGCCGTGACGCCAGCCGAAAAACCGTCGCGATCGACCGCCAACGCCGATCCTGCCGGTACCTTGTGACGGTCGCCCTCCCTCATGATGATCGAACCGAGCGCGCGCATCTCGGCATGGAGCAGACCAACCGCGTTGTTTTCGGCATCGTCGGACCGGAAGCTGTTGGAGCAGACCAGTTCGGCCAGACTGTCAGTGTGATGCGCCGGCGTCATGTCGCCGCTGCCGCGCATTTCGGAAAGCTTCACGCGCACGCCTGCTTCGGCCAATTGCCACGCCGCTTCGGATCCGGCGAGGCCGCCGCCGATGATGTGAATGTCATGAGTCATGGCGCCCGCCGATAGCCGCGCCGGGGCCGGATGACAAAGTATGTTGCCGATAACCTCTCGTGGGGCCATCACGTCGCCATGACGGCGATCGCATCGAGACCCCGCGCGACATGGCTCCTGATCCTGGCATTGCTGGTCGGCGCCAGTTTCTGGCTGGTCGGACAGCATACGATTCCGAGGCTACCCTGGATCGCTTGGAAGGGGGCGGGGGTCGGCCTGCTGGCGATCTGGGCAGCGGTCAATGCGCGCGATCGCGACGGCTGGCTGATCACCGCGGTGCTGGCGCTCGGCGCGCTGGGCGATGTCCTGCTCGAGCGCAGCCAGACATCCGGCGCGCTTGCGTTCCTCGCCGGGCACTTGGTCGGGACCGTGCTTTATCTGCTCCATCGTCGCAGCAAGCCCTCACCGAGCCAGATGGCCTTGTCCGTACTGTTACTCCTGGGCGTGCCGGTAATCGCTTTCCTGCTTCCCGCGGACCGCGCGGCCGCGCCCGGCATCGCGCTCTATGCCGTCGCGCTCGGCGCGATGGCGGCGAGCGCGTGGGTCAGCCGTTTCCCACGCTATCGTGTCGGGCTCGGCGCGGTCCTGTTCGTTGCCTCGGACCTGCTGATCTTTGCCAAGATCGGGCCGCTGGCGGGGTCCCTGATTCCGGTGATGCTGATCTGGCCGCTCTATTTCGCAGGCCAAGCACTGATCGCCTGGGGAGCGGTCACGACTTTGCTGCGTTGGAAGGACAATGAAGATCTTCACCATCGGTTATGAAGGCACGACGATGGACGCCTTCCTCGCCACTTTGCGCGAGGCGGGAGTCGAGCAGGTGATCGACGTCCGCGCCTTGCCGCTGTCGCGCCGTCCGGGCTTCTCGAAGAATATTCTGGCGGCCACGCTGAAGGACAGCGGAATCGGCTACGTCCATCTGAAAGCGCTCGGTACGCCCAAAGCCGGGCGGGATGCGGCAAAGAAGGGTGACTGGCGGACGATGGAACGCGTCTATGAAGGGCAGCTACATCTGCCCGAGGCGCAGGCCCAGGCGGCGCAACTCCGTGACCTCGCCGCGGAAAAACCGTCGGCATTGTTATGCTTCGAGCGCGATCCCAAGCATTGCCACCGCACGATGCTGCTTCGCGAAGAGGGCCAGGGGTTCGAGATCGTCGACCTGCTGCCGTGAACTACTCCCTCTCCCCTTGTGGGAGAGGGAACTAGAGCCGTGTCAGCCAGCTACGGGCAGCTTCACCGTACCGTCATCCTCGCGCTCCAGCGGCCCATAAGCGATCACCGTTTCGAGCGGCATAGGACCGTAGATATGCGGAAACAGCGCGCCGCCACGTGATTCTTCCCATCTGACGCTATCGCCAAGCGCCGCGAGGTCGATCGCCGCGACCCACAG
This sequence comes from Sphingomonas pruni NBRC 15498, assembly GCF_001598455.1. GTDB lineage: Bacteria > Pseudomonadota > Alphaproteobacteria > Sphingomonadales > Sphingomonadaceae > Sphingomonas > Sphingomonas pruni. The sequence continues at coordinate 12,697 of NZ_BCYZ01000059.1, forward strand.
GTCCGGTTGTCCGGCGAAATACTTGTCCACCGTTTCGGTCAGCTGATCGCGGGTCGACAGGTGGATATAGCCATCGGCCAGGTCGATCGGCGCGCCCTCGAAAGCATCGCCCTCCAGGGCGCGCATCTGATCGGCGGTCAGCACCTTATAGGCAATGGCCGGGCGGTCGTTCATTCGCCGTCCGCCGGGCCCGCGGCGCTGTCGTCCGCGGTATCGGCGCCAGGATCGGGCGCGACCTCGCGCTCTTCTCCCGCGGTCAGATCGGCCTCGGCATCGCCTTCGGTTTCCTCGATCCGCGCGGCCGAGACGACATGCTCGTTCTCGGCGACGTTGAACAGGCGGACGCCAGCAGAACCACGACCAATCACGCGCAGGTCGCCGAGCGACATGCGAATCAGCTTGGCCTGGTCGGTGACAAGCATCAGCTGGTGGCCCTTGGTCGCCGGGAAACTGGCGACGACCGGTCCATTGCGGGCGATATTGTCGATATTGGTGATGCCCTGGCCGCCGCGGCCGGTTCGGCGATATTCATAGGCCGAGGACAATTTGCCATAACCGTTGGCGCAGACGGTCAGGATGAACTGCTCCTTGGCCATCAGCTCTTCGTAGCGGGCATCGTCCATCTCGCGCGGCTTGCGCGTGCCCTCGGTGTCTTCGCCCTTCCACGGCGCGTGGCGCAGATAATCCTCGCGCTCGTCCTGGTCCCGGACCCCGACCTTATGCAGGATCGACAGCGAGATCACCTCGTCGCCATCGGCCAGGCGCATGCCACGCACCCCGGTCGAATTGCGGCTCTGGAATTCGCGCACTTCGTCGCCGGCGAAGCGGATCGCCTTGCCGTGGCGCGTGGCGAGCAGCACGTCGTCGCTCTCGTCGAGCAAGGCGACGCCGATCAGCCGGTCGTCCTCATCCTCGCCTTCGAACTTCATCGCGATCTTGCCGTTCGACGGCACGTTGGTGAACGCGTCCATCGAGTTGCGGCGCGCCGAGCCCTTGGCGGTGGCGAACATGACGTGGAGCTTGCCCCACTCATTTTCGTCTTCGGGCAGCGGCAGCACGGTCGAGATCGTCTCGCCCTCGGCCAGCGGCAGCAGGTTGATCATCGGCCGCCCGCGCGTGTTCGCGCCGCCTTCGGGCAGGCGCCACACCTTCATTCGATAGACGCGGCCAAGCGTCGAGAAGAACAACACCGGCGTGTGGGTCGAGGTGACGAACAGTTCGGTGACGACGTCCTCATCCTTGGTCGCCATGCCGGCGCGACCCTTGCCGCCGCGAGCCTGCGAGCGGAAGGTGTCGAGACTGGTGCGCTTGATATAGCCCTGCATGGTCACGGTCACGACCATGTCTTCGCGCTCGATCAGGTCCTCGTCTTCGATGCCGTCGGCCGCCGCCGCGATCTGGGTCCGGCGCGGCGTGGCGAACTCGGTGCGCACCGCGGCCAGTTCCTCGCGCATCACCTCGTAGAGGCGGGCGCGATTGGCCAGGATTTCGAGGAGTTCCGCGATCGAGGCGGCGAGTTCCTTGAGCTCGTCACCGATCTCGTCGCGGCCGAGTGCCGTCAGGCGGTGGAGACGCAGATCGAGGATCGCGCGAACCTGAAGGTCCGACAGGCGGTAGCTGTCGCCGGTCACCTCGACATCGGTCGCCTCGACCAGCCGGATATAGCCGGCGATTTCGGCGATCGGCCATTCACGCATCAACAGCGCGTGGCGCGCCTCGGTCGGGCTGGACGACCCGCGAATGATGCGGACCACTTCGTCGAGATTGGTTACCGCGATCACCAGGCCGAGCAACAGATGCGCGCGGTCGCGTGCCTTGGCGAGTTCGAACTTTGCGCGCCGCGTGATGACCTGTTCGCGGAACTGGATGAACGCCTGGATGAAATCGCGAAGATTGAGCAGATCGGGGCGGCCGCCGCGGATCGCCAGCATGTTGGCCGGGAACGAGCCTTGCGCGGGCGTGTGGCGCCACAATTGGTTGAGCACGACTTCGGGAGTGGCGTCGCGCTTCAGGTCGATGACGATCCGCACGCCTTCACGGTTCGATTCGTCGCGGATATCGCTGACGCCTTCGATCCGTTTGTCCTTGGCGGCTTCGGCGATCTTTTCGACGAGCGCGTTCTTGCCCTGTTGATAGGGAATTTCGGTGAGGACGATCGAGCGGCGATCCCCGCGGCCTTCTTCGATTTCGTAGCGCGAGCGGACGATGATCGAGCCGCGCCCGGTTTCATAAGCGGACCTTGCGCCCGATCGGCCGAGGATTACCGCGCCAGTCGGGAAATCCGGACCGGGGACGATTTCCATCAGCTCCTCGGTCGTGATCGCGCCATTGTCCATGTAGGCAAAGCAGGCGTCGATCACTTCGCCCAGATTATGCGGCGGGATATTGGTCGCCATGCCGACCGCGATGCCGCCCGCGCCATTGACCAGCAGGTTGGGAAAGCGCGCCGGCAGGACCGACGGTTCGCTTTCCGAGCCGTCGTAATTGGGAACGAAGTCGACCGTATCCTTGTCGAGATCTTCCATCAGGAAGCTCGCCGACTTGGCGAGCCGCGCTTCGGTGTAACGCATCGCGGCGGCGGGATCGGGATCCATCGATCCGAAATTGCCCTGACCGTCGATCAGCGGCAGCCGCATCGCCCAATCCTGGGTCATGCGCGCCAAGGCCTCGTAGATAGAGCTGTCGCCGTGCGGGTGATATTTACCGATCACGTCGCCGACGATGCGGGCCGACTTGCGATAGGGACGGTTGTAGAAGAATCCGCTTTCCTGCGCCGAGAACAGAATCCGGCGGTGCACCGGCTTCAGCCCGTCGCGCACGTCGGGCAGCGCGCGGGCGACGATCACGCTCATCGCATAATCGAGATACGACGACTTCATCTCATCGACGATGGAGATGGGGGTAATGTCCGAGGGGTCGGCGAGGACGGTCTCGTCGGTCAAGTTCTAGGGTCTTTCAGGTGATGTTGCTGTTCGATGACGATCCTAGCGGGTCATGCAACCGATGTCACGCGCGCGCGTACGCGCGCGAAGGCGCAAATCGGAGCGCGAAGGCGCGATCCGATGTCAGTCCCTGCCCGAGCGTTGGCGCGGGTGCAAATCTCCATTCAATCCGCGTTCATGGGGTTTCGGCGATTTGCTCCGTGACGCGCCTTGAACCGCTGGCGCTCGCTGATTAGAGCGGCGGGGAAGGGTTCCCCCGCCCATGAGGAGAGATTGATGAAGAGCATTTCGACGGCCGCCTTCGCCGCGGCGATGGTCGCCGGCGCGACCGGTCTGGCCTTTGCGCCGCCCGCTTTTGCCAAGAAGAAGGATGAAGCGCCGGCCGGCCCGCAATATACGCAGGCCGTCGCGGTCGCCGCGAACAAGGCGAAGACCGCGTTGCTCGCCAAGGATATGGCGACGGCCGAGGCCGCCGTTGCCGAAGCCGAAGCCGCGGCCAAAACCGACGACGATAAGTATATCTCGACCTTCCTACGCTATGCCCTGGTGTCGCAGAAGATCGCCGATGCCTCGGCCGGCACCAACGGTGCGTTCGATCCTGCGCCGATGATTGCTCCGCTCGACGCGCTGATCGTCAATCCCAAGACGCCGGCGGACATGCTGCCCAAGTTCGAATATAGCCGCGCGACGATCGCCTACGACAATAAGGATTGGGCGCGCGCTAGCCGGTTGTTCCAGCAGGCGCAGCAGCACGGTTCGACCGAAGCCAATCTGCCGCTTTATCTCGCCAAGGCCAAGGTCCAAGCCGGTGACGCTGCCGGCGGCATGGCGGACCTCGAAAAGGTGGTTGCGACCGGCAAGCAGTCGGAAGACATCTACAAATACGGCATCGCGCAATCGGCCGCCGCTGGTCTCAAGCCGCAAACCGTCGTCTGGCTGAAGCGCTGGCTCGTCGCCTATCCGACGTCGAAGACCTGGCGCGATGCGCTCGGCTATTACGCATTGACCCAGAACCCGGTCGCGAAGCTCGACAAGAGGCAGATGATCGACGTGTTCCGGCTGATGCGCCAGACCAAGTCGCTCGCTGACCAGAATTATTACGAGGAATATGCGCAGAAGGTGATGGACGTCGGCCTGCCCGACGAAACCAAGGCGGTCATCGCCGAGGGCAAGGCGGCGGGCAAGATCCCCGGCGCCGGAAATTCCAACATCCAGGCCTTGGTCACCAGCTCGAACAGCCAGGTCGCGGCCGAAGGTTCGTTTGCTGGGCTCGAGACCAAGGCGGCTGCCTCGCCCAACGGCGCGCTGTCGTCGCAGACCGGCGACGCGTTCCTGGGCCGCGGCGATTATGCGAAGGCGATCGCGCTCTACAAGCAGGCGCTGGCCAAGGGCGGCGTCAATAATGACGAGGTCAATACGCACCTGGGCATCGCTTTGGCGCTGTCGGGCGACAAGGCCGGCGCCAAGGCTGCGTTCGCCGCCGTAACGACGGCGCCGCGCAGCGACATCGCCGGTTTCTGGTCGACCTGGATCGACAACCCGCCGACCAGCTGACTCGAGACGACCGGACGATAGAGGGGCGGCCGGCGACGGCCGCCCCTTTTCAATCGGCGCCGACGGGAATCCCCGGCTGGTTCTTCGACGTGCGGATAGTGAGCGACGTCTTGACGCTCGCCACGTTGGGAGCAGGGGTCAGATGCGTCGTCAGGATATCCTGGAACGCCTTCAGGTCGCCGGCGACGATCTTCAGGATGAAGTCGATCTCGCCGTTGAGCATATGGCATTCGCGCACTTCGGGAATCGTCGCGATGTGCGATTCGAACGCGGTCAGGTCACGCTCTGCCTGGCTCTTCAGGCTGACCATCGCGAACACGGTGATCGGATAGCCGAGAGTCGCGGGATCGAGTTCGGCGTGATAGCCCTTGATCGCTCCGGCTTCCTCCAGAGCGCGGACACGCCGCAGGCACGGAGGCGCGGTCAGGCCGACGCGGTCGGCCAGTTCGACATTGGTCATCCGTCCGTCGGCCTGTAGTAAAGACAATATCTGCCGATCGATCCGATCCAACGCCATCGCCGGTTCTCCAAGAATTTTATGCGTGTTAGCCCGATCGCCAACATAATATAATTGCCGGGTTGCGCAATCGTCCCACATTGCGACGCGCCAAAATGAACCGTTTAAAGCGCGACGCACTGCGGTTAAGAATTTCATAAGGCGCGGCGGTTCCGCGCGAGCAGAGGGCCATCATTGCGCTTCGACGACAGCCTCGACACCGTATTGGGCGCCGATATGGCGACGTCGTTCGGCGCGCAATCGGCGTGGCGGCAGCTGACCGATCTGATCGGCCGCCGCCGGGCTGCTCCCGATGCCAGGGCTATCGAGCAATTGCGAGCGATCCGGCAGCGCGTGCCGATGCGGACCCGGGCGGCGAGCGCGCGTAATCTCGCCTTCGCCAATCCGCCGGCGGAACTCGTCCGGCTGTTCGCGGAGGATGAGCCGTCGGTCGCGGCACCGGTGATCGCTGTGGCGCGGCTGACCGGTGAGGAATGGCGCGCGATGCTGCCCGATCTGCCGCCGACGTCGCGGTCGCTGCTCCGCCATCGTCGTGACTTGCCCGCAGAGACGGTGCGGGCGCTCGACAGTTTCGGGCGGTCGGACTTCGCGTTGCCGCAACCGGACGGCGAATCTTGGAGTGAGCCGAAGCTGGCTGGCTCCGCAGTTGAGACGGTCGTGTCCGTTGCCAGCATCGTATCGGACCGGCCGACGGTCAGCGACAAACCGCAGCATGGCGAATCGCCGGCTACCGCACCGGCCAACGATGCCGGGCCGGCACCGGCGCCCAGGGGACCGTTCCAGATCGCCGATCTGGTCGCCCGCATCGATGCCTATCAACGCGACTATGGCGAACTCGGCCGACCGCCGCGCGCGATCGCCAACGAAGGGCCGATCGATCATTTCTGCTTCGAAACGGACGCCACCGGTACGATCCGCTGGGTCGACGGCGCGCCGCGAGAGCCGCTGATCGGCGTGCTGCTCGGCACCGGCTCGGCGCAGGTCGACGGCGCGGTCAGCGGCGCATTCCGCCGCCGCGCTTCGTTCGCCGATGCGCGCCTGGTGATTGCCGGTGCGTCATCCGCCGCCGGGCAATGGCAAGTGTCGGCGACGCCGGCATTCGATCCGGCCACCGGCCGCTTCACCGGCTATCGTGGCGTGGCACGGCGTCCGCGCGCCGACCAGCGCGCCGAGCCCATGGCCAGAAATGCCCCGTCGCCCGAGGCGTTACGGGCATTGGTCCACGAGCTGCGTACACCGACCAATGCGATTTCGGGTTTTGCCGAAATGATCGAGGCGCAAGTGCTCGGACCCGCGCCGGACACCTATCGCGAACGCGCAGGTGCGATCCGGCATGACACGCACGATCTGATCGCCGCGATCGACGATATCGATACCGCAGCACGGATCGAACAGGACGCCCTGGTTCTTCGCCCCGGGGTGGTTGAAGTGGCGCCGTTGCTCGCGCGCGCCGCACGCGACCTCGAGCCGCTGATGCTGCTGCGGCAATCGGTGGTCGACATCGACAGCGGACCGCCCGGCCTCGCCATTGCCGGGGACGAGGTCGCGGTCGCGCGCCTGATCAGTCGGTTGATGGCGTTGGCGGTCGGTGCGAGCGGAATCGGTGAACGGGTCGCGGTCAGGGCATGGTCGAAGGATGGCCAGGCACGGATCGCGGTCGACCGCCCGAGCGCTTTTGCCGCATGGCCGGGTGAAGCCCTGTTGTCGCTGGAAGGCGAGGATCAGGAAGGCACGTTGCTCGGCACTGCCTTCGGGCTCAGGCTGGCGCGCAACCTCGCCGGTGAACTTGGCGGCAGCCTGAAGATCGGCGAGCAGCGCTTGACATTGCGCCTGCCGGCGGCGTTGGATCACGGCGTGGGGCAGCTTTCCTCAAATTGACGTGACCGACGTGTTCCGTCCGCAACCGCCGGCGCCCGGCGACCTCGTCGCGTGGCCGGATTCGTTCGGCACGCGCTTCGTGGCGTTCGTCGATACCGAAGAGGAATTCGACTGGAGCAAGCCGCTCGCGCGCGAGAATCGATCGGTCGCAGCCGTGGCTGCGCTCCCGGCGGCGCACGCGCGGTTCGCCGCAGCCGGCGTGCCGCTTGCGTTGATGGTCGACCACCCGATCGCCACCGATCCGCGCGCGATCGATCTGATCGCGCCGCTACTGACCGGCGGGACGTCGGTTGGGACGCAGCTTCACCCCTGGGTCAACCCGCCGTTCGACGAGGCACTGACCCCGGCCAACAGCTTCGTCGGCAACCTGCCGCGCGCGCTCGAAGAAGCGAAGCTAAGGGCACTGACCGACGCGATCACGACTGCCTTCGGAACGCGCCCTACCGCTTACCGCGCCGGGCGTTACGGACTGGGTCCGGCGAGCTTCGATTTGTTGGCGGCGCATGGCTATCGCCTCGACAGCTCGATGCGGCCCGGCTTCGATTATGCGTCGGAAGGCGGCCCCGATTTCTCAGCGCTCGGCAACCACGCCTTTCGTGCCGGCGGGATCGCCGAATTGCCGCTGACCACCGTCTTCACCGGCGCCGCGCGATCGGCCGGGATGCCGCTCTATCGCGCGGCTGGAGCTATTCCGAAGGGGAGGGCGGTGCTCGCCCGATCCGGGCTGCTCCAGCGCATTCCGCTGACACCGGAGGGCATTCCGGTGCGCGAGGCGCTGGAAGCGATTCGTGTCGCCATTGGCGAGGGCGTTCGCGTCCTGAGCTTCGCCTTCCACTCGCCCTCGCTCGCTGCCGGTCACACGCCGTATGTGAAGGATGAGGCGGACCTAGCTGCCTTCTGGTATTGGTGGGACAAGGTATTGGCCGAACTCGATCGGCTCGGCGCCAAGGCGGCGGGGCTGGACGATGTGATCGCAGCCGCTGGTGGCGTTGGTGGGCCCGGCAGGACTTGAACCCGCAACCTAGCCGTTATGAGCGGCCAGCTCTAACCAATTGAGCTACAGGCCCCACCCGTGAGGCGCACGACGCTAGCGGAGCTAGTGTCGAGACGCCGAATGCTGGACGGCCTCGCGTCAGCGAGGACCGACGACGCGGGATTTACTCCCGCGTCGGCATTTAGCAAGCGACAGGAGCATCGTGCGAAAAACCCGGCATCGGCTTTCCGCAGAAGGCGATCCGGTCCTAAAGCGCATGAGCCCTCGTTCGCACTCGGGAGTTTCGTGGGCGGGCGCCCCCAGACGCCCGCTGATTCCACAAAAAATGGTCGGGGAGACAGGATTCGAACCTGCGACCCTCTGGTCCCAAACCAGATGCGCTACCAGGCTGCGCCACTCCCCGACGCGGGCGATCCTCTAGGCGGCATCGCCGCACGCGGCAAGCCGCTCATTTTTGCCGCATCCGACAGCCCGGGATGCGCTGAACCTTATACAAGAAGGGGCGGCCCCCGCGGGAACCGCCCCTCTATCGTGCCGGCGGGCTAAACCCGACGGCGCAAAGCTTACTTCTTGGCCGGGGCCGCGGTGTTCGCCGCTTCGGCGCGGATCGAGTCGGCCGCATTGTTCAGGCTGTCAGAGGCGTTGCTGACAGCGGCAGCCGCGGTGTTGTTGGTGAGGTCGCTGGCCTGGTCCGAAAGATTATCGGCTTCGGCTGCCAGATTGTCCGCGACAGCGTCGGCATTCGCCGCAGCCGGGGTCTGCGATTTGCAGGCCGCCAGGGACACCAGGCTCGCGGCGGCGAGAACAATGGCGATCTTCTTCATTTGGGTGCTCCCAAAAAATTACCGTCGTTTCGCAGCCGGGCCGAACTGCCCTTCGCGAGCCTGGAGGAATAACGGCGACATTGTGACGGTCAACGATCAAATTGTCGCACGTTTCGGGATCGCGGCCTCTCGCGCTCCCCGTTGTCGGGACTCATTCGCTAGTATTGGGGGTGACCGGCCCGAATTCTTCGGGCGCATTGGCGACGATCGACAAGACCGTCGTCCACGCGGCGACGTTCTGGCGAAGCTGTTGCGGGTCGATCTTGTCGAGCGTGTCCTCGGGCGTGTGGTGCCAGTCGAAATAGCGCTGTCCCGACTGGGCGAGCGTCACCGCGGGAACGCCGGTCGCGAGCACCGGGCCGACATCGGTCCCACCACCCGCGACGTCCTTGCCGCGGACGATGCCGAGCGGCGCCAGGGCCGCCGCCAGCCGGTCGCCGACCGCCTTGGCGCTGTCGGGCAGGTTGGTGTTGAACCGCCAGACATTGTCGGCACCGAAATCGGATTCGCTCGCCATCGCGAACTTCTCGCCGGCATGCGCCTTGGCATAGGCCGCGCCGCCGAACCCGCCGGGTTCCTCGGCGCCGAACCAGACAACCCGGATGGTGCGGCGCGGGCGCGGGCCATCGAGCAGGCGCTTTGCTGCCGCAGTGGTGATCGCGACACCGGCGCCGTCGTCGATCGCGCCGGTGGCGAGATCCCAGCTGTCGAGATGGCCGCCGATCAGGATAACGCCTGCCTTGGGATCGGTGCCGGGCACCTCGGCGACGACATTGCCCGATTCGGCGTCGGGCAGCGTCTGTGGGGTAAGAACCAGTTTCATCGTCACCTTGTCGGTGCGCGCGAAGATGCGTTCGAGTTGCTCGGCGTCGGCGACCGACAGCGCGCCCGCCGGGATCGGCGCCATACCCGGCGTCCAATTGGTCCCGCCGGTATGCGGCCAGCGCCCCTTGTCGCTGCCGATCGAACGGATGACGGTGGCGACGGCGCCTTTCTTGGCGGCGATATTGGGGCCGATGAAGCGCGCCCCGCCATAAGCGCCATAGCCGCTGCCATCCTGCGTCGCCTCCATCTGGTTGGAGATAAAGGCGATCTTGCCCTTCAAGCTGCCGTCGGGCGCGGCGACCAGGTCGCCGAGCGTCGGGAAATAGACGACAGGCGCGGTGATGCCCTCGGGCGGCGTGGCGCCCGAGCGGCCGAGCGCGGCGATGACGAGTTTCTGGGGATAGGGGCCTACGATCTCGGCGGTCTCGGCGCCGCGCACCCAGACCGGCATCTTGTAGGTCTCGATATGGACGTTCTGGAAGCCGAGCTTCTTGAGCCGGGTCACTGCCCAGGCGCGGGCACGGGCTTCCGCTTCGGTCGCCGCAAGCCGCTGCCCGACCTCCGTCGTCAGCTCCTCGACTATATCCCAGGCGACCTGGTCCTTGAGCGCCGCGTCCCGTGCCTTGGTCACGGCGGGGTCGACTCTCGCGGCTTCCGGCGCGCGCTGCGCCATGCCCGGCGCGGCGAGAGAGATGGCAAGTGCGGTGGACAGCATCAGCGTGATGCGCATGGGTTATGGTCTCCTGCGACGAACGGAGCCCCGCGCCGGACGGCGCGTGGGAAGGGCGTGTTGCTTAGGGCCAATACGCTCTGCCGGGCAAGCCGCCGGGGCTTTCCAATCGGCAGTCCAATCGCTATCTGCCCGCTCTACTTTTCCGGCAATTTCAAACCACGGAGCAACGTGCCGCCATGGCCGCCCAATACGCTTATGTCATGAAGGACATGACCAAGTCCTTCCCCGGCGCCCCCAAGCCGGTGCTGAGCAACATCAACCTGCAATTCTATCACGGTGCGAAGATCGGCATTGTCGGCCCTAACGGCGCGGGCAAATCGACGCTGATGAAGATCATGGCCGGCATCGACCAGGATTTCTCGGGCGAGGCCTGGCCGGGCGAGAACGTTACGGTCGGCTATCTGGCGCAGGAGCCGGAACTCGACCCGAACAAGTCGGTGCTCGAGAACGTCAAGGACGGCGCGCGGGGCGTGGCTGATATGGTCGACCGCTTCAACGCGATCTCGGCCGAAATGGGCGATCCCAAGGACGACACCGATTTCGACGCGCTGATGGAGGAGATGGGCGATCTCCAGGGCAAGATCGACGCGGTCGACGGCTGGACGCTCGACAGCCAGCTCGAGCTGGCGATGGAAGCGTTGCGCTGCCCGCCGTCGGACTCGCCGGTCACCAACCTGTCGGGCGGTGAGAAACGCCGCGTCGCGCTGACCCGGCTGCTGATCCAGAAGCCGTCGATCCTGCTGCTCGACGAACCGACCAACCACCTCGATGCCGAAAGCGTCGAATGGCTGGAAAACCACCTCAAGGAATATGCCGGCGCGGTGCTGATGATCACCCACGACCGCTATTTCCTCGACAATGTGGTCGGATGGATCCTCGAGATCGATCGCGGCAAGTACTTCCCGTACGAAGGCAATTATTCGACCTATCTCGAGAAGAAATCCAAGCGGCTCGAGCAGGAAGAGCGCGAGGAATCCGGACGCCAGAAGGCGATCAAGGACGAGCTCGAATGGATCCGGCAGGGCGCCAAGGCGCGCCAGACCAAGTCGAAAGCGCGTATCGCCAAGTTCGATCAGTTGGTCGAGGCGCAGCAGAACCGCTCGCCCGGCAAGGCGCAGATCGTCATCCAGGTGCCCGAACGGCTGGGCGGCAAGGTGATCGAGGTCGAGAATCTGACGAAGAGCTATGGCGACAAATTGCTGTTCGAGAATCTGTCGTTCACGTTGCCGGCCGGCGGCATTGTTGGCGTGATCGGGCCTAACGGCGCGGGCAAGTCGACCTTGTTCAAGCTCATCACCGGAGCGGAAAAGCCCGATTCGGGAACGATCGACATCGGCACTACCGTTCGGCTGGGCTATGTCGACCAGAGCCGCGACCACCTCGACGACAAGAAAAACGTCTGGGAGGAAATCTCCGACGGGCTCGATTACATGAAGGTCAACGGCTTCGACCAGTCGACCCGGGCCTATGTCGGCGCGTTCAACTTCAAGGGCGCCGACCAGCAGAAGAATGTCGGCAAGCTGTCCGGTGGTGAGCGCAACCGCGTCAACATCGCCAAGATGCTCAAGCGCGGCGGCAACGTGCTGCTGCTCGACGAACCGACCAACGACCTCGACGTCGAAACGCTCGGCGCGCTCGAAGAAGCGATCGAGAATTTCGCCGGCTGCGCCGTGGTCATCAGCCACGACCGCTTCTTCCTCGATCGCCTCGCGACGCATATCCTGGCGTTCGAAGGCAACAGCCATGTCGAATGGTTCGAGGGGAATTTCGAGTCGTACGAGGAAGACAAGCGTCGCCGTCTCGGCGACGCCGCTGATCGCCCGACCGCGTTGGCGTACAAAAAGCTGACGCGCTGAACGATCGAAAAAGGCTCCGCGGCCATAGGACCGCGGAGCCTTTCTCAGCCCGACGGGGGGGATGGTCGGGCCGCTATGCCGTGAACCGCTTGGTAAACCCTTTCACCGGCTGGCCCGCTTCGACATAGGCCTCGACATGGTCGACCCGCGCCAATGGCGGGCCAGCGCGGCACGCCTCGACCAGCGAGGCGACCGCATCCTCCTCCCCAGACGCCATTATCTCGACCGTGCCGTCGTTGCGGTTGCGCACCCAGCCGGTGACCCCCAAGGCCTGTGCCTTGCGGATGGTAAAATCCCTGAAGCCGACCTGGTGCACTTTACCCGACACCACGACCCGCTGCATTATCCCCATAAATTACAACCCTTTTTGACACGATTGCAGGGTTGGTCCCCACCAATCGCGCAGAGTCTAGCACCGGGCGAAGCGAACCGTAGCGTTACGATCCGCAGCCTGGCGTACAAGCGGGGCAATCCGGCGGCGACTGCCGCGAATTTGCGCCGAACCGAAGGGCGCCGCTAGTAGGTCTGCAGAATTCAGGAGGATGTGTGCCGATAGTCCCGGCCTTGTTGATCTGGTCAGCGGCCACGGCCGTGCCCACTGAAAATCTGCCTCCGATCGACGGTGCGTTGCTGCCGGTCGGAGACGCTTGCTACACGGTCGCTGGGACGGAGCAGGACAATTCCGCGGGCAACGTCCTGCGCCGTGTCGAACGCTTCGACGATAAGCGGCTGATGATCACTATCGTCTCGCGATTCAATGGGGGCCCACTGCTGGCCAGCCGGATCGAAGTAGCGCTCCCGAGCCTGCGTCCGATCCGCACGACGGAGCAAAGTGACGGCGAGACCGACCTCTCGGTGCGCTATCATGATGACAGAGCGCGCGGCACGGTCCGCGGCGCGGATGGCCGACGCAGAACGAGCGAAGTTCCGCTGCCCGGACCGGTGTGGGACGACGAGACGATCGAATTCGTCCTGGCCGCGCTGCCCCTTGCCCAGGGCGCGCATTTCGACTTGCCCGTATTTCATTTTGATCGCGGACCCGGCGTGACCAGGATCGATGTCCGGCGTTCCGTTTTGGCAGAGGAGGGCGGTAATGGTCCGACAACTGCCTGGGAGATCGAGGCCAGCACGCGAACCGATATGACGATCAACTTCCTGGTATCTCAGACCAATCGTCAGCTGCTCGCGGTCGACGTGGGCGGCGTTCGCTCGACGCTGGGCGGCGATTGTTCGGAGCTGATCCACTGAAAGTTCGTTGCACGGCGCGTAAATCGGCGGCGTTTTCCGCGGGAACCATCCTTGACGCGCCAGCGGCGCTTTCATAGCTGACGCATTATGACTGTTCTCACCATTCTCGAAGTACCCGATCCCGGCCTGCGCGCCGTTGCCGCGCCCGTCAGCGAAGTCGACGATACGATCCGTGCCACGCTCGCCGACATGTTCGAGACGATGTACGCAGCGCGCGGCATCGGTCTCGCCGCGACGCAGGTCGGAATCGAGAAGCGGCTGGTCGTGATCGACCTGCAGGAGCCCGAGGAAGAAGGCGGCGAGCCGGTACGCAAGCCCGTCGCGTTCGTGAATCCAGAACTGCTATGGGTCAGCGACGACTTAGCCGTGTATAACGAAGGCTGCCTGTCGATCCCCGAGCAATATGCCGAAGTGCAGCGCCCTGCGCGGTGCCGCGTGAAATGGCTCGACGGCGACGCCACGCCACATGAGGAAGACATGGACGGCCTGATGGCGACGTGCATCCAGCACGAGATCGACCACCTCAACGGCGTGTTGTTCACCGACCATATCTCGCGGCTCAAGCGCGACATGATCATGAAGAAGCTGGCCAAGGCCCGGAAGGCGGCTTGATCACCGTCGAAGGCGGCTGCCATTGCGGCCATGTCCGCTTCGAGGTGCGGCTGGAGACGCCGGAAGTCGAATTGCTCGATTGCGGCTGCTCGATCTGCCAGATGACTGGCTATCTTCATTTGATCGTGCCTGACGCGCGTTTTCGCCAGACCGAGGGGCGCAGCGACCTTATTCTTTACCGCTTCGGCTCGGGGCGAGCGCGGCATCTCTTCTGCCAGCATTGCGGCATCAAGAGCTTCTACCGCCCGCGCTCGCATCCCGACGCGATCAGCGTGAACTGGCGTTGCCTCGACGAAGATCACGGTTTGACCGCGAAGATCGTGCCGTTTGATGGGGTTTATCCGGCTTAAGCGACGAGTCCAATAAGTCGTCATACCAATAGGCCGTCATGCCAGCGAAAGCTGGCATCTCAAGCCGCGTGGGCTAGCGCCAAAATCCCCTCCCGCGAGCGGGAGGGGAGAGATCAGAACAACCCTTCGATCGCGCCGGCCGGGCCGATGCGAATTCCCTCCGCCGCCGGCACGCGCGGCAATCCCGGCATGGTCATGATCTCGCCACAGATCGCGACGACGAACCCCGCGCCCGCCGCCAGCCGCACTTCGCGCACCGGGACGATATGGCCGACCGGCGCGCCCAATTTCGACGGGTCGGTGGAGAAGCTGTACTGCGTCTTGGCCATGCAGACGGGGAGGTGGCCATATCCGGCCTCTTCCCAGCGCTTGAGTTGCGCCAGCACGCTCGGCTCGGCGGTGGCGTGCTCGGCGCGATAGAGGCGTGTGGCGACGGTGTTGATCTTGTCGAACAGCGGCAGGGCATCGTCGTAGAGCGGGGCGAATTGCGCTCCGCCGCCGTCCGCCAATGCGGCGACGTGATGTGCCAGCGCCTCGGTGCCCGCGCTGCCATCGGCCCAATGCGTGCAGACGATCGCCTCGCAGCCATTGGCTGCGGCGATCTCGCGTACGACGCGCATCTCATCTTCGGTATCGCTGTCGAAGCGATTGATCGCGACGACGACGGGAATACCGAACTGGCGGACATTCTCGAGATGCCGCGCGAGATTGACGCCTCCGCGTCGCACCGCCTCGGGATCCGCCGTGCCGAGATCGGCCTTGGCGGTCCCGCCATTCATCTTGAGCGCGCGGATCGTCGCGACGACTACCGCCGCTGACGGCTTGAGGTCGGCCTGGCGACATTTGATGTCGAAGAACTTCTCCGCGCCCAAATCCGCCCCGAACCCGGCTTCGGTCACGACATACTCGGCCAAGCCGAGCGCGGTGTTGGTCGCGATCACCGAATTGCAGCCATGCGCGATATTGGCGAACGGGCCGCCATGAATCAGCGCGGGATTGCCCTCCAGCGTCTGGACCAGATTGGGCTTGATAGCCTCGGCGAGCAGCACCGCCATGGCGCCATCGGCTTTCAGGTCGCGCGCGGTGACGGGCTGGCGGTCGCGCGTATAGGCAACGACGATCCGGCCGAGCCGTACCTCGAGGTCCTCAAGATCCTCCGCCAGGCACAGGATCGCCATCACTTCGCTCGCGACAGTGATGTCGAACCCGCTCTCACGCGGGAAACCGTTGGCGACGCCGCCGAGCGACTGCGCGATGTCGCGCAACGCACGGTCATTCATGTCGAGCACGCGCCGCCAGACGATCCGGCGCACGTCGATATCGAGTGCGTTGCCCCAATGAATATGGTTGTCGATCATCGCCGCGAGCAGATTGTGCGCGCTGGTGATGGCGTGGAAATCGCCGGTGAAATGAAGGTTGATGTCCTCCATCGGCACCACCTGGGCATAGCCGCCGCCGGTGGCGCCGCCCTTGGTCCCGAAGCACGGCCCCAGGCTCGGCTCGCGCAGCGCCAGCATCGTCCTCTTGCCGATCCGGTTGAGCGCGTCGGCGAGCCCGACCGAGGTAGTCGATTTGCCTTCGCCAGCGGGCGTCGGACTGATCGCGGTAACCAGGATCAACTTGCCCAGGTCACGCGGGACCGGAAGGTGCTCGCGGATCAGCTTGGCTTTGTATTTGCCATAGGGCTCGACCGCGTCGGGCGAAATGCCGGCGCGGTCGGCGACCTGCTGGATAGGGCGGAGGGTCGCGGCGCGCGAAATCTCGATATCGGAGAGCATGCGCGCGGTCTTAGCCGTCCGTACCGTCTCTCGTCACCCGCCGTAACGAAATTCATTCCCCTCCCGCTCGCGGGAGGGGTTAGGGGAGGGCCGGTTCAGCTTGGGCTGCCCATCCCCGACACCCCCCCCCCCCCCCCCCCCCCCC
>NZ_BCYZ01000060.1 GCF_001598455.1 Sphingomonas pruni NBRC 15498
AGGCCCGCATGTAGCTCCCTGCCCTCACCCCTCGGCGCTGACGCGCCTCGACCCTCTCCCAAAGGGAGAGGGTTTTGTACTCAGAGCCGCTCGATCTTCTGCGCGGCCTCGTCGAGTAGCGCGACGATCTGGTGCAGCGCCTCGTCATCGACTTCGCCCGAGTTGAGCCGGTTGACCAGCACCTCGCGAAGATTGCCCATGGCGCGGCGGATCGAAGTGGCATCGACCTTCTGCCGCTCCTCGCCGATCGCGCTCAGTCGGGCGATCAGCGCAGCGACCTGCTCGGCATTGGCTTCGAGTTCGGCAGTGCCGGCATCGGTAACCGCGAACAGCTTCTTGGCGCCCTCGCTCTGCTGCGCCTCGATCAGGCCCATATCGTCGAGCAGGGTGATCGTTGGATAGACCACGCCGGGGCTCGGCGCATAGGCGCCGCCGGTCAGCTCTTCGATCTGGCGGATAAGGTCGTAGCCGTGGCGCGGCTCGTCGGCGATCAGCTTCAAGAGGACAAGGCGAAGCTCGCCACCGTCGAACATGCGCCGCGAACGGCCCTCGCCGCGACCCTCACGGCCGCCGCCGAAACCGCGGCCATGCCAGCCGCGATGGCCCCAGCCGCCGCGCATCGCGTGCTGACCGGGATGGCAGCCACGGCCGCCGTGATGATGATGGGAAAACATGGATTCCTGATTCCTTGGATGCTTCATGATGGCGCCAAGATATATCGTACGGCGAATAGTTCAAGATATATCTTAGAAGTTTTTTCATTCTCACTTCTTCGTCATGCCGGTCCCGTCCCGGCCCACCGGTCCGAAACTAGAAACTCAAGCTTCACGCTGGCGGCACGGTTGACCCCGGGACAAGCCCGGGGTGACGACCGCGAAAAGGCACGCTCTCTGCACCGGTTCGGCCTCGGGCGCAGCGCAGCTCGGATCGGTCCTCGGAAGCACGTACCGGCCCGGCCTATGACGGTAGGAACCTTCGCTGGGATTCCCGCTCTTTCACTCCTATGTTCCCGTTATGGCCGATCTGTTCGCGGGCTTCGAACCCGAAGCCTCTTCCCAGGATGTCCCGAGCGAGGATGCCCCCCTCGCCGATCGGCTGCGCCCGCGCCGGCTGGAAGATGTCGTCGGCCAGGAACATCTGACCGGACCGGAGGGCGCGATCGGGCGGATGGTCGCTGCCGGACGGCTGTCGTCGATGATCCTGTGGGGACCGCCCGGCACCGGCAAGACGACGATCGCGCGGTTGCTCGCCGACGCGGTCGGTCTGCGCTTCGTCGCGATCTCTGCGGTGTTCTCGGGCGTCGCCGACCTCAAGAAAGCCTTCGCCGAAGCGCGCGAGCATGCCCGGATCGGCAAGCGCACCCTGCTGTTCGTGGACGAGATCCATCGCTTCAATCGCGCGCAGCAGGACGGGTTCCTGCCCTATGTCGAGGACGGCACCGTCACGTTGGTCGGCGCCACTACCGAGAATCCCAGCTTCGAACTCAACGCCGCCGTGCTCAGCCGCGCGCAGGTGCTGATCCTCCACCGGCTCGACGCCACCGCGCTGGGCAAATTGCTCGATCGCGCCGACGATTTGATGGGCCGTCCCCTGCCCCTTACCCCCGATGCGCGCGCGGCGATGATCGCGAGCGCCGACGGAGACGGGCGCTTTCTGCTCAACCAGGCAGAGACGCTCTATTCGGTCGACCTGCCCGAACCGCTCGACCCTGCCGGGCTGTCGGCTTTCCTGCAGCGGCGCGTCGCGGTCTACGACAAGGACCGCGAGGGCCATTACAACCTGATCTCCGCGCTGCACAAAGCGGTGCGCGGCAGCGATCCCCAGGCATCGCTCTATTATCTCGCGCGGATGCTCACTGCGGGCGAGGAGCCGCTCTACCTGCTGCGCCGGCTGGTCCGCATGGCGATCGAGGATATCGGCCTCGCCGACCCGCAGGCGCTGGTGCAATGTATCGCCGCCAAGGATACCTATGATTTCCTCGGCTCGCCCGAGGGCGAACTCGCGCTGGTCCAGGCGTGCCTCTATTTGGCGACCGCGCCCAAATCGAACGCCTCGTACAAGGCGATGGGCGCGGCGTGGCGGTCGGCGAAGGAAACCGGATCGCTGATGCCGCCGCAGAACATCCTCAACGCGCCGACCAAGCTGATGAAGGATATCGGCTACGGCAAAGGCTATGCCTATGACCACGACACCGAGGAAGGCTTTTCCGGGTCGAACTACTGGCCCGACGAAATGTGTCCGCAGACGTTCTACGCCCCGAGCGGCCGCGGGTTCGAGAAGCGCATCCAGGAACGGCTCGACTATTGGGACAGCCTGAGGCGCAAGAGCGATGGCTGAGACGCTCGCCGATTGGGATCAAGTCGTCGCCTTTGCGCTCACTTTGCCCGAAACGTATATGGAAAGTTTCTACGGCACCCCTTGTCCCAAGGTGAACAAGAAGGCGTTCGTCTCGCCGGGGCGCGAGGCGGACAGTTTTCACGTCATGAGCCCACACGACGAAAAGGCCGTACTGCTCGAAACCGACCCGGATACCTTCTGGCAGACGCCGCATTACGAGGGCTGGCCCGGTCTGCTGGTGCGCTATGGATCGAGCGATCCCGACCGCGTTCGCACCGTGATCACCCGTGCCTGGTGGGACCGCGCCAGCAAGGCGCAGCGAGCGGCGTTTGGCGATCGGCCCTGATCATTTCGACTATTATGCGGCGATCGACTGGTCGGGCGCGGTCGGACCGGTGCAGCGCGGCATCGCGGTGGCGATGTGCGCCCGCAATGGCGGTGCCCCGAATCTGATCGCGCGGCCGGGCGGCTGGTCGCGAACCGCCGTCCTCCATTGGTTGCGCGACGAAATGCCCGAGGGGACACTAGTCGGGCTCGATCTTGGTTTGTCGCTGCCCTTTGCCGATCGCGGGGCCTTCTTCCCTGAGTGGGACGAGAGCCCGGCGAATGCCCGGGCTTTATGGGCGTTGGTCGACCGCATATCGACCGACGATCCACATCTCGCGGCTTCGACCTTTGTCGACCACCCGCAGGCCTCGCGTCATTTCCGTCGCCACGGCGGGCGCGAGGGCGACCAATATGGCGGCGGTCGGGGCCGGTTGCGGATCAGCGAGATCGAGCAACGACTCCAGGGCCTGAACCCGTACAGCACCCTAAATCTGGTCGGCGCGGCGCAAGTCGGAAAATCGAGCCTGACGGGAATGCGCGTGATGCACCAGTTGGACGGCAAGCTGCCGATCTGGCCGTTCGACCCGGCACCGGCGCGGGGTTCGCTGATCGTCGAAATCTATACCAGCCTGGCCGCGATCGCCGCTGGGCGGGCGAAAGGTCGGACCAAGATGACGTCCATCGAGGGCCTTAATAGCGCGTTGGAGACGATCGGGAGCGCGCCTGTCGCGGGAAGCGGTGCGATCGACGATCATAGCGCCGATGTGTTGCTGACCGCTGCCTGGCTGCGCGTCTACGCCCCTCGCCCGGAATTGTGGTCGCCCGCGCGTTTGACTCCCGACCTAGCGCAGACAGAGGGCTGGACCTTCGGCATCACCTAACCGCGTGACGTCCAAAACAAGTACTGCCCAGCCATCCAGCCTTGCAAGCCTGGAAAGTTTTGACGCACAACGGTGTAATGAATCGCCGCCGCACTGCTTTTTTTTGGTCCGCTTTGTCGGGCTTTGGCCCTTCGGTCGTCTAAGAGACGGAGGGACACGATGTCGGCGCTCACGGCGATGCTATCGAAAGCGCGACGTGTGCTGATCCGGCGGGGTGTCCCCGAGCAGGACGCTGAAGAGCTAGTGCAGGAAGCATTTCTCAAGATCGAGCATTTCGAGCGCCAGCACGGCGCACGATCGCGTGAGGCATTGTTGGTGACAACCGCCGTCAACCTGTCGATCGATCGCAACCGTCGCGAGGAGCGGTCGCCGTTCGCGCATGTCGAGGATCCGGGGACGATCGCGGACACGCGCCCCGATCCCGCGCATGTGATCGAGCAGCGCGCACGGCTGCGCCGCGCGAAGAACGGTATCGACGCCCTGCCCGAACGGACGCGTCGAATCCTGCTTCGCCGGCGACTGGAAGGTGCGACCTACGCGGAAATCGCCGCCGACGAGGGAATGACCGTGGCCGCGGTCGAAAAGCAGGTAGCGCGTGCGACACTGCAACTGGTTCAGTGGATGGATGGGTGGTGAATACGAAAGCGTCGCCCCGTGCTGCCGCCGAAGCCGCAGCCTGGGTCGCCAGGCTGCAGGGCGACGCTCGCGTCGCGCAGACCGACGCGGCATTTCAGGACTGGCTGCGCAGCGACCCGTCGCATGAGGAAGCGTTCGAACGCGCCACCGATATCTGGTCGATCATTCCGGGCGCGATGCTGACCGCCGACGACCGGCCGACAGCAGCAGCACGCCGGCGCATCGCCCGTCCTCCCGCATTCGCCGCCCGCCAGCTCGCCCTCGCCGCGTCGCTCTTGCTGGTTTTTGTGGTCGGCGCGACTTTGTGGCTCGCGCGCGCGCCAACCTACACCACCGCCATTGGCGAGCAGAAGGTCACGACCCTGACCGATGGCAGCCGCATCGCCCTCAATACCGACAGCAGCGTACGGGTTCGCTATCAGCCCGGCGAACGGCGCGTCGATCTGGACTACGGCGAAGCGATGTTCGAGGTGGCGCACAACACCGCACGACCGTTCATCGTCCACGCCGGGCCCAAGCTGGTGCGCGCCGTCGGCACCAGCTTCATCGTGCGACGGACAGGCGACGACGTGGTCGTCACGCTGATCCAGGGCAAAATTCAGGTCAAGGACACGCGTTCGGTCACCGGCCGCACCACCTCGCCGACCGTGATGCTTCCCGGCGATCGCCTGACCTCGACCGGCGACGCTCCAGCCAAGCTGGATGAGCAGCCCGCCGATATCGCGACCGCGTGGCGGCGTGGCCAGGCGATGTTCTCCGACATGCCGCTTGCCGCCGCGGCCGCCGACTTGAACCGGTACGGCGGACCGCCGCTGGTGATTGACGACCCTAAGGTCGGGGCGCTTCGCGTGTCCGGCGTGTTCGCCACCAACGACCCGCAGGAATTCGCCCAGGCCGTCGCCGCGCTGCACAATCTTCGCGTCGAAAAATCGGGCGATGGGTTGCATTTAGTGCGCTGAGCACTCCGCAATTACATTTTTATTTCGAGGTCATGTCGGTTTCGCGATGCGGAATCGTCTATCCCAATGAGGCGCCGATGGGCACGCGCCTTCGGGGGAATCAATGCGATCGAAATTGATCTTGGCGGCGCTCGCCGCGAGTTGCAGCATGGTTGGCTACGTGCCGGCCGCTTCTGCGCAGGCGCGCTTTTCGCTCGACATTCCGGCGCAGTCGCTCGATGCCGCGCTGAGCCGGGTCGCGGCGCTGACCGGTACCAATATCGTGTTCGATGCTCAGACGGTGCGCGGCAAGACGTCGCCGGCGCTGCACGGCTCCTTCTCGCCGCGCGACGCGTATGAGGCACTGCTCCGCGGCAGCGGCTTGACCCTGAGCATCACGAAAGGCGGCTCGTACGTCGTTTCCGCTCCGGGCGGTCCGGGGCGAGCCAGCCGCGGCAATTCCGGCATCAGCGGACATCTGGCGCGAGCAGATGGCAGCCGCGCCCTGGCCGGTGCGCTGGTGCGGATCGTGGAGACCAACCAGAGCACCACCGCCGACAACAACGGCAATTTCAGTTTCGCTGATTTGCCGGCGGGCGAATATACGCTGGAAATCTCGTTCCTGGGCTTCCAGACGCTCTCTGAGCGCGTCCGCGTCGGCTCCGGCAAATCGGTCCACCTCAACCTGGCCCTTGCCGAAGGCAAGGAGGACGACGCCACCATCGTGATCTACGGCACCCGCAGTGCTCGCGCGAACGCGCTGAACCTGCAGCGCGCGGCCGAGAACAACTCCGACGTGATTTCGGCCGACGACCTAGGCAACTTCACCGGCACCACTTTTTCTGACGCGCTGCGCCGCGCGCCGGGTGTGTCGTTCCAGCGCGACAGCGTGACCGGCGATGGGACCAACGTGATCGTCCGCGGTCTCGACCCCGACATGAACAACGTGAAGCTGAACGGGCTTCAATTGCCCGTCGGCAACGGCACCGGCCGCTCGGCCGACCTCAGCAATCTGCTCGCGGACTCGGTCAGCAAGATCACGATCAGCAAGAGCCTGCTCCCCAGCCAGGACAGCGCAGGCACCGGCGGCCTGATCGAAATCGAAACGCTCTCCCCGCTCAATCGTCCGCGTCGCTATGCCAACCTGCAGGTCGAAGGCGGCGGCAGCGGCAGCGGCTTCAGCCGCGACTTCCTGGTATCGGGCACGGTGGCGGGCCGGTTCGGCAGCAAGGGCAATTTCGGCCTGAGCGCGTCGGTGCAGTACCGCCGCAACTCGGTGCGCAATATCGGCTATGGCACGGTCACGAAGTTCGGGGCTTTCCTGCCCAATGGCCCGGATGGCCAGCCCACGCTGAAGACGAACGATGCGCTGGATCCGCGCAGCACTTTTCCGTTCGTGCCGGGCGACACGGGTGCCTATGTCACGCAGCTGCAGACGAGCTTCAACCATGTGAAGCAGTCCACGCTCGCGGCGACGCTGTCGGCCGAATGGCAGGTCAGCGCGGGCACCAATTTGAAGCTGGATTATCAGCATTCGCAAGCCACGCGCACCAGCTATTCGTTGACCGATATTTTCGGCGGCCTCAGCGAATATTCCGACATACCGGGCGGCGAAGCGATCTCCGCCCTCCATCTCGATCTGACGCCCGGCAATGCCGGCCTCCAGCGCGAGCAGCAATATGCCTACGATCCCGACGCGCGCATCGTCACCGACACCTACAGCTTCAACGGCAAGTCGACCTTCGGCAAGATCGGGCTGACCTACCTGCTCGGCTATGCGCATGGCAGCGAGGATCATGGCCGCAGCACGGTGCTCGACCTGCGCATGCCGGACAGCGACGCGCAGGCGAACGATTTCCTGCCGGGCGCGACCGATCCCAAGCTTGGCTATATCGTCACCCCCTTCGGGCAGCGCAGCGGCTCCGGCATCCCGATCCCGCTCCTCAGCAGCACGGGATGGGCGCTGATCAACAATCCGTCGCTCTATACGATCGACGACGGCACCGGCCAGATCGACACCACCACCGGCAGCAACGATCGCTACACCGCCAATTTGAGCGGACGGTGGAGCATCGACTTCGGGCCGCTCAAATATATCGAGATCGGCGGCCGCTACGAGCGGACGACCTTCAAGAGCAACCTCGTCCGAACGCAGTTCGGCGGCGGCGCATCGGTCGCCGACCTGGGGCTCGCCTTCACGCCGACCGACCTCGGTCGGATCGGCGTCAACGGCGCGAACTTCACCGCGATGAGCGAAGGCACGCTGGTCAACTTCCTCGACAATATCGACCAGTTCATCGCGCGTGACCCGAACCTGACGCTGATGCCGATCGCGCCCGCGGCTGGCCAGGACAAGCAATCGACCAAGGAAGACAATTACGCCGCCTATATCCAGACCCGGCTTCAGTTCGGCAAGCTCGAGATCATCGGCGGTGTCCGCTACAATCGCACCGATCTCAGCGCGACCAATCTGGTCTTCCCGACCTATATCGGCCCGATCCTGCCGGAGGATGGTGGCGGTTTCGGTGTCGACCTGGCGTTCCAGAACAAGTTCAGCAAGCTGGTGACCGAACGCACGACGGCCGCCGATTTTCTGCCGCGCGTGCTGTTCAACTATCGGCAAAGCGACAAACTGATCTTTCGTGGCGGCTATTTCATGTCGGTCGCCCGGCCGCAGATCGGACAGCTGTCGACCCAGACCCGGATCACCTTCATCAACATCCCGATTCCGGGACCGGACGGGGTCAAGCCGATACTGCAGATCAGTTCGGGCAATCCGAATCTGAAGCCCGCCATCACGCACAATTTCGACCTTAGCGCCGAATATTATGACAAGATCGGCATCATCAAGCTGGGCTTGTTCTACAAGCGGATCAAGAACCTGCTTCAGGCCAACCAGACCAACGGTCCGGCCAACCTCGCCAATATCACGCTGCCCGACAGCCCGTATTTCCAGGGCGCGCCCTATTTCGATCCGGCGCATCCGGAGAATTACTTCATCAACGGCGGCTCACCGATCAACAGCGATCATATCGCCGAAATCTGGGGTATCGAGGGGCAGATCGAACGCCGGTTCGACTTCCTGCCGGGCGCACTGAGCGGGTTTGGCATCTTCGCCAACTATACCTACACCAAATCGAGCCGGTGGCAGCAATATAGCTGGGCCTATGCCCCGACCGGACAGAACAACATCTACGAATTCTCGAACCTGCCGTTCAACCAGCAGCCCAAGCATTCCGGGACGGTCTCCTTGACCTACAACAAATATGGGATCGACGCGACGCTCGCCTACAGTTTTCAGTCGTCTGTGCTCGACAATTTCATTCCGCGCGGTCTGAGCGTCTACGACAAGGGCGTGCAAACCCTCGATTTCCGCGGGGAATATTATTTCGACAAGCGCCGTCACTACCGTGTCTATATCGAGGCGTCGGATCTCTTGAAGGGCGTGGGCACGCCCGACGTCCAACAGCTTCAAGCCGGATATTATACCCGCGCCACGTATCTGGGCGGCCGCAAGTTCAAGATCGGCACCTCCGTCAGCTTCTGAACCTCCTCCCCAACCATGCCCGCCCGTGCACGCACGGGCGGGCATCATGCTTCAGGACTCCTTCGATGAAAGCCTTCACGTTGATTGCCCTTGCCGCGGCGCTGGCGTCGTCCACGGCAATGGCTCCCGCCCGCGCGCAGGAAGCGATCCCCTATACGGAATTCTCGCTGCCCAACGGTCTGCGCGTCGTGGTGCACGAGGATCACACCACGCCCAAGGTCGCGGTCGCGGTCTGGTATCACGTCGGGTCGATGAACGAGCCTCAGGGCAAGTCGGGCTTCGCCCATTTGTTCGAACACCTGATGTTCAACGGGTCGCAGCATTACGACAAGGAATACATGCCGCCGCTGCAGGAGATCGGCGTGTCCGGCGTGAACGGCGCGACGTCGCTCGATCAGACCTATTATTACGAGATCGTGCCGACCGGTGGTCTGGAGCGCGCGCTGTGGCTGGAATCCGATCGCATGGGATATTTGTCCGGGGCGATCAGTCAGGCCAAGCTCGATGAGCAGCGCAAGGTCGTGCAAAACGAGAAGCGCACGCGCGAGAACACGCCTTATGCCCTGATGGATCAGCACGAGGCCGCGGCGCTGTTCCCCCTCGGCCATCCCTATCACCACCCGACGATCGGCTCGATGGAGGACCTCAACGCCGCGTCGCTGGACGACGTGAAGGGGTGGTTCGCACAATATTACGGCGCCACCAACGCGGTTGTCTCGCTTTCGGGAGACGTGACGGTCGAGCAGGCCAAGGCGCTGATGTTGAAATATTTCGGTAGCGTACCCACCGGCCAGCCGATCAGCCGCACCACCGCCTGGGTGCCCGCGCTCGCCCGCGACAAGTCCGAAGTGATGACCGACGACGTGCCGCAGACAGCGATCGCGTTCAATTGGGCCGTGCCCGGCCGCGGCACGCCGGAGGCGCCTGCGCTGGAGCTTGCCGGCCAGATGCTCGGCCGCGGCAAGAGCTCCCGGCTCTACCGCATTCTCGTCCAGGAAAAGCAGCTCGCGACCTCGGCATCGGCCAGCTATGCGGCCTATGCCGTCGCCGGCATCTTCTCGATCGATCTTCGTCTGAAACCCGGCGTCGACCGCGCCGTCGCCGAGGCCGCCGCGCGTCAAGTGCTGACCGACTTCCTCGCCACGGGACCGACGCCGACCGAATTGCAGCGGGTCAAGGCGAGCGCCTATGCCGACAATGCCCGTGCGATGGAGTCGATCTATGTGCGCGCCATGGCCCTCGCCGATGGTGAGGTGTTCACCGGGGATCCCGGCAATTATGCCGCCGATCAGCGCAAAACCCAGGCTATGACCGCTGCCGCCGTGAAGGCTACCGCCAGCGACTGGCTGAAGCGACCGTCCTACACGCTGACCGTCCTGCCGTTCGGCACCAACAAGGCGGTCGCGGATATCGCCGATCGCACCAAGCTGCCACCGCTCGGCCCCTCCCCCGCGCTCAAGCTGCCGGAGGTGCGCGAGACCCGGCTTTCGAACGGCATTCGCGTGGTGCTGGCCGAACGGCCGCAAGCGCCGACCGTCGAGCTGGCGATGGTGTTCGACGCCGGCCGTGCGTCCGAGCAAGGCGCGAAGCCGGGCATCAACGGCTTTACGCTCGGCGCGATGGATGAAGGCACCGCAACGCTGACCGCTCAGCAATTTGCCGACCGCCAGGCGATGCTCGGGGCACGCATCTATGCGACCGGCGACGTCGACACGACCAACTTCGCGCTGTCCGCGATGCCGCGGGCACTGGGCGACAGCATCGCCCTTTGGGCCGACGAGATCCGCAACCCCGGCTTCCGCGCGGCCGATCTCGAGCGGCAGCGGGCGATGCGGCTCTCCGCGCTCTCGCAGTCGCTATCCGACCCCAATGACATTGCCGGCCGAGCCTTCGCCAACCTGCTCTACGGGCCGGATCATGCCTATGCCGTGCCGCTCGGCGGCCGCGCCGACGCGCTGAAGTCGATCACTCGTGCCGATGTGCTCGATTATTATGCGCACTGGATCCGGCCGGACAATGCGACGATCTACGCATCGGGCGGCACCGATCTGGCGACGCTGAAGGCCGCGCTGGAAAAATCGTTCGGCACCTGGACGGCGCCTGCCGCGCCGAAGGGCACCAAGACGCTCGGCACGATCGCGGAGGCCAAGGCTCCGCGCATCGTGCTGATCGACAAGCCCGGCGCGATCCAGTCGGTCATCCGCGTCGGACAGGTCATCGCGCAGGGCGGCGACCCTCGCGAGTTCGACATCGAGGCGATGAACGACGTGATCGGCGGCAATTTCACCGCGCGCCTCAACATGAACCTGCGCGAGGACAAGGGCTGGACCTATGGGGCGAGCAGCTACATCGACGAGGCGCGCGGGCCGGAAGCGTTCGGTGTCACGACCAGCATCCAGACCGACAAGACCGCCGAAGCACTGAGCGAGATCGACAAGGAACTCCACGCGATCCGCAAGGACAGGCCCGCAACGCAGGCCGAGATCGACCTGATCGGCAAGGGCCAGGTATTGGCGCTGCCCGGTCAGTTCGAGACCAATCAGGCGATGGTCGGCTATCTCCAATATGTGAACCGGTTCGGCCGGCCCTATGATTGGATCACGACGCTGCCGGCCAAATATTCCAATCTGCGTCCTGCCGCCGTCACCGACATCGCTCAGCTACTGCATCCTGACGCGCTGACCTGGATCGTCGTCGGCGACCTGTCGAAGATCGAGGCCAAGGTGAAGGCGCTGAACCTCGGCCCGGTCGAAGTATGGGACGCCGAGGGGCACCGGCTGCGGTAACCCGTTCGAAAGGTCCGCGGGGATGCCGGGTCGCGTACCGGCATCCCCGCCGATCGAGACCGAAATGCGGATGTGGAATCCGCTGACTCCGGCGGGGACCGCTCGCATGGTCATGCTTCCGTCGTCCACCGACGGGCCGCGAGCAGCTAGTCTTCGATAAATGCCATCGTCCTCGCGATATTTATTGCGCCGACACGCGCTCCAGCGGCGGAACACGCCACTTGCGCTCGATCAGCGCATGCTCGGGCAGGTACGCGCGCAAGGCCAGCCGCATCGGTCCGGCCGGCGCCGGCAGCCAGTTGGCGGCGAGCGGCCCTTTGGGCTGGTCGTGCTGGATCAGGATGTCGATGCTGCCGTCGGGATTTCGCACAAGGCCAGGCGTACGGTCGCCGATCGAATAACGGTGGATCGGATTGTCGACCAGGAAATAGCGGCCATCGGCTTGCGGATCGTACATCGTCAACGACCAGAAACCGCGCACCGGCACACCGCCCGGCGGCACCCGCCAGCGATAGGCGTGCTCCCCGCTCAGCCGCGCGCCGCCTTTCTCGAAATTGGCGTGAAAGTACATCGCCTCGCGTTCGCCGAGCGCGGCGATGCCGCCAAGCGCGATCATCGCGCGCAGATGGTCGTCGGCGCCGAACTCGCCGACTCCGCGCGGCTGATAGCTCCAGCCGTCCGACACCAGGTCGCGGAACAGGAAGCCTTCGCGCAAGTCGGCGACTCCCGTCGGCAGGTAGTCGCCCCACCGTTTGAGCAGCGCGGCGGACTGCGGCCCGTCGATGCCTATGCCGAGGGCGCGGAAGCGCACGGCTCGAGCGAACTGCCCCTTACCGCCGGGCGAGCGGCGCAGCATTTCGTTTACGACCGCCAGGAACAGCGCCGGATCCTGCGGCACCGGCGTCGCCTTGGTCGTGAAACCGCGCGCGGGCGAGCGGCCCGGCGGCACGATCACCTTCACCTGTGCCTGGATCGCTTTCGCCTTTTCCAGGTCGGCGGGGCCATCGACCAGCGTGCGCGCCAGCATCCAGACGTCGTTGCTGCTGGACCGGAACAGCGTAACGCCAGCCGGCGCGCGGCCGGCCCATTGCGGTCCGGCGATCCAGAAGCGTCCACCACGCCCATTCGTCGCGCGCGTGCCGATATAGGCGAAATTGTCAGTCAACGCGTCCATGAAGGCGCAGGAGAAATATCGGTCGCGCACGTCCGGCACCTGCACCTCGACAGGCCCCGCGGACAAATCGAGAAAGGCGGACGAATAGATCGTGTCGTTGTTCGGGGCCGTCACGTTACGGGAGCTGGCGTCGGCGAGCTGCACGCGCTGCTTGACGATGTTGATCAGGCCCGACTGACCCACGCATTGCGCTATCGTCTGCTCGCTGCGCGCGAATTCGTAGAGCGGATAGGCGAAATAAAACGCTGCACGGAGGTCGGCATCGCCGTCCTCGGCGCGCAGACGCCCGCCGATCGCGACCAGTGGCAACGCCGTCGTCGCGCGCAACAGGTCGCGCCGTGCGAGCTTGATATCGATCATCGTCTCTCTCCTCTCAACCGACCAGCCGTTCCCGGCCCTTCCAGAATGGCTCGCGAATTTCGCGTCGCAGGATCTTGCCGGCGGCGTTGCGCGGGACCGCGTCCGTGAAGCGGATCGACTTGGGACATTTGTAGCCGGCGATACGGGTGCGGCAGAAATCGAGGATCGCCTGCGTGTCCTCGCCCGCCCCCGGCGCGGCGACGACCAGTGCCAGCACGGCTTCGCCCCAGCGATCGTCGGGCACGCCGATCACCGCTGCGTCCGCGACCCCGCCATGTTCGAGCAACGCGTTTTCGACTTCGACCGGATAGATGTTCTCGCCGCCCGAGACGATCATGTCCTTCACGCGGTCACGGATGAAGAGGTAGCCGTCGGCGTTGAGATAGCCGGCATCGCCGGTATACAGCCAACCGTCGCGGATCGTCGCGGCGGTCGCGTCCGGATCCGCGGCATAGCCCGCCATGGTGATCGCGCCGCCGACGATGATCTCGCCAGTGTCGCCGGGCGGCACGTCGCATCCCTGGACATCGACGATGCGGATCGCGATATCGCCGGCCGCGCGCCCGCACGACAGCAACAGATCGCGGCCCGGCGCGTGATCGTCCGGCGACAGGATGGTGATCGGCCCAGTCGTCTCGGTCAGACCGTAACATTGCACGAAGCGGCACCCGATCCGCGCCGTTGCCTCGCGCAGCACGGTCTCCGCGATCGGCGCGCCGCCATAGGCGATCACGCGGAGTGCCGAGAGGTCGGCCCCGGCGAACGACGGAGCCGCCAAGCACGCCTGGATCATCGCCGGCGCGAGCGTGGTGTAGCTGACCCGCTCGCGTGCCATTACTTGCACCGCCTCGTCGGCGGCGAAGGCAGCGCTCACCACCAGCCGCGCACCGGACTGCGCCATCCGCAGCACGGGGCCGATGCCTGTGATGTGGAACATCGGCGCGGGCGCATAGATCACGTCGCCGGGCGCGAGATCGAGTGGCGGCCGGCTGTAGATCGCCACGGAGGCGACAACGTTGGCGTTGGTCAGCATCACACCCTTGGGCAGGCCGGTGGTGCCGCTGGTGTACATCTGGAGCGCGACCTCGTCGGCGCGTCCGCCCCGCGCAACGGGTTCGTTGGATTGCGCGTCGCGCCATCTCGCGAAGTTGTGGTCGAGGACCGTGATCGGGATGGCATGGCCGGCGCAGGCCAGTTCGGCCGCCGGCAGGAACGCCGCATCGCAAAACAACCGCGTGGCACCCGAATGCTGCAAAATATAGGCGATCTCCGCCGGGACCAGCCGCCAGTTGACTGGCAGCACCACCTGGCGCGCGCGCAGGATGCCGAACATCAGCTCGACCTGTGCATCTGTATTGCGGCCGAGGATCGCCACCCGGTCGCCGGCCTTGCCCTCGGCAAGCAGGCCGTTGGCGATACGATGGACGCGCGCGTCGAGCGTGGCGAAGTCGATCGCCGCTCCACGCTCACCCAGCGCCTCAGCCTCCGGATGGTCGGCGGCGGTAGCGCGGAGCATGTCGTCGATGACGGACGGCGTCACGGTCACGGAATCACCCGCTCGTCATGGATGAAGTCGACATCGGGATTCTCGCCTACGAACATCGACAGCGTGTCGAAGAAGGGGAATTTCCCGCCCCAGGGCGGCGCGGCGAAACGCGGCTCAGGCGTCAGGAACGCCGTGCGCCAGGCGGTATAATCGTCGAACCACAATTCCATCACGCGCGAATACTCGCCGCGATCGGCCACCGACTTGTACAGGCCGAAACGCTTCAGCCCGGGCAGAGCGGCGATCTCCTTGGCATGCACGCCGTCGAACCAGGCATCGGCGTCCGCCTGCGCTATGCCGGCGTGCGGGCGCAGGAACACGATCCAGCGCAGATAGGGCAGCTCCTTCGGCGGCGTCGGCTTCGAGACGTAGAGCAAGTCGGGATTGACCGGCACCGTCGCCGTGGTGCTGCGGAATAACGTGTTCGCGCGCCAGCCGCCGGGCGGCGACGTGAAACTCTGCAGGTCTCCGCCATAAAGCGGATTCTTCCGGCTCTCGCGGAAATCCTCGAGCGTATCGAAGTGGATTTCGGTCATCCGACCATAGGCGACCTTATAACGCTGCACCGCTTCCGCGGGGGGCAGATAGGCGCGAAACGACAGATAGTTGCGCTGCCACGCCTGATAGGCGCGGCGCACCTGCGGCGCGTGGTACGTCAGGTACCAGCGGTCGAGCGCGAGCTGATCGGCCCCGGGCAGCAATTCGATCAGGATGTAATGCTTGATTGCCCCGGCGGCGAAGGCGGGGGCTGCCCACAGCATCGCCGCCGTCCCCGCCGCGCCGGCGATCAGGCCGCGCCGCGTCATGGCGATCGCGTTCATGCAGACGTTCCTTTCCGTGGCAGCGCCAGTGCAACCAGCCGGTGCGGCGCCTTGTTGAAGCCCATGCCGCACACGATGAACTGCCGTCCGTCGGCCATGTATGTCATCGGCGGGCCGTGGGTATGGTCGGGCAGCGACACTTCGGCGACGACCGCACCGGTCGCCTTGTCCCACGCGCGCAACACCTTGAGCGCGACCCCCGGCCGATGCGGTCCTTCACCCAGGAACAGCAACGTCTTCGTCAACAGGGGGCCGGTGCGGGCGGTATGGCCGATCCACCCCGGATTGTACGGCTTGAACTGCGGCGCGTCCTTCGCACCTGGCCCATTGGCGCGAGTCCAGGCGATGCTGCCCTTATTGAGGTCGATCGCGGTGATGCGGCCATAGGGTGGTTTCAGCAGCGGCAGTCCGCGCGGCCCGCGCACGATCGAGGCTTGCCCGGCGATCTCGCTCTCGCCATCGGCCGCGTCGGTACGCTTCCCGTCCTGGCCCAGCGCCATCGCCACCGCCGCGGTGATCGAAGGGACATAGAGCGTGCCCGTCGCCGGATCTGCCGCCGCGCCCCACCAATTGGCACCGCCGACCCAGCTGGGCAGCACGATCGTCGGCCGGGTGCCGAGCGGGGTGAAGACGGGGCCATGGTCATACTCCGCCAGGATCGCGCGCGCCTCCGCCTTCAATTCCGGTGTGAAGTCGATCAGGTCGTCGTCGGTCACGCCTTGCCGCTCGAATGCGGGTGGCTTGGTCGGCACCGGCTGCGTTTTCGCGCTCCGCTCGGGACCAATCGTCGATTGCGGGACGGGCTGCTCCTCGATCGGCCAGACCGGCCGACCCGTGCGCCGGTCGAACACGAAGCAATAGCCCTGCTTCGTCACTTGCGCGATGGCCGGGAAGCGGCGTCCGTCGACGGTGATGTCGATCAAATTGCCGGCGCACGGCAGGTCGTAATCCCACACATCGTGGTGGACGAGCTGGACGTGCCAGCGCCGCTTGCCAGTCGCGACGTCGAGCGCGACGAGGCTGTTGCCGTATAGATTGTCGCCCGGCCGGTCGCCGCCGAAGAAGTTGTTCGTCGGGCAGCTGCCCGGTACGTAAAGCAGGCCGAGATCGTCGTCCGCGCTCATCGGCGCCCAGGCATTGCCGTTGCCGGTGCGCGCCAGGGCTCCTGGGACCCAGCTTTCCGATCCCGGCTCGCCCTCGCGTGGGATCAGGCGGAAGGTCCATTTGCGTCGGCCGGTCGCGACATCGAAACCCATGATCGTGCCCACCGGCATCGGCGTCCGGTCGGGACGGTCGTTGATATATTGCCCGACCATCACCGTGCCGCGGCACACCACCGGCGGCGAGGTGACGCCGATCAGCCCGGCCGGCTCGCCGGTGCGGCTCTCCCCGGCGGCGGCGCGCAGGTCGACCTCGCCCTTGTCGCCGAAGCCGGGCACCGGTCGTCCGGTCGCGGCGTCCAGCGCGATCAGGCGGTTGTCGCCGGTGCCGATCAGCACGCGACCGTTCCAGTACGCGACGCCGCGATGCAGGAAGCCTTTGCTGGTCGGATAGCCCTGTTTCCAGCTGCCGGGATCGTAGACCCACAGCGTCTTGCCGGTGACGGGATCGATTGCGGCGACCTGCGACATGGCGGTGGAGGTGAACAGCCGCCCGTCGACCATGATCGGCGTCGCCTGGAACTCGCCGGGCTTGAGCTCCGGATGCGCCGCCAGGATCGCGGCGTCGGGCGACTTCCATTCCCAGGCGATCTCCAGTCCGGCGACGTTCGACGCATCGATCTGGGCGAGCGGGGAATATTTGGTCGCGGCGTTGGTCCCGCCATATACCGGCCAATCGCCAGCCTTATGCCTTACCGAGGGCGCCGCAGCGGGCGCTGGTTCGGGCGCAAACGCCGCCGCCGTCAGCAGCGCCGCTCCGCCTGCGAGCAGGTCGCGGCGGCTGGTGTCAGGGCCGGACATGGCGCTTGAAGAAGGCCCAGGCGGCATCGGTCGCGTCGATCGCGTCATAGGGCGTCATCTCCAGCATCCGCGTAGCGCCGGCCGGCACTTCCGCCCCGGGCCAGGTGTGGGTCGCGGACGCGAGGCGATAGAACAGCACTTCCGCCCCCCCGCCGCAGTCGGCCCAGTCCTGTGTCTGCACCTCGCCGGCCGGCGACGCCTTCGGCCCACCGGCGCAGCCGTCCGCCTTCACCCAGAACGCGACCGTCTTCTCGACCGGCTGGAAATCCCGGGCCTGCGCGCTGGCGACGAACCCGACGGAGCTTGGGCCGCCGGCATAGGGAACGATCTGGTCCTTCACCCCGTGCATGACCATGACCGGCACCGGCGCGGCCGGCGGCGCTTCGTCGCCGAACATCGCTCCGGCGACCACCGCGACCGCGGCGACCTTGCCAGACAAGGCGATTGCTACCTTATGCGTCAACATTCCGCCGTTCGACATGCCGGTGACGTAGACGCGCTTCGGGTCCGCCACGCCGCTGCGCACCAGTTCGTCGATCAGCGCTCCAACGAAGCCGACATCGTCGCTCTTCGTCGCCATCGCCTGTCCGCAACAGCCGCCCGCGTTCCACGTCGCCATGCGTCCGTCGCGGCCGATGCCGTCCGGAAAGACGGCGACGATCCCTTCCGCGCGCGCCTTGTCGGCCCAACGCGGCACCATCGTCTTGCCGTTGCCCCCACCGCCGTGCAGCGCGACGACCAAAGGTG
The DNA here is from genome assembly GCF_001598455.1 of Sphingomonas pruni NBRC 15498. Taxonomy (GTDB): domain Bacteria; phylum Pseudomonadota; class Alphaproteobacteria; order Sphingomonadales; family Sphingomonadaceae; genus Sphingomonas; species Sphingomonas pruni. The sequence continues at coordinate 18,062 of NZ_BCYZ01000060.1, forward strand.
CGGGCGACTTGTCGCGCCGCGCGTCGAGCAGGAGATAGGTCCGGGCGCCGCCGGCGAGCGGCAGCGTGCGCTGATCGACCCCGGCAGGTAGCGGCGCATTGCCCGCCGCCGCGATCCGCGCACGCAATTGCTCGCGAAGCCCCTCCCTCCCCGATTGTGCGGCGACGGGAGAACCGCCGGCGACGATTGCCGCCGCCAGCACGACACATAAGGTCCGCATGCGATGCATCCTCACCATTCGACCGAGAAGGTCGCGCTGTAGGTGCGCGGCGTGTTGTAATAATCGTTCCCACCGACCGAGACGATGTAGTAGAGGTCGTTGGTCACGTTCTTGACCGATCCGAGCAGCTTCCAGTGACGCCCCCGCACACCCGCCGACAGGTCCAGGATCGAATAGTTCTGGCTCTTGCGCGTCAGCGTCGCATCGTCCCAACCGCCCGCCGCGGTCTGGTAGCTGGCGGTCAGCATCAGGTCGACGCCGCGGACCAGGGGATGGTCGTACATCCCGTTGACGTTGACCATATAGTCGCGCGTGCGCGGCGTCTGCTTGCCCGACAAATCGAGCACGGCGCCGTTGGAAAGGATCGACGATCCATCCTTCCATGTGCCGTGGGTGCCGGAGACGTTGGCGCTGGCCGACAATCGGCCGCCGGCCAAAGGTACGGTCCCCGACAGTTCGAATTCGGCGCCGTAGATGCGGTTGCCGCCGACATTTTCCAGCGTGAACGCCGGATTGGTGATCGACAGCGTGGTCGTTTGCTGAACGTTGCGCGTCCAGCTCATGTAGAGCGCGAGCTGCGAGCGGAAGCGGACGGCCCCTATGGAGAAACTGCCCTTGGCGCCCACCTCACCGGAGGTGACGTCTTCCGGATCATAGGGCACGCGATCGAAAAAGCCGATCGCCGGCGACTGGTTGAACCCGCCTGCGCGATAGCCGGTGGCGACGCGGCCATATAGCGTCAGCTTGTCGCTCGCCTTCCAGGTCAGGGACGCGGTCGGCAGGAAGCGGTTCCAGTTGCGAGCGAAGCGCGTGAGCGGAATCGTATCGTTGGTGGTCGGGTCGAGGTCAATCTGCTGGAACGCGAACTGCTTGCTGTCGATCTGATAGCGCGATTCCAGCGACACCGTCAGCTTCGGAGCCAGCTTGAAGCCGACCTGACCGTAGGCTGAGTAGGACGAAACGTTCTCGGTCGATTGCTGACGCCGCAATTGCCGCTTCAGTGCGGTGACGGTCGCACCGGTGCCGGTCACGGTGCCGGTACGGTCCGAGTAAACTCGCGAGACATAGGTCAGGAAATCGACCCCGCCCAGCCAGGTGACCGGGCCGTCGCCCTTCGACCCCCACCGCGCTTCCGCGCCGTACCGCTCGAACTTCTCACCCTGCGCGTCGAGCAGCCGGACGTTTGGCAGGCGAATGCCGAGATAATGGTCGAAATCGGCCGGGCTGCGCGCGCCATCACGGCCCTTGTAATCGGCCAGAATCGTCAGCTCGGACTTGCCGAAATCGTGGCGGAACTCGCCGATCGCCTGGGTCTGGTCGATCGTCACCCGGTCGATCGCATCGAGGCCGGTGCGCACGAAGATGTCGGGGTCGAGCGTACGGTTGCGTCCCAGCGACGTGAAGCCGGGCGCCTCCGATCGCGAATGTTCGATCGTCAGAGTCGCGGTGGTGTTCGTGCCCAGGCCGAAGCCGATCGCACCGCGCACGCCCCAGTCCAGCGTGTTGTCGATCGTCCGCCCGGTCACCTGGTCGGTATAAAAGCCGCCGGTCTGCTTGGCATAGAAGCCGCCGGCGCGGATCGCCACCGTACCCGTCAGCGGTACGTTGACGGTCAGCTGCGTGTCGAATTTGTCGACCGAATCGTATCCCGCCCGCGCGCGGATTGCGGTGTCGAGCACCGGCTGGTTGCTGATGACGTTGACCGCGCCGCCCACCGCGTTGCGGCCATAGAGCGCGCCCTGCGGTCCGCGATACATCTCTACGCGGTTGATGTCGTAGAAATCGATCTGACTATAACTGCGCCCGCCGAAGCCGCCGCCTGCGACATAGATGCCGTCGCGATAGATGCCGGTCGAGGATTCGGAGAAACCTAGGCGCCCCCCGCCCTGGCCGCGCAGCGCGATGTCATTGAGATACTTGGGACCCGAGCCGATCAGGATCGCGCCCGGAGTCAGCCGTGTGTAATCGACGACGTCGCGTACCGCGAGCCGCTCCATCTCGTTGCTGTCCATGACGCTGACTGATGCCGGCACGTCCTCGATCGATTCCGACCGGCGGCGAGCCATCACGACGATATCGTCGGACGGCACGGCGACAGCTGCTTCCGCGGCCGGCTTGTCCTTTTCCTGCGCCAGTGCCGGCGCCGAAAGCAGAATTCCCGCGAGCATACCGATTCGAGTCGCGTCGCGTCGATCTAGGACCATGTAATCCCCTCCATATCTTGTGGAGGTGCCGACATGGGACACCCCTCTGTTACTCGTGGGTAACAGTGTGGTTCCAAGAAGTAAACAGGTGTGTATAACCGGTAGCGAGGATTTGCTTTCCGTGACGTCTTGAGCGAGCAACGCATCTATGGAACCGAGCTACTCCGAGATGATGGACGCGCATCGCGAGCGTCGCCGCGAGCACCTGTTGCTGGCAGCCGCCGATGTGATCGAGGCGCGGGGCCTGCGACAGGCGACAATGGACCAGATCGCGGAAGGTGCGGGCGTCGCGAAGGTGGTGCTCTACCGCTATTTCAAGTCGAAGGACGCGCTGGTCCATGCGGTGCTGGGCGACGTGGTCGACGGCATCCTGGATGCCGATGCCGCCGAGCCGGCCATCTGGTGGACCGATCGCATGCGGCTGACGCTGAAGGTCGCGCGGACGCACGGCTCGGCGATGCGCTTGCTCGTCCGCCACGCCGCTCACGATCCGGTCTTCGGAAGCCATTTCGAGCGGCTGACGGCGGCGTTGATCGCGCGAATCGAGGAACGACAAGTGGAGATATTGGGGCCCGGTGACGCAGTGGCCGGCAAGATCGGGGTGCTCGACGCATCGATCGCCGCATTCATGCTCGACGCCTATGTCCGCTGGATCGACAGCGGAACGCCTGCCGAAGACGAACGCTTTCTCGAATGGCTCGGACGCTCCGTCCGGGCGATGGTTTATTACTGGCGCGGCCTGACGCCGTGAGCTGAGGTGGCCATTCGGTGCAGGATGGCGCCTTTCATGGTAGATCCGTTCTCGTTGGGATGACGGCTTAGAATGTCTTGTCGCCGGTCAAATGCGCGTCCGCGCGAATGGCAGATTCCCAGCCAATTGGCGGCGTCATAAACTAGCCGGTCGAGAAGCCGGAGAAGACGGGGCTGGTAAACGTAGGAAACGTCCGGTCAACCGCCCCAATGGTTCGAGGCCGATTTGTACCCTCGAGTGGCTTGACCGATTCCAATCAAAATCGGATAAGTCGGAAATCCTGCGGATTTCCGCGGATTTCAGAGACAGTGCCGGTTTAGCTCAGCTGGTAGAGCAGCGGTTTTGTAAACCGAAGGTCGCGGGTTCGATTCCTGCAACCGGCACCATCCCAACACGCGCGGCAACCAGGCTGACCTCGGCGTGCCTGCGGGCGCATAGCTGTGGCGAGTGGCCCAGCCAGATTTCCCGGAAGCGGCTCTTCGAATCCCTCGCGGGAGCGGCGTAATCACACTCGCACTTGGGAGATGGTTCGATGAAAATTCGCGCGTTGCTTGCTGTGGGTCTCGCCCTGATGGTCGGCGGCTTGCCGGTCCATGCCGGCCGCGCTGCCGACAGTGTCGCGCTGGCCGTCCTGCATGACGGCTCGCACGATTTCGATTTCCACATGGGCGTGTGGAAGACGCATATCTCGCGGCTGATCCATCCGCTGAGCGGATCGTCGCAATGGACGGGCTATGACGGCGTATCGACGGTCCGTCCGGTGTGGAACGGCAAGGCGAGCCTGTTCGAGCTCGAAGCCAGCGGACCGGCCGGACATCTCGAAGGCGTGGGCCTGCGGCTCTACGATCCGAGCGCGCATCAGTGGAACCTCAATTGGACCAACAGCACAATCGGGCGGCTGGACGCGCCGATGATCGGGGAATTCCACGATGGCCGTGGCGAGTTTGTCGGCCAGGACACCTTTGGTGGCCGGACGATCCTGGTACGCAACGCTTTTTACGACATCAGAACAAACTCATCCCGCTTCGAACAGTCGTTTTCCGCGGACGGGGGCAAGACCTGGGAAACCAACTGGATCATGACCTTCGATCGCGCGACGCCGGCGGAGAAATGACACGGCGAAGCGGCGGGCCGGAACACACCGCGCCCGCCGCGTTGGCAGAGGCGGGGTCAGGATGGTGTGCGGGTATCGTCGGCGATCCAGTTCACTTCCCAGGTCTTGCCGCCATCGGCGGAGAAGGCCTGTTCGAAATGGATCGCGTCCTTCGATCTTATTGTGATGACGAAGCGCACGAAAATCGCTCGGCCGCCCAGCGTATCCTGCTGGTAGAATTCGCCGCGACCGTCGCGGAAACCACCAATCGTGGGTGCGACCATCTGACCGTCGGCTCGGTTGGAAAAGTTCAACCCCCATTGCCGGGTTTGCGGGTTGTAGAGGCGAAGCGACAGCCCCTCGAAATGGCCGGCCGGCCCATCGGCCACCAGCTCGACCAGATTGGCCGCGCCGCCCCAGACCGGCCGGACGGTCGTCGTGCCGTTATACTCGACCCAGGTCTGTGACCCCGTCAGCGGGCGAATGCGGCGCGTCAGATGCGTCTTCCACACACCGATCTCGAAGTCGAAATCGTGTTCGCCCGCGGTCAGCACTGCCGCGGTCACCGCCGGCGGCCGCGCGTCGGATTCGCCTGCGGCATCAGCAGGTGACGCATAACCCTGCGTCGCGACGCAGAGCATCGCGGCGACACCTATTCCCAGCTTCGACATCGACCTCTCCTCCCTGATTACGCCACCGAATCCACTCTCTCGCTCGGCGTTTTGTTCCTGACATCATGGGAGAAATTGCGCCGGATTCCCAGATGTCCATGGCTGCCAATCCCGCTCCCGTCAGCGCAGCGGCCGTCTGAACTTGAAAATGAACTGATCGGTATGCCCGCGAATGGCGGCGTTGAACGGACCCGCGCTATGCGGATCGGCGGGATTGGCGAGAAGGTCGCTGCTCCCAACGAACTCGAAGCCCGCCGCCTCGACCTCGCGGCGCACGGTCGAGGGTTCGATCCGATGCAGCGTGTCGGTGACATCCGCCGGCGACCCCTTGGCCGCGACATGATCGAGCACGATATAGATGCCGCCCGGCTTGAGCGCGGCATAGACCGCGCGGTTGAACGCCTTCATGTCGACCGGACCCATGAACGGGTCGTGGAGATCGTGGTAGTTCTGCGAAATCCAGAACAGGTCCAGCTTCTCAGGGTAGCGTGCGACATCGATCGCCGATCCCGCCGTCACGGAGACATTGGGGTGCTTGACGATATAGGCCTGGATGTCGGCGATCCCTTTGACGATGTTCTCATATTGAAACAGGCTCGCCGGGACGCTCGCATAGACGTGACCTTGGGCACCGACGATCCCGGAAAACAGCCGCGTGAAATAGCCGTTGCCCGCCGCATAATCGGCGACCCGGTCGCCCGGCTTGACCCCGGCAAAGGCCAGCACCTCGCCCGGCTTTCGGTTAGCATCGCGCTCGACATCGGCCGCCGGGCGCGCGGGATCAGCGATCGCGGTGGCGATATAGGCCGGTATCGCCTCGCTTTCGCGCGCGCCGACTGCGGGAGCGATTGCCAGGAACACAGTCAATCCCGCTGCCAGTCCAATTTGCCGAACGGTTTGCGCCAACATGCCGATAGCCTCCGATTGCCTTGATGTGTCCCGCCTCGCACCTATGCTGGCGACGAGCGGGAATTGAGGGCCAGTCGGGACAAAATCGGTTGGTCCACTTGGCCAGGTCCGGCAAAAGGCTGCGATGAATCCATTGTTCGAGTTGCGGCTGGAGCGTGGCGGCGACGGCACGCGCAATTCCGCGCGCAGCATCTATGAGCAATTGAAGGCTGCGATCGTGGAGGGCCGGCTCGCGCTCGGTGCGCGGCTGCCCGGCACCCGCCAATCGAGTGCGTTTTTCGGCGTGTCGCGCAACACCGCGACCGACATATATGAGCGGCTGATCAACGACGGCTATGCGGTCAGCCGGCCCGGATCGGGGACCTATGTCGTCGACGCGCTGCCGATGGCGCCCCCCTTCGATGCCGAGCCGGACGCGCCGAATGACGACCCCAGGTTGAACGGCTTCTGGCTGAGTGAGGAAACGCGCGCGGCGATCGGGTTCTGGCGCGACGACCCGGTCGCCGGGAAGCGCGACGACAAAAGGGCCGCAATCGATTTTCGTCCGGCGATGATCGACTCCCGGCTCTTTCCGATGGACGTGTTCCGGCAGATCAGCGTCAAGCAACTGCGGACGCTCGAAAACCAGCCGCCCAGCTTCAAGAGCGCGCAGGGCAACCAGGGCAATTTCCGCCTCCGCGAGGCGATCGTCCGGCACATCGCGCTGACCCGGGCGGTGTCCGCCCGTCCCCAGGACGCGCTCGTCACCGCGGGCGCGCAACAAGCATTCGACATCCTCGCCCGGACGCTCGTCACGCCGGGCAAGACCGTCGTCGCGATCGAGGACCCCGGCTATCCGCCGATGCGCATCGCCTTCGCCGCGGCCGGCGCTAAGATCGTTCCGATCGAGGTCGACGAAGAAGGGCTGGTCGTCGATCGACTGCCAGCGAATACAAACATCATTTGCGTCTGCCCGTCGCACCAATTCCCGATTGGCGTCACGATGTCGGCGCGGCGTCGCGCTGATCTCGTGGCATTCGCCCGCTCGCATGAAGCGGTGATAGTCGAGGACGATTATGACGGCGAATTCCGCTATGAGGGCAGCCCGATCGAAGCCCTGAGGACTGCGGATGCCGCCGATCTCGTCTTCTATGTCGGGACGTTTTCCAAATGCATGCTGACCTCGCTACGGCTGGGGTTCATCGTCGCACCGCCCTGGGCGATGCGGACGCTGATCGCTGCGAAGAATTGCCTCGACTGGCATTGTCCGATCCCGACCCAGTTGGGGGTCGCCGGGTTCATTTCGGAAGGGCATCTCACCCGTCACGTCCGCAAGATGCGCGGGATATACGACCGGCGGCGGCGGCTGATCATGGCGTTCATGGCGGAGCATCTCGGCGAATGGTTCGACCCGGTCCCGCCACTCTATGGCATGCACATCGCGGCGCTGGCGCGAGATGGCGTCGATGTCGAAGCGGTGACCGCCAGGCTACTCGCGAGCAACGTCAAGATCCACACGCTCGATCGCTATCATCTCGGCACACCCAAGCGGCGCGGTATCGTGCTCGGTTACGGTGTAGTCGACCTTGCCGAGATCGAGCACGGCCTGTCGCTGCTGTACCAGGCGCTGCTCCGTCAGCGATAGGTGCGGGAGGACAAGTCTCGGCGCAAATATGGTTCAGCGCACTTCCCCGCAAGCGGCGTGCAGTCGCCATGCGACGATCACGGCTGCGCGACTGGTAGTCGGCCGGCGTTGACGCCGGTCACGAGCTTTCGCGCATCTCGTCCTTTTTTGCTCATAATTGCTTGACACCGCTGGCGCTTCTTGCTGGTGTATTATCACCATATTACACCTTAAAGCCGCTATAGAAAGGCCAGTGTCCACGCGATGAAAGTCCCGACCGTGCTCGCCCTTAGCCTGGTTATCGCCGTACCGGCGCACGCCGACACGATGCACCTAAAGGTCGGCGAACCGCTGGCTCGGTTCGCCAAGCTGCGTCCCGGTGTGCATCGTTATGTGCGCTATACGGTCGGCGCGGATGGCAACCGCAAGGTGATCGATATCTGGCAGCGCGCGGTCAGCTTCGGTCCCGACGCGCCGGGCCAACCTGACGCCTTGCACATCGTGCAACGCTGGGACCGGGTCGATGGCAAGGTATTGATCCAGGACAGCTGGTTCGACCGGAGCACCTTCAGCCCGAAAACGCATATCCGGCACACCGTTGTGGACGGCAAGGACGACTATGCAGCCTATCGGTTCAACGCCGCTCAGGTGGTCGGGATGCCGGACCTTGCCAACAACAGCCGTAAGGACTTCGCGATGGCGCTGGCCGAGCCGTCGTACAATTTCGAATATGACATGGAATTGCTGCAGACGCTGCCGATGGAGACTGGGCGGACCTTCGACATCCCGTTCTACGATCCGGGCATCGGTAAGCCAGGCCGCTATAATTTCGTCGTGGCGGGGTCGGAAACCATCCCTGGGCCCGACGGACGCCCGATCGATTGCTGGCTGGTCACTGCCGACTATAACAAGGGCAAGATCGGCGCGCGGTTCTGGTTCGCAAAGTCGAACCAGGTGTTGATACGCGAAGAAGCGCCGATGGATGACGGGGCGACTCTGGTCAAGACGTTGCTCCCCCAGGAAGCAGGAGACACGAAGCCCGGTTAACTGCCTGGCGCGGCGACGGATGTTCGCGGACTTGATGTGCGGGTCTGTCAACGGCGGCAGGTTAGTCGCCTTGCATTCACCGCCATATCTCAGGTGGGGCAAGCCATAACCGCCCGGCATAAGCGGCAAATCCAGTGCTTGCCCGGGACGTTTCTCTGATCCTAGCCTGCGCCGATGAAGATGCACTCCGCCTGGCTGGCCTCCGCATTGCTCGTTCTTCCCGTTGCCGCCACGCCGGCGCTCGGAGGACAATCCGCGACACGCGGCGGCCAGCCCGCCGATGCGCTGGCGGCCAATCTCGCTCTGCCCTTTGCCAGCGACCTGACCGGCGCGCGCCGGGTACCGATCTTTGCCTGGATCGTGGACCAGGCCGGTTCACGCAACGTCTGGATTGGCGGGCCTGACATCCCTGCCCATGCCCGCACGACCTATGCCGGCGATGAGGGCATCGAAATTTCCGAACCGCAGTTGAGCCAAGACGGCCGCCGCTTGCTGTTCGTGCGCGGCGGGGACGCCGAATTTCCCGAGGCCAGCGCGCCCAATACCGGAATTGCTCCCGAAGCACCCGAGCAGGCGGTCTTCGTCGCCGACGTCGCGGGATCGCAGCCACCGGTCAAGGTCGGGCTCGGCCACGGCGCAGCGTTCAGCCCGGACGGCGCTCGCATCGCCTATACGCGCAAGGGCGAGATCTGGCTGTGGAGCGGAGACGCCGCCGCGCGCCGGCTCGCCACCGTCGCCGGCTCGGTCGAGGATCTGCAATGGTCGCCCGACGGCAGGCAATTGCTGTTCACCGAACAGCGCAAGGGTCACAGCTTTATCGCCCTGCTCGACGTCGAGCGGCGCGCGATCCGCTATCTCGGGCCGACCTTGGGGCAATCGAGCGATCCGATCTTCTCGCCCGACGCGCGGCAAGTCGCGTTCATCCAGTATCGCGATCCGCCGGCGGACCTGAAGGACAGCACGGCCTCTTTCTGGTCGGTGCGTGTGGCGGACGTGGCGGATGGCGCCGTCCGCACGATCTGGTCGGCGCCAAGCGGCGAAGGCGGTCAGTTCGCCGGCACACGCGGCCGCAATCTGTTCTGGACGGCGTCCGGCGATCTGCTGCTTCCGTGGGAGCGGACAGGCTGGATGCACATCTATGCGGTGCCGGCCGCGACTGGTGGCGCGCCGCGCGACCTGACCCCTGACGCGAACGAGGTCGAGAACTTCACGCCCGCGCCCGACGGCAAGGCCATCGTCTATGCCGCCAACGCCGGCAATCTCGACGCCCGCCAACTTTGGCGCACGGCGATCGCTGGCGGCAAGCCCACTCGGTTGACCCAAGACGACGCCTTCGTCTTTCGCCCGGTGTTCGGCGGCGACCGGTTGGCGGCGACCGCGACCGACGCGCAGCAGCCTGCGCATATGGTACTGGTCGAGGGCATGAAACCGCTAGGCCCGGTGGCGATCGCCTCCACCTATTCCAAGCCCGACACGATCGTCTTTACTGCTGCCGATGGCGTGCAGATCCACGGCCAGTTGTTCCGCGCCAAGGGACCGGCTCCCCACCCTGCCCTGATCTTCGTCCATGGCGGTCCGCGCCGCCAGATGCTGCCGGGGTTCAACCCGATGCATTATTATTCGAACGCCTATGTCCGCAATCAGCAGTTCGCGGCGCTGGGATATACGGTTCTGTCGGTCAATTATCGCAGCGGCACCAATTATGGCCGAGCGTTCCGTGAGGCGCCGGAAACCGGCCGTGGCGGCGCGTCGGAATATCGCGACGTGCTCGCCGGCGGCCAGTGGCTGGCGAAGCAACCCGATGTCGATCCAAAACGCATCGGCATCTGGGGCGGAAGCTGGGGCGGCTATCTCACCGCATTAGCGCTCGCCCGTAACAGCGACCTGTTCGCCGCCGGCGCGGACTTTCACGGCGTCCATACCCTGGTCCGCTCGGGCGATCCGTCGCTGTCGCCAGATGCCGAACTCAAGGCGCGCGAACTGCAATGGCAGTCGTCGCCGATGGGATCGATCGCACGCTGGCGGTCGCCAGTGCTCATCGTCCATGGTGACGACGACAAGAATGTCGACCATGACCAGTCGCTGCTGCTTGCCCGCGAATTGACCGCGCGCGGCGTGCCGTTCGAGGAATTGAGCCTGCCCAACGAGCGGCACGAATTCTTCCGCTATGGCGACTGGCTGGCCAGCTATCGCGCGACTGAGGCGTTCTTCGCCAGGACGCTGAAGTCGGGGAAGTAGAGCGATTGGCTTAATTCCTCCCCGGCA
>NZ_BCYZ01000061.1 GCF_001598455.1 Sphingomonas pruni NBRC 15498
GCCGCAGACGGTGGGAAGGGTGAGGGTCAATGGATCAGATCAAATCTCCTAACAGTCCAGCGAACCTCGCTACTCACTCATCCGCGCGTCAGGCCTCAGTGCCCTCGCGCACCGGCTTGGGGGGATGAAGGCGCAATCGTTCGATGCGGCGCGAATCCGCTTCGAGCACTTCGAGAGTCCAGCCCGACGGAGTCTGCAGGCATTCGCCTTTGAGCGGCACGCGGCCGGCGAGCACCGCGGCGAGCCCACCCAGCGTATCGACATCCTCGTCATGCTCGGCGAGGCGTGGGTCGATCGTCTCGGCAACGTCCTCAAGCTCGACGCGCGCGTCGGCATCCCAGGCGCCGCCGTCGAGCGGTACAAGCAAATCCTCGGGCGCTTCGTCATGCTCGTCTTCGATGTCGCCGACGATCTCTTCGATCAGGTCCTCGATCGTGACCAGGCCTTCGGTGCCCGAATATTCGTCGAGCACGATCGCCAAGTGGACGCGCTTCGATCGCATGTCGGCGAGCAGGTCGAGCGCGCCGCGCGACATTGGGACATAGAGAGGCTGACGGATCAGGTCGGCGATGTCTTCGGGATGCGGCACGCCGGTCGCCAGGATCGCGAACACGTCCTTCACGTGGATCATCCCGATCACTTCGTCGAGGCTGCCGCGATAGACCGGCAAGCGGCTATGCCCCGCCTCGGCGAACAGCTTCACGAGATCGGCGAAGCTGGTCTTTTCCTCGATCGCGAGGATGTCCGCGCGAGGCACGCCGACATCGCCCGCATCGCGCTCGCCGAAATGGAGCAGGTTGCGTACCATCTGGCGCTCGAGCTGGGATAGGTCGCCGGCGGCATCGGGAGCCGGGTCATCCTCGTGACGTTCGATCACGTCCTCGAGCTGATCGCGCAGCGTCGGTTCGTGTTCTCCGAACAGCGACTTCAGCTTGCGCCAGATACTGTCGCCGGCGTCGGTACTGGGGCCCTCGGGCATTGTAGTCGGTCAGTCCTCTTCGATCAGATAGGGGTCGTCGATGCCGAGCGAGGCGAGCGCGTCGGTTTCGATCGCCTCCATCGCCTCGGCCTCGCGGTCGGTCATGTGGTCATAACCTAGCAGATGCAGCACGCCGTGCACGATCAAATGAGTCGCATGCGTTTCGATTGCGATATTGCGCTCCGCCGCCTCCGCCGCGCAGACGCCATGGGCCAGGACGATATCGCCCAGCAGCACCTCGCCGTCGTCCGAATTCTGCGTGACCGTCTCGAGCAGGTCGGTCTGGACCATCGGGAAGCTGAGGACGTTGGTCGGCTTGTCTTTGTGGCGGTATTGATGGTTGAGCGTGTGAACTTCGTCGTCCGAGGTCAGGCGGAGCGAAATCTCGACCGCGGCGGGAATGGTCAGCAACTCGCCGTGCGGCGTGCGGTCGATCGCCGCGCGGGCAGCGCGGTCGGCGAGGGCATCCCAATCGTGTTCGGGCCACGGATCTTCGTGGGTGAGGGCGATTTCAAGCATCAGCCGTGCGGTCCTTCATACGCCTCGACGATCCGCCCGACGATCGGATGGCGGACGACGTCGGCGGCGGTGAAGCGGCTCATCGCGATCCCCTCGATCCCCTCCAGCCGGGTGACCGCGTCGCGCAGGCCCGACGCCTCGACGCCGCCCGGCAGGTCGACCTGATTGGGATCGCCGCAGACCACCATGCGGCTGCGCTCGCCGAAGCGGGTCAGGAACATCTTCATCTGCGCCGGCGTGGTGTTCTGCGCCTCGTCGAGAATGATGAAGGCGTCGGCCAGGGTGCGCCCGCGCATGAAGGCGATCGGTGCGATCTCGATCTCGCCCGAGCTGATCCGCCGTTCGACCTGTTCGGCGGGCAGGCAATCGTTGAGCGCGTCGTACAAGGGGCGGAGATAGGGATCGACCTTCTCCTTCATGTCGCCGGGCAGGAAGCCGAGCTTCTCGCCCGCCTCGACCGCAGGCCGTGACAGGATCAGGCGCTGGACGCTGCCGGTGATCAGCTGCGACACCGCCTGCGCGACCGCGAGATAGGTCTTGCCGGTGCCCGCCGGCCCCAGCGCGAAGATCATGTCGTTGTTGGTCAGCTCGCGCATGTAATGCGCCTGCGCCGGTGTGCGCGGCACGATCGTCTTCTTGCGCGTCCGGATCATGATCGGCGGCGCCGGGCTGGCTTCCGCCGAGATGATGCCGTCCAGCACGGGCTCCGATGCCATGGCAATCGACGCGTCGACCAATCCGGTATCGATATCCTCGCCGCGCTGCAGCCGTTTGTAGAGATCGTAGAGCACGTCGCGGCCCATCGCGACCTGCTCGGCCGACCCTTCCAGTCCGACGCGGTTGCCGCGCGCGGTGATGTAGATGCCCAGCCGGTGTTCGAGCGCGACCAGATTCTGGTCATATTGCCCGAAAAGTTGCGCGAGCAGCTGTGGCTTGTCGAAGGTCAGCTCGACCCGGCTGCGTTCGCCGGATTGGGCGGGGACAGGCTTGCGGCTCATGCGGTCCTTTCGGGCTGTAGGGATAGCTGGTGCGGCGAATAGCCGGGTTTCATGACACCGCCGAACGAGGCCATGCGGAAAGATGTTCCGTCAGGCGTCAGGGCGGGAAGGGCGTCGCGCATCCAGGGCGGACGATGGCAGATCGGCGGCGGTGATGACAGCAGGAATTGATGCCAATCGTCGGGTCGGCGGCAAGTGTGCGATCGGCGCAACATCCTAAGGAGCGTTACGGGATCAAGTTTTCATCGTCATGCCGGACTCGTTCCGGCATCCGAGGTGCTGCGAGCGATATCGCCTGGGGCGCCTTGGACCCCGGGACGAGCCCGGGGTGACGATGGAAATCAGGCCGCCACGCGCACTCGCTCGATGCCGGCCAGCGAATTTGGGCCCGCGCTGACGATCTCGACCTCGACCAGATCGCCGACCTGCGCGTCGGTGATCAGATGGATCGACTGCAGCCAGGGCGACTTGCCGAGCATCTGGCCGGGCAGCTTGCCCCTGCGCTCGATCAGCACCTGACACGTGCGTCCGACGCTCGCGGCATTGAACGCAGCCTGGTCGCGGTTGAGCGCGGCCTGCAGGCGCTGCAGGCGGTCGTCCATCACTTCGGGCGCGATCTGACCGTCCATGTCCGCCGCCGGGGTGCCGGGGCGGGGGCTATATTTGAAGCTGAATGCCTGGGCGTAACCGACCTCGTCGATCAGGCTCAGCGTGTCCGCGAACTCGGCTTCGGTTTCGCCGGGGAAGCCGACGATGAAGTCGCCAGACAGCGCGATATCGGGCCGTGCTGTGCGGACGCGATCGAGGATACGCAGATAGGAATCGCGGCTGTGGCTGCGGTTCATCGCCTTGAGGATGCGGTCGTTGCCGGCCTGGACCGGCAGATGGAGGAACGGCATCAATTTCTCGACGTCGCGATGCGCCGCGATCAACCCGTCGGTCATGTCGTTGGGATGGCTGGTCGTGTAGCGGATCCGCGCCAGGCCCGGGATGCGATCCAGTTCGCGGATCAGCGCGCCGAGGTCGCGGTCACCGTCGCTCCAGGCATTCACATTCTGGCCGAGCAGGGTGATTTCCTTGGCGCCGGCATCCACCAGCGCCTTGGCCTCGTCGACCAGAGCATCCCACTGCCGGCTGATTTCGGCGCCGCGGGTATAGGGCACGACACAATAGGTGCAGAATTTGTCGCAGCCTTCCTGCACCGTCAGGAACGCGGTCGGGCCGACCTTGCGCCGCGCCGGAAGTGCGCCGAACTTCGACAGGACCGGCATGTCGGTATCGAGCCCGAGTTCGCCGCGCGATGCCTTGGCGACCAAGTCCGGAAGGTTGTGATAGGCTTGCGGACCGACGACAATGTCGACCTTGGCGCGATGCGCGATCTCGACGCCTTCGGCCTGGGCGACGCAGCCGGCGACCGCGATCATTGGATCCTTGCCGTGTTTCCTGAGGCGCCCGATGTCCGAATAGACCTTCTCGGTCGCCTTTTCGCGGATATGGCAGGTGTTGAGCACGACCAGATCGGCGGCATTGGCATCGTCGGTCGCGGTCAGGCCTTGCGCCGCCATCAGTTCGGCCATGCGCTCGCCGTCATAGACGTTCATCTGGCAACCGAACGATTTGACGTGAAAGGTCTTGGGATTGGTGGGCTTCGTCATGGGGCGGCGCCTATAGCAGGTCCTCTCCGGGACGGGGAGGGGTTCGTCCCGCCCAGACATCGTGGCCGATGAACGTCGGCACATCGTGGCCCAAAGTCGCGGCCAGCGCGTCGCGGATGCGGCGCATGCTTTCCGCCGCGATCGCCTTGCGGCCGGGGAATTCGCGCGGATCGAACGGATCGAGGAAGGTAATGCGCAATGGGAAGGTGCCGGGACGCGCGAGCACGCGCAGCGCATTGTCCTTGCCATGCTCGTCGCCGATCCAGCCGATATCCGGTCCGACTTCGCCATAATCGAGCAGTACCGGCTGGACGAGAACGCCGGCGGGCGGCGGCTCGAGCACTTTCAGCAGCGGCGACTTGAACGGCAGCAGCGAGCGTCCGTCGGTCGTGGTGCCTTCGGGGAAGACCGTGACCGACCAGTTTTCGGCGAGCGCCTCGCGCAGCCGGTTGATCTGCTCGGCAACGCCCAGCCTGTCTTCGCGCGATACGAAGACGGTACGGTTGAGGCTCGAGAGCCAACCCACCACCGGCGCCTTGCGCAATTCTGCCTTGGCCACGAACGCAGTGCCGCTCGCCCCGGCGATCGCCAGGATATCGATCCAACTGCAATGGTTGGAGATGTAGAAGACATCGCGTTTGAGCGGGATGCCTATCCGTTCTACGCGTGCACCCGAACAATAGCCGGCCCAGGCGAGAAACAGTCGCGGCCAGGGCGAGCTCAGGTGGAGAAAGCGCCAGCAATAATGGAGCGGAACGAACAGCAAGAGCCCGGCGACCATACCCGCAGCACGGCGCCAGATGCGAAGTCGGCCGGTCAGCGGGATTGGCTGGGGATTTCCCCTGGCCGCCTGAAGGCGCGCCTCAATCCTTGCGGGAGAGGCTGACTCCATACAGCTCCATCCGGTGATCGACCAGGCGGAAGCCGAGCTTCTCCGCGATCTGTTTCTGGAGCTGTTCGAGCTCGGGATCGACGAATTCGATGACCCGTCCGGTCTCGACGTCGATCAGATGGTCGTGATGCGCTTCCGGCGATGGTTCGTAGCGCGCGCGCCCGTCGCCGAAATCGTGGCGGTCGAGGATGCCGGCTTCCTCGAACAGGCGCACGGTGCGGTAGACGGTCGCGATCGAGATGCCGGGATCGATCGCCGACGCACGGGCATAGACCTTCTCGACGTCGGGATGATCCTCCGCTTCGCTCAACACGCGCGCGATCACGCGGCGCTGGTCGGTGATGCGCAATCCTTTTTCGTGACAAAGGGCTTCGAGGTCGATGCTGCGCGCCATCGGGGCGATATAGGCGCAACGTCGTTGTTGCGAAAGTGGAGAGTTATTCGCAATTAGCGGAGAGGTAGCGTGGCAACGACATGTCCTGGATCGTGCGGGGCGCGATCCGCCTCGTAGTCCCAAGCGCAAGCGAAGGAGTGGCGGCACGCGATTCAAAAGAAAAAGGCCAGGATTTCTCCCGGCCTTTCTCCTGCATCTTCCGGTCTCGCCCTACGGGCAACCCCAGCCCAATAGTCTACCGGGTCTTGCGACGCTTCGTGCCGAGACCGATCTTCTTCGCCAGGCTGCGGCGCTGTTCGGCATAGTTCGGCGCGACCATCGGATAGTCGGCGGCCAGGTTCCACTTGGCGCGATACTGTTCCGGGGTCATCTGATAATGCGTCATCAGGTGACGCTTGAGCATCTTGAGCTTCTTACCGTCCTCGAGGCAGACGATATAGTCGGGCTTGATCGAAGCACGGATCGAAACCGCCGGTTCCTGCTTCGGCTCAGGAGCGGGCGCCTGCGGGGTAAGGCGCGACAGTCCGCGATAAATGTTCTGGATAACCAGTTCGATATCCGAAACGGCGACGTTGTTGTTACCGAGATATTCGGCGGCAATATCGGCGGTCAACGTGACCAAGGTTTCCTGCATATCGTTGGTGTTGTCCATCGTGATTCCTTCGACCCTGTACGTAAGATTTGCGGTCCCCCAACGCCGCGGGGCTTTGATCCATTTTGGGTAGAAGCGCAAGGACTAACCCCAAGCAAATGAGATTATTCACGCAATCTTGCGATGAAGCGTTAGCGCCGAATAGGTCCGGCCGTCGACTCCGCGATAATAGTCGCGGCGCTCGCCAATCTTGGAAAAGCCAGAATTTCTGTACAATTTTATCGCATCGTTGCCGGCACGTACTTCGAGATGGATGCGCGAAATCTTGCGCGCAGCGCAATCGGCCATCACCGCGCGAAGCAACGCCGCGCCGACACCACGGCGGCGTGCTTCAGGCGCGACGGCGAGCAACAGCAATTCCGCTTCGTCCAGCACGCCGCGCGTCAGCGCAAATCCGACCGCACTGCCGTTAAGTTCCGCTATCGTCAGCCAGACTCCCGGAACCGCCAATATTCCAATGACCTGATTGCGCGTCCATGCCTCGCCCCAGCGAGGATCGAAGGCGTCGGCCATGATCCGGTCGATCCGGTCGAGATCGCGGACGTCGCCTTCGCGCAGATCGACCGCGGCGGTGCTCATGCGCCCGCCTTCCCGGGCGCCATCGGCTTGGCGTCGGGAGCGCGGCCGTAAATAGGGCGCGGCGGCAGGTCGATCAGGGCAGGGGGAAGCAGAACGACATCGGCCGCATCGGGCAGCCGTTCGCGCCCTCCGTGCGACAGGAACCGGACGCCGTTGCCGACCGCGGTCGCGTCGAGCCGCGCCATCGCTTCCGAGGGAGGAAGCGAGGCGAAATCGGCAGTGGCGACGAGCGGATCGCGGGCGAATGGCTGCATGAAGACTTCGCCATGCCCGCCTTCCAGCACCACCGCAAGCTGGTCGAGGTCGGCATCGGCGGCAAAGGCGGCGCCGGCGACTAGCGGCAAGCTGGAAAAACCGCGCACCGGTACGTTCCAACCCAGGCCAAGACCGCGCGCCGCGGCGATGCCGACGCGAATGCCGGTAAAGCTGCCCGGGCCGCAATCGACCAGGATCGCGTCAGCGCGACCGCCATCGGGCAGGCTCGCGATCATCGGCAGCAGGCGCTCGGCATGGCCACGCCCGACGACTTCGTGCGCCGATGCTACCACCGTCGCTTGCTCGATCAGGGCGACCGAACAGGCGGCAGTGGCGGTTTCGATGACGAGCGTGCGGGCCATGTCAGCCCGCTAGCGCAATTTTGCGGTCAGAGAACAGTGTTGAACTTCTCGAATGCGGGTCGCGGCAGGCGGCCGAAGATGCTCGCCGGGTCGCCATGGCCGAGCGTCGAGAGAATGGTCGAGCGGAAATTGGGCTGGTCGGCGAAGAACGCGGCATCGACCGCGGCATTGTCGAACCCCGTCATCGGGCCGGTGTCGAACCCCAAAGCGCGCGCCGCGATGATGAAATAGGCGGCCTGCAGCGTCGAGTTTAGGAAAGCGTGGCGCTCGCGCGATACCGGTTCGGCGAACCACGGGCGCGCGTCGACGTGCGGGAAGAATTCCGGCAGATGCTCGTGGAATTCCTTGTCGTACGCGATGATTACGCTGGCGGGCGCCTTGCGAATCTTGTCGGCGTTGTTCGCGCTGGCGAACCCGGCAAGCTTGTCCTTGGCGTCCTGGCTCAGCAGCCACACGAACCGCGCCGGTTGCTGGTTGGCCGACGTCGGGCCCATCTTAACGAGTTCGTAGATCGCCTTGATATCGTCCTGCGTGACGGGCGCGTCGGTATAGCCGTTATAGGTGCGCGCGGTACGAAAGATCGTGTCGAGCGCACTGTCCGTGAGCTTTTCGCCCATGGCCATTCTCCTGAGTGATGCGGTTGAAGGCCTCGGCCGGCGCGGATCAGACCGCGCGAACCTCGGTCACTTCGGGAACGTAATATTTGAGCAGTTGCTCGATGCCGTTCTTGAGCGTCGCGGTCGACGACGGACAGCCGGAACAGGCGCCCTGCATGCGCAGATAGACCTTACCCTTGTCGAACCCGCGATAGACGATGTCGCCGCCATCGTTCGCCACCGCCGGACGAACGCGCGTGTCGATCAGTTCGCGGATCTGGGCGACAATGTCGGCATCGGCGGGATCGTCATTCAGCCCGGCATCGTCTGCCGGGACGTTGATTCCTGCCGCGGTTGCCGGCTTGAACAGCGGCATGCCGGCCGAGAAATGGTCGAGCAGAATCGCCAGCACGTCGGGCTTGAGGCCCGGCCAGTCGATCCCCGGCGCCGCGGTGACCGAAACGAAGTCGCGGCCGAAGAACACCCCGGTGACGTCGCCCAGATTGAACAGCGCCTCCGCCAGCGGCGACGCGTCGGCCTCTTCCGGGGTCGCGAAGTCGCGGGTCCCGGCATCCATCACCGTCCGCCCCGGCAGGAACTTGAGCGTCGCTGGATTGGGCGTGGATTCGGTTTCGATCAGCATGGCAGCGATGTGGGACGGAACTTGCCCGGGATCAAGCGCCCAGGCGGAAACGCATTGTTGCGTTCCGGCAAGGGCGGATTGTTCGCCAAGGCGCTATTTCTCGCTTTCTTTCGGCAGGAACCCCAAAGCGAGGCCGTGATAGAGGCGCTCGCGGCAGACCAGGGCGGCGGCCCCCTCGGCGATGATCGCGGCCGCGAGGAGCGGCAGCATCAATCCACGGCTTCCCGTGGTTTCCGAGATGATGATCACCGCCGTCAGCGGTGCGCGGACTACGCCGGTAAAATAAGCGACCATGCCGAGCAGGATGACCGCGCCCGCGGGTTCGTGGGGGAAAAGCGCGTGAAGCACGTTGCCGACGCCCGCGCCGGTCGCGAGGCTGGGCGAAAAGATGCCGCCGGGTAACCCCGCGCCGGTCGTCACCAGGGTGCTGGCGAACTTCGCCGCGCCGAACCAGATCGGCGTATCGGTACCCTGGATCATCGCGCGCGCTGGCGCGTACCCCGTTCCCCAGGTCGTGCCGGTGGCAATGCCCAGCACCGCGACGATGAGCCCGCAGACGGCCGCGAGCATCAGCGGGCGCCCACCCGAAATGCGCCGCGCGCCGCCACGCGCGAACCATAAGGTCAATCGCGAGAACAGCCCGCCGGTCGTGCCTCCCAGGACACCGGCGATCGGTGCCACGACCAGCACCGTTCCGAGCGGCAGGGTTTGCCCGACGATGCCGAAATAGACGTAATCGCCGGCCACGCCCTGAGCGATCATCCCCGAAATCAACACCGCGGTCATGACGAGCAGGGTCATCCGTTGTTCGTACGCTGCGGCCAATTCCTCGATCGCGAAAGCGACGCCGGCGAGCGGCGTGTTGAAGGCGGCGGCCACGCCGGCCCCGGCCCCGGCGACGAGCACCGAAGCGTTGATAGGCACGCGCAGCACCTTGTGGGCATAGGCCATGATCGTCGCGCCGAGTTGCACCGTGGGGCCCTCACGCCCGACCGAGCCGCCGGCGGCAAGCGCGGCGGCGGTCAACACCGTCTTCAGGATCGCGGTTCGAGCCGAGGTGAGGTCGGTCGTCGCGCCCACCGGATCGCGCTTGGCGGCAATGATCTGCGGAATACCCGACCCGCGCGCCGTCGGGGCGTAGCGGTTGGTGATCCAGACGATCAGGACGTAGCTCACCGGCGTCAGGATCAGCGGAAGCCACCAATATTGCGCGACCATCGCATCGAACAGGCCGCTGGCCCGATCGGCTGCTCGGGCGAAGGCGATCGCCGCCAATCCGACCAACACCGCGCCACCGATGATCGCGGCGCGCCGACGCCACACGGCTGCGGTAGGGCCATGGCGGCGAAGGAGAATGCGCGTCCGCCGCAGCGCATCGCGTTGCGACATAGAAGGTGGGGAATCGACCATGGGGAGCCCGCTTAGGACCGGGCCGACGCCATTGCACCCAGAAAAGCGAGGTGACCGCGCGGCTTGTCGCCGACTCGGGCCGCGAGTTGGTGAGCCATCGCCGCGCCGGCTGGGCGCATGATCACGTCCGTCCGGCCAGCGTAGCATTTGTTTAGACCGGAAGCGGTGGGGCCCGCCTACCGGCGCGCCGGAAGGAGGAAGCTCCGCATCAGCGCGTCGAGCGACCAGGCGCCGCCGCCGCGGAAGATCAGCGGCAGCAGGATCGCTGCCCAGCTGAGATGCGTCGGCCAGGCATCGGGATAGACGAAGATCTCGATCGTCAGCGTCATGATGAACAAGGCGAGCGCCGAAAACCGGGTGAACAGCCCAAGCACCAGCAGGATCGAAAAGACATGCTCCGACCAGGTTGCCGCGACCGCGGCGATGTCGGGCGGAATCAGCGGCAGCGCATACTCGGTGCGGAACAGCTCGTACGTACCGTCGGTGATGTGGATGATGCCGTCGACCTTCGTCCGTCCGGACATGAAGAACACCGCTGCGATGCCGAGGCGCGCTACGAGGAGCAACAGGGCATCGGGCATCAGGCGCGACGCGAGACCGACGAAACGATCGTACAAGGCGATCAGCGAATTCATCTATTTTCCTCCTGGCCGGATCGGCCGGGATGCGGATTGCGCACCCCGGACGACATCGGATCACGCCTTGGGTGTCAGCGAGCCGTTGCCCTTGGGTGTCTTGATCGAGGTGCAGGTGCCGGCCTTGACCAGTTTCCAGGCGTCACCCTGATAATTGACCTTGGACGTGCCCGCGCAGGTGGTGCCGGCGCCGGCCTTGCAGTCGTTCTTGCCGGCGAGCGACACGCCATAGCACTTCTCCATCGCGGGCTTGGTCTGGGCCGAGGCGGAGGTGGCGAGAGCGGTGCCAGCGACGGCCAAGGCGAGCGTGGCGGCCAGAGTGGCGTGAGTGGAACGCATGAGAATTTTCCTTTGAATGGAGGTGCCCAGGGCGCGCGGCCCGGACGGGGGGATCGCCGGGCCGCGCGGTGACCGAGGAAGGAGGCAGGTAAAGCCCAGGTCACGATGCCGGTTCGGGGAGGGCCGAGCGGCGGTTACAAAAATGCCGGCGAGAATTTTACCGCCGCCGTGTAACCTCAGCCCCGGCTATGCCGAACTCCTGCCGAGGAGTGCAGATGCGGGCAAACGAGGACGAGTTGCGCGGGTTGATGATCGATGGGCTCGACGGCAATGCCGGCGCGCACACGGTGTTGCTGCGCCTGCTCGTGCCGTTGCTCCGTAGCTATTACCGGCGCCATGCCAATGGCTCCGCCGACGATATCGAGGATCTGGTGCAGGAAACGCTGATCGCCGTGCACACGCGCCGCGCCACCTACGATCGCGATCGTCCCTTTACTTCCTGGCTGTTCGCCATCGCGCGATACAAGATGATCGATCATTTCCGCAGGGTCCGGCGGCTGCAGCCGATCGAGGGCATGGAGGAGTTGCTAGTCGCCGAAGCGTTCGAGGGCGCGTCGATCGCGCGGATCGATGTCGACGAGTTGCTCGGCACGCTCCCGGTCAAGCAAGCGCGGATGATCCGCGCTACCCGGATCGACGGCCTGAGCGTCGCCGAAGCCGCGGCAGCCGATGGCCTGGGCGAATCGGACGTGAAGGTGTCGGTCCATCGCGGCCTAAAATCGCTGATGGCGCGCATTCAGGGAGGCGGCCAATGAATACCGACGACCTGATCGCGCAATTGTCGGCCGATGTCCCCCGCGTGCGGCGCCACACCGTCGGATGGCGGCTCGGTCTCGGCCTGGCCGGTGGGCTGATCGTGTCGCTGACGATCGTCGTCGCGGTCATGGGCGTACGTCCCGACCTGTCGGTCGCGATGCATGGTTTCTCGTTCTGGATGAAATGGGGCTACACGATCTCACTGTCGATCGCCGCGGTGGTGGTGACGGCGCAACTCGCGCGCCCCGACAGCGCGCGGCTGCGGTGGCTATGGCTGTTGGCGATCCCCGTGGCCCTGTTGGCTGGGTTGGGGGCGCTAGAATTGCTGCGCACGCCGCAGGGCGAATGGCTGGCAATGTGGCTGGGCGAGAGCTGGATGGTCTGTCCGTGGCGAGTGCTGACGCTGGCCGCGCCGATCTTCGTCGGCTTGCTCTGGTCATTCCGCCGCCTCGCGCCGACGCGCCTTCGCGCGGCAGGCGCCGCGGCGGGTCTGGCCGCCGGGGCGTTCGCGGCGACGGTCTATTGCATCCATTGCCCCGAAGTGTCGGCGATCTTCGTCCTGACCTGGTATTCGCTCGGAATCCTGCTGGCCGCATCGGCCGGTGCCTTGCTGGGGCCGCGCCTGCTGCGCTGGTAATTTGGCGACGGCTGTAACCGCGACAATCGGGCCCGCGAACCGGAAGAGCCAATGAGGCACAATCCTTTTCGGGAGACCCCAATGACCATTCTTCGTACCGGCGTCAGCGTCGCTACCGCCGCCGCAATCGTCGCGATCACCGCCGCCGCCGTGCCGAGTGCCGCGGTCGCCAAGGGCGGCGCCAAGATCCATTGCTATGGCGTCAACAGCTGCAAGGGTCAGTCCGACTGCAAGTCTGGCACGCACGACTGCAAGGGCCAGAACGACTGCAAGGGCCAGGGCTTCAAGGAAATGACCGCGAAGGCCTGCAAGACGGCCGGCGGCAGCCTGACGGCGCCGAACTGAGCATATCCGGGCCCGGTCGCCAACACGCGGCCGGGCCAATGCCCATTGCAGGAGATTAGACCGTGATCGCTCCGTTCGCCGGCTTCGGTTTGGGGCTGCGCAAGCCGCATTATGCCGAGTTTCTCGACCATCGGGTGGCGGTCGACTTTGTCGAGGTCATCTCCGAGAATTTCATGATCGACGGCGGGCGACCGCGCCAGATCCTGCGCGACGTAAGGGCGCGCTATCCGGTCGCGCTGCACGGCGTGTCGATGTCGATCGGATCGGCGGACGGGCTCGATGGCGCCTATCTCGCACGGCTGCGCGCGCTGATCGACGAGATCGATCCCCTGTTCGTCTCCGACCATTTGAGCTGGACGCGGATCGAGGGGTTCAGCTCGCACGATCTATTGCCCTTGCCCTACACGCGCGAAGCGCTCGACCTGGTCTGTGCCAATATCGATCGCGCTCAGGAAGCATTGGGCCGCGCGATGCTGATCGAGAATCCCTCGACCTATATCGACTTTGCCCCGGCCGACATGACCGAATGGCAATTTCTCGACGCGATGTGCGCCCGCACCGGATGCGGCTTGTTGCTCGACGTCAACAACGTCTTCGTGAGCGCGAGCAATCACGGCTTCGACCCCATCGCCTATCTGGACGGCGTGGCCCATGATCGCGTGCGCCAGATCCATCTGGCCGGACACAGCATGGGCGAGGATCTGCTCATCGACACGCACGATCGCCCGGTGCCGGGATCGGTATGGGACCTCTATGCGCATGTCCTGCCGCTTCTGGGGCCGGTGGCGACGATGATCGAGCGCGATGACGACATCCCGCCGCTGGCCGATCTACTCGGCGAATTGGCGGTGGCACGCACGATCGGCCGGCGGCACCTGAGGCGGGCGGCATGAGCCTGATCGAGCTTCAGCGCGATCTGCGTAATTGGCTGATCCGCGAGGATCGCTGGGCAGCACGGCGGCTCGGCGACGATTCCGCGCCGGGACTGCGCGTCTATCTGAACAATTATCGCGGCCAGCTCGTGGCGTGCCTGGAGGATAGTTTCGCGCGGACGCGCGACTGGCTGGGCGACGCGGCGTTCCGGCAAGCGGTGATCGCCCACATCGAGCGCGTGCCGCCGAGCAGCTGGACGCTCGACGCCTATTCGCGCGATTTTCCCGCGACGCTGGCGTTGCTCTACCCGGACGATCCCGAAGTCGCCGAACTGGCCTGGATCGATTGCGCGCTGGGTGAGGCATTCGTCGGGCCCGACGCGCCGGCGGCCGACGCCGCGATGCTGGGCGATGTCGATTGGGACAGCGCCACATTGCAGTTCACGCCGACGCTCGATGTCGGCGAACTGTCCACCAACGCACCGGCGATCTGGTCCGCTCTAGCGGTGGGCGACGTGCCGCCGGCGGCCGAGCCGTTGCCCGAAACGGGCGCCATTCTGGTCTGGAGACAGGAGCAGATTTCGCGCTTCCGCGCGATCGACCAGGTCGAGCGCCAGGCATTGCTGGCGGCGCGCGGCGGGCTGTCTTTCGCCGCCATGTGCGACGAGATCGTCGCGGCGCTCGGACAGGAGAGGGGAATCGCGTTCGCCGGCCAATTGCTCGGCCAGTGGCTGGCCGACGGGTTGATCACCAGGATCGAGGAAAGGTCTGTTTCGATATGAAGATGCTCTGGATCGCCTTGCTGGCCCTCACCGGCGCCTGTTCGACGCAGTCGAACGCGGCAGTCGATACCGCCAACCCGACGGTGGTTGAATTGTACCAGAGCCAGGGCTGCTCATCCTGCCCACCCGCCGACGCGGTGCTCAACGCACTCGCCGATCGTCCCGACGTCCTCGCGCTCAGCTTTGCGGTGACCTATTGGGACCAGCTCGGCTGGAAGGATACGTTCGCCGACCCCGCCTTCACGCAGCGCCAATGGGATTATGCTCGAGCAAGCGGCAGGACTTATGTCGCGACGCCGCAGATGGTGATCAATGGAAGTGGCGTCGTGACCGGCGGGGATCCCGCCCAAGTCGACGCCGCCATTCGCCGTGTCGGGCGTCCGGCAACCGGGCCGACCATTGGTCGGACGGGCGGGTCGCTCGCCATCGGCACTGGCAGGGGCAGTGCGACCGTGTGGCTGGTACGCTACGATCCGCGGACGATTGCCGTGCCGATCCGTGCCGGCGAGAACGGGGGCCGCACGATCGCGCACCGCAACGTGGTGCGCCAGCTGGTCCAGTTGGGACAATGGACCGGCGCCCCGTTACGTCTGGCGCTTCCGTCGGCCCCGACGGGTCTGTCCAGCGCGGTCCTGATCCAGCAAGGGCGCGGCGGAGCGATCATCGCCGCACGGCGGATCTGACCGGCATAGCCGCTAGCGTCTCGGCAGCGCATAGGCGATGACGCTGTCGCCGGCGGGCGTCTCCATGAAATGGTGCCCGCCGGCGAAGATCGCCAGATATTCGCGGCCGTCCTGCTGATAGACGATCGGCGTCGCCTGGCCGCCAGCGGGGAGTGGAGCGGACCAGACGGTCTTGCCGGATTTGAGGTCGATCGCGCGGATTAGATCGTCGGTTGCCGCGGCGATGAAGATCAGCCCGCTCGCCGTCGTGACCGCGCCGCCATTGTTCGGCGTGCCGATCGTCAGCGGCAGCATCGTCGGCAGGTTGAACGGACCGTTGCGGCGTGCGGTGCCGAGCGGGCGGTCCCACAGCGTCTGGCCGGTCGCGATGTCGATGGCGCGGATGCCGCCATAAGGCGGGCGCTTGCACATCAATTTGGTGAAGGGCATCCGCCAGCCGGCATTGACGTCGATTGCATAGGGCACGCCCCATTGCGGATCGACCGAATGCGATTTGCTCGAAATCTCTTTCGAGGCGAAGCGCGGCTTGATCCCCATCTTGTCGGCCTCGGCCCGCGGCAACAGCCGGACCAGGTTGGGCGTATCGTTGTAATTGGCGATCAGGATGCCGCGAACCGGGTCGATCGAGACGCCGCCCCAGTCGCTGCCGCCATTATAGCCGGGATATTCGACGCTGTTGCGGCCGACGTTCGGAGGCGTGAACTCGCCGCGATAGTCGGCGCGTTTGAACTGGATGCGGCACAGCATCTGATCGATCGGCGACATGCCCCACATGTCGGACTCGACCAGCGGCGGCTTGCGCAGCGTCTGCCACAGCGACACGATCTGGCGCGGCGCGCGCTCCGACGGTTCGATCCCCCCTTGCGGTGCGGCGATCGACCCGATCGGCGTCAGCGCGCGCCCGGTGGCCCGATCGAGGATGTAGAGATCGCCCTGTTTCGAGGGCACGATCAGGGCCGCGGTGCCCTTATAGTCGATCAACGAGGGCGGGCTGCCGAAGTCGTAATCCCAGACATCCTTCTTGACCGCTTGGAAACTCCAGCGCGGCTTGCCGGTGGTCACGTCGATCGCGACGATCGAGCTCGAATAGGCATTTTCCTGCGGCGTGCGGCCAGTCGAGATATAATCGTCCGCGACATTGCCGAGAGGCACGTAGACCAGCCCGAGTTTCTCGTCGCCGGCGCTGCCGGTCCACATGTTGGGCGTGCCGCGCGCCCAAGTCTGGCCTGCCGGCGGATAGCCGGTCCAGTCGGGATGGACCATGTCCCAGGCCCAGGCGAGCTTGCCCGTCTTCGCGTCGAAGCCCTGGATCACGCCCGACGGCGCGCCGCGATACTGGCCGTCCAGGATCTGGTGTCCGACGACGACGATGCCGCGCACGATGCTGGGCGCCGAATTGATCGAGGCGAGGCCGGGATAAACCTGGCCCATGCCGATCTTGGTGTCCTGCTGACCGGTGCCGTTGAATTCGGCGCAGGGCGCGCCGGTCGCCGCATCGAGCGCGATCAGCCGGGAATCGAGCGTGCCCTCGATGATCCGCGAGGCGCAGGGTGTCCCCGCCGCCTCTCCAGGTACCTGGTAATAGGCCACGCCCCGGCACGCAGTAGTATACGGAATCCAGGCGTCAGGGACCTTGGGGTCGAAGCGCCATGCTGTCTTGCCCGTCGCGGCGTCGAGCGCGACCACCACATTCTTGGCAGTGCACATATAGAGCAGGTTGCCGACCTTGAGCGGCGTGTTCTCGGTCCCATAGAGCTTCCGGAAGGCCGCGCTGGTCGGAGTGCCGCCGGTATGCGTCTCCCACGCTTTTTGCAGCTTGCCGACATTGTCGGGCGATATCTGGGTCAGCGGCGAATAACGCCAATTAGCGTAAGTCCCGCCATAGGTGGGCCAGTCGCCGCCGGTCGCGAGCCCTGACGGATCGGTCATGCCCGGCGACATTTGCGCCGGCAGCGCGAGCGAGGGCGACCCGCCCCCGGCCAACAGGCCGAATATCGCGATGACCGTTACGAGGGCGCCGGCGATCCCACCGCCCGCCCATTTCCAGCGGTTGCGATCGCTGGTCAGCGTCGGCATCACCAATGCAACCGCGATCAGCAGCACGAATGGCGCGATCAGCCAGGGCACCATCGCCCAGGCGTTGCCGCGTGCCTCGGCGAGCCCCCAGATCGCGCTCAGCACGAACAGCGCGCAATAGATCCAGCCGCCAAGCAGTCGTCCGCGAAACAGGAACCAGGCCGAGGCGAGCATCGCGATACCGGCGATCAGATAGTAGATCGACCCGCCGAGTACCGCGAGGTAGGCGCCGCCCACCGTCAACACGAGGCCGATCAGGCCGATCAGCACAGCGATGATGATGGCTGGCCAGCTGCGTCCCATGGTCGTCTCCGTCGGTTCGGGAAGCGGGCGTGCAGGCGCGCTTCGTTGCGCCGTTAACGAAGCAGGAGTGGGGGCCGTTCCGGCGCGTAGCAATCGATTACCAATTCGAGAGCGCCCGGCGCGGAGTAAATCCGCGCCGTCGGTCGGCGCTTGGCAGCGCCGCCGTCCGGACTGATCGCAGGTGCGGAATAGCCAGAGCTATTCCGCTGCGATCAGTCAGACATCCATCTGCTTCACAGCGTCGTTCCACGCCATCACGTTGTCGCGTGCTTCCTGGACGAAGGCCGAGCGGCGGACGACGTTGAGAAAGGTGTCGGCGATCCACTTGCCCGGATTGCGCAGCGGACGTTTGATCTGGATGAGCAGGACGACCCGGATATTGTCGGTGTCGTTCCACACCTCATGGTCATAAGTGTCGTCGAACACCAAAGTCTCGCCCTCGGCCCAGCGAACGATGCGGTTGTCGACCCGCATCCGGACATCGCCATCGCGGGGCACGACCAGCCCGAGATGGCAGGTTATAAGCCCCTTGGTCACGCCACGATGGGCGGGGATGTGCGTGCCCGGCGCGAGGATCGAGAAAAATGCGCTGTTGAGGTCGGGGATCTTGGCGACGGTCGCCGTCGTCACTGGACAGCGTTCGAGATTATCTTCGACGCAATAACCATAGCCCCACAGGAAGAAGCTGCGCCACTTGTTGACCGGGGCGATCGCGCGATGGTCGGGCGAGATGCTCGAGAGGGAGGGCGATTTGTCACCCATCGCCGCGTTGAGCATCTCGTCGCGGATCGCCTGCCAATTGTCGCGCAGATGCTGCGTCCAGGGGAAGTCACGGACGTCGAGTACGGGGTCGTTCGGCACGAGCGACGACGATGCGATCAGTCGGTCGAAGAACCCACGCAAATGCTTGCCATAGCGGATGATGAACGGCCGCTTCTCAGCCTTGCCGCCGATCGGAACGCGATTCGATTGGGGCGTACCGGATATCACGGTCATGTTGGGCACGCTGCCATCGGCGACATTGCCCGATTTCCGCCGCAATACCGGCGGCTGCAGCTGTTGATCGACGCTCACAAAGCCTCTTCATCGTCCAACGGGACCGGCACCAACGTCGCACGAGGACCGATCGAGCCAACAAATGTCGAATACGCTACGCTGATGCGGCAGCGCACAATTGCCGCTAACCCTGATCTGGGTCGAAAAAATGGCGACACAAGGGGCAGGATGTGACCTTTTGCCATTCGGGTTGCCTTCGGGCGAGGACGGTTGCCGCTCGCCTGGCGACGCCCTACACAGGCCGTATGGCCATTACGTTCCGCGTTCCGCGTCTCGCCGTCCTCGTCACCATTGCCCTCGGGATGTCGCTTCCGGCGATTGCCCAGCAGACCGCCCCGACGGCAGCCGCGCCGCTTGCCGTCCGTCCGGAAGTCGACCGCTCGCCCTGGCTGTTCAAGGGCAGCGACATCACCCCCGATCCCGAATGGCATTTCGGGACCCTGCCCAACGGCTTGCGCTATGCGGTGCGCAAGAACGGCGTGCCGCCCGGTCAGGTGTCGATCCGCGTGCGTATCGATGCGGGTTCGCTGTACGAGGATGACAGCGAACAGGGCTATGCCCATTTCATGGAACATCTGGTGTTCCGTGGCAGCCAATATGTTGCCGACAATGAGGCGAAGCGCACCTGGCAGCGTCTGGGCGCGACCTTCGGCAGCGACACCAATGCCCAAACCACCTTCACCCAGACCGTGTTCAAGCTCGATCTGCCGTCCGCCACGCCGGCCACGGTCGACGAGAGCCTGAAGATCCTGTCGGGAATGATGGAAGCGCCGAGCTTCGACGATAAGGTCGTCAATTCGGAACGGCCGGTAGTGATGGCCGAACAGCGCGAGGCGCCGGGGCCGCAGGTTCGCTTCGGCGATGCCCAGCGCGCGACGATCTTCGCCGGCCAGCCGTTCGCGACGCGCTCGCCGATCGGCACGGTCAAGACGCTGGAGGCGGCCACCGCCGCCAGCCTGCGCGCGTTCCACGACAGATGGTACCGGCCCGAACGCGCGGTCGTGATCATCTCGGGCGATATCGATCCGCTCGTGTTCGAGACGCTGGTCGACAAGAATTTTTCGAGCTGGAAGGGCAAGGGGCCCAATCCGGCCGACCCCGATTTCGGCACGCCCGCGACCAAGCAGCCGACCACCGGCACGCTCGTCGAGCCCGGCCTGCCGACCTTGGTGTCGATGGCGGTGCTGCGCCCTTGGCATTTCAACAACGACCTGGTCATCTTCAACCAGAAGCGCCTGGTCGACCTGATCGCGGTGCAGATCATCAACCGCCGGCTGGAATCGCGGGCGCGAGCCGGGGGCAGCTTCCTTCAGGCGCAAGTCAGCCTCGACGACGTGTCGCGTTCCGTCAACGGGACGTTCGTCAACATCGTGCCCGTCGGCAACAATTGGGAACAGGCGCTGAAGGACGTGCGCGCGGTGATCGCCGATGCGCAGGCCAATCCGCCGAGCCAGGCCGAGTTGGATCGCGAGCTCGCCGAATATGACGCCGCGATGAAGAACGGCGTCGACACGTCGCGGGTAGAGGCGGGGTCGGCACAGGCCGACAACATGGTCCAGGCGCTCGATATCCGCGAGACGGTCGCGGCGCCCGACGTGTCGTACAAGATCCTGACCGACGCACGCGCCAAGGGCATGTTCACGCCCGCGTCGATCCTGGCATCGACCAAGCGCGTCTTCCAGGGCGATGCGACCCGCGCCTTCATCTCGACGCCGACCGCCGATCCGGCGGCAGCGACCAAGCTGGCAGCAGCTCTCGACGCCGACGTGTCCAAGCTGGCGCCCAAGCGTACCGCGCTGGCGGCGATCGACTTTTCCAAGCTGCCGCCGCTGGGCCCCCCGGGCAAGGTCGTCAGCAACGAGAGCATTCCCGACCTGGAGATGCAGAAAGTCGTTTTCGCCAACGGCGTACGCTTGCTGCTGTTCGTCAATTCGAGCGAGACCAACCGCGTCTATGTCCGCGTGCGTTGGGGTGGAGGGTATAATGCCATCCCGTCCGACCATCGCACGCCGGCCTGGGCAGGCGATATGGCGCTGGTGCCGAGCGGGATCGGCAAATTGGGCCAGGAAC
Source organism: Sphingomonas pruni NBRC 15498 (assembly GCF_001598455.1). Taxonomy (GTDB): domain Bacteria; phylum Pseudomonadota; class Alphaproteobacteria; order Sphingomonadales; family Sphingomonadaceae; genus Sphingomonas; species Sphingomonas pruni. The sequence continues at coordinate 20,489 of NZ_BCYZ01000061.1, forward strand.
AGCTCGACCAATTGGCGACCGGCCGTCGGCTGGGCTTCGATTTCGGGATCGACGACGATGCCTTCACGCTCGCCGGTGTCAGTTCGCCGCAGGACTACAAGGATCAGCTCCGCCTGTTCGCCGACAAGTTGAAGGCGCCGGGTTGGGACCCGGCGCCGCTGGCCCGCGCGAAGGCAGTGATGCTCGCCGGCTATCCGGGACTTGATTCGTCGCCCGACGGTGTGCTCAACCGCGACCTCGAATGGTTCCTGCACGACAAGGATCCACGCTGGGGGATTCCGCCCGCGGCCACCGTGTCGGCGCTGACCCCGGCGCAGTTCCGCACCTTCTGGCAGCCGATCCTGGCTTCGGGCCCGATCGAGGTGGAAGTGTTTGGCGACGTCAAGGGCGAGGAGGCGATCAACGCCGTCGCGGCGACGTTCGGTGCGCTGAAGCCGCGCGCGGCACCCGCCGCGGCAGCGTCGCCGATCAAATTCCCCGCGCATAATGCCACGCCGGTGGTGCGGACGCATTCGGGCCAGGAGAACCAGGCTGTCGCGTTGATCGCCTGGCCGACCGGCGGTGGCGTCGAGGGCATTCCGGAAAGCCGCAAGCTCGACGTATTGGCGCAGGTATTCAGCGACCGGCTCTACGACCGGCTGCGCACCGAAGCGGGTGCGAGCTATTCGCCGAGCGTCGGGTCGAGCTGGCCCGACGGTGCCGCCAGCGGCGGACGGATCATGGCGATCGGCCAGGTGCCGCCCGACAAGACCGACCTGTTCTTCCGCCTGTCGCGGGAGATTGCGAGCGACCTGGTCAAGAATCCGATCAGCGACGACGAGTTGCAGCGGGCGAAGACGCCGATGCAGCAATATGTCATGCGCGCCTCGACCGGGAACACTTTCTGGCTCAATCTGCTAGGGGGAGCGTCCTTTGATCCCCGCAAGATTGCCGCGGCGCGCAGCATTTTACTCGACTATCAGAACGTGACGGCTGCCGAGCTGCAGGCGGTGGCGGCCAAGTATCTGCGCCCCGACAAGGACTGGACGATGGAAGTGGTGCCCAAGGCGGTCGCGGCCAAGGAAGGGCTGAGCGTGGCGGGCGGGGCGCAGTAAGCGGCTGGCGGCGCGCCGGCGCGCCGCGCATGCTCCAAGGATCACAGGTCCCATTCCGGGAGCCGCTCGGCGGAGCGTGCGCCGGGCACGGCCAACCGCGCTCGGCCGATCGCAATCCGAAGCCGATTTTAACCTTTTGTTAACTATCTCCGGTCACTTTTAGGCAACATTCTGAAAACAAGTTGATTTAGCCTGAGAGAAGGGGGCAGAGATGCGCTGGTCCTTGATGGGAACGGTGGCGCTGAGCGTCGTCCTGGCAGGATGTTCTACGGGCCCGAAAGCTGTGGTGAGCGTTGCCGCGGGAGCGCCGGTGGAGCAGCCGACGGGGTGGCGCGCGACCGCGACGTCGGACGATCAGCGGCGAATCGACGACCTCACCGGCCGCATGCAGCGCATGCTCGCAGCCCTTCCGGCGACCATGCGGGCGCGGGTCGCGGCGCAAGGGATGTTGCTCAACCCGACCGCTGGGCTCGATGCGCCGACGCTGTCTCCGGGATCCTATCAATGCCGGCTCGTCAGGGTCGGCGGTCGGCGTGGCGTGGTCAGCTACAAGTCCGATTTCTGCTATATCGCTATGGTCGACGGAAAGCAGAGCTTCACCAAGCAGACCGGAACGCAATTGCCCGGTGGCTGGCTGTTCGACGACGATAGCGGCAAGCGCCTGATCTTCCTGGGCACGCTGCGTCCGCAACAGGCCCCTTCCGCGCCGCCTTACGGGGAAGTACGGCAACGCGACGTCGCCGCGGTGATCGAGCGCATCGCGCCGTTCCGCTGGCGGATGGCGCTCGTCAAGAATGACGGGCAGGGCGACCAGACGCTCGACATCTACGAACTGATCCCGGTGGTGAACGGGTCGAGCTGACGCGTGTGAGGTGACGATCGAGACACCCCTTAACGAGAGGGGGGATGGACTATCCCTTGTAGAGTGCGTCGAGGCGCGGGCCGTACACTTCCTTCAACACATGGCGTCGAATCTTCAGGCTCGGCGTCATCTGTTGGTTCTCGATCGTGAACGGTTCGTCGGCCAGGATGAAGCGGCGCACCCGTTCGATCACCGACAGGTCCTTGTTGACCCGCTCGACCGCCGCCATCAGCGCGGCGCGATAGTCGAGGTCGTCGGCCAGCGCCTTCGGATTGCACGCCGCCCCGGTCCTGGCACACCATTCCTGGGTCCATTCGGGATCCGGGACCAGCACGGCGACCATATAGGGCCGCCGGTCCCCGGCGATCATCGCCTGGCCGATCTCGGGCTGCAGCGTCAGCATGCCCTCGACCTTTTGCGGCGACACGTTGTCGCCCTTGTCGTTGATGATAAGGTCCTTCTTGCGGTCGGTGATCTTGATCCGGCCCTTGTCGTCGATCAGCCCGACATCGCCGGTATGCAGCCAGCCGTCCTTCAGCACGCGCGCTGTTTCTTCGGGATTGCGCCAATAGCCGTGCATGACGAGCTCGCCGCGCACCAGGATCTCGCCGTCTTCGGCGATCTTCACTTCGACATTGTCGAGCGGCGGGCCGACCGTATCCATCTTGAGGCCGGCGCGCGGGCGGTTGCAGGAAATGACCGGCGCCGCCTCGGTCTGGCCGTAGCCTTGCAGAAAGGTCAGGCCGAGCGACTGGAAGAAGATGCCGATCTCGGGGTTGAGCGGCGCACCGCCCGACACCATCGCCTTGATCCGCCCGCCGAACCGCTTGGCGATCTTGGGCATCAACAGCGACTTCACGATCAGGTTCATCGGCTGGTCGTATAACGGCACGCCGCCCGCCGCCTTCTTGCCGCCGATCGCGACGGCGCGCTCGAGCAGATAGTTGGACAAGCCGCCCTGCTTCTCGACTGCCTTGACGATGCGCGTCCGCAGCACTTCGAACAGGCGCGGCACCACGACCATGATCGTCGGGCGGACTTCCTCGATATTGCTGGCGAGCTTGTCGAGCCCCTCGGCATAATAGATCTGCGCGCCGAGCCCGATCGGGAAATGCTGTCCCCCGGTATGCTCGTAAGCGTGGGAGAGGGGGAGGAAGGACAGGAACACCTCGTCGCCCCAGCCGAAATCCTCCGCAATCAGGGTGCAGCAGGCTTCGACATTGTGCAGGATCGCACCATGATGTTGCTGCACGCCGCGCGGCGCGCCGCCCGTACCCGACGTGTAGATGATGCACGCCAGGTCGTCGCGGCTCGCGGTGATCAACAGGTCATCCGGCCGCGCCGGATGATCGGCGATCAGCTTCGACCAGTTATGATAGACGAGGTCGGTCTGGCCGACGCGCAGATCCTCCAGGCCGATCACGATTTTGGCCTCGCTCGCGCGCGCCGCTGCGGGCAGCAGCGGACGGGCCAGCTTGGCGGTCGAGACGATGATCGCGCGCGCGCCCGAATTCTCAATAATGTGCGAATGGTCGCGTTCGGTATTGGTGATGTAGGTCGGCACCGTCACGCAGCCGGCGGCCATGATCGCCAGATCGCTGATGCACCATTCGGGGCGATTCTCGCTGACCAGCATGACGCGGTCGCCGGGCTGCAGCCCGATCGCCTTGAGTCCGGTCGCCAGGCTCGCGACCTGTCGCGCGGTTTCGGCCCAGCTCAGCGCTACCCAGCTGTCGCCCTGCTTGTGCCACAGGAACGGCTTGTCGCCGCCCTCCCGCGCGCGGGCGAAGAACATCGCCACGAGGTTGGGAAACTTCTCGATCTGCCGCATTCGGCCCCTCTCCTGCGTGGCGCGCCGCGTTCGGCTGCGCCTTGTCGGCCGACGTTATTCTGACGGGCGGTTCGGCGCCATCCCCATCCGCGTGATTGCTGTCACCTTGCCGTCTTGGCTCATCGCGACACCTTCGCTGCGCGGATCGGCGGCGCCGACCCACTTGCCGCCGATGCGCTCGATCGCGTTGGCCTTGAGCCCCAGCGGGGACACCATGATCTTCTCGCCGAGCGCGCGCATTTGCGGCGCCATTGCTTCAGCCTGGGTGCCGGATTCGGCGACGGCCATCGGGCCCGGCGCATAGACCAGCCCGAGGCCGATCGCATCCTGCGCGCTCATCTTCCAGTCGACCACCGCGATGATCGCCTTTGCCACCTGCGCGATGATCGTCGATCCGCCGGCTGCACCGATCGCCAGGCGGACCTTGCCGTCGGGACCGTAGACGATGGTGGGCGCCATCGAGCTGCGCGGACGCTTGCCGCCCTGGACGCGGTTGGCGACCAGATAGCCGTCCTTGTCGGGCACGATGTCGAAATCGGTCAGCTCGTTGTTGAGCATGATGCCGTCGACCGACAGGCCCGATCCCCATGGTCCTTCGATCGTCGTGGTGACCTCGACGACATTGCCTGCCTTGTCGGTGACGACGAGATCGGTGGTGCCGGGAGTCTCGCTTGCCGGCACGCGCTTGCGCGGCGGGGCGCCCGGCGGGGTGCCCGGCGCGACATCGGCGATCGACTTGTCGGGAGAGATCAATGCCGAGCGCGAGGCGATGTAATTGCGGTCGAGCAGGCCGGCGAGCGGCACGGTGACGAAGTCCGGATCGCCGACATACATGTCACGATCGGCGTAGGCGAGGCGCGAGCTTTCCGCGAACAGATGCCAGGCGACCGGCGAATCCTTGCCCAGCTTCGCCATGTCGAACCGCTCGAGCTGCTTCAGGATCATCAGCACGGTGAAGCCGCCCGACGACGGCGGGCCCATGCCGCAAATGCGATAGACGCGATAGGTACCGCACAGCGGAGCGCGCGGCTTTGCGCGATAGGCGGCGACATCGGCGACCGACATTTTCGACGGATTGCGCTGGGCGTTGTTGACCGCCGCGACGAGCCGCTGGGCGGTGCCCCCGGTATAAAAGGCCTGGGGGCCGAGACGTGCGATCCGGCCGAACAATTCGGCCTGCTTGGGGTTCCTGACGACCGTGCCCACCGGCCACGGCTTGCCCGCCGCGTCCAAGAAGATCGCGCGCGAACCGGCATCCATATGCGCGCCGAACTGGGTCAGCGCATTGACCAGCCGCGGCGACGCCTTGAACCCGTCGCGCGCCAGCCGGATCGCCGGCTGGAACAGTCGCGCCCAGGGCAGTTTGCCCGATTGCGCGTGCGCCAGCGCCATCACGCGGAGCTGGCCGGGCACGCCGACGCTGCGTCCGCCTGGCACCGCCGCGTTGTGCGGGAGCGGCTTGCCATTGGCGTCGTAGAACCACTTGCCGTCAGCGGCCATCGGCGCAGCCTCTCGCCCATCGATCGTATTGATCTTGCCGCTGATGGCGTCATGGCGGACGAAGAAGGTGCCGCCGCCTACGCCCGAGCTTTGCGGCTCGACGACGTTGAGCGCCAGCATCGTTGCGATCGCCGCATCGGTCGCGCTGCCGCCAGCGTTGAGGATCTCGACTCCGGCCGCCGCTGCGCGCGGATCGGCGGCGCTGACCATGCCGGTTGCGGCGGGCTGGACGACCTTGGCGATCCGCGCCGGCTGTCGGGCGGACCCCGACGCCGCCATGGTGGAAAGGAGGATGGCGGCGGCGACGAACAGCTTCTTCATGGCGGGCGACCCTAACGACATGGGAAGGAGAGACAAGGCGTTGCGGACAGGCGACCTATAGACGCGGGTTGCGGCGCAGCGCGAGGATCATCGCGACGATCACCGCGAGCGGCACCAGCAGCAATATGGCGAGGACGAAGAGGTGGAGGAGCGAGAAGGCCACGACGTTTCCTTGGCTGGATGAATTCAAACTGCGCCGATCGCGTCCGCTACCCGCGCAAACCCGTCGCGGCGCATCAGCACGTCCATATCCCGTAGGATGCGCCGCGGCAGTGCGGGGCCGCCATAGACAAGACCCGTATAGATCTGCGCCAGGCTCGCGCCGGCCCGGACCCGGGCATAGGCTTCGGCACCGCTATCGATGCCGCCGACCGCGACGAGCGGCAGCGCGCCGCCGGTCGCCGTCCTGAAATCGCGCAGCCGCTGTGCGGCGAGCGAGGCTAGCGGTGCACCGGAGAGGCCGCCGCTTTCGACGGCGTTGGGAGAGGACAGGGGCGGACGGCTCACCGTCGTGTTGCCGACGATCAGCGCATCGATCCCGGCATGGATTGCGGCGCGGGCGATTTCGTCGATCTGGGCGGGTTCCTGATCCGGCGCGACCTTGAGGAACAATGGCGTCGTCCCGCGCGCCGCGGCTGCCCGGGCGAGCAAGTCGGTCAGCGCGGGGCCATGCTGCAGGTCGCGCAGGCCCGGCGTGTTGGGCGAGCTGATGTTGATCGTGACATAATCGGCGATCGGCGCGGCGGCGGCCACGCCGGCCTCGTAATCGGCGATGCGATCGGCGGCATCCTTGTTGGCGCCGACATTGATGCCGAGCATGCCGGTGCGCTTCGCATCGCGCGCTCGCGGCAGCGCCGCGGCCAGCCCGCCATTGTTGAACCCCATCCGGTTGATCACCGCGCGATCGGGCACGAGACGAAACAAACGCGGTTTCGGATTGCCCGCTTGCGGCAGCGGCGTCAGCGTGCCGATCTCGACCGCGCCGAAACCCAGGCCGAAAAAGCCGGAGATTGCACGCCCGTCCTTGTCGGCGCCGGCGGCCAGACCCAAGGGGTTGGGGAAGGTGAGCCCGGCCACCGTGACCGCAAGCGATGGCGGTCGCGCGGCGAGCGGTGTGCCGATCGCCCCCCATGCGGCAAGCATGTCGATGGTCAGCCCGTGCGCGGTCTCCGCATCGATCGCGAACAGGAGCGGGCGGGCGAGAAAAGCCATGCCGGGCGCCATGGCAGGCCGGGCCGCGAGGGTCAAAGGTCCCTTACGTTACGGAAACGGTCAAAATTCTTCGCGCGGCGAATCCGTCCAATACGACTCGGGGCATGCGGCGTAGGACGAGCCTGCGACCCGAAGGGCCCCTGGGAGGGGGTTCTTTCCCTTGACGGCCCGGTTTTCGAAAGAAAATCGGGCCGCTTTCTTATGTTACGGCAAGTTGGCTCCATACTCATTTTGGGTGGCGGTTGGGACCGGAATGGTATAAAAACGCCACGACGAAAGAAAATACAGGGGCGCAACTTTCGTGTCGGACATTCAACTCGATTATCGGGTTCCTTCACCCGACCTCGCGGATCACGTAACATTATTCTATAACTTTCGAGCCGACGTTCCGTGGTTCGAGGATATGGAGCGCGCAGACTATGCCCAGTTTCGCTTCCGCCTGAGCCCCGGCTTCGCCGCTTATTATTTCCCGTCCGGCGAGAAATCCGCCGGGCCGATCCATGTCGTTGGCCCGACCAGCGGAGCGACCCGATGCCGTGTCGAGGGGCCGGTGCGGGTGTTCGGGTTCGGCATCACGCCGGCCGGCTGGGCGGCGATGCTGGGCGGCGACGCATCGGACATGCTCGACGATTCGATGGAAGTAGGACCGAATCTGCGGCCGCGCGCCGAAGCCGCCTTCCGGGCGATCGCCGGCACGGAAAATATGGACGAACGCGTGCTGATCGCGGAGGCGTTGGTGCGCGAATTCACGTGCAGGGCGAACCAGGAATCGGTCAGTTTCGCGCATCAGGTGGATCAATGGCTGGAAGGCAGCACGTCCCCCGACATCGACGACCTGATCGCCGTCACCGGGCTGTCGCGCCGCCAGGTGGAGCGCAAGTGCAACACGCTCTATGGCGCGCCTCCGAAGTTGCTGGCGCGCAAATATCGCGCGCTGCGCGCGGCGGTCGCGATGTGCCGCGGCGATATCAGCTTCGATGACGCGGTGGGCCGGGGTTTCTACGACCAGTCGCACCTGATCCGCGAAGTGAAGCAATTCACCGGCCTGACGCCGAAGCAAATCCGCGATCGCCCAACCGCGCTGGCGGAAATCACGGTGCAGCAACGGCTGGCCATGTCCGGGCTGGTGAGGCCGCTGATCACGAGTACGTGAATTTCAAATCCTCCCTACGCATAGCGTGGGGAGGGGGACCATTCGCGCAGCGAATGGTGGAGGGGAAATGTCCTGTCCTCGCCGCTGCGCGGCTGC
>NZ_BCYZ01000062.1 GCF_001598455.1 Sphingomonas pruni NBRC 15498
GATCGGCGGGCGCCGCTCAAAGCCGACGCTCTGCCCGCCGATATCGGACGGGCCACCGCTGCCTTTTTCGAGCTGTTCGTCGGCCGCGCAGACAATCGCGAACATGTCTATCAGATGGGTTTGGCGAACGATCGGCTCGCCAGGGCGCGCGTGGCCGAGCGGCGCGTCTTCGACGATCTCGAGGCGGAGTTGCGCGAAATGGCGATGGCGTTTGACAATGCGACCAGTGCGGAGTTGCTGAAGCGGGTCGCCGCCTATCACCGGCGCCGGCTTCTCGCGACCGCGGCGATCGTCCGCGCGCTGTACCGATAGGGCCACACTAAAACATTCGCGATATATTCCGAGTATAAGTTTCGGATAGCCGGGCCTCCTTCATAGATTCTCCGCCGCCGCCAATCTGACGGCTTCGAAGGAGACTGACATGGAACGCGAAGACGATCGCATCGACCTCGGCGCAGCCAGCGTGGAGACCAAGGGCCCCCTCCATGCGCCGGGCGATGAAGTGAAGGGCATCGTGGCCGCCGGCCTTACCGACGACTGAGCGCCTCGACGCGTGGGGCGAAAGCCCCACGCGTCACGCGAGCCCCCCCCATGTCCTTTGCGCTGGCTCCCGGCATTTCGTTCGTCGAACAGGATGGCGAGCGGATTTTCCTGGATCTCAATCGGGACCGCTATTTCGCGCTTGGACCGTCCGCCGACAGCGCGTTCACCGCGCTGACCCACGGCAAACCGGACGAGCATCAAAAGGCCCGTCTTCTCGGACTCGTCGATCGAGATATCCTCGTCGACCTCCCCTTCGGCGACAATCCGCGCCCTTGTCGCCAGCCGAGATTGCTCGGCTCGGCGCTCGATCGCGCGGACATGACGATCCCACCGCGTCGGCAGATTCTCGTCGCGGCCGTGTCGATCATGCGCGCGAAACGCCGCCTTCGAGCCCATACGCTGACGTCGAACGTCGAGCGGCTGCGCGCGCTAAAGTCCGTGTCAGCAGCGGATATGCGACCGCCCCGAGCGGGCGAATGCGAGATGATCGCGGCGGCATTTGCCGCGGCCGGGCGATGGATCGCAACGCTCGATCAATGCCTCCCCTTGTCGTTCGCCATCGCGCGAACATGCCTGAAAGCGGGCCTCGATGCGCAACTCGCGATCGGTATCAAGCTGCGGCCGTTCGAAGCGCATGCCTGGGTCAGCATCGACGGGATCGTTATCTCCGATCGGCTCGACAATGTCCGCCCCTTTGCTGCCGTGCTCGTCCTATGACCGGCGACCGCTATCTGATCGTCGTGCCCCACGGCGGTACCAATGGTTCGTGGCGCGAGCGCCTGACGGCGATCGGCCGCCAACACTGCCTCGCACTTACGGAAGGGCGAAGCTTCCTGCTGCTCGCGCCGGAATCAGCCCTTGTGTTTGGCGGACCGGCGCGCGCGCATGGCGCGGTCCTTGGCCCGATATACGCTCGCGGTGGCCGCACAGCCCTGACGGACTTGCCCGACGATGATGCGGGCGCGGCGCCAGGCGCGCGCGCCGCGTCGCTGATCCAGCGTTATTGGGGCGACTATGTCGCGATCATCGACGACGGGGCAGGGCCAACGATCCTGCGGGCACCCTTCGGCGACCTCCCCTGCTACCTGCATCGATCATCTGATGCGACGATGCTCGCGTCCGACGTCGCGTTGTTGGAGAGCGTATCAGTCGAGCCGGCCATCGACTGGCACGCCGTCGCGCTGCAGCTCATTGCGCCCGACATCCGCCGTCGTCGGACATGCCTGGCGAACATAGAGGAATTGGCTTGCGGCGAGCGTATTACCCTGGGCCCGAGCCCTGAATACGAGACGATGTGGTCTCCCTGGCAGTACGTCGGCCACGAGCAACGGCGCGACGACCGGCCGGCCGCGACCGAACGGTTGCGTAAAGTGCTGCTCGATACGGTGGCCGCGCAAACCAGCGATGGCATGCCGAACCTCGTCCTTCTGTCAGGCGGCATCGACTCCTCGGCGGTGGCCGCCGCGCTTTCGGCCGCCGGGTGCGAGGCAGCGGCTCTGACGATGGTGACGCGCGACGCGGCCGGCGACGAGCGCGCCTTCGCGCGCGTCGTTGCAGGTCATTGCCGCTTCCCGCTTGCCGAAGTGGTGCGCGACCCGGCCATGGTCGACCTCACCCGGTCGGAGGCATGTGATCTCCCCTATCCGACCGAAACCAGCTTCTCGCAGGCAACGCGCGCGGCGATCCGGGCGCACACGGGATCGAGCCGGCATCGGATCTTGCATGGCGGCGGCGGCGATCAGATCTTCTGCTCGATGCAGTCGGCCGCGCCGCTCGCCGACCTTATACGAACCAACGGTTTCGATCGTCGCATTCCCGCGCTCACGCTGGACCTTGCCCGCCTGGCAAATGCCACCGCGGGCGCGGTCGCGAGACAGGCTTTGGCGCGCGTTATCTCGCGTCGCTCCGCCTATCGCTGGCCATCGAATCTCGAATGCCTGACGCCGATGGTCTGCGCTCAAGAAAGCGAGGCGGTGAGTCATGCATGGCTGTCGCCACCGGCGGGCGCCGGGTCCGGAAGCGCCGGCCATGTGGCCTTGACGCTGAGCGCGCTTGGCATCGTCCAGAGCCCGACCAGGAGCACAGGCCAGCCCTGGAAGGCCATTTTGCTGTCGCAGCCCGTGATCGAAACCTGCCTGTCGATCCCGCCTTGGCTATGGTTCGAGCGGGGCCGCAACCGGGCGATCGCGCGCCGGGCGATCGAGGACCTTCTGCCCAAGGGTCATGTCTGGCGACCCGGCAAGGGCGCTATGGCAAGCTTCATGATCGAGATTTTCGACGCCAATCGTTCCCGGCTGCGCGCCATGATCGGTGACGGCTTGCTCGTCCGTGAGGGCCTGGTCGATCGCGAGGCCTGTCTGAAAATCCTCGACGCGCCCGGGCCGATCAAGGGAAATGCCTGGGCGCGGCTGCTTCAATTGGCCGATGTCGAGGCCTGGGCCGCCTCATGGTGACCGGCCGGCCGGCGACCGATCGCGCAGCGCCCGCCAGCGCAGATATTGTTCGGCTTTAACAGGCGCCGGATCTTCGCGGCCCTGGAGCCAGAACGAGAACCAGTCGAGGTTGCGCTCGTAGACGGCCTGTCGATGCGCCGGCTGCCATTTGAAGTGGAATTCGCCGGGATAGAAATAGAGATCGACCGGCTGCTTCGCCGCCTTGAGCGCCGTATAGGTATGGAGGGCCACCAACAGCTCGCTGTCGGCGAGTTGCATCAACAACGGCGTGGCCATTTTCGGGGCGTTGAGTGCCATCGAATATGGCAGCCAGAATTTCTTGTCGACCGGTGCCGCTGGCGGATAGCCTAGTCTGGCGCTTTCGGTCACCCAATAGGGCCCGACCACCTCATCGGAGGATTCATCGACGCAGCAGGTGCTGATCGCGGCCGCGGCATATCGTCTCGACTGGATCAGCGCGAACCGCACGCTCGAGGAGCCGTCGCTCAACCCGGTCAATGCCAGGCGCGAAGGATCGGCGATACCCCTTGAGACAAGCAGATCGAGCCCCGACTGGATCGCGGAATCCACGCTGCGCCTATCCGCCCAATCGCGTGTGTTCGCCTGCCAGAAGGCGTCGTCGGAGGCGATCGAGCGAACGCCTTGGGCGAACAAGGCGGGTCGGTCGATACTGAGGACCGCAAAGCCGCGACCGGCGAACAGCTGGATCGGGTAATCGTTGCCTGTCCCACCGCGCAGAAAACCCCGGGATCTGTAAAGCACCACGATCGTCGGCAAGCGCCCACCTTTATAGCCGGGCGGCAGCACCAGGTCGCCATAAACTGCGCGCCCGACATCGTTGGTCCAATTGAGGCGCTCGACGCGACCAAGCACCAGGTTGGCGAACCCCGGGTTCGGATCGAACAGAATCTGCTGCTCGCCTGATGTCACCTTGATGGCAACCAGACGTGGCGGCTGAGTGGCGCCCTGTCGCGTGCAAATCACCTCCGCGTCGGCCGGTGTACACCCTTCGATCACGTCGTCGGTCTCAAGGATGCGCCGCGGTTGACCGGTCCCCGGCGACCAGCGGTAGAGCGCCGTGAAGCGATCGTTCCAGCCCTCCAATCTGAGAAACACCAAGGTACGGCCATGTCCGGTCCACCACAGGCCGAGCATACGTCCGGTGCAAGCCGATGCTGCGCAGCGAATGGCAGAGCCGTTCGCGCGCCGCATTTCAATTCGTAGTGGCGAGAACGCATAGTTATGCAGTCGCGCTGCCCACGCCACCTGCCCGCTCGCCCCCGCGCGATGCTGTGCCAGTGATATGTCATCGTCGTCACCGAGCGCCGCGCGGTCGGCGGCCAATACCCGGGGGGCACCACCGTCGCCGACGTGCGCCATGGCGATACCTTCGGGTAGCGGCGCCGGGATTTGCGGCTGAATGCCGAGCATCGGCACCATGCGGCGATCGAAATGCCAGCCGCCGAGGCCCTCGCGCTCGATTGCCGCAGCCGCCTCATCGCCGCCCTGCCGAAAGGCATAGACGACCGCCGTCCCAGTCGAACACCACGCCCATCGCGCGATGTCGATCGCGGCCGGCGTCACTGCCCTGGCCGGTCGTCCGTCGAGGCTCGCCACCCACAATCGGGTCCGCCCATCGACCCGCTTGAGGTAGGCGATCGTGCGGCCGTCGGGAGAAAATCGCGCTTTGTTGAGGCGCGACACCCCGTTGCTGTCATAATGTCCGGCTTCGACGTACGTCGAAAGCAGGAAGTCGCCGCCCCGGTCGAGCATGCGCGGCGGCGCACGGTGCAGCCGGTCGATCAGCACCAGCGCCTGGCAGAAACCGTTAGTGGCAAGCTCGGCGCGCTGCAGAACGGTCGCGATCCAGCGGCCGTCCGGGGATATATCGAACGCGCTCGGCCCACCGAGCGGCTCGATGTCCGGTCGCCCGAAATTGACTAGCTCGATCAGGTCCCGGGCGGTAATCGGGCGGGCGCCATAGGCGCCCGTGCTGCTGACCGGATCCCAGCTTTCGCAAGCGGCGCGCGCCGCAGGCGCCGCCAGGATAAGCGTGAAGGCGACAGCGGCGAGCGCCGCCCGGCGAAATCGATCCGACGACACCGGCCTCACCATTTCTTGGCGATGGTGAAGCTGACGAAACGGCCGACCGGCGAATAATTGGTCGAATCGTACGGCGTGTCGGTGACCGGTCCCGTCGTGATGAGCGGCGGCGGCGTATCGAGGAGGTTCTGCGCCGCCAGAATCAAGTCCAGCCCGCGCAACGCGCCCGGCGCACGATCGCCCGTCCGGAAGCGCAACGCCAGATCCACGGTTGCCTGGCCGGGTACCTTGAGTGCCGGCGTCCTGCGCGTGTCGCTGAGGTTACCGACATAGTTCAAGGTGGCCGTGGCGCCGACACGCGCATGATCCCAGGACAGGCTGCCCCGCCCGCGCCAGTGCGGCGGGTTGAACAAAATCCCCGCGAGCGGAATGACGGGCTGTGTCGGGGAAATCTGGCGGCTGCTTACCAGATAGGAGGTGTTCGCTTCAAAGGTCAGCGTGTCACGTGCGCCGAGCGTTGCCCGGTAGCGGACGATCGCATCGATCCCGTGCGCGGGCTGGCGCCCGGCATTGACGCTGCTATTGTCGACGATCGCGACGACCTTGCTCGGATCGTAGCTTCTCACGCCGGCGAGGGTGAATATCCCGGCTGCTGCGCGGGTCGCGTCGACCAGGCTAGGCGACGGCGCGATAGTCACCTGCGGCGCATAAAGCGGCGAACTCAGCGACTGGGTGATGAAGCCGATGGGGGCGACGATGCGGTCGATATAACGGGTCGAGAAATAATTGAGCTCGATGCTGAGTCCGGGAATTGCCGCCGGCTTGATCGCGGCGCCGAGCGACCAGCTCGTCGCTCGCTCGGGTTTGAGATCGGGATTGCCGCCCTGGACGTAGAGCGCGGTCGCGTCGGACGGATAGCCTGCACCGCCCAGCGTCGTCGCCGGGAACAGGAAGACGAGGAGCGTCTGGTAGCGCTGCTGAAGCGTCGGCGCGCGGAACGACTTGCCCCAGCTGGCCTTCAGCTCAAGGCCCTTGAGCGGTGACCAGATGAGGCCGAGCTTGGGGGTCGCGACCGATGCCAGCCCCTTGTAGCGCTCGTAGCGGACCGCGGCGTCGAGGGTCAGGCTGGCAAGTCCCGGCACCCCTTTGTCCGGAGACACGAACGGCAGTTCGAGCTCGGCAAAGCCGTAACTGTCGACCTGTGACGCCGTGAAATCCTGCGGGTCCGATGGGAAGCGAGACGTCGTGAGCCCGGTGCGCCGGTAGCCGATGCCAAGCGCGAGCTTGGCGTCGCCGCCGGGTAGCTTGAACAGCGGCGTGTCGCCGCCAAGCTCGATCGCGGTCATGCGGTTGCAATAGCAGCCGCCGCTGGTGAAGGTTGGCGCCGGCGGCTCGATATCATCATCGGCATAATGGACGCGGTCGGTACCGTAACTTCCCGTCAGGCCGATGCGTCCGCCATTGCCCAGGCGCCAGGTCAGGGTCGGCGCGATCACGAACGACGTTTCGCGGGTTCGGGACACGTCGCGGGCGATGCTGAGGTCGCCGCTCGGATCGATCGGGTAGACGAAACGCGTACGGCGCGCATTGTAGACGCCGTCGACCGCCAGCTCGAGGCGGCTGCCGAGCTCCTGGTGCGCCGCGACGACGATGCTGTTGCTGCGGGTCGCCGGCAGCAGCCTTAGTCCGCGCGAGCGCACCGCCGCATAATCCCGATCCTCCGCGTCGACCGCGGTGGCGCGATTGAACTCATAGGCAGCGAGGATGCCGCCACTTGCCCAATGCGTGCCCGCGGTCAGGCCATATTGCTGCTGGAAATCGCCGCCATCAGTCGCCGCCCCTAGCCGCGCACGGCTCTCGACCCCATCGAGGTCGCGCCGCAGGATGATGTTAGCGACGCCGCCCACGGCATCCGAGCCGTAGAGCGCCGAGGCGCCGTCCGCGACTACCTCGACCCGGTCGAGCGCGCCGAGCGGGATCACCGACACGTCGATCGACTGGCGCGAGCCACCATAGGCCAGGCGGTGCCCGTCGAGCAGCGTCAGCGTGGCGTCGCTGCCGAGCCCGCGCAGATTGAACGACGACCCGCCGCCGACATCGACGCCACTGGCGGTCGGCACATTGAACCCGAGCCCCGGATTCTGGCCGCCGCCAAAGCTCTGCGGTAGGCTGCGGGCGATCTCGCCCATGCTCCCCTGCCCCTGGTTGCGGGCGTCTTCGCGCGACACCGTGACGACGGGTGACGCGACCTTCGCGCCGCGGATGCGCGAGCCCGTCACCAGGATGTCAGGCGCAGCCGCCTCCGGCGCGCTCAGCGGCGCGGCCGCGGCGTCCGCCGCCGCCCCTCGCCCCCGGACGACGACGGTCCCGTCCTGGTAGCTGGCGGCAAGCGGCGTCCCGGCGAGCAGCCGATCGAGCGCTTCGGCCAGCGTGAAGGTGCCGTGGAGCGCGGGCGCGGCAAAGCCGGCGACGTCGTCCGGCTTGAACAGGATGCTGACCCCGGCGGTGCGGCTGACTTGCTGGAGCGCGCTGCCGAGCGGTTGGGCCGCGACATCGAAGTGGTAGCTCGCCTGCGACCGCGCCGCCGCGGGCGCCACCGCCACAAGGCAGGCGGCACTCGCCATGAGCGCGAAACGGATATCGAAGGTCATTACTCTCTCCCCTTTTTGCCGGTTTTGGAGAGAGCGACGCAGCGAACGGGGGCGTCAGTAGTGGTCCGGCAAAAAAATATTTCAGGGGCGCGCCAACAGAATCGCGTCGGGCGTGCGCTCGACGCGCAGGTCGAACAGCCGCGCAAGGTCGCGCGCGAGGCGTTCGCCGTCGCGCGTATCGAACCGGCCCGAGACGCGCAGCCCTGCAAGCACCGGATCGCCAAGGCGGATCGGCGTCGCGGCGCGCAGGTTGGCGCGGTCGATCACGAAGCCGAGCGAGACATTGTCGAACTCGCCCGCCCCGTCCGCCCAGGCAGCGCCGGCGGGCGGCGGGCGCGTCGCGGCACCGGTCAGCTGGCCCGCCTTGTAGGCGAGCGCTTCACCGGCCGCGAGCCGCCGTGTCGGCGAACGCAAGCCGCCGCCGGCATGCCCAGGCAGGACATCGACGACACCGCGCCACAGGGCGACGGCAACCCGGCCATCCGGGCCAAGCGCCACGTCGAACACGGTGCCGCGCGCGATGGTCTCGCCGCCCCCTGCCGACACGGTGAACGGCCGGCCGTCGTGCGCAACAGAGAAACGCGCCCGGCCGCCGCTCAGGGTCAGGTGCCGGGCATCCCGGCTGAACGCGACCTCGACCGCGCTTGCAGCATCGAGGGTGACCACCGACCCGTCGGCCAGCCCGACCGAACGGATCGCGGCCGCCGGGGCCGCGATACGCAGCACGGACGGCGTCGGCGCGACCGCGACGCTCGTGCCGGTCGCCGAAGTATCGGGCGCGCCGGGCCCGGCGCCCCGGTGCAGTGCCAGGAAGGCGGCGACCGGGATCGCGACCACGGCGCAGGCGGCGGCCTTCAGCGCGGGCGAGCGGCGCCGCCGCGCCGGCGGGCGATCGGCGAATCGGCGCGACTGGCGCAGCTGCCGGGCACCCTCGAATTGCGCGCCCAATCGCCGATAGGCCGCCTCGTGGCGCGGGTCGGCGACCAGCCAGCGATCAAGCTCGCGCTGGAGGCGCGGCGACGCGCCGCGCGCCATCCGTGCGGTCCAGGCGGCGGCCTGGTCGCGGATGCGCTCGGCATCGCCGCGCGAAGCAGGGCCGTCGCTCATTCCCCGTCGAGCGTCCGGGCGAGATGGAGGATGGCGCGCTTCATGTGATATTCGACCGTCCAGACGGTGACGCCCAAGCGCCGCGCGATCTGGCGGTAGGTGAGATCGTCGGCACGGTGCAAGAGGAAGATCGTGCGCGTGCGTTCGGGCAGCCCGGCGACCGCGTCCTCGTAGCGCTGCAAGAGGTCCTCGGCGGCGAGCGTTTCCTCCTGCGCCGCCGGCGCCTGTGCGTCCCATTCCTCGAGCCCTACGAGCGTCACCGGCGCAGAGCGCCTGGCGCGGTCGACGAGGAGGTTGCGTGTGATCCGCTGCAGATAGGCGGCGGGGTTGATGAGCTCGCTTAAGCTGCCGACACCGGCCAGCCGGGCAAAGGCGTCGTGGACCAGATCGAGGGCGGCGTGGCGCTCGCCGGTGCGGTGTTCGACATAGCGCAGCAGCCGCGGCGCCTCGACGCGATAGAGCTCGCCGAGCGTGACGCCGCCTGGCTGGACGGGCACGCGATCGGCGGGCGGCAGGGGATCGCCCTCGGCGATCCTCCCTTCCCCGTGCGGCGCCGCGAGCGGATCGGTCGCGAGCGTCAGGCGCACGACCGCGGCGCGCGTACGCGCGGCCACGCGCCACCATCGGCGCTGCGACAGGACTGCATGGCAAGCCTCGCGGGCGAAGCGCCGACACGGGGTCGGAAGATCGCAGGCGGACTGGAAGAGCGCTGCCGCTTTTAGCCCGCGAAGGGGCTTGGACATTTGCGGCGGCGACCCGGACACGTGCGAT
The DNA here is from genome assembly GCF_001598455.1 of Sphingomonas pruni NBRC 15498. GTDB lineage: Bacteria > Pseudomonadota > Alphaproteobacteria > Sphingomonadales > Sphingomonadaceae > Sphingomonas > Sphingomonas pruni. Next base: position 9,569 of record NZ_BCYZ01000062.1, read on the forward strand.
GTTCCGGACCAAATTTCCAGCGCGGCGCCTGCGCGCCTCGGCGCCACGAACCGGTGGCGCGGGGTCTAATCTACCCGCCGATCGCCTTATTGCAAGGCGATCGCACCAGCCGCGTGATTTGCGCTTGCCATTCCCGGCGGCGCGCGGGACAATCGAACACAATGAGAACGGACCTCGATCATCTTCCCGCAGCCAAGCGGCAAGACCTTGAGCGGATTGTTCAAATCCTGTTCGACGAGTTCGATGACGCCACCCGGATCGCGACCCAGGACTGGAAGCGCAAGGGCCGCATCCTCAAGATCGTGCTATTCGGAAGCTATGCCCGCGGCGATTGGGTGGAGGATGCCAAGGGGGGCTATTTTTCCGACTACGACATCCTGGTCGTGGTCAGCGACCGCCGCCTCACCGATACGCTGGAATTCTGGGCGAAGGCCGACGACCATCTGATGCGTGCCGTCACGATCGAGAAATCGATCTCGGCGCCGGTCAACTTCATCGTCCACGACCTCGCCGACGTGAACGAACAGCTTCACCATGGCCGCCCCTTCTTCGTCGACATCACGCGCGACGGCATCGCGCTCTATCAGTTCGAGGGCGTGGAATTCGATCAGCCGCGGCCGCTGACGCGCGCCGACCGGCAAGCGGAAGCGCAGAGGTACTTTGACAACTGGTTCGAGAGCGCTAGCGAATTCGCCGCGGGAGCAGAATTTCATCGGTCTCGCGGCAGCGCGAAGCTAGCAGCATTCAACTATCACCAAGCCACGGAGCGCTTTTATCATGCGGTGCTGTTGGTGTTGACCCTCTACAGCCCGAAATCCCACAAGCTCAATTTCCTGCGATCGCAGGCCGAGAGCCACGCACCCGAACTAATCCAGGTCTGGCCCCGGGACACGCGTTTTGCCCAACGCAGCTTCGAGCTGCTGAGGCGAGCCTATGTAGATGCGCGATACTCTCCGCATTACCAGATTACGCCGCAAGAACTCGAATGGCTCGGTGAGCGCGTTGATCTCCTGCAGTCGGTCGTGCGCCAAATTTGTGAGAAACAACTGGCGCTCGGCTGATCGAGAATGGCCGGTTATGGGCCGTAAGCCGCCTGGCAGATTTGGGCAGCGCGCCGGCCAAAGCGGACATTGACGATGCGATGGGCGGGGCGGCCACTGATGGATCGACAGCCGCCTGGCAGCTTCCAAACAGCCGGATGAGGAAAGCCATCGTCAGGGCGCATAGGCCGTGAACACGCGGTCCTCTGACGATGGCAGCCGGTTATGGCAGGCGTAGCAGGTCCGGAGCGTGTCCACGTCGGGGTTCGCCTTGCCAGCGATGAACTGGCCATACCCCCAACCACCAGTTCCAGGATATTTGACAGTGTCCTTAGCCGAGACCTGGACGTTCGTCGGATCGCCCGTCACGAACGACTGCTCCTGACCAAAGATCGCGTTGTTGCGGGGCGAGGCCACATATTTCCAAGCGACACGGGCGATGACAGTGCCGTCCGGGAAGGGTCGCTGGCCGCGGCGAAATGCCTGAATAGCCGTCCGGTTACCGAGGATCACACGAATGCTGTTCAGATCGCCCTTCTCGTGCGCAACCCCGATTACCTTCCAGTCCCGATAACCGGGAGGAAGCCGTACTCCGTAAATGGGCGAGCGATCGGCGGCGTCACGATGAGCCGCGGCTGCGATCGAAATGGGCAGTGCGGCAACCGACGCCAGGAATATGAGTCGACCTGGACATGGCATGATCTATCAGCTCCATCAGTTCTTTCGGCGCTCCGGCCAGGGGAGGTTCCTAACCCGCCAGGAGAGCTACCGGGCGAGGCTTCCGGTCAGACCTGCGCGATTCCGCCATCGGCGAACAGCTCCGCGCCGTTCACAAAGGAGGAGTCATCCGAGGCAAGGAAGAGCGCCGCTCGTCCGATCTCCTCCGGCGTACCCACACGTCCCAAGGGAATCAGCGCGGCGAAATGCTTGAGGAAGCCCTGTTGCGTCATCTCGTCATCGCCAACCAACCCAACCAGCCCCGGTGTGTGCACCGGCCCCGGGCTTAATACGTTGACGCGGATACAAGGCATTTTCTCGGGCATGCTCCGAGCAAAGAACGGATCGTTGGCCTGGTCGGCCGTGACGGCGCTTGCGGCATCGATATCTTTGAGCGCCGCCGCCGGGTTGCTCGACTGGAGGAATGCGGCTGCCCGCGCGCGCAGGAGATTTGCCTGGCGAAGCTTTTGTGTCGGCAGCAACCTGGGGCTTGCCAACGCCCGCGAGCAGGTGCCGATCGTAATCGCCGGAATACTGGCGCTGGCGAACGGCGAGGCGCTGGCCGCGCCGCGCATGCCATCCTCCTGCCTGCCGGGTTGCTCAAGCCCATCGCAACCGGCGAAATCGGTCTTGTCGGAGGCATGCGCTGGCACCGCGGCCAGCAGGCAAGTCGCGAGAGGCGCGTAGCGCGGCTTGTATTTCATCTATCCCCTATCATCGAACCAAATCCGGCGATGCCGGTGCGCAAGAACAGCGCGCTAACCCATTCTGAATGGAGGCTTCTAGATTCATTGGGGTTAATATTGAGCGACCGGATAGGGACGCATTTCTGCGGCGGACTTCGGCAATCCTACGATAGCGACTTCCCACCTATCGGTTCCTTCAAGCGGATCACAGGGGGATAATAGCTCGCTAGGATGGTGTAGGCCGCTGGTCGCGCCAATTGTGCCGCGTATCGCAGCCATTAGGATGGCCGAATCTTGGGAGGATAATATGATCGGATTGGCGATGATGTTGGCTGGGGCGACGTCGCCGGGATTCAAATCCGGGATTGAACTCTATAACGATTGTATGCGACCGGACAGGGCCGCATGCATCAGCTACGTGGCGGGTGTAGCTGATACGATGATGGGAATGAGTAGCGCGGGAATCGTGAAGCCGTGGTTCTGCCTGCCGCCCGGATCGAAGGCCGGTGAGCTAGCCGACGTCGTTACCAAGTATTTGAAGGACTATCCGACCGAAAGGCTTGCCGGGGCGTCAGGGGTTGTAGCCCACGCGCTACTCACCGCGTACCCATGTCCGAAAACCTAACTAGTGAAACCGCGACGACCTTGTTGCTCGCCAGGGCGCGTGAAGGGATAAACGCAATGCGAAAATATGCTGTTATCCCGCGCATGCTAGCCGTGTGCGCGTTAGCAGCTGGGGCCGGAGCTGAAACTTCCGATCATTTATGGTTGCAGGCCTCATATGAGGTATTGCAGTTCGACAGAGCTCATGAAACGCCGGGCCGCCAAGGCGATATTAGTTGGTCCCGCGGCGAACTGCTTCGTAGAGTGCTGGAGAAGACTGAAAAAGGCGACAACGGGCCGCTAATCGAAGGTTGGATTACTTCGACAATCTATGGACGGCTGTATTGGGATCGTGAAGTCTACCTGACATTCGCACCAAAGCTGAACACTCCGTTAGCGGCAGTCTGCCGCGTGATCGTGACCGGTCTGCCAAACTCCGCCGCGCAACCGCAAGGGTTTGCGGTAGGTAACGGTCGGGATTGGTGCTCAGAGCCGGGCCGCGCGGACGTTGTTCCGACGGTAGCCCAAGTCAGAGCGAAGTGGCCCCGAGGCCGTGTGGGAGATTCAGCGGTTTTCCGAACCTCTCAAGGCATGACGGTCACTGTCAGGCACGTTGTCGGCCTCAACCAGTATAGTACGCCGTTGCCGCCGGCGGACGTCGCCAACATCCTTACGATTGGCCTCCTGCCGACCACTTTGGAGGGCGCCCGTCGTAAGGATCGAACTTTAAAAGTTGCTCGCCTTGCAGATGCAAGGTGGGGCTTGGCACTAAAATACGAACCAACTTGGATGAACTTGAGCGGTTGCTTCCTCACCACGGCAAACCAGGCTAGTGTGCCGAGCGAAGGGTGGATCACCCCCGAGATAGAAAAGTGGTGTCGCGATCACGTGGCCCGCTATTTTGCGTCCGTTCCGTTGGATCAAAGACCGACGCCGCCCGTAGTAATGGGGCAGCCAAGCAAGTCATGGGCTGAGGACTGGTAGAAGTATGATCGACTAGGCCACGCGGTGGCGGAGCGTTCCAGTCCTTGCTCGTTCTTGTCGTACGCCGACTGCCGCCCCCCAAGTCTCGCACGTTTCACATGAACGAAGGTCGGCTTTCAGGATTAGGTCAAACGATTTCGAATGTCTGATTATAGGGCGCGAAGCTGCCGCTTCGGCACCGTCGATCGAACAGTCGAAGCGGGATGTGAGTACTTTCCTGCAGGTTTGTTCGAATTACCCGTGGTCCGCTCCTTTTCGTTCTCCCCCCGATAAAAAATGGTCCGAGGACAAGAAGGTTTTGTCTGGGCGAGCCGCCGAGCAAATGGATTCGTCGCGGCGACGTCAGAATTTGAACGTCAGGCTCGCTCTCGCGGTCTGATCCGAGAGGCGGTTTCCGAACTGCCCGCCATAAGAGATACCGATACTGGTACGACCGGAAATCGCGATATCGAGACCGGCATCGATCAGGGCGGGATCGCTGATTAGAGGCAGGCCTGCGACTGAGAAGGCATTGCCTCCCGCCCGATAGCGCATCGCCGTGAACGACACTGCATCGCCGAATGCGTGGCGCCAGCCCGCGCCCACCCGCAGCATCGTACGGGCGTCGCCAAGGTCGAAACCGGTGGAAGTCCGCAGGCCGAGCGTCGTGAACGTCACATCGCTCGCTGCCCGGGCACCGGCCAGCCTGGCATCGCCACCCGTCTCGCTGAACCCGTTGGTGCGGGCACGCGCATAGGCGACATTGGCATAAGGTTCGAATTTGGTGCGGCCAAGGTCGATGCCATAGCCAAGCTCACCGAACGCCTGGAAAGTGCCGCCATTATAGCCGGCCCGTGCCGTATCGACGAAGCCAGGGAAGGCGATGACGCGCGTCGTGTGGTTGTCCTGCCAGCTATAGGCAATACCGGCGCGGATCGAGGCGGCGCCCCATTGGCCACCGGCATAGGCGCCGAGGTGATAGCTGTCGATCTTGCCCGATCCGCGCGCATCGACGCTGGCCTGGGAATAGCCCCACACCGCGCCGAGCCGGATGTTCTTATCCGCCGCGGCGTCGATGCCCATCAGCAGGCCGCCGGCCGAGCGGTCGAGCCGTGCGGCATTGCCGTCGCTGCCAGTATGGCCCCAGGAGCCGATTGCCTGCCCCCAGACGCCACCACGCTTGTCGTCACCCATACTTCCCCGCAACCGCTCCCAGACCGCATTGCGCACGAAACGGCTGTCCTCCAGCATCACCGTGCGCATCGAGGGGTGGATGTCGCCCGAAAGCTGATCGAAGGCATCGCGCGCCTGATCAGCCGAGAGATTCACCACTGCATCGAACACCTGATTATCCCAGCCCAGATTCTCGGTCGGCGCGGCGATGGCGACCTGGTTCGGCGTCTGGCCGATCCCGGCAAAGCTGATGTCGTTGCGGCGCAGCCGCAGATAGACATTGCCCGCATCGTATCGGAGCGACGGGTCGAGGAAGGCAAGATTGCTGGTCACAGTGGTAAAGGTACCGCTGACCCCGCCACCAGCCGACAGGATCGTGTAATCGGTCTGCGGCCGGTAATTGCCCGCTCCGGCAAGCACATCGACCATCCCGCCGTTGAGAATGGCCTGCCCGGTCGCGTTGATACGCGAGGCTTGTCCCGCCGCAGTCACGGCGACCTGATAAATCGCGCCGCTGTTGAAGGTGATGCCGCCAGCCACGTTCATCGTGCCGATGTCGCCGCTCGTGCCTGGCGCAACCGTTGCGCCGCCCGCCACGTTCAGGCCGCCGACCGACCCCGTGCCGGTAAAGAGACCGCCCGCGATCGTGACGGTACCGGTGATCGCGCCGGTATTGCTCGTCGTTCCACCGCTCTGCGTCAGGCCGCCGTTGATCGTGCCGGCGTTGGTGACGATTCCCGCGGTGTTGAAATTGCCGTTCCACGTCGCGCCGGCGCTATTGATGATAGTGCCGGTGTTGGACGCAACGTTGGCGTTGTAGACGCCGTTGTTGGTGACGGTCCCGGCATTTTCGAGCACGTCCGTGATCGTACCATTGTTGGTGATGACGCCGCCCGCCTTGTTGAGAATGCCGGCCGGGGCGATCAGCGAGCCGCCCGCCGCGACGCTGACCGCACCGCTATTGGTCAGCAGCCCCGCGATCGTGAAGCCGCCGGTTGCCGCCACCGTGAGCGTCGCGCCGCTGGCGTTGCTGAAAGCGCCGTTGCCCGTCACCGTGCCGCCGACCGCGAAGCTACCGCCCGCATCGTTGGCGAATGCGCCGTTTAGCGCACCGCCATTGGCATTGAGCGTGCCGGCGTTGAACAGGCCGTTCGAAACGCTGCCGCCCGTCTGGGTAAAGGTCGCGCCGGCATTATTGGTCACGCCGCCCACGACGGTGCCGGCATTCTGGAAAGTGGCGCTGTTGGTCACATCGGAGGTGATGCCGCCGGCCGCCGCGATCGCCAGTATACCGCCGGAGATCGTCGTGGCGCCGGTATAGGTGTTCACGGCGGTCAAGGTGATCGCACCCGTGCCGATCTGCTCGAGCGCGCCGGATCCGGAGATCGCGCCGGCGAAGGTCAGCGCATTCGACCGGTCGAACACCAGACGACCGTTATTGGCTACATCGCCCGTGATCGAGCCGGTCGTGCCGCCATTGCCGAGCTGAAGCGTACCGGCCACTATCGTCGTGCCGCCGGCGTAGCTATTGGTGCCGGTGAGGACCAAGGTGCCGAGATCGGTCTTGTCGAGGCCGCCGCTGCCGGTAAGCGCGGACGCGATCGTCGCGGTGACGTTACCGCCCGAGGCGATGCCATTGCCCACGCGGATAACGGTGCTTGCTCCGGTCAGGGCCAGACCGTCACCCTGTACGATGAAACCGTCGTCCGCGAACTGAAGACCCGTCGCGATGTCGAGCGCGCCCGCCCCGGCTGCATCCACAGTCACCGTGCCGGGCGTCCCGACGAAGATCTGCATGGTTGCGGGACTATAGGCGCCATTGGCGGTGGCATTGGTGTTGGCCCAGTTGGTGCCAGCGGCGCTCCATATCCCGGAGCCGCCGTCGACCGTTCCATTCGCAATGGTATTGGCACCATCCCAGAAGATGTACGGTCCCGACGAGGAAATCAGGTTCACCTGATGGGCCACCGACGTCTGCACGGTCAGGTCGCCAACGGCATAGCCCGCGGGCGTGGCGCCGATGGCGAGTCCGGAACCGCTCAGCGCGCCACCATAATCGAACAGCCGATAGAGGCCGTCTCCAAAGCCGCCTGCAGAACCGACGTTCAACGTGCCGTTCAACGCGAGGTCGCCCGTGACGTTGAACAATCCGCTCGTCGACGGTGCGCCGAGCGAAACATTGACGAACGAGCCGCCGCTGAGCGCCAGCGATCCCAATGACAGGGTCTGGCCAGCCCGACCCAAGAGGATCCCGCCATCCGCCACGGAAACATTGCCGGCGATTGTGCCGGCCCCGCCCAGGGTGGTACCCGAACCGACCGCAACCTTGGTATTGCCCAAAGCCCCATCGACCAGCAGCGTTCCGCCGGTCACGTTGGTATCGCCGGTATAAGCGTTGCTGCCACTTAAGGTAAGCGAACCGGCGCCCGATTTGGTCAGCCCGACGACCGTTGGCACGATGATCGGCGGGAGGCTTGCGCTACCGGGGCTGAGAACCTGGATGCCATCTTTCATGGCGCCACTGAAAATGCTGTCGGTCGCCTGATTGACGGTGAGAAGGCTGGGTGTCCCCGTCGTTACGGTGCTCGTGATATCGCCCGCGCCAGACAGCGTACCGACCGTCTGCGATGTGCTGCCGAGATCGAGCGCCGCGCCAGCCGCGATGGTGAGGGCTCCGGTAGGCGCACCCAGCGTCCCCGTCCCAGCAAGCTGCAACGTACCTGTGTCGACGATCGTGCCACCGGCATAGCTGTTGTTGCCAGTCAGGGTCAGCGTCCCGGCGCCCAGTTTGGTCAACGCGCCGACGCCGCCTAGCGGAGAGGCGATCTCCATGTGATAGCCGTTGCTGTCGATGAAGGCGCCGCCCGCCTTGATCGTCACCGAGCCGGGAACGCCGCCGCTCAGCAAGGTGTCGGCATCGGTGGCGCGCAAGATTCCGCCGTCGAAATTGACCGCCACCTCACCGCGGTTCCCCCCCGCGAAGCCGGTTTCCAGTACGCCGCGCGCCCCGGCCGTGCCGTTCAGATTCAACGTGCCGCTGCCGGAGCTCGCGTGCGCCATATCCACCGTGCCGACGCTGACCCTGCCGCCATCCGCGACGGTCAGCGTGCCCGCACCGGCGTAACCGAGGTACAGATAATCCGTACTCCACACAGACCCATTGCCGGTAACGAGAAGGGTTCCATTGCTTCCGGCCGCGTTACCCAAATAGCTGGTTTCGTTCGCGACCGTACCGCCATTGGCGATCGCCAGCGTGCCGCCATCGACGGTGGTGAAAGAGAACGCGCTGTGGCCGGACAGGGTCAGCGTGCCCGCACCATCCTTGATCAGCCACACGGCGCCGTCCCCAGCGCCCGTCATGTATCCGTCTGTGATCGCACCGCTGAAGCTGGTGTTGGTCGCCTGATTGACCGTGAGCGGGCTTTGCCGGCCGCCATATACCGAACTGGTAATGCTGCCGGCGCCGGACAGCGCGCCGACCGTCTGGCTGGTACCGGTAAGATCAAATGTGGCGCCGCCGGCGATCGCAAGCGCTCCAGTTGGTGCGCCAAGCGTGCCACCCAGGTCGACGTCGAACTTCAGCGTGCCCGCCGAGATCGTCGTGTCGCCGGTGTACGTGTTGAACCCGGAAAGAACGAGCGTACCGAGGTCGGTCTTGTCGAGACCCCCGCTACCGGTGATCACGGAGGAGACAGTCGCCGTCATGCCGGCACCGGCCGCGGTGCCGTCCCCGACGCGGATCGGCGTGGCCGCCGCCGAGAGGTTCAGCGCGTCGCCCGCTACCTTGTAGCCATCGACGAAGAACTGCATCCCGCCGTTCACATCGAGCGCGCCGCCGCCTGCGCTCACCGTCACCGTGCCGGGCGTGCCCTGGAAGATCAGCATGGCGGCCGGATCGTAGACGCCGCTCGCGCTGCCGGCCGCGTTGGTCCAGTTGGTTCCGGTCGCGCTCCACGTGCCTGCGCCGCCATCGACCATATTGTTGGGCGTGGTCTGTGCGCCGTTCCAGAAGGCAAAGGCGCCGGGGTTGGCCGACGTGCCCGCCAGGAGGTTAACCTGGTGGGCGGCGGTCTGAACCTCAAGGTTCCACGCGGGATTCGCCGCCGGGTCGACCGTCAGACTGCCGCCGCCAGTCAGGTTCCCGTCAAAGCTGATCACCCGATAGAGGCCCGCGCCGAAGCCGGTGTCGGGGGAAACATCCAGCGTTGAGGTTCCGGCAAGCACCAGATCACCGTGGACCTTGAACAATTCAGTCGTGGACGGTGCCCCGAGAGCCGCGACAACTACCGACCCATCATTCAGAGTCAGGCTGTTCATGGTCAAAGTCTGGCCCGACTTGCCGGCCAATAGGCCGTTGTGGTTCAGCGTCACCGCGTTGAAGATCGTACCGGCACCGGACAATGCGCCGCCGCTATTGACCGTGACGGCGCTGGCGATCGAACCATCGACCTGAATTTCGCCGCCGCCGAAAATTGTGGTCGGCCCAGTGTAGCTATTCACCCCCGACAGGGTGAGAACGCCCCCGCCGCGCATGGACAATCCGACCTGGGCCACGCCGCCCGCAATGGAATCGAAGCCGTCGCCGATGATGCCGGAGAACGTGGTGTTGGTAGCCTGATCGACCGTCAATAGACTCAGATTACCCAGGACAGTGCTGGTGATGTTGCCCGAGCCCGACAGCGCACCGACCGTCTGCGACGTGCCTCCAAGATCGAGCAGGGCCCCGCCGGTTATGCTGAGCGCCCCGGTCGTGGCGCCCAATGTTCCGGTGCCGGTGACTTGCAGCGTACCGGATTCGATGATCGTGCCGCCGGCATAGGTGTTCGCGCCGGTCAGGGTCAGCGAGCCTGCTCCTTGCTTGGTCAGGGCGCCAACGCCGCCCAGCGGCGAGGAGATGCTGCCGCTCCCGCCATTGCTGTCGATGAACGCGCCGCCCCCACGGATCGTCACATCTCCGGCGGCGAAGCCGCTCAGGAGATCGCCGTTAAAACTCGCGGCGCGCAGGATGCCACCATCGAAATTGACGATGCCGGTGCCCTGGCCTTTGCTGATGCCTTGTGTCGCCAGCGCGCCGCGCGCGCCGGTCACGCCGTTCAGGTTGAGCGTGCCGGAACCGCCCTGGCCCAGCTTGAGGACGCTGTTGTTGGTCCACGAGCCCGCACTATCGATCGTGACCGTGCCGTTGGCGCCGGTGCCGTTGCCGACAACGGCCGTGGCGCTGGAAACGCTGCCGCCATTGGTGATGTTCAGCGTAGCGTTACCGTAAGCGCCGACGTTGAGGTTGCTGCTATTGGTCCAGGCCGATCCTGCGCCATCGACCGTGACCGTGCCACCGCTACCCGCACCGGTACCCGAATAGCCGATCTGGCCGAACGTATCGGAAACGCTGCCGCCGTTGATGATGCTCAGCGTACCGTTGCCGCTGCCCCAACCGACCTGGATGGCGCTTGTCGCGCCGCTGTTGATCCACTTCGAGCCCACGCCATCGACCGTGGCGGTACCCGTGGCCCCATAGCCGACAATGCCGTCGCCGCCGGTCTGGAGGATGTTGCCGCCATTGATGACGTTCAGCGTGCCGCTGCTGTTCGCGCCGATCCCTACCGAAATGCCGCTGCTATTCGTCCACACCGACCCTGCGCCATCGATCGTGACCGTGCCCGTGGTGCCGGCGTCCTTGGCGATCTCTCCGGCGGCGTTGGTAACATTGCCGCCATTGCGGATCGCGACCGTACCGCCGTTGACGGTGATTTCGCCGTTGAAGTGGCTGGTCCCGGTCAGCGCCAGCGTGCCGAGGTCGGTCTTGTCGATACCGCCGCTGCCGGTGAGCGCGGAAGAGATGGTCGCGGTCATGCCCGTGCCGCCGGCCGTGCCGTCACCCACGCGGATCGGAACATCGGACTGAGTGAGGTTCAGGGCGTCACCGGACAGATGATAGCCGCCGACGAAGAACTGCATCCCGCCGCTCACGTCGAGCGCGCCGCCGCCCGCGCTGACCGTCACCGTGCCGGGCGTGGCCTGGAAGATCAGCAGCGCGGCCGGATCATAGACGCCGCTCGCGCTGCCGCCCGCGTTCGTCCAGTTGGTTCCGGCGCCGCTCCACGTGCCTGTGCCGCCGTTGACCACGTTGTTGGGCGTGGTCTGGGCGCCGTTCCAGAAGCTGTAGGTGCCGGGTGCGACCGCCCCGACCAGCAAATTGACCTGTTTGGCCACGGAGGTCTGCACGGTCAGGTCGCCCGTCGTGTAGCCGCTGGGCGTCATGCCGATCGCCAATCCGCCGTCGGTCAGCGTCCCGCCATAGTCGAACAGGCGATAGAGACCGCTGCCAAAGCCGCCTGCATCACTGACGTTCAGGATGCCGTCGAGCGACAAGTCGCCAGAGACGTTGAACAGGCCCGTTGCCGAGGGCGCGCCGAGCGAGACATTGATGTGGGATCCCGCATCCAACGCCAGCGATCCCATCGATAGGGTCTGCGTATTGGAGCCAAGGAGAGTGCCGAGATATTCAACGGTAACGCCGCCGGCAATCGAACCGCCGCCGCCCAGGGCTGAGCCCGAAGCAACCCTGACCTGCGAATTGCCCAGCAGGATGTTACCCCAGTACGTATTGCCCAGGGCCCCATTGACGATCAGCGTGCCGCCAAGAATCTCCGTCTTGCCGGTATAGGCGTTGTTACCGGTCAGGATCAGCGTTCCGAGACCGGACTTGGTTAGTCCGAGCGTCAAGCTGCCACCGTTGATCTCGTCGAATTGCTCGACAAGCGCGCCGCTGAAGGTTGTGATGTCGGTGCTGTAGTTCTGGTTGACCGTCAAGCGGGCGGTGTTGCCCGTCAAAACCGAGCTGGTGATGGTACCGCCCCCGGACAGTTCACCGACCGTCTGCGAAGTGCCGCCAAGGTCGAGCGTTGCACCGGAACCCACGGTAAGTGGGTTGAGCAACGAACCGAGCGTGCCATCGCCCTCGAGCTTCAGCGTCCCCGCCGAAATCCTTGTGCCGCCGCCATAGGTGTTGGTCCCCGAAAGTATCAATGTGCCGAGATCGGTCTTGTCGATCCCGCCACCGCCTGCGAGCGTCGATGCGATCGTTGCCGTCATGCCCGCGGCCGCCGTGGTGCCGTCGCCGACACGTAAGGTTGTCACCGGCTTTGTAAGATACAGGGCCCCTGAGCCGGTCACCGTGTAACCGTTGACGGCGAAGTGCAACCCGCTGCCGATGTCGAGCGCGGCACCAAGCGGGACCGTCACCGTCCCGGGCGTGCCCTTGAAGACCAGCGTCGAAACTTGGTCGTAAGTGCCGTTCGCGCTGCCGTTCGCATCGGTCCAATTGGTCCCGCCGTCGTTCCACGTGCCCGTTCCGCCATCCACGGTATTGTTCGCCGCAGTGTTCGACCCGTCCCAATAGGTGTTGCCGGTCGCCGTCTGCGCCGCCGCCGATGACGGTGCCAGGGCAAAGGCCAGAAGCGCGAGCGTGGAACTCGTGAATGACAACTTCCTGAGCGAAATGGCGCGCTTGCCGTGTCCTGCCGTCATTGCCTTACCCCTCGTGGCGCTCGCCCGAACGCGGACGCAGGGCAAAGCACGCAAGCGCCTCCACACGCCGCAACCGTCGAACCGCGATCTCGTTGTTTGCCCGCCCGATTTCGGACGGGGCTGAGTGATGGCTTTCCTGCGGTACAGGCGGAGGCACATCAATCCCGCGTTCGGGGGGGGTGGCGCGATATATTTGGTAAATTCAGTGTTTTCGTTCGAGCGTGAGGGGGATTCGGGCCGCGTTGTTCACGCGTCTGGCTCGCACCCGTGCCGAAAACCGTTCCCGCCCTGATGTCGTAGCGTGCGATCGCCTGCGCCTCGCCGCCCAGCGCCTGCTGCATGCCGTTGGTCTGCATCGGCTTGTAATGCAGCCAGAAATCCAGCCGCGAAGCCGCCTGTGCGGTCCGCAGCGGGCCCTCGCCCCTCACAGCGTCCAGTTGGGCCTTGGTTGGCACAAAACGGTTGTTCGATGCCTGATTCTCAGGCGCCTTTCCGCACCCCGTCAGGACCGAGACCAGGGCAATAGCGACGATTGCAGCTTGCCCATGCTTTGCCCGGCACCTCGCCTTCCCCCTATGATCCACGCCGCGACCGACAAGCCGATCAGGCCCGGCGCTCTCCACGTCGGCGATGAAATTTCCCTCCTCGGGGCCGCGGCAACAATCCCGCTTTCAGGGGATGTCGGTACGATATCGCGATCGGTTCAGGCTTTTCGACCCGCAGCGAAGGCAATCGGGATGATCAGGGTCAACTGAGTGCCGCGCCCCGCCCCGCTTTCGATTCCCAGGCGCCCGCCCATCTGAACGGCGCGACGGCGCATATTGGCCAGACCTCGTCCTTCGCCGGCCGCGCTGATCGCGCTCGCCGGCTCGAACCCCATGCCATCGTCCGCCAGGATGACCAGAATAGCGTCTCCGTCGCCCGACTTCACCGCAAGGTCGATCCTTGTCGCGGACGCATGGCGCACGGTGTTGGCGATACCCTCCTGCAACAGCCGATAGAGACTGAGCAGCCGCCGGACGTCGAGACTCGGCGCGGGGATCGGCAGCGAGCAACTATAGTCCAGCGCAATGCCCGATCGCGCGAGGCGGCCCGCCATACGCTCCTGGAACATCGCCAGCGCTTCGTCGACCGGTTCATTGCCCGCATCGATCGCACTTGCCATGTTGCGCAGGTCGTCGACCGCGGATTGCAATCCCTGTTCGATTTCCGGTGCGGTCAGCCGATTCTCGCGGACATCGAGCAACAGATGCGTGAGCACGCCACCCACTCCATCATGCATATCCCGCAGCAGGCGCTGGCGCTCGGCATCGATCGCGATCAGCCGTTCCTGATGGCGCAGTACCTGCGACGAACGCAACAGGCTCGCATCCTGCTCCAGCACCTGGCGCTCGAGATCGCTGCGCGCCTCCTCCGCCTCTTGATTCAGCCGATGTCCCTGTAGCGCGATCTCGAACAGGATGCCGAACATCGTCAGCGGCGGCGCGAGGACCGATGCCTGTAACGCAAAGCCAACCGGCGGTGGCAGGAGGAACAAATCGAAAGCAATCGAGGCAAGGGCGACGAGCAATATTGCAAGAACCCGTATCGCCGGCCCTGGCGTCTTTCGCCCCATCCGCAGCAAAGCAAGCACACCATAGCCGAGCAACAGGGTCAGAGTGATCGCATCGAGCCAGGGCACGATCGTCGCGACGCTGGCGCCCATGATCATGGTCGCCAGCAATAGAACGAAGATAACGATGAAACAGCCGCATGCCGCCCATGCCTCGCGCGGCCGCCAGGCGGCAAAGGCATTCACGGCGAGCGCCGCCGCCGTCAGCATGAGATATTCCGTGCCGTACCGCAGGAGCGGAAACCAAGCATAAGGAAGGCTTTCCGCCCCGAACGTGGTGAGCCAGGCATCGACGCCCACCAAGATGAGCAACAGGCCGGTGATACCCTGGAGGCGCGAAAAGCGGTTGACCGGCAGCAGGACGATCAGCGCTGCACCCATCATGATTTCAGTCGCGACGACCAACCACACCATGTCGAAGCGCAGGAATTTCTCCCAGTCGGCCGCCTTTTTCAGGCGGTCGAACGGTCCCGCATAGGCAGTGGTGGCGTTCGGGCAGTCGTGCTCCAGGCAGGTGATCGACCACCCTTCGCCCACGCCGTTTTCGTCCACCGTCAACAGGCTGGCCCGCGCCGGGTACAGAATTACAGGCTGCCAGCCCGGAAGCCGTAATAGTGCAGGGCCCGGAAGCCCGTTGGCATAGGCGCCGACCTCGCCCCGTTCCGACGCCAGCAGCGTTCGAGCGTTGGGCAGCTGGTAGGGTTTCAGCGTCCCTGCGGGCTGCAGGCCGGCGACAATGAGCACATAAACCCCCCAAAACAGTAATTGCGCACCGAGAATAATCGCGAGCGCACGGCGCCAGCCCGTCAGCCGGGGCACAATCTTCACAGGCGCAGCAATCCGCTACGAAAAGCGCGCACCATAGCCTCGCCCCGATTGCTCACCCGGAGCTTCCTGTAGATCGATTTCACGTGATCGCCGATCGTGTGCGGCGATATCTCGAGCGCGACCGCCGCCTGCCGGTTGCTGTACCCGCGTGCCAGCAGCTGCAGCAGCTCGATTTCCCGCGGCGAGAGCGGCGGATCGGCATCATCCGATTTAGCATCATCCCGCTGCCGACGCAGGTGGCGCAACACGTAAGCGGCGATGCTGGGTGACAGGGGTGCGCCGCCTGTCAACGCATCGGCGGCTTGCTGGCCGATGTCGAGGCTGTCGATGTCCTTGAGCAAATACCCATCCGCCCCCGCCAGCACGGCGGCCAGAACAGTATCCTGATCGCCCAGCACCGACAGCACGAGTATTTTCGGTTCCAGCCCGCCTCGGGCGCGGATTTCTTCGATCAATTCTATCCCGCTTCCATCCGGAAGACCAAGATCGAGTATGAACAGATCCACCTTACGATCGAGCAGCTCCCGTGCTCCGGCCAGCGTTCCCGTGGTGGCTACCAGCGACAAACCGTCATGCGCCTCCACACCGCGCCCAACATGAGCAGCGACGAGAGGATCGTCCTCGACAATGACCACGTTCCCTTTCACTTCTCCCGCTCTCTCGTGCTTCAATGGTCTGACGGGCTGCTGCGCATCGGTCCATGTAGGGAACAGCCTCGCTGCCCGGCTGTCCGATTTCAATCCCCCGTTTACGGGGTGATCGCTGATCCGGGCCTCAAGACGATTGAAGAGCTCTGAGGAACTAGTACACAAGCGTCGGTCTTCGGACTTAGCCCTTTCATCCTGAAATAAGTCTGGCACCATTGCCAGCGTCTAGGCGATCTCGATTAGTTCGCCGCGGCGGCCGACATGCATGGCGATGGCCGCGCGTTTACAGCACAGCCATGACCGCCGCACTCGACCGCTTCCGCAGCAATGCGCCCCTGCTGCGGCAGCGCGTCCGGGCCGCGCTCGACGCTCTTCATGCAATTGATGGTGTCGATTCCGAGCGAACGGCTCGCGAAATTCATGGCCGCCGAGGACATCGAAGCCGAGACCGGCATTGAGAGCCGGACGTGTGCTCGGAATTGCAAATACTTCGATGCTGTCTGGCAACGGTGCCTAGCTCGATGCTGCGAGCGTCGGGGCTTAAATCATTCGTCTGAACGACCGCTTTGGGGAGTCCGCGCGCTCAGACGAATGACCGATTATGGGGCGCGAAGCTGACCTGGGGCAGCGGCGTTGGCAAAACAAGAACGGCGGCTCGCCCGCCTGTGCGCCGTGTTGACAGCGCGCGGGTCAGCTTGGAGCCCAGCCACAACCAAACACCCGGGGACAGCGCTCGAAAGCCGGGTGTCGAGATCACGCTTGAGCGTGTACCGAGGCCTTTAGCCCCGCGGGGCCTGGACATACGCCTCGGCCACCCGGCCTGTTTCGATGCGAACACACGCATTCGCTGCTCTACGCGGCAATGCCGAACGATCGTTCCCGGCCGCCAATGGCCTGACGTTCGACCACGCCCGGGTCCGCTAATGCCGTCTAGCCGCCTGACCTCGATCCGTTCGCGCCTGTCTTGCCGCTTTTCGCTTGCTGGCGGCGATTCCGACCCACAGCAGCAGCAGCAGCGGATAGCCGGTACTGCCCATCAAGATCTCATAGACCAAGGCCGGCATTGCGGGTTGGATTGCCTTGGCGACGTGGGCGAGGCAGCCGATCAATTGCAGCGCGGCCGAACCGACGATCCAGACCCGTGGCCGGCGATGCGCCAGGACCGACAAACCGAACAATAAGGCGATGTCGATCGTTGCCACGGCCGGCTCGAAATGCACGAACCTGATGCCCGCGACCCCCGCAAAGATCTTCTGCAAATCCGTGGCCGCGAGATAGAGGAACGCGACGACGAGCTCGGTGGCGCCGCCCCATCGCCATGCCGCCACCAGACTGAGCGCGACCAGCGGCGGAAAGGCCTCGACATACCAGATCGTCCAGGCGGGCATGGCCCCGATGGGCCACGTGCCGCCGAGATAGTCAACGGAATTCAGGCCACAATTTTCATCGGCGTGGCCTCCCCTGACCCTTTAGGATCGCATTCAGGGGCGATGAATCCCACCTCCTTGGCGGTCGTCGGCCACATCGCATGCGCCTGGCGCAAGCGGGCCTGGACTTCATAGGCCTTCCTGCATGCATCGTAGAGGAGATCGATCGCCGTTTCGCCAGCGGCCACGGGTAGGGCCGCCTCGGCGCGCTGCTCGAGCGTCAAGGCAAGGAAGCGAAAGCCTTTGACCGCGGTGGCATCGGCACTTTGTTCGAGCGGCAGGAATTCCTTCGCCAGCGTGTCGGTCAAGGCGCGGCGCGTTGTAACGATAGTGCGATTGAACGTCATTCGACCTCCTCGCCCGGCGGCGAGGCCGGCCAGGCTAACGTGCGGTGATGGAAGTGGGTGGCATCGCGTTGTAGATGTCCTCGGCGGCGCCGATGACCGATCGGTAATTGGCCAGGATGACGGCCAGGCCCGCGGCGGTGGCGATGATCAGGGCCGCGGTCTTGAAGGCGGAAATCACGTCATCGCTCGCGCTCCTGTTGACCGACGGAACGGGAGGTGGGGCGATCGGGGATAATACCATCAGCCCCGCATCGTCGTCACTCGGCGCTCCTTGCCGGGACAGGTCTGGCGCGATCGGCTGGCCAGGCGACAGTCGCAGAATTTGGCTAGTCACATTTTCGGGAGGGTGCTGCGCACGCTCACCCACCGAGCGATGCTCGCGCAGCATGCGCGCCGCGTGCATGCGGTTGGGCGCGCCGAGCTTCCTCACCGCCAGAGAAATATGGGTGTTGACCGTGTTCGCGGAAATGGCGGCAGCCCGACCTCGCGGATCGCGATCCGGCGCCTGATGAGCATGATCCTGCGCGAAGCAACGAGCTGATTGCTCCGGCTGCCGGATCGGCGCGCGTCATCAATCTCGTTGCCATCGGGGGCGGTCGGTGGACTTGACGAGCCCGAGGCAAGGGTGCGGGCCGCGAATGGCGCGGGCTGCGGGCGTTAGCACGGCGATTTGTGTCGACACGCTGGAGCTTGGGCACCGCGATGAATCGCGTCCGGATTGACCAAAATGGGTAGCGGCGCAGCGACCCTCCTGATAACGGCCCTGGTCAGAGGCGGGGGGACCCCCCCCCCCCCCCCCCCCCCCCCCCC
>NZ_BCYZ01000063.1 GCF_001598455.1 Sphingomonas pruni NBRC 15498
GGCACAAGGCCGGGATGACCGGTCCTAATTCTCATCCCCCATGCGCAAAGCCGCGATGAAGGCCTCCTGCGGGATCTGCACCGAACCATATTCGCGCATCCGCTTCTTGCCTTCCTTCTGCTTTTCCAGAAGCTTGCGCTTGCGGGTGATGTCGCCGCCATAACATTTGGCGGTAACGTCCTTGCGCATGGCGGCAATCGTCTCGCGCGCGATGACCTTGCCGCCGATCGCCGCCTGGATCGGGATCTTGAAAAGATGGCGCGGGATCAGATCCTTCAGGCGCTCGCACATGCCGCGGCCGCGGCTCTCGGCGGTGCCGCGATGGACGATCATGCTGAGCGCGTCGACCGGCTCGTTATTGACCAGGATCGACATCTTGACGAGGTCGCCCTCGCGATAGCCGATCTGGTGGTAGTCGAAGCTGGCATAACCGCGGCTGATCGACTTCAACCGGTCGTAGAAGTCGAACACGACTTCGTTGAGCGGCAGCTCGTAGGTCACCTGCGCGCGGCCGCCGACATAGGTCAGGTTCTTCTGGATGCCGCGCCGGTCCTGGCAGAGCTTGAGGATCGAGCCGAGATATTCGTCGGGGCAATAGATCGTCGCTTCGATCCAAGGCTCGCTGATCAGCGCGATCTTGTTGGGATCGGGCATGTCGGCCGGATTGTGCAGCTCGATATGGCCCTGCCCGTGCGCCAGCTCGATCTGATAGACGACCGACGGCGCGGTGGTGATCAGGTCGAGATCATATTCGCGCGTCAGCCGCTCCTGGATGATCTCCAGGTGGAGCAGCCCCAAGAAGCCGCAACGGAAGCCGAAGCCAAGCGCGGCGCTGGTTTCCATCTCGAACGAGAAGCTGGCATCGTTGAGGCGCAATCTCGAAATGCTCTCACGAAGCTTCTCGAAGTCATTGGCATCGACCGGAAACAGCCCGCAGAATACCACCGGCTGGACTTCCTTGAAGCCCGGCAGCGGCGCGGCGGCCGGCCTCTTTGTGTCGGTCAGCGTGTCGCCGACGCGCGCCTGGGCCACGTCCTTGATCTGCGCGGTGATGAAGCCGATTTCGCCCGGGCCGAGATCGGTCAGTTGCTCGATCTTGGGCCGGAAGCAACCGACACGGTCGACCAGATGCTGGGTGCCGGCCTGCATGAAGGTAACCTGCTGGCCCTTCTTGAGCACGCCGTCGATCACGCGCACCAGGATGACGACGCCGAGATACGGGTCGTACCAGCTGTCGACCAGCATCGCCTTGAGCGGCGCCGAGGCATCACCCTTGGGATGCGGGATGCGCTGCACCACCGCCTCGAGCACTTCGGCGATGCCGATGCCCGACTTGGCTGAGGTCAGCACCGCGTTCGACGCGTCGAGGCCGATCACTTCCTCGATCTCGAGCTTGACCTTCTCCGGCTCGGCGGCGGGGAGGTCGATCTTGTTGATGACCGGCACGATCTCATGGTCGTGCTCGATCGACTGATAGACGTTGGCGAGCGTCTGCGCCTCTACCCCCTGCGCGGCGTCTACCACCAGCAGCGCGCCTTCGCATGCCGCCAGGCTGCGCGACACTTCATAGGCGAAGTCGACGTGACCGGGCGTGTCCATCAGGTTGAGCGTGTAGGTTTCGCCGTCCTGCGCCTTGTACGACAGCCGCACGGTCTGCGCCTTGATGGTGATGCCGCGCTCGCGCTCGATGTCCATATTGTCGAGCACCTGCTCGGACATCTCGCGGTCGGACAGGCCGCCGGTCGCCTGGATCAGGCGGTCGGCGAGCGTCGACTTGCCATGGTCGATATGGGCGATGATCGAGAAATTGCGGATTTTGTCGAGCGGCGTGGACACGGGAATCTTTGCAATGAAGAGGGAATTGCCGCGCCGATAGCAGGCGCGAAACAAAACACCAAAGGGCAAGGGTCCGAACTAAGCCGTGAACCCACAAACGACTGCTCTAGGTATGGGGGCTAGACGGCCGACAATGGGTGGGAAGCCCATCCGACCGACGCGGCGCAACTGACGTTAAGGAATGCGACGGGCTATTTCGCGGTCATTGTTCTGACGATGACAACCTTCCCACTAGTGCAGTTCGTATAATACCAGCGCCGCCCGCCGATCCTGACATTGTATACTGGCTCGCCCGCGGCCGCCAATGGATCAGCTGTTATGGTTCCGACCACCGTCCATCGAGCGCCGTTGGACGAACGCTTTACCGCTTCGAGTTGATCTCGACTGAGCACCAGAGATACGCATTGCCTGCCGTCGGCAGCATCTCGGGCTGCGATCGTGTCGAATAAATCGACCATACTCTCTCGACGTCGAAGATAGCCCCGCACTTTGACGCGATCACCGAACGCGCCGCTCATATTCACCGCCGCAACGCTCGATTCATTCGTTCGCGCAGCGTATACCGCGCCCGCCATGCCGAAAAGGCACCCTGCGAAAATGAGTGATGGCGCAAACCTCACCCACACAGTTTGAAGCAGGATTGCAGTGGCTGCAATCGGGTCGCTAGCCGACCGGCCGCTTTATGAGTCTACGACCTAGGCGCCCGACAGCGACTTCTCGGTGCCGAGGATCGCGCGGAGCGCTGTCAGATAGCGTTGGTCCCCTTCCCCACTCACCATCGTCCAGCGCACGCCGCGGCGTTCGAGTACCTCCATCGACAGCTCGTAGAAGCGCTGGCGCTTTCCCGGCGTGCCGAACATCCGCGTGCCGTCGTCGACCCAAGGCAGGTCGATGTCGAACAACAGATAGAGGTCCGCAAAGCCATTCCACGAATCGAACCATTGGTCGTGGCGCCCGAACAGCATCTCCGCCCAGACCTCGGTCATCAGTGGATCGGTGTCGAGGATGACCGGCGTCCGTCCGCTGGCGATCGCCTGTCGCGTCTGGGCATCGTGCGCCTGCGCGATCGCGACCAGATCAGCCATCGTCCAACTGGTGCCGAACGCCTCTGTATAGGTACGGCCATATTCGGCCACGCAAGCCGAGCCGAAATGGCGCGCCAGTTCGGCCGCGATGGTGGATTTGCCCGTGCTTTCCGGACCGTGGAGGCAGATCGAGCGAAGCTTCATGCCGCCGCCCCTTGCCGCGCGGCTCGCCAGCGCGCCAGCCCCAGCACCGAAATTCCCAGCAACAGGGCGTAGAGGCCGGTGGTGATCCACAGCGCCTTTGCCGCGTACAGGCCGATCGAGACTATATTGGCGAGGATCCACAGCCACCAATTTTCGAGCTTGCGCACTGACATCAGATATTGCGCGGCGACGCTGATCATCGCGACCGAGGCATCCCACCAGGGAAAGGACGCATCGGTGAAGCGGTGCATCAGCCAGCCCCAGCCCAGGGTGGCGAGGAGGATGCCCGCCGCCCAGCCCAGCCGCGCCGTGATGGTCAGCCGCTCGACCACGACCTCGCCCGCCTCGCGCTGGGAGCGGCGCCATTGCCACAGACCATAGACCTGGACGATCAGGAAGAAGACCTGCAGCAACGTGTCGCTGTAGAGCTTGGCGCGAAAGAACACGACGGCGTAGATCGCAACGCCGGCGATGCCGAAGGCGTAATTCCAGATGTTCCGGCGCGCGATCAACCAGACATTCACGAGAATCAACAGCGCCGCGACGCCCTCGACCGGCGACATCTCGCTCAGGAATTCACGCACGATGCCGAGCGATGCCATGAAGCCCGACGATAACGCCGCACGCGCCATCGGCAAGGATTACCCTGCCGCGCCATTGTCGCGTCGCGCCCAAATGCATGACGGAAAACACCTATTTCGCCAGGAATTGCTCTGCTAGAAACGGCCATAGGATGCAGGGCGGGTCGCATCTCCCGCATCGCAACGCGTCGCGCCACGGCAAGGGCCGGGCCGCGCAACTTGGGTCATCCGCGCCGCGCCCGCCGGGGTCGTCGGCGCATGGGGAGGATTAGATGCGTAAGGTGACATTGGTGGCCGCCGCGGCGGCGATGGTGCTTTCGATTTCGCCGGCAATGGCCCAGCGCGACAGATCCTCGGGCCGCAAGGACCAGGATCGCGGCATGCGCGAAATGCCGCATTGCGCCAAGCCGCTCGGCACGATCGCGATGGTCGAGCCGGAAAACCAGTGGTGGCGGCAGTACAACCTGGGCAGCCCCGAGGCGATCCTGAAAGTGTTCGTCCAGGAATCGCATTGCTTCACGCTCGTCAATCGCGGCCGTTCGATGCAGAGCCGTGCGATGGAGCGCGCCCTGGCCGACAATGGCGAGCTGCAGGCTGGATCGAACATGGGCAAGGGCCAGGTCCGCGCGGCGGACTTCCTGCTCGAACCGAACATCGTCACCACGAACGACAATTCGGGCGGCAGCAATGTCGGCGGTGCGATCGGCGGCGTGCTCAGCCGCTTCGGCGGCGGCGGCGCGAACGTGATCGGCTCGCTCGCCGGCGGCATCAACATCAAGAAAGGTGAAGCCAACGTCACGTTGTCGGTTGTCGATTCGCGCACTACCGAGGAAAGCGTCGTCGAGGGCTATTATCGCAAGACGGATGTCGGTTTCAGCGCGGCAACCGGCGCCAGTTGGTGGGGCGGCTTCGCCTCGGCCGGCGGGGGCGGCTATCAGAACACGCAAATCGGCCAGGTGATCGTGCTCGCCTATCTGGATGCGTACATCAAGTTGGTCGACCAGCTGGGCGGCCGGTAGCCCGCACGCGGGTTGCCAAGGGATTGCGATACGCTAGGTTCCCCTCCTGACCTATCAGGAGGGGACATGCGTCACGTTGCGATCGTCGGATCGGGTCCCGCCGGCTACTACACCGCCGAAGCATGCCAGAAGCAGTTCGGCGACCAGGTCAGGATCGACATCATCGATCGCCTGCCCGTCCCTTACGGCTTGATCCGAACCGGTGTCGCGCCCGACCATCAGTCGATCAAGGGCGTTTCCCGCCGGTACGAGGCAACCGCGCTGTCGGACAATGTCCGCTTTGTCGGCAATGTAACGGTGGGCAAGGATGTCGCCGTCGCCGAATTGCTCGACCTCTATGATGCCGTCGTGCTGGCGACGGGGGCCCCGGCCGATCGCGCCTTGGGCATTCCCGGCGACGACCTGCCCGGCGTGGTCGGGTCGGCCGCCTTTGTCGGCTGGTATAACGGCCATCCCGATTTTGCCGACCTCGCGCCCGTGCTGGACGGGCCCGGCGCGGTGATCGTCGGCGCCGGTAATGTCGCGCTCGACGTCGCGCGTGTGCTTGCCAAGACCGGCGCCGAATTCTCGGGCTCAGATATCGTCGGTCATGCGCTCGACTCGCTCGACCGGGCCATGAACGAGCGCATCACCATCCTGGCGCGGCGCGGTCCGCACCAGATCGCGATGACGCCCAAGGAACTCGGTGAGCTGGGGCACCTCGAACGCGCCGCGCCGCGCGTCGACGCCGCCGATCTGCCGCCGGAAGCGGAAGATGCAGCGCTGGAACCCGGCCTGCGCAAGTCGGTCGCGCATCTGCGCAGTTTCGCCGCCAGCGACGTCGAAAAACCGATCACGATTGAGTTCGATTTCTACGCGATGCCGATAGCGATCGAAGGCGACGGCAAGGTCGAACGCGTCATCGTCGAGCGCACCGCAATCGACGATGAGGGCCGCGCCAACGGCACCGGAGAGACGTACGTCATCCCCGCCGCGCTGGTCGTCAGCTGCATCGGCTATCGCACCCCGCCGATCGAGGGCGTGCCCTATGACGCCAAGCTCGGCCGCTTCGCCAATGACGAAGGGCGGATCGCGCCTGGGCTCTATGCGGTCGGCTGGGCACGGCGCGGCCCGACCGGCACGATCGGGACCAACCGCCCCGACGGCTTCATGATCGCCGAACAGATCGCCGACGACACGGCGGAGGACTACGGCAAGAACGGCCGCGCGGGACTCGACCTGCTGTTGCGCGACCGCAATGTCGACATCGTGACATTCCGCGACTGGCAGAAAATCGAGGCCGCGGAGATTTCGGCGGCGCGCGACGGCAGCCCGCGCGAGAAGTTCACCAGTATCGACGCGATGCTGGCCGCGCGCGCGGAGTAATACAAGCGCTTGCGCGACTCTAGCCGCATGGTTATAGGCGCCCCCTCGCACCGCCGGGCTTGCCCGGAGATGCGCCGGTCGGGGAATAGCTCAGCCTGGTAGAGCACTGCCTTCGGGAGGCAGGGGCCGGAGGTTCGAATCCTCTTTCCCCGACCATCTACTCAATCGATACGCTTTGACGTGTTGAAGCACCCGGCGGCGCCGCCGATGCTGGCCGCGCTCCCACTGACCCAACGCCGAGGCGGCCGAGAACGCACTATTCCTTCAACGCCCCTGCTTCGGCGGCGGTCGGCAACGTCAGGACAAAGCGGCTACCGTGGGTCACGTCCCGGTCGAGCGACAATTCCCCTCCCCCGGCAGCGAGCAGCGACGCGCAGATTGCTAGTCCCAATCCAGTCCCGCCACTTGCCCGCTTGGTTGTGAAGAACGGTTCGAAGACGCGATCGGCGGTTGCCGGATCGATCCCGGATCCGTTGTCGGTGACGGCAACGCGCACGACACCGCTTTCCACCGTGACCGCCACCGCCGCGGTGCTCGCCCCGGCCTGGCGCGCGTTTTCGGCGAGCGCGCTCAGCACCGCTTCGATTGCGGAGCCCGGCATCGACACTGCGGGTACGGCATCGGGAGCCTCGACCGTCATGACAAAGGCTTCGCCGTCGAACGCGTCGGCAATCCGTCGTATCGCTGCAAGCGGATCCGCGGCAACGCCGGGATCGGGAACGGACATGTCGGCGCGGGCGAGATCGAGCAGCCGGCTGACAAGTTGCGAGAGACGTGCCGCATCGGCCTTGGCGTTGGCGAGAAATCGTGCGCGATCGGCCGGCTGCATATCCTCGCCATGGTCTTCGAGCAGTTCGATCGCGCCGGCGATCCCGGCGAGCGGCGTCTTGAATTCGTGGCTAACCGCGGCGGCGAAGTCGCGCAGATAACGCGACCGGCGATCGATCGCCGCCGCCATGACGCGGAAATTGTCGAACAACTGCCGGATTTCGACCGCCGCCGTCGCTGGGGTATCGGGCACGCTCCCCGTCCCTGCCGCGACGTCGCGCGTCGCCCTGTCGAGCGCCTCCACGGGCCGGGCGATACCGCGGGTCACCAAAGTGGTCATCACGAGGAGCAGCCCGAAAATGACGACGATGCCGAAGATGATCTTGCCGCGGTCCTCGTACAATCCGCGAAACAGCGAGCGCGGTGATCGCGACAGCAGGACCGCCCCCACCACTTTGCCATCGACGATGATCGGCCGGACGTGATGGATGCGCAAGGACGATGCCCGGCTGAGCCATTCAAAGGCATAGACCTGCGAATATTGCCCGTTCTCGCGCAGGACGGTGCCGACGCGCCCCTTGAGCGCGGCCGCCACTTCCGGGATCGCCGCATAACTGCCGCCGGCTTCATGGCCGAGCACGACAATGCCATTACCGTCGAGCAACTGGATGGATGCCAATGTGGTGTTTGCCGTCGTGGCGAAGACCGGCGCGATACGCACGGCGACCGCCAGCGCATTAGGGTCCGGCGACGCGGTCGCACGCGCAGCGTGGGGGCGATCGTCCAGCACGGGCGTTGCGCGCAAGTCGATCGTCGAGGCCTCCGACCGGTAATCGGGCGCCACCTTGCGCGGAATGGCGCCCGGCCACCACGCTTCGGCCGTGGCGGCCAATGCCGCCCCCTGCGCGACCAGTTCGGCCTCGGTCTGGCGGACCAAAGTGTTCTCGTAGACGCGCAGGAACAAGGCCCCGAAGCCCGGAAGGGCCGCGGTGAACAACAGGGTGCCGAACAGGATGGTGCGCAATCGAAGCGCGGGCCAATGCGCCTTCAACCGGGTTTTGAGCCGTCCGATCACGCGCCTGTGCAAGGCCCGAGGCGATAGCCAACCCCGGCGCGCGTCTCGATCAGATCGCCACCCCCGACCGCGGCGAACTTGCCGCGCAGGTTGCGGATATGACTGTCGATCGTGCGATCGGTCACCGCGAAGCCCGGCCCGTGTAGCCGGTCGATGATGGCATCGCGGCTGAACACGCGGCTGGGCATCGTGGCGAGCGTTTTCAGGATCGAGAATTCGGTGACGGTCAGCGATACCTCCGCCCCGTCCCAGGTCGCGCGCCAGCCGTCCGTGTCAAGGACCAGACGGCCCTGGTCGATCCGCGAACTGGCTTCCACCAGCGGCGCCTTGGAAGTGGCGCGCCGCAGGATCGCCATCGACCGCGCCACGACCTCGCGCGGAGAAAAGGGCTTGGTCACATAGTCGTCGGCGCCGAGCTCGATACCCAGCACTCGGTCGATCTCATCGTCACGCGACGACAGGAACAGGATCGGCACGTCGCCCTCCGCGCGCAGCCGCCGGCACGTCTCCAGCCCGTCCATGCGCGGCATGTTGATGTCGAGAACAATCAGGTCGATCTTTTGTCGTGCCGCGGTGTCGAGTACCGCCGCACCATCCTCGACTTCGACGGTCTCCAGACCCGCCTTGGCGAATGCGAAGGCGAGCAATTGGCGGATATGCGGATCGTCGTCGGCGATCAGGATCGTGCGCGGCATGGGGCACATGATCATCGTGCCGCTTCGTTCGTCAATGGCGCCGCGACATTGTCGTCCGCGGCGTTCGATTCCGGGGCTCCGTCGGTGCCGGCATTCGCGGTTGCCGGGACGGCCGCGCTCGGGCTGGGTGGCGGCGGAGGCAATGAACCGTCGCACTCCCCGTATCCACCGATCGCGAGCGTTCGAGGCATTTTGCTGGCGCCCAGTATCGCGCCGACCTGAATCAGCCGCCGCTCGTTGCGCCAGGTCCACCCCGCCCCCTTTTGGCTCTCCTGGGTCGTATCGTAGATATGCGCGCGAACCCGGGCGAGCCGCTGAGCGAAAGCGGGAGCTAAAGCTGGGCGCTGCTCCAACTCGACCAAAGCGGTCAGCGCCGAGGGACCGAGGCGATTGAGGTAGCAGAGATCGAGCGCCTGCCCTGGCCCACCCACTTCCCTGGCGTGCCGCACATTCCAAGTCGCCGCGACGGAGCCGAGATCGACGATCGTGCAGGCGAACAGCACCAGCCCCGCCGCGATGGCATTGGCGTTGATCAGCCACGCGCCGCTCTTCCCGCGCAGCATCCGCCAGACGGTCAGCATCAGCCCAACGGCGACCAAGGCCATCCAGATCAGGGCGGCGATGCGCAACTCGGTCAGCGAATAGGCAGCGACATAGTCAAGCGTGCGCAGAATGCTGGACGCGACCAGGAATACGTTCTGCGCGACCCAGACGACCACCAGCCTGCGGATCAATGGCACCTTCGCGGTCTCCGAACCGGGCCGTAACGCTACCAACACGAACAGCCCGGCGAGCAGGGCGGTGGCGATCAGGGGATAGGCGCCCTGATGCGCGTAGCTCGCCAGGGTGACGCCCCTGGGCAGCGGTGCGCCGCTCCACAGAAAGACGAGATCGAGGCCATTTTCGAGCGCGAACAGCAGGTTGAACGTAACGAGCGCGAGCGTCACCGAGCCGGTCGAAATGCCCGGCAAGGAGAAATCCGGATCGGCCTGGTTGTCGGGAAACGGCAGGGTCAGCCGACGCGGGCGCAGCGTCGACCAGGTGACCGTGAACAGCACGCCCCAGAATACCAGGCGCGCGACGCTCTCGACGTCAAAACTGGGCGCACCGATCGAGGCCACGGCGTCGCCGATCACCGGATTGGCGCTGGCGAACAGCGCGAGGAATACCGTCCCTCCGATCAAGGGCAGGGGCAGTAGCGGCAGCCAGCCACGCATCCTTGCCCCTCTGTTTCCCTTCCTCGCCAACCGCGCGAGGCGCAATAGATCGGCCAGGGGCCCAACCAAACTCACGATTCCGAAGGCGATGAGGCGCACCGCCCAGCGCCCGACATGGTCAAAGGCGGCCGCCCGCGGCAGCAATACCGCCACCGCCAGCGCGGCGCCGAACAGCACCAATGCGAGCAAGCTCGGGGTATCGATCATCACCGCGGCAATGGCCACGGCGATACTGCCGGCAACGATCGATCCGCCGCGGCGCCAGCTGGCCGGCGCCAGCAGCAGCGTGAACGCGGCCCAGAAGATCGCGAACACCCCAAGCGTCGAACCGACACCGTTGGCGTTCCAGAACAATGCGTCGCCCAAGGCGACGATTGCGACGGCCGCCGCTACCTTCACCACAAAACTCGATACGACGCGCCATTTCATCGCAGACTCTCCCCGCTGGTCGGGAAAAGCTGTCGCGACCCGTCGTCGATACAGTGCGGCGAAGCCTGAGGCGATTCTGCTGTGGTCTGGTGCAGATTCGGTGCAGGGCGCATTGCGCTCGCCTCATTGGAAGCGAGCGCGAAAAGCGACAGTCCAAGGCGCAACTCAGCTCGGCAAGCGGCGCTCTCGGCGTCCGAATCCGCTTCGCGGTGGCTCATTCATAGCGCAAAGCCTTGATCGGGCTGGCCTGCGCCACGCGCACGGCGTGGCCAGCGATCGTCCCCGCCGCGATCACTACCGCCAGCAAGCCCGCCTCGACGAACGGCAGCGGCGTCAGGGTCACACGCGTGTCGAAGCCGTTGAGCCAGCCGCGCATCAGCCACCACGCCACCGGCCAGGCGACGATGTTGGCGATCAGCACCGGGCGGCTGAACTGCCACACCAGCAATCGGACGATGTCGCGGGTGCGTGCGCCCAAGACCTTACGGATGCCGATCTCCTTGGTGCGCCGTTCGGCGGTGAACGCCGCCAGCCCGAACAGGCCGAGACAGCCGATCACCACCGCCAGGATCGCGAACATCCCGAATAACTGCGCGCTCTTCTCATCGATATTGTAGAGGTCGTGGATGATATCCTCGACGAAGCGCGAATTGAGCGACAGGCCGGGGACAGCACGCTTCCATACACGCTCGACTGTAGCCTGTGCGACCCGCGGATCACCGCTGAAGCGCACCATCAGCTGATTGAAGGCGCCGTTGGTGATGTAATAATAGATGATCGGCTGCACCGGATCGCGCGCCGAGCGATAGCGGACGTCGCTCACCACGCCGACGACATTGGCGGTGACCGGCCCCGCTTCATTGCTGGCGATGATGTACTGGACCTGCTTGCCAACCGCTGCCGCGGGCGAGGCGAAGCCCAGACGCCGGGCAGCCGATTCGGACAGGACGACGTTGACGCCGCGCGCCGCCAGCGCCTTTTCGGCGTTGAGATCGGGCGGGTTCGGCAGGGTCGAATCGTCCATCGCGACCGTTTCGGAGAAATTGCGCCCGGCGAGCATGCGCATCCCCAGCGTGTCGAAGGCATGGGTGTCGACGCCGTAGACGCCGAGCGTGACCGGCTTGCCGCCCGGCACGTTGACGTCGGTGGTCGAATTGTTGCCCGACGCGATGCCGAGTGACACGCGTGCGGCGTCGACGATGCCCGGTTGCTTGCGCAGTTCCTGGAGCAATGTCGGCGCGGCCGCCTCGACCGGCGCGCGGGCGATACCGTTGAGTTGGAGCAGCCCGTCGCGCTTGTATCCGGCGTCGAGGTTCCGAGCATATTCGGTCTGGGCATAGATCACCGAGGTGCAAATGATCAGCCCGATCGACACCGCGAACTGGGTGATGACGAGCAGGCTGCGAAGCCGGCCGCTGCCTTCCGCATCGGCCGCCGACTTGTTCGCCTTGAGAATCCGCGCCGGCTCGAATCGCGACAGATAGAAAGCGGGATAAAGACCGCCCGCCAGCCCGACCAGCACGGTCAGCGCGATCACCGGCAGGAGGATGCCCGACAGCCCGAAATAGCTGAACTCCATGTCGGCATTGAGAAAGGCATTAAGCGGCCGGATGGCGAGTTCGGCCAGGGCCAGCGCGATCAGCATCGCGATCGACGAGACCAGCATCGATTCGCCGACGAATTGCGTGATGAGCTGCTGCCGGTTCGCGCCCAGCACCTTGCGCAACGCGACTTCGCGGGCGCGCTGCGAAGCACGCGCAGTGGCGAGGTTGGTGAAGTTCATGCAGGCCATCGCCAGGATCAACAATGCAACCACGCCGAACGTCAGCACCGACTGGCGATTGCCGTTGGGCCGCCCCTGCCCCTGCCCCTTGCTCAGGTGCAGGTCGCGCACGTTGATCAGATGGAAATCCTGGAATTGGCCGGGATTGGTCACCGGATTGCTGCCGACGTCATCGGGGATGTTGCGCTTTTTCCAGGCGGCCAATTGCGTCTGGATCGCCTGGGGGTCGGTACCCGGCTTGAGCCGGACGTAGATTTCTCCGTTCGACCAGGTCCAGGACGTCACCACATCGGGCGTCTTGCGGAAATACTCGAGCGGATCGATCCGCACGACGGTGGTCATGTCGAAATGGCTGTTCTTGGGCAGATCCTTGAACACGCCGGTCACGCGGTAATCGGCGGTCATGTCGCCGCTCGACACGGTGATCGTCTTGCCGATCGGATCGCTGTCGCCGAACCGCGCTTCGGCCTCGCTCTCGCTCAGCACGATCGAATGCGGATCGTCGAGCGCCGTTGCCGCATTTCCGCGGGCGAAGGGCACGCGAACGATGTCGAACAGCGGACCGTCGGTCACGAACGCCTTCTTGGCGGCGCTCGGCGTGCCGTCCTGGAGGAAAGTGACGTTCTGCGACGACGCCCACACTACCCGCTCGACCTGAGGGAAATCCTTCTTGAGCGCGCCGCCCGCGACATAGGCGGTGGTCAGCGAAACCCCCGGCTGCTGTCCGCCCGGTGACGGCAGATATTCGGTCGCCAGCTCGTAAGTGTTCTCGGCCTCGGGCAGCCAATTGTCATAGCTGAACTCGTACCGAACATAGGTCAGGATCAGTAGGCACGCGGCCAGGCCGATCGCCAATCCGGCAATGTTGATGACTGCATAGACGCGGTTCTTGAGCAGGGCACGGATGCCGACGGTCAGGTAGTTACGCCACATCGGGCCTCTCCTATTCGTAGCGCAAAGCGTTGATCGGGTTGGTGCGGGCGATGCGGATCGCATGCCCGGCGACGGTTGCCAGGGCGATGCCGAGCGTCAGCGCACCGGCAACGGCGAAGGGAGTCGGCCCGAGCGCGATGCGCGTGTCGAAACCGTTCAGCCAGTCGCGCATCAGCCACCAGGCAACCGGCCAGGCGATCAGATTGGCGATCAGCACCGGCCGGCTGAACTGCCAGACCAGCAGCCGGACGATATCGAGCGTACGCGCGCCGAGCACCTTGCGGATGCCGATCTCCTTGGTCCGCCGCGCCGCGGTAAACGCGGCAAGCCCGAACAGACCGAGGCAGCCGATTACCACCGCGAGGATCGCAAAGGCGGCGAACAACTGGCCGCGCGCCGTTTCGCGATCATATTGCTCGCGGACCAGATCGTCGGCGAAGCTCGCCTTGAACGGGACGTTCGGGATCAGGCGACGCCAAAGCTGCTCGATCGAGTCCCGCATCGTCCCTGGGGCGACGCCGGCGTACCGCACCGCGATCTGGTTGAACCCGTTGCGCTGCATGACGAAGGCGATGGGCTGCAACGGTTCGCGCAACGAGCGGAAGCGCGCATCCGATACCACGCCGACGATCGTGCACGGCACCAGTCCGAACTGGGGAAGCGTGAACGCGCCGGACAATTGCTTGCCGATCGCGCTGCGGGCATCGGCAAAGCCCAGCCGCCGCGCGGCGCTTTCGGTAACGACGATGTTGAGGCCGCGGGCGACCAGCGCGCGTTCGGCATCCGGATTCATTGGATGCGGGGTGGTTGCGTCGTCGCGTCCATAGGTTTGCGAAAAATCGCGGCCCGCCAGGATCCGCATCCCCATCGCCGGGAAAAACCCGGTCTGGACCGCATACAGGCCGAGCGACACCGCATTGGTATTCCCCGGCAGGTAGAAGCTTGAGATCGAGTTGTTGCCCGGGGCGACCGCGATCTGCGTACCCGCCGCCGCACGCACGCCGGGCAGCCGGCGGATCTGATCGACCAGCGACAGCGCCTGATCGTCGGACACGCCGCGGAACGTCAGATTTTCGACCTGGAGCAAGCCATCGCGCCGATAGCCGGCATCGACCGTGCGGGCATAGACCGTCTGGGCATAGATCACGCTGGTGCAGACGATCAGCGCGATCGATACGGCGAACTGTCCGATCACGAGCACGTTGCGCAGCCGCCCGGAGCCTTGCGCATCGGCCGCCGACTTGTTCGCTTTCAGGATCTTGGCCGGCTCGAACCGCGAGAGATACACCGCCGGATAAAGACCGCCGATCACGCCGACGATCAGCACGAGCACGATGCCGGGCAGCAAAACGCCGTCCGATCCGAGATAGTGGAGTTGGATGCCGGCATCGAGGAAGCGGTTGAAGAACGGCAGGATCAATTCGACCGCGGTGAACGCCACCAGCAACGCGATCAGCGTCACGAGCACCGATTCGCCGACGAACTGGATGATCAGCTGGCGCGGGCTGGCGCCGAGCACCTTGCGCAACGCCACTTCCCGCGCCCGCTGAGATGCGCGCGCAGTGGCCAGGTTGACGAAGTTGACGCACGCCATGCCCAGGACCAGCAACGCGATAACGGCGAAGGTAGTGACCGTGGCATTGTCGTTGCCGGGCGTCATTGCACCGTTTTGTGCCTTGCCGAGATGCACGTCGCGCAGATTGACCAGCTTATAGTCCTGCGCGTCGCCCGGATTGTAGCGCTGGCCATCGGCCACCGTGTCGGGGATGTTGCGCTTCTTCCATGCTGGAAACTGGGCCATGATCGCGGCCACGTCGGCACCGGGGCGAAGCTTGACGTAATGCCAGCCTTCCTGATCGTCCCAATTGGTCAGGACCTGGGCGCGATCCGCGAACTGGACGTCCATGTCGAACCGCGCGACCATCGTCGCGCTGAAGCTGCTGTTCTTCGGGATGTCCTGGAAGACACCGGTGACGCGGTAATCGACATTGCCGGTGTTATCGACGACCGTCAGCGTCTTGCCGATCGGATCGGCATTGCCGAACCGCCGCCGCGCTTCGCTTTCGCTCAGCACCATCGAATGGGCGTCGTTGAGCGCGGAGTGCGCGTCGCCCTTCAAGAACGGGACCTGGAGGATGTCGAAGATGTTGCCGTCGACCATTCTGAGCGTGCTTTGCGACGGCTCGCCATCCTGGATCACGATCGGCGAAAAGCCGCGGACGAATACGACTTTCTCGATCTGCGGAAAATCCTTCGCCAGCGCGCGGCCCGCCGCGAGCGAGCTCATCTGAAGATACATTTCCTCCCCGCCCTGCGGCGTGGCGTGATAATAGGTCTGGAGCTGATACGCGCGGTCGGCGCCCTTCATCCACCCGTCATAGCTCTCCTCGTACCGGACATAGAGCAGGATCAGGACGCAGGCGGCGAGCCCGATCGCGAGGCCGAGGATGTTGATCACCGCATAGACGCGGCTCTTGAGCAGCGAGCGGATGCCGACAGTGAGGTAGTTGCGCCACATCGAGCTTCTCCAGACGGAATGAGGATCAGGCCGCGCGGCGCCGTTCCTGGAGGATGCGGCCGTCGAGCATGTTGACCACGCGGCTCGCGTAATCGGCATGTGACGGCGAGTGCGTGACCATGACGATGGTCGACCCTTGCGCATTCAGCGTCTGGAGCATCTTCATCACCTCCTCGCCGTGATTGGTGTCGAGGTTGCCGGTCGGTTCGTCGGCCAGGATCAATTTGGGCTCGGCGACGAGCGCACGGGCGACCGCCACGCGCTGCTGCTGACCGCCTGAGAGTTGGCTCGGGAAGTGCCGCGCGCGATGGGCGATGCCGACACGGTCCATCACTTCCTCGGTGCGGCGGCGGCGCTCGGCGGCGGGTACGGCATGATAGAGCAAGGCGAGCTCGACATTCTCGCGCACCGACAATTCGTCGACCAGGTTGAAGCTTTGGAAGATGAAGCCGATCGATTCCTTGCGCACATCGGCGAGCTTGGCTTCGGACAGGCCGGCGACTTCCTTGCCGTCGAACACATAGCTGCCGCTGGTCGGGCTATCGAGCATGCCCATCAGATTGAGCAGGGTCGACTTGCCGCAGCCCGACGGACCCATGATCGCGACGAATTCGCCGGGCATGATGTCGAGATCGATTGCGTCGAGCGCGGTGGTTTCCACGGTGTCGGTGCGGTAGGTCCGCGACAAGGCACGCATATGCAGCATCAGATTCACTCCTTCGCGTTCGAAAGGTCGAGCCGATCCTTGTCGGCGAAACCGGTGTAAGGGCTGGTGATGACGCGCTCGCCGGCATCGAGCCCGTCGAGCACTTCGATGAAATCGGGATTGCGGCGGCCGAGCCGGACCTGGCGCTTGACCGCGGTGTTGCCGTCGGGTGCGACGACGAACACATAAGCGCCACCGCTTTCGTTGTAGAAGGCGCCATTGGGGATCAGCTTGGCCGGCGCCGGATCGCCCAGGGTCAGCTTCGCCTGCAGCGTCTGGCCGCGTTGCACGCCCTGCGGCTCGTCGCCGAGAAATTGCAGGTCGACCTGGAACTGGCCGTTCTGCACCTGGGGATAGATTTTCATCACCCGCGCGCGGAAGGTCTTGCCGTTCCAGTCGACGCTCGCCGACTGATTGACCTGGACGCGGCCGAGATAGAATTCGTCGACGCCGGCCTGGAGCTTGTTCCTGCCCGGCGAATCGATCTGGCCGATCCGTTCGCCGCGCTGGAGCGACTGGCCGATCTGGATCGAGAAGCCCGACAATTTGCCCGTGACCGGCGCCTTGAGATTGAGCGCGTCGAGATTGGTGCGCGCGATGCCCAGACCCGCCGACATCGACTTCATCGATGCCTTTTGCTGATCGAGCTGGCCCGACTGCAGCCGTTCGTCGCTTGCCTGGCTGCGTTGAAGCACGGCGAGGCGGCGCTGCTGATATTGGTAATTGTCGGTCGTGTCGTTGAACTGCTTGCCCGACACATAGCCCTTCGCCGCGAGCGGCGCCTCGCGCTCATATTGACGGCGCGCGGTGGTGAGCGCGAGCTGAGCATCCAGAATCGCGCGTTCGTTGGCCAAACGGGTCTGCGACAGCGCGAGCTCCTGGCTGCGCATATTGTTGATCTGCTGCTCGACCTCGGTCTGGCGTGCGAGCGTCGAGAGCTGAAGTTCGGCGTTGGACAGCATCGCGATCGGCTGGCCGGCGACGACATCGGTGCCATCCTCGACCAGCACCTTGTCGACCCGTCCGCCCTCGATCGAATCGATATAGACGGTGAGCAGCGGCGTGACCTTGGCGCGCAACGGGATGAAATCCTCGAACCGCCCGGTCTGCACGGTCGAGATCGTCAGCCTGTTCTTGGTCACCGTCTGCGATCCAGCGCCGGGCATGAACCACCAGAACAGCAAGGCGAGCACCAGCATCGCGCCGGCGCCGATCGCAATCTTGACGTTGCGCGACAGCCCGCGGCGCTCGACCACCTTGTCCATCTGGCTGCCGCTGACCGCCCGGTCAGTGGTGGCGGACGACGCCGCCTTCAACGACGCGATATTCACGAACGCTCGCTCCCGATCTGCAGCAGGAATAAAGAGTGTCCGTTTCCGGACACGGGTGTCCGGAAACGGACAGTATCGCTCTGGAGCGAGAAGGCGATCCGGACCGAGGAAATCTGGATCGCGGCGCTCCAGTGCGACGCCGGCTGAAAGAACAGCACCCAGCTCGCGCCGAGTAACACGAGCACCGTGAGGAGTTTGCAGTTGGCTGCCGTGTCTTTCATCGGATCTGTCCACCTTGTTGGTCCGCCAGTCCCTCAGCAGGATGCGTGCCAATTGGGTTTTGGAGGGTGCTGGACAACCACAATCCTCCCCATCGCAGATGGGGAGGGGGACCAAGACGCGAAGCGGCTTGGTGGAGGGGAAAATCTCGAGCATCATCCTCGCGGCTGCGCCGCTTCGGCCCCTCCACCCCTTGGCTCCGCCGAGCGGTCCCCCTCCCCACGCTACGCGTAGGGAGGATTGGGAGCTTTCACCTCTGGCACGGATTTTGATTGTCCGGTTCCGGACACCAGCTGTACGGAAGCGGGCAATGGCGACGGCGGAATTCGATCTTTGCATCATCGTCGATGACGACGAAGACATATTGATAGCGGCGCGGCTCGCGCTGCGTGGGCTGTTTCGCGAGCTGATCACGGTATCCTCGCCCGAGCGCGCGATCGCCGCGACCGCGGGACGCCAGCCCGACGTCATCCTGCTCGACGCCAATTTCGCGCGTGGCGCGACCGATGCGCGCGAGGGGCTGGCGCTGCTCGACCGGCTGCTCGCCAACGATCCCGAAGCGATCGTGGTGATGATCACCGCCCATGCCGGTGTGAATGTCGCGGTCGAGGCGATGAAGCGCGGCGCGACCGATTTCGTGTCGAAGCCGTGGGAAAATGAGCGCCTGGTCCAGACGGTGCGCACCGCCGCCGCGCTGCGCCGATCGCGTTCCGCCGCCGACGCGCCTGCGCCGACACCGGCATCGTCGAGCGCGGCGCGCGGACCGTCTCCGTTGATCGGCAGCGCTCCATCGATGGCGCGCGTCCATTCGCTGATCGCCCGCGCGGCGCCGACCGAAGCGAATGTGCTGGTGCTCGGCGAAAACGGCACCGGCAAGGAATTGGTCGCGCGCGCGCTGCATCAGCAGTCGCACCGCGCCGACCGCGAGATAGTCACGGTCGACCTTGGCGCGATCGCTACCGAACTGATCGATTCCGAATTGTTCGGTCACGTCAAAGGCGCCTTCACCGACGCGCGCACCGATCGCATCGGCCGCATTCAGGCGGCCGATGGCGGCACCTTGTTCCTCGACGAGATCGGCAATTTGCCGCTCCATTTGCAGCCCAAGCTGCTGACCGTGCTCGAACAGCGCAAGGTCACTCCGGTCGGCGCGAACCAGCCGATACCGGTCGACATCCGGGTGATCGCCGCGACCAACATGACCCCGGCGATGCTGCGCGACGAGCGCCACTTCCGCCAGGATCTGCTGTTCCGGCTCAACACGGTAGAGATCGACCTGCCGCCGCTTCGTGATCGCCGCGAGGACGTGCCGGCACTGATCGATCACTACCTTACGCTCTATGCCGAGCGCTACAAACGGCCGCGGCCCGAACTGTCGCCACAGGCGCTGGGAGCGCTGGTCGCGCATGACTGGCCCGGCAACGTCCGCGCGCTGCGTCATGCCGTGGAGCGCGCGGTGATCCTGGCGGGCGATGGCCCGCTCGAGACCGATGCCTTCGCCCTCGCCCCGGCGGCGACGCCACGAGTCACCGCCGAGCCGGCGGTGTCGGACCTCAATCTCGATCGGGTCGAGCGGCGGTTGGTCGAGGAAGCGTTGAAAAAGCACGGCTACAACATCTCGTCCGCCGCGCACGAATTAGGCTTGTCGCGGGCCGCGCTCTATCGCCGAATGGAGAAGCATGGGCTTTGATCGCCGCTTCGCGCTGATCCTGGTTGGCTGGCTGGTCGCCTGCCTGCTCGCATTGATCGCGCTGACGGTGGCGATCGCGACCCCGGGACTTGCCGCGGTCAGGATCGTCGCCGGGCTGCTGGTGCTCGGCATGGTCGGTGGCCTGCTTCACCATATCGACCGCACCAACCGCACCGTCGCGCGCTTCGTCGAGGCCTTGCGCTATGGCGATTTCTCGACCCGGTTCGACGGCCGCGGCGGCGCCGGGTTCGATACGCTGGGCGGCGCGCTAGACGCGGCGATGCGCGGGCTGCAGGCGCAACGCGACCGCACGGTCGAGGAATTGCGGTTCCTCGAAGCGCTGACCGACGATGTGCCGGTAGCGTTGCTGACGGTCGATGCCGATCACGGCGTGACGTTGGTCAACAAGGCCGCACGGCGCCTGTTCGCCGCACATCAGGGCACGCGGCCCGAAGATTTCACCATTTATGGCGAAACCTTCGCGGCGCGCCTGGCCGATGGCGCCGCGCCGGCCGCAGAATTGCTGTTGCTGCGATCGGCGACCGGGCCGCAGCGGGCGATCGTGCGCAATGCCTCGCTGGAGCGGCTCGGGCTGACGACGCGCGCGATCACGGTCGAGCCCGTGCAGGGGACGCTCGATGCGATCGAAATGGCGGCGCAGACCGATCTGGTCCGTGTGCTGACGCATGAGATCCTCAATTCGCTGACGCCGGTGACCTCGCTGGCATCGAGCACCGCGGAAGTGCTCGCCGAACCCGAGCCCGATCTCGATCTCGCCCGCACCGCGGCGGGGACACTCGCCCGACGCGCCGAGGGGCTGGAATATTTCATCCGCTCCTACCGTGCGGTGGCGCATGTCCCCGACCCACGCCGCCAGCGGTTCAAGGCGGCGGCGTTCGTCCGCGACCTCGAACGCCTGTTCGCCGCCGAATGGCCCGACATTACGCTCGAGACCGAGGTGACAGCCGATCTCGAACTCGACGCCGATCCCGATCTGCTGGCCCAGGCTTTGATCAACCTGTTGCGCAATGCCGCCCAGGCGACGCGCGAGCGCGACGAGCATCTGCTGGTTGAATTGCGGTTGCTCAGCGACGCGGCGGGGACACGCATTCTCGTCGCCGACCGCGGCCCGGGCGTTCCCGAGGCGATGCGCAGCGACATCTTTCTGCCGTTCTTCACGACACGCGCGAAAGGAACGGGGGTCGGGCTCAACCTCGTCCGCCAGATCGTCATCGCGCACGGTTGGACGATCGAGGTCGGGGAGGGCCCGGAAGGCGGCGCCGAGTTCCGGCTGTTCGTTCGTTAGAGCAGCGCCTGCTTCAGCACTGCCACCTCCCCGGCGAAGGCCGGGGCCCAGCTGCGGCGGATGATCCGCGAGAGCGAATCGCGCACCAATTGAAGGCACGAAACTGGGCCAGCGTTGGGTTGAACGTGCCCCGCACGTTCAAGGGCCGTCCAGGGGGACGGCCCGACCCAGCGCTCCTTCGCCGGGGAAGCGTTTAACCTCGCGCGTCGGAAAGCAGATCCAACTCCGGCTCCCCCGCCCCCGCTTCCTCCAGTGTCGCCAGCGTCACGCCGACCAGCCGGATGCCCGCGCGCAACGGAAACAATGTCGCCACCAGCCGCTCGGCCACCGCGATCAGGTCGGCATGGCTGGCAATAGCGCCGCTCAACGTCTTGCTCCGCGTGACGATACGGAAATCGGCGTAGCGGACC
Source organism: Sphingomonas pruni NBRC 15498 (assembly GCF_001598455.1). GTDB lineage: Bacteria > Pseudomonadota > Alphaproteobacteria > Sphingomonadales > Sphingomonadaceae > Sphingomonas > Sphingomonas pruni. Next base: position 21,111 of record NZ_BCYZ01000063.1, read on the forward strand.
TTCACCACCACGGTCTTGCCCGTCGTCTTGGTGCGCTCGCACCAAGACCAGACCTGATCGGCCATCCGCCGGACCTGCTCCAGCACCTGGTCCGGTGTGGTCAGATCCTGTTCGAACGTGGTTTCCGATCCCGACGATTTGCGCGGCCGGTCGGGGGTGACCGCGCGATCGTCCTCGCCGTGCGAGATCTTGTGATACCAGAGCCCCGATTTGCCGAAATGCGCCTGGAGGAATGCCGGATCGCGCTCGCGCAGATCGGCGCCGGTCACGATCCCCAGCCGGTTGAGCTTCTCCGCGGTGCGCGGCCCGATGCCGTGGAACCGCCCGACTTCCAGTCCCGCGACGAAATCCGCTCCGGTCCCCGGCGGGATGACGAACTGCCCATTGGGCTTGTTGTGATCCGAGGCGAGCTTGGCGAGGAACTTGTTGTACGAAATGCCCGCTGACGCGGTCAGCGCGGTCGCCTCGAAAATGCGCGCGCGAATTTCCCGCGCGGTGGCGGTCGCCGACGGCAGTTCGCGCAGATTGGCGGTGACGTCGAGATAGGCTTCGTCGAGCGAGAGCGGTTCGACCAGCGGAGTATAATCCTCGAAGATGTCGCGGATCTGGCGCGACACGCTGCGATAGACGTCGAAGCGGTGCGGCACGAAGATCAAATCGGGGCATCGGCGCAAGGCGACGACCGAGGGCATTGCCGATCGCACGCCGAATGTCCGCGCCTCATAGCTTGCCGCCGCAACGACGCCTCGGCCGGTCGCCGATCCCACCGCCACCGGCCGCCCGCGCAACGCCGGGTCGTCGCGCTGTTCGACCGAGGCGAAAAAGGCATCCATGTCGATATGGATGATCTTTCGCGTCATATCGGACGAAATGACGCAGGGTCAGGCCCTTGGCAACCGTCGACGACCGGCGCAGGGTGGCGCCGGAGCTCGCAGGGGGCGCCGAGTTGAGAGGGGTCGTATGAGAAATAGTCGTTTCGGCAGGGGCTTGAGTGCGATCGCCGCGCTCGCGATGGTTTCGAGTTGCGGCGGCGGCGGTGGCGGACCCGCCAGCGGCACGGGCGGTACCCCGACACCGACTCCGACCCCCACTCCTACCGCGACTCCGACGCCAACCGCCGCAGGCTGCACGTTGCGCGAGCGCCAGGATTGGGCCTTCGCGCAGCTCAAGGAATGGTATCTGTTCCCCGACACGCTGCCGGCGAGCCTGGATCCGACGCCCTATACGTCGGTAGAGGACTATATCGACGCGCTGACCGCGACCGCGCGCGCGCAGCACAAGGATCGTTATTTCACTTATTTGACGTCGATCGCCCAGGAGGACGCCTATTACAATTCGGGATCGAGCGCGGGCTTCGGCATCCGCCTGGGGCTGACCAGTACCAACCGCCTGTTCGTGACCGAGGCGTTCGAGGGCGGGCCTGCGCTGGCGGCCGGGATCGACCGCGGCACCGAGATCACGGCGATCGGCACCAGCAGTTCGAACCTGCGCAGCGTCAGCGACATCATGACGACATCCGGATCCGCCGGACTGACCGATGCGCTGGGCCCGGACACCGTCGGCACGTCGCGCGTGCTGCGTGTCGTATCGTTGACCGGCGCCACCAGCACCGTCACGATAACCAAGACCGAATTCGCGCTCGACCCGGTGTCGAGCCGCTATGGCGCCAAGATTATCTCCGATGGCGGGCAGCAATTCGGCTATATCAACCTCAGGACCTTCATCAATCCGGCCGAGCAGCCGTTGAAAGACGCCTTCCTGCGGTTCCGGACCAACGGCATCACCAACATCATCATCGATTTGCGCTACAATGGCGGCGGGTTGATCTCGGTCGCCGATTTGATGGGCGACCTGATGGGGGCCAATCGCGCGCCGACCGACGTGTGGGAATATATGACCTTCCGCCCCGAGAAATCGGCGCAGAACAGCAACCACACCTTCACGCCGATGTCGCAGTCGATCGCGCCGACCAAGATCGCGTTCATCGGCGGCGGCGGTACCGCGTCGGCGAGCGAGCTCGTGATCAACGGCATGGTGCCCTATCTCCACGCCAACGCCGCGCTGATCGGCTCCAACACTTATGGCAAGCCGGTCGGCCAGATCGCGATCGACAAGAGCGCGTGCGACGACCGCTTCCGCGTCATCGCCTTCGCGATCCAGAACGCGGCGCATAACGGCGCCTATTATGATGGGCTCGCCAGCTTCATGGAGGCGAGCTGCCAGGCAGGCGACGACATTTCCTATCAGCTGGGCGACCCGAACGAGCAATCGACGCGCCGCGCGCTCGACTATCTCAAGGGCAAGAGCTGCACGCCGGTGACCGCCAGCGCCAGCGCGCCCGGCGTGTCACCACAGGTGAGCAAGGCCCAGCTTCCGGTAAGCCAGCAATCGCGGCAATTACTGACGCCCGATCGGCCATCGACCCCGCAGCGTGAAGTACCTGGACTGTTCTAGGGCGGGGGCGGCGCGAGAGAACAAAGCGAAAGGCAATCAATCGCTTTTCTGCCCCGAGCATGTCTAAATTCCAACCGTCATGCCGGGCTCGTCCCGGCATCCACGGAGCAGCTGAGCCTGTCCGCGAGCTTCTTGCTCCGCGCTTGCAGCACGGTGGATGCCGGGACAGGCCCGGCATGACGATTGGACAAGGTGAACGCCGTCCATCGTCGTCTGCGAGCCGTCCCGGAAGCGACCGCGCTATCTGCTAAAGGTTGCGGCTGGCTGGCTACGGCCTAAGTTGACGGCAATGCCCGAAAGCCAATCACCCATCCCCGCCGCGACCCTGGTTCTGATGCGCGATCGCGGCGGCATGCCGCCGGAGATCCTGATGGTGGAGCGCGCCAAGGCGATGGTGTTCGCCGGCGGTGCGCTGGTCTTTCCCGGCGGGCGAGTCGATCCGGGCGACCAGGCGCTGGCGGCCGAACTCGGTCGCGACGCCGAGGACGCGCCGTCGCGCATCGCCGCGATCCGCGAAACGATCGAGGAAGCGGGCGTTCCGGTCGGGCTCAGCCCGGCGCCCGATGCCGCCACGCTGACGGCGCTGCGCGAAGGGCTCCATGCCGGCGAAGCGTTCGGATTGCTGCTCGATCGGCATGGCCTGTCGATCGATCTCGATGCCCTGACCTGGTTCGCCCGCTGGCTGCCCGCCCATGCCCATATGCGGATCTTCGACACGCGCTTCTATCTCGCGCGCGCGCCTGAAGACGCCGCGGCGGCGACAGTCGATGCGACCGAGAATGTGCGCCTGTTCTGGGCGAGCGCGGCCGAGGTGCTGGCCGAATGCGATGCTGGCCGCGCGACGGTGATTTTCCCGACGCGCCGCAACCTCGAGCGGCTGGCGCAATATTCCAGCTTCGGCGAAGCAGTCGCGGCCGCGCACGCCTTTCCGCCGCGTACGATCACGCCGTGGAGCGAAGACCGCGAGGGCATACCGCATCTCTGCATCCCCGACGATCTCGACTACCCGGTCACGAGCGAAATCCTGCATTCGGCAATGCGGGGATGACACGCCGCCGCAGGCGCCGTGCGCGCCGAACGCGCCGTGCCCAGCGGCGCGGCTGGATCACGCTCGCCGTTTTCGCCGCTGCGTTCGTCGTGGCGCTCGGCGTGCTCCATTTCCGTAACCGGCCGCAGGGCCTGCCCTGGACGCCGCTCGATCTCGGCCAGCCGGTCGGATGGTTCACCGGGAGCAAGCTCGCCGCGCTCGACGGCGATTATCCGCAATGCCGGATGTTGCTGGAGCGTGCCGGCGTGCGCTTCGCGGATCTCGAGCCGATCCACAAAGGGCAATGCGGCTATGCCGACGCCGTGCGGCTCGATCCCGGCGGCGCGCGGGCGATCGGGTTCGATCCGGTTAAACCGGGCATGGCGTGCTCGGTCGCCGCGGCGCTATCGATATGGGAATGGGATGTCGTCCAGCCGGCCGCGTTGCGCCATTTCGGCAGCCGGGTCGCGACGTTCGAGCATTTCGGAACGTACAATTGCCGCCCGATCGCCGGCAGCACGCATCTGAGCCAGCATTCCTATGCGCGCGCGATCGACATTGCCGGCTTCGTGCTGGCGGATGGGCGGCGGATCACGGTCGCGCGCGACTGGCGGGGTCAGGACCAGAAAGCGGCATTCCTGCGCGAGGTTCGCGATGGAGCGTGCGGGCTGTTCTCGACCACCTTGTCTCCCGACTATAACGTCGCGCATCACGATCACCTGCATCTCGACGAGCAGCCGCGCGGCGGGTGGCGGGCCTGTCGCTGAAGCGCGTCAGGCCCGCCTGAGGAAGTTCAGTTCGGCAAGGCTGCCGAGGTATCGACCTTTTCGACCCAGGCCGGGAAGAAGCTCGGCTGGCGGTTCGACCAGCCGGACGCGGTCGCCGCAGCCTCGCTGATCGACTGCAGCAGCTTGCGGCGCAGATCGGGATGAAGGTGCGGCAACGCCGCCGCCGCGCAGAACGCGCCGGGCAGCCACGGCCGGACTTCGGCGCCGATCAGCCGCTCGTAGAGGAAGCGATAGGCCGAGAAGGTGGTCAGCCGCCCCTGCCCCAGGTCGAACGCGCTAACCGTGATCAGCGGCGCCATGAAAATCTCGACCGAGTCGAGCCCGCTATCATCGGGCACGATCGTGCGGATCTCGTCGAGCCGGTCATAGACCCGCGCCTGAGCGCGGATCGACGCCGCCTCGACAGTATCGCGCGACCAGCGCGACAGCGCATCCTCACGCTCAAGCCCGACATCCAGGCTGCGGCGCACGTAACGCTGCGTCGCTGCGGAAAAGCCCGCGAATTCCTTAATCTCGGCCAATGTCATCGCGCCGTCGGCCGGTCTCTTGCTGGCACTCATCTCGAACACCCCACCCGCTTACCAATGGAAGGGCATGATGCGCTCAGATGGTTAACGCCATGCTTAACGCGTCGTCGCCCTGCGTTAAGCATGGAATCACAGAGCGTGTTGCGGCGCAACAAAGTTTGCGACGAAGCGAGGCCGACGCGCATATCTGTCGGCAAGTGAGGGTTTTGAGCAACGCTTCGTTACGTCGCCGGTATTCCCTGCCCACAATGGGCAGCGCTTCAGCTGTCCTGCTGGCGCTCCGCCTCCGCCGCTTGGTCGAAGCCCGAGGATTTGGGCGGCTCGCCCTTGTCGCCGGGTTGCGTCACCGAGGGCGGGTCCGAGGCGTCCATAGATTCGTCGAGACCCCGGTCGAGCTGGGCATCCTCGTTTTCGGGGTTCTTCTGCAGGCGCTTCTCGATCGATTTGTCCTGGCCGGCGTCCTGGCGGGGGTCCTGGGCGACATGCTCGGCGCTGTCGCCCTGCCGATCGCGATCGGTCGCTGGAATGTCGGTCACTTCACCCTCCTACTCGGCCCCGCATGGAACCTGATGTTACGCAGGCAAAACGTGTCGCCTCGGGTCGTGTTCCAAAGAAAAGGCCCGGCGGATCGCTCCGCCGGGCCCGTTTTCCGTGTCGCTGTCGCGTCCGGTTAGTTGCGGCTCGAGCCGAACAGACGGAGGATGAACAGGAACATGTTCACGAAGTCGAGATACAGGCTGGTCGCCGCCATGATCTTGGCGCGGCCTTCCTCCTGAGTTCCGGCAACGTAGCTATACATCGCCTTGGTCCGCTGGGTATCCCAAGCGGTCAGGCCGGCGAAGATCAGCACGCCGACCGCGCTGATCACCAGGCCGAGCGGCCCCGACTGCAGGAACAGGTTGACCAAGCTCGCAACGATCAGGCCGACCAGGCCGACGATCAGAAAAGAGCCCATCGCGGTCAGGTCACGCTTTGTGGTGTAGCCCCACAGGCTGAGCGCCGCGAAGCCGGCGGCGCTGGCGAAGAACGCCTGACCGATCGCCAGCGGCGAATAGACCAGGAAGACCGTCGACAGGCTGAGGCCCATCACCACCGCAAAGCCCCAGAAAGTGGCCTGCAGCGCGCTGTTGCTCATCTGCTTGAAATTCATGAACAGGATGAAGCCCAAAGGCGCCAGCGTGATCACCCATTTGAGGATACCGCCGCCGATGAACACCTGCGCCGCCATTCCGCTCATCGCGAAGGCCATCGCGACGATACCGGAGAGCAGCACGGCCGAGGCCATGTAATTGTAGACGGATAGCATGAACGACCGCAGCCCCGCGTCATACGCAGCACCGCGTGCGTCTGTGGCTGCGCCGAAGGGCGCCAAACCGGGACGAGGGTCAGACCAATTGGCCATCGAAAACTCCTTTGCCCGGCCACAACGGCCGGATGCGGCCAATATCGTTGGTCCTGGTGCGCTATTCAAGCGAAACACGACACTCAGCAACATTCGGAAACAATCGAGGAATGGGGTGAGAGTCGTTTTCAGCTTTGCTGAGACGGCACCGGCCC
>NZ_BCYZ01000064.1 GCF_001598455.1 Sphingomonas pruni NBRC 15498
CCGCAGCGGCGCAGCCGCGAGGATGGGGCATTTCCCCTCCACCACCGGCTACGCCGTTGGTCCCCCTCCCCAGCTTCGCTAGGGAGGATTTGCAAATACAAGGCAGGTCATCATCATTCGGTCCGTGACGGCCGTGGCCTATTCGGGCACGCTGAGTGCGCGCTGAGGGGGAGAGGAATGATGGGAACCGGCCGCAAAATCCTGGTGGCGACGTTGGTTGCCGGCACGCTCGATATCCTGTCGGCGTGCGTCTACACGCTGATCGCAGGACGAGCGCCGATGACCATGCTCAAGGGCTTGGCGAGCGCGATCCTGGGCAATGGGGCGGTTTCGGGCGGAGCCGGCGTGGCTTTGGTCGGGCTGCTGCTGCATTTCGCGATCATGGCCGCGATGGTGGCATTCTTCGTCATCGCGGCGAGCCGGCTGCCGGTGCTCAAGACTCACTGGCTGCTCGCGGGCATTGCATACGGTATCGGCCTTTGGGCAGTGATGAACCTGATCGTCCTGCCGCTGCGCTTCGGCTGGCATCCGTTCACGCCGCTCGGCCTGGCCGAGCAATTCTTCAGTCACATCACACTGGTCGGGATCCCGATCGCCTGGTTCGCGCGACGGTGACCGACTCGCCGGCGAGCGACGGCGCGGCCGCGCCGCAGCGGCTGCGCACGCTCGACGCGGTGCGCGGGGTCGCGGTGCTCGGCATCCTGCTGCTCAACATCATCGACTTCGCGATGCCGGGCTATGCCGAGATCGACCCCAGCTTCTACGGCGGATCGACCGGCGCGAACTGGTGGGAATGGGCGATCGCTTATGCGATCGGCGACGGCAAGTTTCGCGGGCTGTTCACGATGATGTTCGGCGCATCGACCCTGCTGATCGCCGACCGCGCGCTACTGAGCGGCCAGCAACCGGCCAAGGTCCATTATGCGCGGATGGCGACCCTGTTCGTGTTCGGCATGGTCCATGCCTATCTGATCTGGGCGGGCGACATCCTGGTTCTCTACGCGCTCACGGGGATGATCGCGTTCATCGGCTGGCGCGCGCCGCCGCGGATGCTGGCGACGATCGGCCTGTTGCTGCTGGCGTTCAAATTTGCCGACGGGATGCTCGCTTATCAGCATATCGAGGCGGCGCGCGTCGCGTCCACGCAGCCCGGCGCCGATCCGCAGATGGTCGCCGACTGGCGTTCGTTCGTGCAACAGGCCGACCCGCATCGCGACGGGATCGCGCAGGAACTAGCCGGCTATCGCGGCTCCTATGCCGACGCACTGGCCGTTCGGACGCGGACAGCGATCTTCTTTCAGACGGTGATCAACCGTATCGCCTTCGTCGATACGCTGGCGCTGATGCTGATCGGGATGGCGCTGTTCCGCTGGGGATTCTTTTCCGGAACATGGTCGCGGCGCGCTTATTGGCTGACCGCCGCTACCGTGCCGCTGGCCTGGGCAGGCTATGTCCCCCTCATCGACTGGCTCAGCGCCACGCATTGGGCGCCGCTGACGATGATCGCGACCGAGGCGATCCAGCTGAGCCTGCTCCGGCCCTGGCTCAGCCTGGGCTATGCCGCGTTGGTCATCCTGTTCGTGCAATCGGGGCGCCTGCCCGGGCTGGCGGATCGCTTCGTCGCGACGGGACGGATGGCCTTTTCCAATTATCTCGGCACCTCGATCGTCTGTACGTTGATCTTCAACGGCTATGGCCTGGGCTGGTACGGCTATCTGCAGCGTTGGCAGTGCCTGATCGTCGTCGCCGGGATGTGGCTGTTGATGCTCACCTGGTCGAAGCCCTGGCTCGATCGATTCGCTTATGGTCCATTCGAATGGCTGTGGCGCAGCGCGGCCCGTGGACAATGGCAACCGTTCCGGCGCACGAGCCCAGTTGCAAACGTGTCGCAATAGTATTGCGAATCGCTCTCACTATCGCTAACTCGATCGCAACGAGCGCGAGGGATAATCGGTTTCATGATGGTGTGCGTGTGCAATGCGATCCGCGAACGCGAAGTGCGCGAGGCCGCGCGCAACGGATCGATGACCGCGTGCCAGGCCTATCGCTCGCTCGGTCGTCAGCCCAAATGCGGCCAGTGCGTACCGTTCGCGCGCTCCATTATCGATGAAGAGCGCGCTGCTGCTTAGGATTCGCAGCAACCAAAACTACGGAAATCAGCCATTTTTGGGGACTATGTCCGGCGACGTTGCCGGTTTATGGTCGTGCGCGACAAACAGCCAAGGGGCAGCAAGATGAAGGGCGATCCGCAGGTCATCGATTTCCTGAATAGCGCGCTCAAGAACGAACTGACCGCGATCAACCAATATTGGCTGCATTATCGCCTGCTCGACCATTGGGGCGTGCAGAAGCTGGCCGAGTTCGAGCGGCACGAATCGATCGACGAGATGAAGCATGCCGACTGGCTGTCGGAGCGGATCCTGTTCCTCGACGGCTTGCCCAACTTTCAGTTGCTCGGACGGCTGCGCATCGGCGAGACGGTCGAAGAGGTTTTGAAGTCGGACCTCGAGCTCGAGATGGAAGCGCTACCGCTGTTGCGCGACGCGATCGAACATTGCGAGAAAGTGCGCGACTATGTCAGCCGCGACCTGTTCCGCCGCATCCTCGACAGCGAAGAGGAACATGTCGACACGCTCGAGCGCCAGTTCGACATGATCGAGCGGATGGGACTGGAGAATTACATCCAGCTCAACGCGAAATCAGCGGAAGACAGCGAGAGCTGAACGGGACGCGAACTGTCCTTCGGCCAAGAACCAACAAGCTGTTGTTCTTGAAGCAGTCCATTTCCATAACTCGTCATCCCAGCGAAAGCTGGGATCTCAAGCCGCAGCTTTCGCTGGGGTGACGGGTGTTATTTTGGGGTTGGCGGGAGGATTCCGCGGGGATGACGACAGGGAGATAAGTCCTATACCGCGCGGCGGCCAAAGGCAGTGGGGCGGCGTTCTACCAGCGGGTTTGCCTCGCGTTCGAGCATCGCGAGCGTCGCTTCGAACGTCGGGCGCAGCTTGACGACATGTTCCAGCGCCTGGTCGGGCGCGTCGCGCGTTTCCACGCACTGCCGCCCGATGACCTCGATCGCTTCGGCGATCGCAGCGAGTTGCTCCGCGCCGAACTGACGCGATTCGCCCTTCAGCGTGTGCGCCGGCAAGACGATCGCGGCGGCATTGCCCGCGCGCATCGCTTCCTCGATCGCGGCGACCGACTTGACGCCATCTTCCTTGAAATAGCCGAGAATACGGACGAACCCCGCCCCTAGCTCGCTACGGGCGGCCTGAAACGCGCTCCAGTCCACCAATTGCCCGCTGTCGATCGTCACCACATCCTCCACCGGTATCGGCACCCCGCCGCTGATCCGATGCGTCCGCTGTACCCTGCCTAAGTAAACGAGCGGTTGATAGCCTTATTCGCGGCGCGCGGGTAAGATCTTGCTACCGTACAGCTTTCGTCGAAGTTTGGTTCATTCCCGATCAAATGGATTCTTGGGCGCGCGAAACGTCAGGCGGACGGGAACCGCACCAAAGCCAAGGTCGCGCCGCATCGAGTTGACGAGGTAGCGTTCATAGCTCGCGGGAAGCTGATCGACCCGCGTGCCGAAAATGACGAAGCTGGGCGGGCGCGTCTTGATCTGGGTGACATAACGCATCTTGATCCGCTTGCCGCCTGGCGCAGGAGGCGGATTGGCCTCCAGTGCGCGTTCGAACCAACGGTTGAGCTCACCGGTCGACACGCGCTTCGACCAGGCCTCGCGCGTCTCGAACGCGGCGCCTAGCAATTGATCGATACCCTTGCCGGTCGCCGCGGAGACGGTGATGACGATCACGCCCTTCACCTGGCTCAACCCGTCCTCGAGCGCTTTCTTGACGCCATTGAACAGCGACGAGGCGTTCTCGGCGATATCCCATTTGTTCAGCGCAATGACCAAAGCGCGCCCTTCTTGCAGCACGCGATCGGCAATCCTGAGGTCCTGCGCCTCCAGCCCCAGGGTGGCATCGAGCAACAACACGACGACTTCGGCGAAATCGACCGCGCGCAACGCATCGGCGACCGACAGCTTTTCGAGCTTGTCCTGCACCTTGGCGCGCTTGCGCATCCCGGCCGTGTCGATCAACCGCACCGCCCGCGGACCGTTCTTCGGATCCTGCCAGGTCCAGTCGATCGCGATCGAATCGCGCGTAATCCCCGCTTCGGGGCCGGTGATCAGGCGATCCTCGCCCAGCATACGGTTGATAAGGGTCGATTTGCCGGCATTAGGCCGCCCGACGATCGCGAGCTTGAGCGGCGCGTTCGGGCTTTCGTCTTCCTCTTCCTCGAACTCTTCCGGTTCGGGAACGAACGGGACGAGCGCCTCGAACAGATCGGCCATCCCTTCGCCATGTTCGGCCGACAACTGGACTGGGTCGCCAAAGCCGAGTGCGAGCGATTCGAGCACGCCAGCCTCCGCCGCACGCCCTTCCGCCTTGTTGGCGACGAGGATGACCGGAGTGGTCGAACCGCGCAGCCAGCGCGCGATTTCCTCGTCGAGCGGCACGATCCCGGCACGAGCGTCGATCAGGAACAAGGCGACATCGGCCTGTGCCACCGCGGCCTCGGTCTGTTGCCGCATGCGCCCGGGCAACGTGGCGGCGTCGAGATCCTCGTAACCGGCGGTGTCGATGATGCGAAACTCGAGGCCGAGCAGGCTGGCATCGCCCTCGCGCCGATCGCGCGTGACACCGGGCTGGTCATCGACCAGGGCAAGCTTCTTGCCGACGAGCCGGTTGAACAGCGTCGACTTGCCGACATTGGGACGGCCGATAATGGCGACGGTGGGTAGAGACATGCAGGCGCTGTAGGGCGTGTGCACGCCAGCGGCAACGCCTTCAGGTGGACGGCCAAAGCAATCCGATGAAGCGGAATAGGAATATCCTAGCCCCTCCCCTTCAGGGGAGGGGCTTGAGTACAGCGCTGCGCCACAATTGCACGTAAGAGCGGCTCGCGGCCCCAAATCTCTCCGGCAAGCGGGAGGGAGAAGAACCCCCTCCCCGACTCTTACCGATAGGCGGAAATGCGTCCGCGGCCGTCGAGCACGTAGAGCGTATTGTTGGCGACGACCGGGCCCAGGCTGAAGCCGTCCTTGCCGGGGATCGTCTGGCCGACGGTGCCGTCGCTCGGCGAAGCAAACACCATGTCGCCGAGCGAATTGACCAGCACCAGGCGGTTACCGGCCAGGACCGGACCGTACCACGTCAGCGGGTTCTTCTTCTTTTTCTTCTTTTCGACCTGGAAGGCGCGCAACTGGCTGATCCAGCGGATCTTTCCGGTCGAGCGCTGCAAGCAATAGAGCTTGCTTTCGTCCGTCACCACGAACAGCCACTCGCCCGCGAGCCACGGCGTCGAGATGCCGGCGAAATTCTGCTCCCACAGGCGCTGGCCGGTGGCGAGATTGGCGGCGACCAGGCGACCGCCCTGCCCCAGAGCGTAGACATTCGTGTCGTCGATCACCGGATCGGCGTCGATATCGGCAAGGCTGGACACCGAGGTCGAAATGCTGGTGCGCGACAAGGCGTCGCCCCAGATGGCGCGGCCATTCTCGACGCGATAGGCGTTGAGTTCGCCCGACGAGAAGCCGGCGACGACCGTCTGGTGCGCCACCGCGGGTGCCGCGACGCCGAATACGCCCTGCGTCTCGAGGCTGCCCGAAGCCGACCAGACCTGCTGTCCGTTGGCGGTCGACAATGCGTAGAGCTGGTTGTCCTGGCTCAGCGTATAGAGCTGGTCGCCGACCACGGTGGGCGATCCGCGCAACGGCGGCCCCGGCTTGGCACGCCAGATTTCGGAACCGGTCTTGGCGTCGAACGCCACGATGTCGCCCAGACCGTCGGTCGCGTAGACGCGGCCACCATCATAAGTCGCGCCGCCGCCGAAGCGCGCGGCCTTGCTCTTTTCCGCCTTGGCGATCGGCACGGTCCACAAGGACGCACCCGAATTGGCATCGAACGCGTGCAGCGCGCCGTTGACATCGACGGCGTACATTTTGCCGTCGCCGATCACCGGGGACGCCGCCAGCCGCTCCCGGTTCGACCCCGCGGGAATCGATACCGTCCATATACGGGAAACGTTCGCGCCCAGCGCCAGATGGCCCATCGACTTTTCGGGATTGCCGCCCGGCTGGGCCCATTCGGTGTTGACGACAGGCGCTGGCAACAGGACGTCGAGCCCCGAAATCGCCGGATCGACCTTGGCGTCGCTTTCCGAAACCAGGATCGGCACGCGATCGCCCAGCACCGGAGTCTTCTTGCCGCCACCCTTCAACACGCCGCACGCGCCGAGCGCGGTCAGCGCCACCAGCGCAATCGGCATCCTCCACTTGGTCGTCATGCTATCTACTTGCCCTTCTGAACGTTCGTGCCGGGATCCAGAGCCTGGGTCGCCTGAACCGCGCGTTGACGGATACTGTCCGGAACCTTGTCGCTCTCGGCAATCAGCTTGAACATCGCACGCGCTTCCGCCGTGCGATTGAGCTTGAGGTTGGCTGCCGCGATCATCTCGCCGGCGCTGCCGAGCCAGGCCGAGTCCGAGGTTGCGAGCGGCTTCAGCCGGTCGATCACCACCTGCGGCGCGAGTCCGTCGAATTCGGTCTGGGTCTGACGGATCGTGGCGAGGTCGCGGATCGGCTGTCCGACGCTGCTGTCGCCGGCGACTTCGCCGTATTTCGCCGCGGCTTCCTTGGTCTTGCCGGCAGCGAGCAGGTCGTTGCCCTGGAGCATCTTGGCGAGCGCGCGATAGCCCGGCGCGCTGTCGCCCGCGAGCTTGTCGATCGGCGCCCTGGCCGCCTGGGCATTGCCGCTGGCGATCGAATCATAGGCCTGTTGCAGCTCGATCGCCTTTTTCTCGGCGGCGCCATGGCTCCATGCCCGCCAGCCGAGGAAAGCGGCGAAGATCGCCAGCGCCGCCACGATCAGGCCGACGATCAGCCGGCCATAATTCTTCCATACGCCCACGATCTGGTCGCGGCGGAGTTCCTCATCGACCTCGCGCAGGAAAGCTTCATCGGTGTTCGGCGTCACAGCCAAGGGGTAGGCTCCAATTGGGGGCAAAAATAAGTCGGCGGACCTTAGGGACCGCGTTCGGCTCTCGCAATGGCCGTGATCGGCCACCGTTCCTGACCGCGTCCCTTAGCGGCGCGCGACCCAAAAGCAACGCGCGAGCGAGCGGTCAGGTTTTCGGCAGATAGGTCTGTTCGACCGCCGGGAAGGTCCGGCTGCGCACCTCCTCGGCATAACGTGTCACCGCATCGGTGATGCGGCCCGCCATGTCGTCGAACTTCTTCACGAAACGCGGCGTGCGCTCGAACAGGCCGAGCATGTCCTCGGCGACCAGCACTTGGCCATCGCAGGCCGCCGAAGCGCCGATCCCGATCACCGGAATGTCGGTAGTTTCGGTGAGCGAGCGCGCGATCGGCTCGACCACGCCTTCCACCACCACCGAGAAGGCGCCGGCCTGCGCCACCGCCTGGGCGTCGCCCTTGATCTTGGCCTCTTCCTCCTGGCTGCGCCCGCGCGCGCCATAGCCGCCGAGCGCGTTGATCGCCTGCGGCGTCAGGCCGATATGCGCCATCACCGGAATGCCGCGCTCGGTCAGGAAGCGGATGGTCGGCGCCATCGCCGCGCCGCCCTCCATCTTGATCGCCGCGCAACCGGTTTCGGCCAAGACGCGGCTGGCATTGGTAAAGGCCTGTTCGGGCGAGGCTTCGTAGCTGCCGAACGGCATGTCGACGACGACGACGGCATGATAGCTGCCGCGCACCACCGCCGCGCCATGCGCGCACATCATGTCGAGCGTGACCGGCAAGGTCGACGGTAGGCCATAGACGACCTGCCCGAGCGAATCGCCGACCAGCAATATGTCGCAATGCGGGTCCAATAGCTGCGCCATGCGCACCGTATAGGCGGTCAGCATGACCAGCGGCTCTTGCGTCTTTCCCTCGAACTTGCGGCGCTGGATCGCCGGCACGGTCAGCCGCTTCATCGGCGCCGGCGTCGGGTTGGCGCGGCTGGTCGAGGTGTCGATCGTGAAGGTCGTGGACATGGCGCGCTCCCTAGCCTTTCCCCGCGCCCGCTGCCAGCGCGGAGCGATGGGATTGTTTAGGCCACTTGACTCTATGTTATGTTTATTTAACATTATGACCACCGAATCTAACATGGGGTCAGCAATGTCGTTCAGAGAGAAGATCGCCTGGCTGTCGCTGATCGCGATGGTCGTCGCCTATGGCGTCTATTTCACCTTGGTATCCCCGGCCTTTCTGCCGGCCGGGGCTTCGACCGGGTATTTCCTCGCGCTGCTCGGCGGCATCCTGACCGTGCAGGCGGTGTTGGTGACGATCGCCAGCATCGTGCTGGCGATCCAGACCGGTCGCGACGCCAATGCGCCGGCCGACGAACGCGAACGCGCGATCGCGCGGCGCGGGGCCGCGATCGCCTATTTCGTGCTGATGGTCGGGATCATCGTGGTGGGCTGCGTGATGCCGTTCAGCGCCGGCGGCTGGCACATCGTCAACGCCGCCCTGCTCGCGCTCGTCGCGTCGGAAATCGTGCGGTACGGCGTGATCGTCATGAGCTACCGGAGGGGCTGGCATGGCTAAGCCGCTTCCCGGCCGGGTGGTCAATCAGATCCGCCTGCTGCGCTTCATGGCGAACGAGATGACCCAGGCCGAGCTTGGCGAGCGGATCGGCATGACTCGCCAGACCGTGGCGGCGATCGAGGCGGGCAAATATTCGCCCACGCTCGAGGCCGCGTTCCGCATCGCCCAGGTATTCGGCAAGCCGCTGGACGAGGTGTTCCAGTGGGAGGGGTGATGCCCTCGCTTGTCAGGCTAGCCTGACGCCTTCCCCTGACGGGGTGGGTCATCGCATATGAAATTCGGGCTTGATCTGGACCGTTCGCTTTGGCTTCGCCCCTCGTCACCCCGACCTTGTGCCGGGGTCCAAACCTCCACAACGGAATCCAGCCGCTGTTGCGCGTTGGATGCCGGAACAAGTCCGGCATGACCTAATCCCTTCCTCGTCAGGCACCGCATCCGGTTCAGCCAGGCTGAACCAGCAGACTAACGCCCGATCCAGCCTTTCTTCGCCGCCATCCCTGAAAACCAGATCGCGAACAGGCCGATCACGGCGATGAATACGGGGAACGGTACCACCTTCGCCGCGCCTTCGTGGGCGATCAGGTCGGTCATCGCCAACGTGTAGCCGAACTGCACGATCACCGCGATCAGCGAGATCCAGAACAGGATGATCGCGCGGCGCTCGCGCAGCAGCAAGGCGAGGCCGCCGAGCAATCCGCCGAATGTAGCGACGGCGTAGACGTAATTGTACCAGGCCGGCAGCGACTGGTAGAGCGCCTGATGATAGGGATCCTGCTCCCACATCGCCGAGGCGGCGCCGAGCCGGAACTGCTCGACGCAGAAATAACAGCCGATCGCGTTCCATAGCACCAAGAGGATCGCGACGATCCAGAACCAGACCGGCGGCTTGACGGTTTGAGCCATGATTCCCCTCCCCCTTCTATGAGGCGGAGACTGCGCCTGGATACGCGCGCTGGCAAGATCAGCCGATGCCGGCCGCCTGCCAGGCATCGGGCTTGAACCCCGCGACCAGTACGCCATCGCCTTCGACGATCGGGCGCTTGATCATCGACGGCTGCGCCAGCATCAGCGCGATCGCCTTGTCCCGGTCGAGATCGGCCTTGTCACCGTCCGAGAGCTTGCGGAACGTCGTGCCTGCGCGGTTGAGCACGGTTTCCCAGCCCAGCGCATCGATCCAGCGGCCGAGCGACGCCGCGTCGATCCCGGCCCTCTTGTAATCGTGAAAGGCATAAGCGACGCCATGGCTATCGAGCCAGGTGCGCGCCTTTTTGACGGTGTCGCAATTGGGGATGCCGTAAAGGGTAAGCATGGCCGCGCCCTTAGGCCGGGCTCCCTGGTCAGGCAATCGGGCAAGTCCGCCCGGCGCGATATAGCGCCGAAATCCGGTCTCGCCGATCGCGGGCCGATAATCGTTAGCGCACGCGCGTGAAGTCGGCGGTCCAGTTGGTTTCCCAGGTCGCTCCGCCGTCGCGCGAAAAGGCCTGTTCCCAGCGTTCGCGATCGGGCGGTTGCTTGGTGCGGATGAAGCGGACCCTGACGGGGACGCCGTCATCGGTGTCGTCGCCGTAGAACAGGCCGATATTGCCGCGATATCCGCCAATCACCGGCGTCCCCATCACGCCGTCGCGGCTGTTGATCCAATAGATGAACCATTGCCGCCGCTCGCGCTGGAACGTGCGGACGGTCAGCCCGGACCAGCCCTTGGTCGGGAAATCGGTCTGATCGGCGCTGATCAGCCCATCGAGATATTGGGTGTAGGTGGTGGCGCTGGGAAACTCGTCCCACGCCTTGCTGCCGACCCAGCGCTGCTTCAGCCGCCGCTGCACCGCGGTCCAGCGGCCGACATGATAATCGAAATCATGGATGTCGCCGGTCGGGCCATCCGCCGGCGGCGGCGCGGCGATCGCTCGTCCCGCCAGCCCCAGCCCGCCCGCCAGGAGCGCTCCCGCCAGCAGGTCGCGCCGTGCCGGTCGTATCAGCTTCGTCATCGCTCTCTCCCTCGCCCTCGGGAAAAGGAGCTTTCCCGCTTGGCGCAGCCTGCTAACCTCGGCGGGACAGCGACTTGCCAGCGGATATTCGCGACTGGGCGAACGGGTACGGGAGTGGGCATGGCGGACGATGCGCGGCGCGATATCGGGCATTGGGAGGCCGGGATCGGCTCGGCCGGCGGCTGGCTGCGGCTTCTCGCTTTCGGCGCGGTTGCGGGTGGCGTGGTCGGCTTTCTCGGCTATCTCGGCGGCGACCTGCTGATCTGCCTGTTCAACTGGACCGGGATGATGGTGATCGGCGCCGGGCTGGCCGGGCTGATCGTACCGCCGGTGGTCCGAATGCTGCGCGCCCGCGATGTTCCGGTGCCGCTCGCCTTGGCGATCGCGATCCTCACCGCCGCGCTGCCGGTCAGCGTGGCGGCGGCGGGGTTCGGCCGCTGGGCATGGCCGGGCGAAGCGGGACGCATGTCGCTCATCGACTGGTATGTGAAGACGGCCTTGGTCGAGGCAATGGTCGTCGGGCTTTGGCTGGCGGCCGAATCGCGGCGGCGTCCCGCGACCGCGCCGACGCAAGGCGCTCGGACCGAGGCACCACCCCGCAATCTCGCCGATGGCGGCGTCATCTGCCTGCAGATGGAGGATCATTATGTTCGGGTGCACGGGCCCAGCGGCAGCCGGCTAGAACTGATGCCGATGGCCGAGGCGATCGCGCGCTATGGCAGCGCGGGAATCCGGACGCATCGCAGCTGGTGGGCGGCGGTATCGGCGGTGCGAGCGATCGAGCGCGACGGGCGCAATATAAGGCTGCGGCTGGACGGCGGCCTGAGCGTTCCCGTCGCCCGCAATCGCGTCGCGGCGGTCCGCGCGGTGCCGGCGCTCGCGCGGCTGTTCCCCGACCCTAGACCGGACGGCGCGCGATCCGCCACAGCGTGAAGAGACCGATCCCGGCCCAGACCACGTTGAGCACCGCCGACGGGATGGCCCCGTTATAGCCGCTATTGACGACGAAACAGGCGGCCCCGACCAGGTTCATCCATTGGTAAAGCCGCGATTGCCCGCCGAGCCGCCCGGCGGACAGCAGGATATAGGCCGCCAGGATCAGCGCGGCGCCGGTCCAGCCGATCGTTTCGATGATGATGCGTTCCGCCGTCATGCGATCCGCCGATGACGCGGTTCGCCGCCGCCGTCCAGCGGTCAACGTAAAACGAGCATCAGCTGCGCGCTCGCAACTCCATGGCCGATGACGATGCCGCCTCGGATCGGGCGCGCCCCAGGAGATAGAAGGCGGTGCCGTGGGTGATCATCAGCAGCGGCACATAAAGAATCGGGATCACATAGGCGGCGCCCAATTCTCCCGCATGTGCCGGGAGGTCGGCCTGGATCGCGTGGCTATAAGCAAGCACGAGATCGACAAGACCGACGAGATTGAACGCGACCACGAACAGCCAGAAAACGGGCCGGATCCGAATGGTTGCGAGCGCCGATATCGCGAGCAGTCCGGTGGCGAGATCGCCATAAGCGGCGGGTATGGCGAAATGCGCCGGCAGGCCGTCGCCGACCACGCCGGGGACGATGAAGGCGAGCCCAAAGAAGCGGAAGCTGTGCAGCGTCGCGATCGCGCGATGCGCCGCGACGCGATCGATCGATTTGAGCCAGGGCAGGATATAGGCGCCGAAGCACAACAGCCAGGCCGCGTAACCGAGGACGAGATGCGTCTGGAAGATATGCGTCGTCGACATGGCGATCTCCGATCCTGAGTGGGTTGCGGCGGCGTCGGTACCGCCGGCGGTTGAGGTCGCGATCGCATCTATGGTCGCTTTCCCCGGACGACTATCGGCGATAATCTCGATGAACCATGAAGCAGAACTTCACAGTCCGGCACGGTGCGTTGGATGGCGTCGAAACGTTCCTGAGTGTCGCGCGCCATCGCAGTTTTCGCCGGGCCGCCGCCGCGCTCGGCGTCACGCCATCCGCCGTCAGCCAGTCGGTGCGATCGCTCGAGGCGCGGATCGGCGCTGCTCTGTTGATCCGGACCACGCGCAGCGTCGGGCTGACCGAAGCTGGTCAGCGCTTCCTCGATCGCGCGGGTCCCGCCTTTGACGAGCTCGTCGCCGCCAGCGAGGCGGCGCGCGATCTGGGCCAGCGCCCGGCCGGACTATTGCGGCTGGCCGTGCCCCGCTCCGTCGTCCCGCTGATCCTCGAGCCGGTGATCGCCTCGTTCTGCGACGCCTATCCCGAGATAGAATTGGAGATCGCCGCCAGCGACGAGATGGTCGACATCGCCGCCGGCGGTTTCGATGCCGGCATCCGCCTCGGCGAACTCATTGCCGCCGACATGGTCGTGGTGCGGCTGACTCCGCCCTTCCCGTTCGTCGTCGTCGGCAGCCCCGACTATCTACGCCGTCATGGAGCGCCGGCGCAGATCGAGGATCTTCGCGGCCATGCCTGCCTTCGCCTGCGCCGCTGGAGCGGAGCGATCGCGCCCTGGACGTTCGCGACCGGTAACGAGGTAATCGAAGCAATGGTGGCGGGACCACTGATCGCGCACGATTATCCCACCCTGCTAGGCAGCGCGATACAGGGCCTGGGCCTGGCGCAAGTCCCTGGACCGATAGCCGAGGCGGCGATTGCGGACGGCCGGCTGCAAAGGCTGCTGACGCCGTTCGCGGTCATGACGCCCGGCGTCTTTCTCTATCATTCCGGCAAACGTCAGATGCTACCCAAACTCCGCGCGTTCATCGACCACGTGAAGGCGCCCCGACGGGCCGACGCCGCTCCAGGCGATCAGGCATCAATCCGGTAATGGATCGGCTTGAACGTGCCGCCGTTCGAATCCGGCGCCGAACAAGCGGTCAGGCCGATGATCAGGTCGATCTCCGCCCGGAACGTAATATGGTCGCCCGCTTTGCTCTTTGGCGGCAGCACTTTCAGCCTCCCCGTCCGCCCATCGACAGGCACGTTCATGAAGCAATTGAACGCGACCGGGATGCGATCGGGTCCGATACCATAAGGCGCCAGCGCCTCCGCCAGATTGCCGAAGCAGCCGCGATGCGGCGGCAGATCGGGGTAGAAATGGTGGAAGGTGTCGACCGAGCACGGCGTCAGCAGGAAATCGTGGCAGCCGACCATATCCTCGACGATCGTCAGCAGGACACGCGAGCGGTTGGAGTATAATTTGTGCCCGGTCGTCAGCGCGATCGTCTCGGCATAATCCAACGTGCGGCCCGACGAGATCACCTCGTCGACATCCTCGGCGTTGAACGCGAGCAGATCCGCGACTTGCTCGCCCTTGGGATCGATCACCGTCAGCTGCGCGCCGCGCGGGAGCGGGAAAGCGGTGCCGCTGCGTTCGGGAATGACGATCTCGCCGTTCATTTCGCTTCCCCGCGATATTCGAACGGAGGCTCCCAACCCTCCTCCACCGCGCGACCGGAATATTGCCGCGCCTCGCTGATTTCGCCGTGGCGCGCGAGCATGGGGTTGCGCGACCCGGCAAGATGATCGTCGCGGACCAGGATCTTCTCGCGCAGCCCCTCATATTTGCCAGCCTCGCGCAGGCGCTCGAATTGGTCGTGGAGGTTGAAGACGAGCGTCGGCTGCTCGAACCGCCGAGCCGGACGGCTTGCCTTGGGATGCAAGCCGACGATGAAGAACGCCTCGCCGCCGAAGCTCAGCGAGAAATGCGGGTTGCCGGGATCGGCGCTGACGCGCGGGTCGTAGGATTGCCCCCGCCAAATGTCCTTGTCGTGGAGCGACTGGACGCGATCCCATAAAGCACGTTCGAACGCTTCCTCGTCGAGATCGACCGGTCCCTGGAACACGACAGCGAAGCTCTGGAACAGCGCCGGATCCTCGCGATATGCTTGGGTGAAGCGCATCAGCGCCTCATGAATACGCAAATCGTCCCAGGCGCTGTCGATATTGTCGCAGGCAAGGACCGTCAGGCGGCCCCGCGCCAGCGCCGATTTTGCGCCGACACAAGGAAAGGAGGCCGCTTCGACATGGGCGAAGAGCTTGCGCTCCAACGCATCCTGGGCGGTGTGAGTCCAATGAAACATGGAGGTTCTACAAATCCTTTTGGAAATCGGGGGTCACTTGAACGATCGGCGCGAAGAAACGCGCAACCGAATGCAATGCAACTCGCGCAGCATCACATGACCTTCCAACGCCCCGCCACCACAGATGTTTCGGGTCGTCTAACGTCGCTCAGTACGATTTGCGGCCCGGACTAGCTTCGTAGTCCGGCATTGGTGTCGCGGTTCTTCAGGCGCCTGAACATTATCGCAACTGGCTGTCCTTGCTTCCGCGCCGGTTAATTCCGCCGAAAGCCGCCTGTTTGGCATCGCGTTCTGCCTGACAGCCAATGCAGGTGCGAACGCCGGGAATTGCGGCGCGACGCTTGGCCGGAATCGGCTCGCCGCATCGCTCGCAATCCTCGGCGCTTTCGCCGCTCGGCAACAACGACCGGGCCCGCGAGACGGCATCGCGAATGCTGTCCTCGATCTGGTCCTGGACCGCAGAATCGGGTGCCCAGCCATTAGCCATGGCGGCATTCCGCAAAGCGGCGGATCCAGGCGCCCATGGTCGCCATACCGCTCAATGGCTTGCCGTCTCGCCCTCGGCGCGCAATTCGAGATATTTGCGCGTGATGGCCGGCAGGCTCTCGTCGCAGAACCGCGCCATGGCGAGTTCTTCGTCGAGCGTTCGTTGCAGCAACGGGATGGCGTTGGCTAACCCGCCGGTTTCGCCAACCGTGATCAGCGATTTGTAGCTCGCGATTTCGAAATTCTCGAAGGCGAAATTGGCGAAGC
This sequence comes from Sphingomonas pruni NBRC 15498, assembly GCF_001598455.1. GTDB lineage: Bacteria > Pseudomonadota > Alphaproteobacteria > Sphingomonadales > Sphingomonadaceae > Sphingomonas > Sphingomonas pruni. The sequence goes on from NZ_BCYZ01000064.1 coordinate 15,420, forward strand.
TGTTCTTGAGGATCTCGTCGGGTGCGAAGACATGGCCCAGCGCAGCGAGGTTGCCGACCAATCCCAGGGTGGCATCCTTGACCGCCGACGCCTTCTCATCGAGCGAATGCAGGATTTCCTCGAGCCGCTCGATCTGTCCCTCGGTTTCGGCGCGATGCGCCTTCAGCCGCTGCGCCACTTCGGGATAGTGGCTCAAATGATCGATCTGCCGGTCCATCAAGGCGAGCGCCTGATGCTCAACGGCATGCGCGTTGCGCAGCCCCACGACGAAGACGTGTTGGACCACGTCGGTACGTTCCAGCGTATCAGCCATCATCTACTCCATCATCTCAAGGGCGTCGTTACTCGGCGGGCTCGCCGATCATGGCGGCGTCCGTCATGTCGGCCGCGCCGCCGAGATCCTCGTCGGTCATCCGCCCCGCGCCCGGGCCGGCTCCGAGATCGGCACCGGTCGTCGGATTGTAATCGGGCCGCGACGCGGTTCGCTGCATCAGCGCCGCCGCTACTTCCGCATCGCTGCCGCCCAGTTCGACGCTGGCATCGCCGCTGCCGCCATCGAGCGGGATGCTGCCGGCGACATCGTCGATACGCTCCCACTGCTCCCCTTCGTTCCATGCGCCGTTAGCGTCGCCCTCCCCTTGCGAGGTGTCGACGTAGGTGCTTGCGAATTGGGCGAGACCGGGAAGCTTGCCCGGGGGGAAGTTGTTCTCGATCGTGTAGAGCGCCTTTTCGAAGCTCTTCTGGTGCGCGATTTCACGCGTCATCAGGAACCCGAGCGCATCCTTGATGCCGGGATCGTCAGTGATGTTGATCAGGCGTTCGTAGACGATCTTGGCGCGGCTTTCCGCGGCGATGTTCGAGCGCAGGTCGCAGGTCGGGTCGCCGCGACTGTCGACATAGGCGCCGCTCCACGGCACGCCCGAGGAATTGGTCAGCGCCGGGCCGCCGCCATAGAGGATCGCCTGGGTGTGACTGTCGCCACCCTTGGTCAGCGACATGTAGAGCTCGGCTTCTTCCATCGCCCCCTCGGCCAATTGCGCCTTCACGCCCTTGTTGAGCATCGCGACGATCGATCCGATCACCTCGAGATGACTCAATTCCTCGGTTGCAATGTCGAGCAGCAAATCCTTTCGACCGGGATCGTCATCGCCCAGGCCTTGCGTAAAATAGCGCATCGCCGCCGCGAGTTCGCCATCGGGCCCGCCGAATTGCTCGAGCATCAACGAGGCGAGCACCGGGTTCGGCTCGGACACGCGAACGGTATATTGCAGGCGCTTGTTGTGCATGAACATCGACCGTCTCCTTGTTTCACCGCCAACCAGCCAAGGGACAGGACCGTTCCGCGTTTTCCGCGGGTGTTAACGTGGGTTATGACGATATTTCAGATGGATGATGGAGCTGACAGAGTGCAGATATGGGCCGGCAAAAGCCGGTCGCCGAGTAAAGCAAGCACCCTAGCCGGGCGTTAGGGTTCGATCGCCACCACGTCGCGGAGATAGGCGCGCCGATCGGGTTGCGAGCCTGTAAAATCAACGTGACTCCGCTGGGAGCATGGATCGTGCGGCGATTTCCTGGAGCAGCCCGGCGAGCGTTTCGTCCGTTCCCGTCAATTGGTCCCGGCTCAGCGTCAATGCGCGTTCGGCGTCGCCGAGCCCGAGCGAGCGCGCAAGCGCCATCGCGGTTTCGTAACTGACGCGATCGGCCTGAACGCCTTTCCGGAAGGCGCCGATCAGCGCAATATCGAGCAGCGGGCCCTGCTCGATCATCGTCGTGTCGCGATGCGCGTCCTCCAGGACAGCGCGCAGCCAGATATTCTCGGCACCCGCTATGTCTACGCGCAGGACAGAGGCGATAGCCTGAAGGCGGCCCGCGCGTTCCCGCCCGTGCCCAGTCTCGGACCGCATCGTGGCGGCGAACCGGTCATTCTCGATCCGCTCGGCAATGCCGCCCACTCGATCGGTCCAGGCGCATTCGCCGTCATGAAGGTCCTGCAACGCCAGAACGAGGAGCGCGAGAGGAGTGTTTGCCAACTGGGTCACGCTTGTCGAACGCGGCTGGCTTGGCCAGGTTTCATCAACGCTCAGACACGTCGCGCTGGATTATTCGGGCCAGAAGCGCTACATGACCATCTACATGGTCAGGAACAGGATATGGACGCAATCAATTTGGCAGAGGCCAAAGCCCATTTGAGCGAACTGGTCGACCGGGTCGAAGCGGGCGATTCCATCGACATCACCCGGCGCGGAAAACCGGTTGCGCGGCTCACGGCCGTTGCCGGCCCACGCAAACCGGTCGATGCGGCGTTACTCCGATCGCTGACAGCTACTATGCCCTTCCAGACGCAAAGTGCGGCCGACCTTGTGCGTTCGATGCGGGACGGCGATCGCTACTGATGCTCTATCTCGACACGTCGCTGATCGTCGCGGCGCTATCCAATGAAGCAACGACGCCGCGGATCCAGGCCTGGCTGGCGGAGCAGGATCCCGCACAGTTGCTGATCAGCGATTGGACCGTGACCGAAATGTCTTCCGCCATGGCGATCAAGCTGCGGACCGGACAGATCAGCATCGAGCAGCGCGCGGCGGCGCTCGCGATGTTCAACAAGCTGGTCGCGGACAGCTTCACAATAGCCGGTGTGACGGGCGGGCAATTCCGGACGGCGGCGAAATTCGCCGATCAGCATGCGCTTGGGCTTCGTGCCGGCGATGCGCTGCACCTCGCGATCGCATCGGAACATGGCGCTACGGTTCATACGCTCGACCAGCGGCTCGCGGACGCCGGACCGGCGCTCGGCGTCCCGGTGCAATTGCGCGCCTGATCCAAACCTTAGTCCGCTTGGCCGGCGCTATCGATCAGACCCTTGTCATCCGCAGCGCGATCCACGGCTTGCCCGGCAGCGCGACCTTTGGGCGGGCCGGGTCCTGCACGTCATAATCGTTCTTACGCGCCATCTTGAACACGCCATCGACCGGCGTGATCGTCATGTTCCAGGTGTCGATCATGTCGATGCGATAGCTCTGCAACGCTTCCTCGCCGCGGCCGGGCAATATGACGTCCCATTCGGTCGGGCGGTCGGCGCCGAAATAGCGCAAATAATAGTGATCGGCCTTGCCGCCGAGGTGATAGTTCCACCACGCCTGGATCGGCTCGATGCCGGGGACCGGCCCCTCTTCCATGATCTTGCGCAGGAAAGCGAGCCGCGGCGGACTGGTGCCAACCAGTTTGCCGCCCTGTCCCAGCCACGAGAAATCGGCGTTGCGATTGGCGTCGAACGTCTCGCTATGGCCGACATAGGTGCCGCCGATCAGGCCGTACCAGAAGCGCTCGACCATCTCCTCGCCGGTCAACCGGCCCCAGCGTTTGTCCGAATTCCCCTCATAGACGACCTCATCGAAGATCACCGGCTTGAGCGCGAAGTCGCGGTGCAGTTCGGCGCGGACGTCGTCGAGCACCGCCGCGCCGTTCTGAATGCTGGCATGGGTGATCCAGGGCTTGCGAGCGTCGTAATAGGTGTGGATCTGGTGGATCGAGCGCAGCCGGTCGTGCGGATCGGCGGCGACCAGCACCTGGAACAGATGGTCCCAATCGTCCATCGTCTTGGTCTTGATGGCATCGTACTCGTTGCCCATCGACCACCAGATATTGCGATAGGCGCCGAACCGCGCGGCGACGTAGCGCAGGTAACGCTCGTCATCGGGGCGCTTCATGTCGGAATAGCCGCGCGTGGCGTCGTAGGGGTGAAAGAGGATGACGTCGGCCTGGATGCCGAGCGCGCCCAATCGAGCGATGCGGTCCTCGTAACGGCGGAAATAGGCAGGGTCGAAGCGCGCGGGATCCCAGGCCCTCGGCCCGTCGCCGGTCCGCGCGAATGGATTGGTCGCGACCGATACCACGTTCGGGAAGACCAGCATGCGCATCTTGTTGAACGGGGCGCCGGCCAGCGTCTTCAACGTCTCCGCGCATCTGGCGTCGGACTGCAGTGCCCAGGAATAGCTGGTGGTACCGATCTGGCGGAACGGCGTGCCGTCGGCATATTCGAAATGATAGCCGTCCTTCGTGACGCGCACCGGACCATGATTGCCGGCGCCCGGCGCGATTGCCTCGAACGTGCCGGTGCGGCCGTTGAGCGCGGGGGCGTTGCTCTCCGTCGCCCAGCGCCAATTGCCGAGTTCGGGCGGGCTGAAGCGGATGCGGTAGACGCCGTCGCCATCATAGAAGCCGGGCACGCGGATCGTCCGTCCGCCGCCGGTGAAGCTCGCCGATACGGTGACGTCGTCGAACGGATTGCCGTTTTGCGGTCCGTCGAGCGCGAGCTCGTACACGCCCCATCGCTCGACGCGCCCGTCGGACGAACGCTTCGTCGCCGCTGTCAGCGGACCCGAGGCGGCAGCCGCCCCCAGCACCATGGCATTGGCCAGCACGGCGCGCCGCGAAAGTCCCATCGCTCATCCTCTTCCTGGCGACCGGACGCCGACTTCGGCCCGGTTTCGGGTGAGGTATCGGGCGTCTCCAATTGAGTCAATTTTTGGGATTATAATATGATTATTTAGCGCGATACGCGCTCAACAAACCCGTGTCCGCGCGTGAAGGCTTGCTTCGGTCTGCGCCGATGCTACACTCGGAAAATAATATTATCATACGTTTTAAATGGAGAGCATGTCGATGACCACGGGGGGCTCCTCGACCGGAAGCTGGCGGGATACAATCCTGGCGGGCCTGGCCAATTACATCGACGCTGGATCGATCGTCGCGGGCTCGGTGGCGTTGGCATTGTGGCAGGAAGCCTATGGCCTCAGCAACACGACGCTCGGCATTCTGGGGGCGTTTGGGCCAAACGCGATATCGGCGGGGATCGGCGCGCTGATCGGCGGACGGTTGTGCGATCTGCTCGGCCGTAAAAAAATCTACCAATATGATATGCTGTTCTACGCCTTCGGCATGCTGTGGCTCGTGTTCGCGGTCAACGCCTGGATGGTCGTGCTGGGCTTCTTCCTGGTGGGCCTGGCGGTGGGTGCCGATATCCCTGCGTCCTGGTCGCTGATCGCGGAACAGGCGCCGGACGATTCGCGCGGCAAGCATAGCGGCTCGGCGCAGGTGCTATGGTATCTTGGCCCGACCGTCGTGTTGCTGATGTTCGCGGCGCTGTCGCCATTGGGCCTGCTCGGCGCTCGCATCGTCTTCGCGCACCTTGCCATTCTGGCGGTCGCCCTCACCTTTCTCCGCGCCCGCATGCACGAGTCCAAGCGCTGGCTCGAAGCCCAGGCGCTGCCTGCCGAGGAACGCCGCCGCGGCAAGTTGAGCGATCTGCTGACCTGGCAGCATATCCGTTCGATGGCCTTTCTGATCGGCATGTATGGCATCTGGAACCTTTGGGCGGGGACCAACGGCTTCTTCTTCCCCTATATCCTGCGGACGGTCGGCAATTTCGGCCAATTCACGTCGGTCGCCGTACAGACGCTGAGCTTCTTCATCGGCATGATGTCGATCTACCTGGTCTTCATGCAATTTTCCGACCGGGTGAACCAACGGCTGATGTTCGGTATTTCGGCAGTGATCCAGGTGATCGGCATGTCGCTGCTCGCGATCTTCCCGCTGACCCTGCCGGTCGCGATCATCCACGTATTCCTGATGTCGTTCGGCGGCGGGTTCGGCGCACAGAGCTTCTTCCAATTGTGGAGCGCGGAGATGTTCCCGACGCTGCTGCGCTCGACCGCGCAAGGGGTGATGTTCGCGGTCGTGCGCGTGTCGCTGGGCGCGTTCAGCTTCTTCGTCCCTGCGCTGACGGCGACCGGCTTCACCACGCTCGCCTGGATCCTGGTCGGATTCCTGGTGGTTAGCGGGTTGATCGGATTCCTCGGCGCGCCGCGCAACGAGGGCAAGTCGCTCGAGGAAATCGAGGCAGGCATGAAGCCCGCTCGCTGACGGGTGCGGAGGAGGGGGAAATGCGCTGGAGCAAGTCGGTCACCGCGGCGCTGACGCTAGCGACGGCGATCGCCTTTCCGGTTACGGCGCAGGAGCGCATGCCGCTGCTCAAGGTATCGAGCAACGGCCGCTATCTCGAAGCCGGCGGCAAGCCGTTCTTCTGGCTGGGCGACACCGGCTGGCTTCTCCTTGCCAAGCTGAATCGCGAGCAGGTCGAGCAATATTTCGCCACGCGCGAGCGACAGGGTTTCACCGTGATCCAGATCATGGTGCTGCACCGCCCGGAAATGGCGAACCCGCTGACCGGACCGGCCCTGGTCGATGGCGATGTCGCACGGCCGCGCGTGACTCCGGGCAACGATCCTGGGAAGCCCGGTGAGTACGATTATTGGGACCATCTCGACTGGGTGGTCGACCGCGCCGCCGCGCATCACCTGTACGTCGCCCTGGTGCCTGCCTGGGGCACGTTCGCCGAGATGCGCAAGCTGACGGTCGACAATGCCCCGATCTATGGCCGCTTCCTTGCCGAGCGCTACAAAGACAAACCCAATATCGTTTGGATCAATGGCGGCGACACCCATGCCGACATGGCGACCCTCACCTGGCGCGCGCTGGGCGAGACGATCAAGTCGATCGACCACAATCACCTTATGACCTTCCACCCGTTCGGCCGGACCGATTCCTCCTGGGTGTTCCACGACGCCGCCTGGCTCGACTTCGACATGTTCCAGTCGGGGCACCAGGATTACGCGCAGGACACCCAACGCTGCGCCTATGGCGAGGACAATTGGCGCTATGTCGAGGATGACTGGAAACGCCGCCCGGCCAAGCCTGCGATCGACGGCGAACCAAGTTACGAGAATATCCCGCACGGGCTCGACTTCGTGCAGTTTCCGATCTGGCAGGCGGCGGATGCGCGGCGCTACGCCTGGTGGTCGGTCCTCGCCGGCGCGTTCGGGCACACGTATGGCGAGAACAGCGTGATGCAATTCTACACGCCGGGCGAGAAGGCCGCCTACTGGCCAAAGATCTCGTGGCAGGAAGGTTTGCACGCGCCCGGCGGCGCGCAGATGCGGTTCCTCAAGGACCTGATCCTTTCGCGCCCCTATTACGAGCGGGTCCCGGATCAGTCGCTGATCATCGGCAACGGCACACGCTACGACCGCGTCGCGGCGTCGCGTGGCACAAGCTATGCGATCGCCTATAGCTATACCGGCAAGCCGTTCCGCGTGCAGATGGGCAGGATCAGCGGCAAGCGCGTGCGCGCCGCCTGGTACGATCCGCGCACCGGGCAGAGCCAGGCGATCGGCGTCCTTCCCAATCGCGGCACCCGCCTGTTCGTCCCACCCGGCAGGCCGGCGCCGGGCAACGACTGGACGTTGCTGATCGACGACGCGTCGGCGGCGAGCGGGAAATAGCGCTGCTATCCCGCGGCGCGTCCGAGCGGAGAAGAAATAGAGGGGCAGCGGCAGCGCGTTGCGCCCGGCTCGACACAGCGCCGTCAAGCTGCGCTTCGCGTTGCATCGGACGCATGTCGGATCGACATCATATGGATCACGGCGGCAATTGAGCCGGTTGCAGACTGGCCGCTTTTGGCCGTGTTCGCTGAAAGCAGCCGGCGCCGGTATGACTGTCCCAATAGCCAGACCTAGGCCGCTATCGGACCGATCGCATTTGGCGGTCGACCCTGTAAAAAGCGGACCTTGCGTCCGATAGGGTCGGTCGGGTGTAGCCCGGTCAGGCCGCTTTTTTGGAGACAACTCGAAGTTCGACGTCAGCGTCAGTCATGCCGCCATCTTGGGTCCGGCGGGATCGACCCTACGGATCAGCTCGACTATTCCAGTCGGAGCTATAGGCGGGCTGACCAGATAACCCTGGGCCAAATCGCAGCCGACCGACTTCAGGAAGTCGAGGCATTCGTCGGTTTCGACGCCCTCGGCCACCACCTTCAGGCCAAGCTCGTGCGCGAGATTGACGGTCGACCGCACGAGCACCGCGTCGCCGCGATTTTGGTGTGCGAATTCGACGAAGCTGCGATCGATCTTGAGCTCGTCGAGTGGAAGCTTCTTGAGATAGGTAAGGGTGGACTGACCGGTCCCATAATCGTCCATCGAGATCGCAATCCCGAGCCGCTTGAACCGCAGTAGCGATGCGGCGGCGACGTCCGGCGCATGCATAGCGGCGGATTCGGTCACTTCGAACGTTAGCAGGGTCGGGTCGATCGCACTGCTCCGCAACAGCTCCTCGAGATCGGCGATGAACGGCGCCGATTCGAGAAGGATAGCGGACAGGTTGACCGCCGCGGTCAGCCGATGCCCGGCGGCCAGCCAAGTCTTGATATCAGCGATCGCGGACGCGACGACATGCAGGGTCAGCCCGGCGATGCGATCGGATTTTTCGAGCAGCGGGATGAAAAGGTCCGGTGCAAGCGTACCAAAGTCGCGATGCCTCCATCGGACGAGCGCTTCCACACTGATGATCTTGCCTGTCTTCAGATCGAGCTTCGGCTGGTAGACCACAAACACGTCGCCATTCGCGATGGCCGCGTCCACGTCGCCTGCGAGCGACAATTCCTTGCTGGCCATCTCGGAATCAGAAGCTTCGTGGAGATGCCAGCCCGTGCCGGTCGACAAAGCGTGATGGGCTGCCATCGCGGCATTGGCTATCGCGGCACGGGCCGCCCCCCCGTCCATCGCCGCGAACCCGGTCGCGAGCGAAACGTCCACGCGGCGCCCCTTCACCTCGATCGGGCTCAGCATCACCGCGCGGAGCTGTTCGTGGCGCACGGCCAATTGGTCGGCACGGATCGTCGCTTCCCAGGCGAGCACGCGATCGTCGACGCGATAGATTTCGATGCCGCCGCCGATCACGCTGATGCGGTCGCGCAAGCGGCAGATCAATTCTGCAATGCCCTCGGCTCCTAGAGCCGCGAGCAGGCGATCATATTCGGCGACGTGGACGGCCGCGACGGCGGCGTCCTGCTTGCCGTCCAATGCCTCGGCGAGCACGTGCTGATTGGGAAGCCCGGTGGCATCGTCGTGCGCGCGGCGGACGGCAAACCAGCTATTTACACGAACCAGCGACGCGCTGATGGCGACGACATAGATCGCAAGCAGCGCCGGGACCAGCTCGACCTCCCACCCGAAGGCAGACGCGATGATGGAACCGGCTAGGAGGATCGCAGTGGCACCGATTCCGGCCGCGATGAGCCTGCGGCTCGACCGGGCGCGCAGCATCGGTACCGTCAGCAGGAAAGCGAAGAGCAGTGGTAGTCCCCATCCCAGCCGCGTCGGCACCCCCTTCTCGAGCGTAAGCGCGGCCAAGGCCTGGATGACGACGCCCGGAATGACGCCGTAGCGCGGCACGCCGTAGCGATCGCCCATCTCGATCGCGGTGGCGCCGATCAGGATCCGCTTGCCGCGCACGGCCATGGGATCGAAGCGACCGTCGCGGACGTCGATGAAACTGAGCCGGGGGATCGAGTCGGGATCGATCGAATAGTCGATCGGAAAGTCGGCGCCCGCGCGACCATCGCGTCCGGCGATCATCGCGGCGAGCGACGGGCGGGGAATGCCGGCGGTGATCTCGCCGAGCGGGGCGTTGCGGATGTCTCCGTCGCTATCGGGCAGGATGCTGACCGTGGCCGCGAGCGCGTTCTGGCGCAGGACCGGGATCGGCATCGAGTCGACGAACCCGCGCTGACCGCTGCCCGCGGGCTGACGGAAGGTAGGAAGCGTGACCAAGCCGTCGGCGCGGGCGAGCGCTTGCGCCAAAGCTGCATCGTCCGCGGGGTTGGACGGTACCGAGAAGTCGACGTCGAACGCAACGGACGCCGCGCCGGCACGCCGGAGCCGATCGACCACGCTCACGTAGTTCCGGCGCGGCCAGGGCCAGCGATCGATCGCAGCAATGCTGCGCGCGTCCATTTCGACGATTACGACGTCGCTGGACGCCCGGTGGTGGCGAAGCGCGTAGCGGCTATCGGCAAGGCCGCGCTCAATGCCGCGGCCGGCACCGCTGACCCCCGCGAGCAAGCTGGCCGCCAACGCGACGACGATCGCGGGTATGCGCCAATGTTTCGCCAGTTCGCGCAACAGCTTGCCTGCGGCCATCCCCCATCCCTTTCGCGAGACCGGGCGTAGCGTGAAACGACTAAGAATGCGTCAAGCCGCCGGAGGTCACTTGCCGTTTCCGCCACCGTTGCCGTTTCCACCGCCGTTGCCGTTTCCGCCACCGTTACCG
>NZ_BCYZ01000065.1 GCF_001598455.1 Sphingomonas pruni NBRC 15498
TGGGGCGTAAATGGCGACCCTCACCCTTCCCACTCGGCTGCGCCGAGCGGGCCCCTTCCCTCTCCCAAGGGGAGAGGGAGTTTACGCCGCGACTTGCTCCAGCTTCTCGCTGGCTTCCAGCCACGCCGCCTCGGCCGCCTCGATCTTCGCCTCGACTTCCGCGCGACGCTTCATCAGATCGGTCATCGTCAGCTTCGCCAGATCCGGCGCGGCCGACGACGGATCGAACATCGCGCGGTCGATCACGCTGCGTTGCTCGGTCAGCTTGGTCAGCTCGGCTTCCGCGGCCTTGGCTGCCTTGCGCAGCCCCTGACTCTGTTCGCGCGCTTCGGCGGCGGCGCGGCGGGCGTCCTTCCGGCTGATCTTGGCCTCGGACGATCCTTCGCTCGCATTGTCCTTGGCCAGCACGAAGCCGATGTAATCGTCCAGGCTGCCGTCAAAATCCGAGGCGGTGCCATTGTCGACCAGCACCAGCCGGTCGGCGCTCATTTCGAGCATGTGGCGGTCGTGGCTGACAATAACCACCGCGCCCGAATAGGCGTTGAGCGCCTGGACCAGCGCCTCGCGCGCATCGACGTCCAAGTGGTTGGTCGGCTCGTCTAGGATCAGCAGATGCGGCGCCTCGCGCGTGATCAGCGCCAGCGCCAGCCGCGCGCGCTCGCCGCCCGACAATTTGCCGACCATCGTCGTCGCCTTGTCGCCCGAAAAGCCGAACCGGCCGAGCTGCGCGCGTACCGCGCCGGGCGTCGCGCCCTTCATGATCCGCGTCATGTGCTGGAGCGGGGTGTCGCCGCTGTCGAGTTCCTCGACCTGATATTGGGTGAAATAGCCGACCTTCATCTTGCCGGTGGCATTCATCGCGCCTTCCATCGGCGCGAGTTGCGCGGCAAGCAGGCGCGCGAGCGTGGTCTTGCCGTTGCCGTTGCGGCCGAGCAAAGCGATGCGATCGTCGGGGTCGAGCCGCAGATTGAGGCGCTTCAACACCGGCGTCTCGCCATAGCCGACCGCCGCCATGTCGAGCGTGATCAACGGGGGGCGCAATTCGCCGGGATTGGGAAAGTCGAAGCTCAGCGACGGATCATCGACGATCTCGGCGATCGGCTGCATCCGGGCGAGCGCCTTGGCACGGCTCTGCGCCTGTTTGGCGGTCGAGGCGCGGGCGGAATTGCGCGCGATATAGTCCTGCAGTTTCTCGCGTTCGGCCTGCTGCTTGGCGCGCGCCGAGGCGGCTTGCGCCTGGCGTTCGGCACGCTGGCGTTCGAACGCGTCATAACCGCCCGGATAGAGCCAGGTCTTGCCGCGCTCGAGATGCAGGATGTGATCGACGACGTTGTTGAGGAAATCGCGCTCGTGGCTGACCAGGACGATCGTCGCCGGATAGGATTTGAGGAAATCCTCCAGCCACAGCACCGCTTCGAGATCGAGATGGTTCGACGGTTCGTCCAGCAGCAGCAGATCGGGCTGCGAGAAGAGCAGTGACGCGAGTGCGACACGCATCCGCCAACCGCCCGAGAAGCTGTCGAGCGGACGGTGCTGCGCTTCCTCGTCGAAACCCAGGCCGACCAGGATACGCGCCGCGCGCGACGGCGCGGTATGTGCGTCGATCGCATTCAGCCGCTCATGGATCTCGCCGAGGCGGTCGGGATCGTGGCTGGTTTCCGACTCGTGCATCAGCGCGGCGCGCTCGACATCGGCGGCCAGCACGGTCTCGAACGGCGTCGCGGCGCCCGCGGGCGCTTCCTGTGCGATATAGCCCAGCCGGCTGCCGCGCGGCATGTCGGCCGACCCGGTATCGGGCTCGAGCATCCCGGCGATGACGCGGACGAGCGTGGTCTTGCCGGCGCCGTTCCGCCCGATCAGCCCGACGCGGCTACGCGGCGGCAGCTTGGCAGTGGCGCCGTCGAGGATCGTCCGCCCGCCGAGGCGGACCGTGATGTCGGTCAGGTTAAGCATGAGGGCCGCGCCATTAGCAGGTGGGCGCGGGCTTGCCTATCCACAGGCAGACGGCGCCTTTATTTACCGCGCGCTACCCAAAACCGTCACCCCGGCCTTGTGCCGGGGTCCAACGGGCGGCAAGCGGCGGAGGCGAGGCTCGAGCGAGTCCCACGTTGCGCTTTGGACCCCGGCGCAAGGCCGGGGTGACGAGGAATGAAGTGACCGATCTAGCGATCCTCTACGAACATCCCCAATGGTTTGCACCGCTGTTCGCGGCGCTCGACCGGCGCGGCGTTTCCTACACATCGTTCGGGCCAGACGGCCATTGGAACCCCGCCGACGCCGCCATTCCGGCACCGGTGGTGCTCAACCGCATCGCGATGTCGAGCTTCCTGCGCGCCGATGAGCATCCGATCTTCCACACGATGGCGCTGCTCGACCATTGGCGGCGATCTGGCGCGCGCGTGGTCAACGGTGCCGAAGTCATGGCGATCGACGCGTCCAAGGCGCGCCAACTCGCGCTGATCGCCAATCTGGGACTCGCCATCCCGGAGACGCGCGTCGTCCATCGCGCCGCCGATATCGAGGCGGCTGCGGCGACCTTAGCGTTCCCACTGGTGGTGAAGGCCAATATTGGCGGATCGGGCGCGGGGATCATGCGCTTCGACAATATGGCCGAGCTACGCTGGGCAGTTGCCGAGAAGCAATTGCCGGTCAGCGTCGACGGCGTGCTGCTGGTCCAGGACTACGTCCCCGCGCGCGGGGGCACGATCACGCGGATCGAGACGCTCGACCGCACCTACCTCTACGCAATCGAGATCGCCGGCGGCGGAGCATTCGACCTGTGTCCGGCCGATGCCTGCGTCGCCGATTCGAATATCAGCATGAAAGCGGCCGAGCCTGCGCCTGAACTGATCGCGGCGGTCGAGACCATCTCTCGCGCGATGAACCTCGACGTCGGCGGGATCGAAGTGATGATCGACGATCGCGATGGCACGCCGCGCTTCTACGACATCAATGCTCTATCCAATTTCGTCGCGCAGCCGATGAACGTCCTCGGCTGGGACCCGCACGAAAAGCTGATCGACTGGCTCGACACCCTGATTTCGGAGGCCAAATCCTGATGCGCTACGGTTACTGGATGCCCGTGTTCGGCGGTTGGCTGCGGAACGTCCCCGACGAGGGGATGCAGGCAAGCTGGGACTATGTGAAGCGGCTGACCCAGCGCTCCGAGCAATGGGGTTATGACCTGTCGCTGATCGCCGAGCTCAATCTGAACGACATCAAGGGTGTCGAACAGCCCGCGCTCGATGCCTGGTCGACCGCGGCGGCGCTGGCGGCGGTGACCGACACGATCGAGCTGATGGTCGCGGTGCGTCCCAACTTCCACCACCCGGCGCTGTTCGCCAAGGCGGCGGCGAATATCGACCGCATCTCCAACGGCCGCCTCGCGCTCAACGTCGTGTCGTCCTGGTGGGCGGACGAGGCGCGGCAATATGGCCTGCAATTCGACCAGCATGACGACCGTTACGCACGCACCGAGGAATGGCTGAAGGTGGTCGACGGGCTGTGGACCGAGGAGCGCTTCAGCTTCGACGGTCAGTTCTACAAGACCGAGGACGCGATCTGCTCGCCCAAGCCGGCCAAGCGCCCGACCGTCTATGCCGGCGGCGAGAGCGAAAAGGCCAAGACGATGATTGCGGCGCAATGCGACGCTTATGTCATGCACGGCGACCCGGCCGAGGCGATCAAGCCCAAGATCGCCGACATGGCGGCGCGGCGTGAGGCGGCGGGCGGCGCCCGGATGCAATACGGCATGGCGGCTTACGCGATCGTCCGCGACAGCGAGGCCGAGGCGAAGCGCGAACTGGAGCGCATCACCACCGTCAGCGAATTGCCTGCGGGCTATGCCAATTTCGACCAATGGCTGTCGGGTACCCAGCTCGAGCGCGAGCTCAAGATCCAGGAATATTCGGTGTCGAACCGCGGCCTGCGTCCCAATCTGGTCGGCACACCCGAACAGCTCAAGGAACGGATCGCCGAATATGCGGATGCCGGTCTCGACCTGCTGCTGCTCCAGATGAGCCCACAGGAAGAGGAAATGGAGCGGTTCGCGGTCCAGGTGATGGGCACCGCCTGAGCCTCTACCCGGCCGCGCGCCGCCTGATCGCGGTCGGCGGGCGGCGATAGGCCTGTTGAAACGCCGCGTTGAACGATCGCACGCTGCCGAACCCCGATGCCAGCGCGATCTCGGTCATGCCAAGGTCGGTGCTGTCGATCAGCCGCTTGGCGCGCTGGATTCTCGCCGTGCGCGCCGCCGCAAGCGGGGTCGTGTCGAGATAGCGGCGGAACAGGCGCGACAGATGGCGCCCGCCGATGCCAAGCCGCTCGGCCAGCGCTTCGACCCCAGCCTGATCGAGCGCACCCTGTTCGATCAGCCGCAGCGCGCGGTCGACCGTGGCGCGCGCCCCGCGCCAGGCCGGGGAATGCTGCGCGGTTTCCGGCCGGCAGCGCAGGCAGGGCCGGAAACCGGCGGCTTCCGCCGCGGCCGCGCTCGGGAAATAGCGGACGTTGCGCGACATGGGCTGGCGCACCGGGCAAACCGGCCGGCAATAGATCCGGGTCGAGGTGACCGCGATGAAGATCGCGCCGTCGTACGCCGGATCGCGTGCATAGCGCACGCGCTCGCAGAACTCGAAATCGAGCTCGGCTGGCGGATCGGCGGCATGTGCCATCGCCATCCGACTATAGTTGGTTGCGCAGTTCCTGTCGCCCAATCCCGTTGACCGCGTCCGAATCCTGCCAGCCGGATCGCGGTGACGGCGATATCCGATCGCGATCCCAAAGACCGGAGAAATGTCATGGCTTCCATTCATCACCAGATCTTCATCGCGGCGAATCCGGACGCGATATGGAACGCCGCACGCGATGTCGGTCGCCTGCACGATCGCCTCGTCCCCGGCTTCGTCACCGCCACCGAAATGCTGCCCGGCGACGGCGCGCCGGTCCGCCGGGTCACCTTCGTCAACGGACGGGTGGTCGACGAGACGATCGTTTCGATCGACGACGCCGCCCGGCGCATCGTCTGGGCGATCAAGGAGTTCGAGCATCACAACGGTGCCCTGACTGTCGCGGCCGCAGCCGGTGGCGCCCAGGTCACCTGGATCGCCGATCTGCTGCCCGACGCGCTGAGTGAACAGGTGTCGCCAGCGATGGCGCACGGACTGGCGATGATGAAGGCGCATTTCGAGGGAAGTCGCTGAGGAGGAATGCCGCTAGGCGCCCGATTCGCGGTGGCCGCGCGCCTGTGATACGCTTGTCAGGACTCCACGAAAGACGGAGCGTCGGGCGCATCACGCATGGGGAGACATGCCATGGCTGCCGCTATCGACGACGCTAAGTTTCATGCCTTTGTCGGAAAGATGCTGGGCGATCTGGGGGGCGCGATGAGCGTGCCGACCGTTCGCCTGGGCCTCCGTCTTGGCCTGTTCGACGCTTTGGCCGACTCCCCCGCGACCGCGGCCGAACTGGCGCGCCGCGCCGGCGGGCTGCACGAGCGTTATGTACGCGAATGGGCATTGGCCCAAGCCGCGAATGGCTATGTCGACTATGACCCGGCCAGCGAGCGATTCAGCCTGTCGCCCGAACAGGCGATGGTGTTCCACCACCGCGACAGCCCCGTCTATCTCGCCGGCGCGTTCGAGCTGGTCGCCGCAATGATCGAGGCCGAACCCAAGGTCGAGGAATGCTTTCGCCACGGCAAGGGCGTGCGCTGGGGCGACCATGCCGGATGCCTGTTCTGCGCGACCGGCGCCTTTTTCCGTCCCGGTTACGTCAACAACATCGTTCAGGCGTGGCTTCCTGCGCTCGATGGCGTGGAGGCGAAGCTGCATGCCGGCGCGCGGGTCGCCGATATCGGCTGCGGGGTCGGCTTTTCGACGCTGTTGATGGCGGAGGCCTATCCCGAGAGCAGCTTTGTCGGATACGATTTCCACGAACCCTCGATCGACGAGGCGCGGCGGCATGCCGGCGAGCACGGGCTGGGCGATCGCGTGCGGTTCGAGGTGGCGACCGCGAAGGATATCGCCGAGCAGGGCTTCGACCTGATCACCATGTACGATTGCCTGCACGATATGGGCGACCCGCGCGGCTGCGCCCAACATATGCACGAAATCCTCGCGCCGGGTGGCAGCTGGATGATCGTCGAACCGATTGCGGGCGATGCGCCGGAGCAGAACATGAACCCCGTCGGCCGGCTCTATTACAACGCCTCGACGATGATCTGCGTGCCGACCTCACTCGACCAGGAAGTCGGTGAGGGCCTCGGCGCGCAGGCCGGCGAAGCCAAGCTGGCCGAGGTCATTCGGCAAGGCGGATTCGAGTCGGTCCGACGTGTGACCGAGGGGCCATTCAATATGGTGCTACAGGCGCGCTAGGGTCAGGAACGCGCCGCGCGGCTCGGCCGTTTGCGTCGTGTCGTCCGCTCGGCGCAATGGCGATCGCGAACGCGACAACGGTGCCGATGCAGAGCTGGAACGGGAAGGCCAGGTGGCACAAGACCGCCGGCAACCCGATCGCGGTGGCGATAGCCGGCTGGAGCAGCAACACGGTGACGAAGCCGGCAATCAGCGACGCGATCACCGACATGCTGTTCCCGCGCGGGGTCAGCACCGCAGCGAAATAGACGCCGAGCAGCCCGGCATACGCGAACACCATCACCTGCAGCGCGAATTCGAGCAGGCCGAGCTTGGCATAATGCTGCCAATAGAAAGACAGCACCGCCACGCCGAGCATCGCCACGCCGATCACGCCCATCCCGGCGCGACCCGCCTGTACGTAATGATATTCCTCGGCTGCGCTTCGCCGCTCGCGCCAGGGGCGGTAGAAATCCTGGATCAGCACCGACGACATGGCGTTGAGCGCGGAATTGGTCGTGGCGACGGCGGCGGCGACGATCCCCGCGGTGACCAGCCCGCGTAGCCCCGACGGCAATTGCGTCAGGATATAGTGCATGAAGATGCTGATCTTCTCGCCGTCGAAGGCTTGGCCGGCGATCGCGGTGGCGCCGCCCATCAATTCGGCGCGGTCGTAGAAGACGTGGAGCAGCAGCCCGATGGTGATGAAAATCGCCACCACCGGCACCGTGGCGAATACCGACCAATAGAGGCTGCGCGCGCCGGTCTTCGCATCGCGACAGGCCAGCAGCCGCTGGGTGGTATCCTGGTCGAGGCCTGACGAGGCGACGTAGAGCAAAGCGATTCCGGTGACGATCGCGAACAGCGAGAACGGCTTGGACGGATCGAACGAGAAATCGAACAGGCGCAATTTGTCGACATTGCCAGGCGCGTGCGCAAGGCCCTGGAGGATCTCGGCATTGGTCGCCGGGATCGACAGGCGCAGGAATATCAGCACGCCGATCGCCGCGCCGAGGAAGATCACGAACTGGAAGAGATCGATCCACAGCACCGATCGCAATCCGCCGACAAAGGTCGAGAGGAAACTGGCGACGACCAGCACGCTCGCCGCGATCACGATGCCCTGGGCGCTGACCGTCGAGGTCATCACCATCGCCACCGCGATCGCCGCCAGATAGAGGCGCGCGCCATTGGCCAGGACCCGCCCGACCAGGAACATCGCTCCGGTCCAGCGCGTCGCGAGCATTCCGTAACGCAGCGTCAGCAGCTCGTAGACGGTCGTCACCCGCGCGGCATAGAAGCGCGGGATCAGCACTTTCGCGACGAAGATCGCGCCGATCAGCCCGCCGAGATTGGTGCCGAGATAGGTGAAGTCGCCATGATAGCCGAAATCGGGCCCGCCCAGGAACGTCGCGGCGGATTGGGTCGCCGACAGGACGGAGATGGCGGCGAGCCAGGCCGGCACATTGCCGCCGGCGAGGAAATATTCCTTCGCTGTGCCGGTATGCCGCGGCGTGAACCACCAGCCACCGATGACCAGCAGCGCTACATAACCTAGGATCACGACCCAATCGAGCAGGCCGAATGGCAGCGATGCGGCCATCAGTAGAGCAGATAGCGCGCGCGCCGCGCCTTGAAGCGGGTGAGGTCGGCCCGCCAGCCTAACGCGATCGAACGCGGATCTTTGCCGGCCTTGATCTGCTCGAACACGGCGCGATTACGCAGCAGCCGGTCGACGCGATCGATCTGGAATGCCGTGCCATACAGCTTCCAAAGCGCGGCGACGATCTCCACGCCCAGCGCCGGCGCGTCGAGCCTGGTGCGGTCCTGGATTAGGATCTCGACGCCTTGAACGCGTTGCCCGGCAAATGGGTAGAGCTTGTCGCTTGCCGCGACATAGCTGACCGGCAGGAAGCTCACGCCCGCAATCGCCCGCGCGTTGAGATGGGCGGCGAGCTCAGTCGCCCTGATCCATGGCGCGCCGAAGCGCAGGAACGGCGCGTCGCCCGGTCCCTTGATGTTGACGTTGGTCCCTTCGAGCAGCGCGGTGCCGGCATAAGCGGTCGCCTGGTTCACGCTGCGCAGATTGGGCGAAGGGTTGATCCACAGCAGCCCGGTATCGTCATACCAGTCGCTCCGCTTCCAGCCGGTCATGCGAACGACGGTCAAATCCGCGCCGATCCGCTCCTCGCCATTGAACATCCGCGCGAGCTCGCCGAGCGTCATGCCCGGGCGCATCGGCTCGGGAAAAGGCGTGGTGTAATCCTCGATACCGGGCGTGGAGACTGGACCCTGCACCGCGATGCCGTTGATCGGATTGGGCCGGTCGAGCAGGATGACCTCGACCTTGAACGCCGCCGATGCCCGGAGGAAATATTTGGTCAGCGTCTGGAACGTCCAGTAGCGCACGCCGGCATCCTGCAGGTCGATCACTACGGCGTCGAGCCCGGCCATTTGCTGGGCGTTGGGGTGGCGTTCTGCGTCGGCCCGGCCGTACAGGCTGACGATCGGCAGGCCGCTCGCTTTGTCGATCCTGTCGTCGATATCGGTGTCGTCGGTCGCGGCATCGATGCCATGTTCGCCGCTGAACAGCCGCACCACCTCGAGTCCCGGTACCGCAGCGCGGGCATCGTCGCGCAGCACGTCGATCGTGCGGCGTCCCTGGCCATCCCGGCTGACCGGATTGGCGAGTATGCCGAGGCGCAAACGCCCGCCATGGCGCGCGGCGATAGCGCGCAGTGGCGCGAAATGCTGATCCTCCAGCACGTCGATTCCGGTGCGGACTCGCGCGGCGGCGGGCGTCGCCGCGGCCAGCGCGAGCAGCAGAAGGACAAGGCCGCGGATCATTTCTTCTGAGCGGCCCCGTCGAGGATCGACAGCACGGCGCTGTGGATCGCCGGCCGCGCCTGAGCAATCAGCATGTTGTTGCGCGTCGGATTGACCCGGTTGGTGAGCAGTATGATGAAGGCGTCGCGATCGGGGTCGATATAGATCGAGGTGCCGGTGAAGCCGGTATGGATGATCGCGTGCGGCGAGGCGAGGGGGCCGGCAAAACCGCCCGGCGTCGGCATGTCCCAGCCAAGCGCGCGCGAGCTGCCCGGCGGCAGGTTCTGCCGCGTTTCGAACAAGGCGATCGTGCTCGCCTTGATCAGGCGTTTGCCGCGATAGCTGCCATGATTGAGATAGAGTTGCGCGAGCGCCGACAGGTCCCGGGCGGTCGAGAATAGTCCGGCATGGCCCGCCACGCCGCCCATCACATAGGCATTCTCGTCATGAACCACGCCGCGTACCAGCATGTGGCGGAAATTGTCGTCCTGCTCGGTCGGTGCGATGCGGGGGAGGAGGGCGCGCGACGGCCGGAAGCCGGTATCCCTCATGCCGAGCGGGGCGAAGACTTCGCGCCCGAGGAAGCGGTCGAGCGGCTGACCGGACAGGCGCCGAACGATCTCGCCGAGCAGGATGATGTTGGTGTCGCGATACGCGTATGCGGTCCCGGGCGGTGTTAGCGCGGGCGTGGCGTAGAGCTGGCGCAGCAGGTCCTGCCGATCCTTGGCGTGCCTCCATACGCCGTCCGCCGATTGCAGGCCCGAGCTATGCGAGAGCAGGTTTCGGACGGTTATATTCTCGTGGCCCGGCGTCTCCCCGAATTCCGGTAGATATCGTGTCACCGGGACGTCGAGCTCGAGCCGGCCGCGGTCGTAGAGGATTTCGGCCGCGGTGGTCGTGCCGATCACCTTGGTCAGCGAGGCCAGATCGAAGATCGCGTCGACCGGCATCGGCGGCGCGTCGGGAGCGGAATCGATTCGGCCGAACGCCTTGAGCGCGAGCAGGCGGCCATGCTGCCCCACCGCGAGCACCGCGCCGGGAAAGGCCTTCTTCGCGACCCAGGCGTCGACCTCGGCGAAGGCCGGCGCGAAGCGCGTATCCTGCGCGGCGGTGGCGACGACCAGTTGCCGTGCCGGGGCGGGGGTCGAGGTGGCGGCCGGAACGGCTTGGCCGGTCAGGATGAGCGCGCAGGCGGCCGCGGCGAGGACAAAGGTGCCCCTACGGAAGCAGGAGCCAAGGGCCGTCAGGTACTTCGCTATTCTGGGCTCCTGGTTTTGCAGGAGCAATGCAGATTGCCGATTTGCCGCGTCTCGTTCCGTCATTCGCCGCCCAACCCTCTCGCCAGCAACAGCGCGCCTGACACCGGATCGCCGAGCGGCTCGACCAGGCGCTCGGCGGTGCGGACGCGGAGCCAGGGGCGCAGCCGCGCCGACAACCCGCCGACCAGCGCCAGGCGCGGGGCCCCGCGCGCGAAGATCGTCGCGATGAAGCGTTCGACATGGAGCACCGCGTCCTCGACGATCGATAGTGCGATCTCGTCGCCGGCCTCGGCATAATTCATCACCAGCGGGGCGAAACTGGCATAGTCGCCCGGCGCTGCCTGATCCATCCAGGCGATCGCGCGCAATGTGTCGTGCCGGAACTTCCCCGCGATTTCCTTGGACAAGGGCGTGCGCTTGGTCCGCCCGTCCATCGCGCGCAGCGCGTGGCGCACCGCGCTCAAGCCCAAAGCCGCACCGCTGCCTTCGTCGGAGATCGGAAAGCCATAGCCGCCGACCGTGAACCGCTCGCCCCTGATCTGGGCGAAACCGATCGACCCCGTGCCGAGCACCAGGATCGCGCCGTCCTGGCCATTATGCGCGCCCAGATTGGCGATCGCGGCGTCGCTGTCGAGCATTATGCTCGCGAACGGAAAGTCGAGCGCTGCGAGCGCCTTGGACATGCCGGGCCGACGAATGCCGGCAATGCCCATGCCGGCGGCGACTTCGTTCCATCGGCTTTCGGGAATTCCGGCCGCCTGCAGCGCCTCGCCGGTGACGTTCAGCAAGCGGTCGTAGAGCGGATAAAGCCCCATGCGCGTGTTGGCGGGGCCGCCTTCGGCGCTGCCGAGCACCTGACCGCCGGCATCGGTCACGCGCACGCGGCAATGGCTGCCGCCGGCATCGACCCCGAGATAGATTTCAGCCACGCGCCATCGTCCCGGAAAGAGCAGGAATCCCGTCACGTGCCGTTCGAACTGCACTCGTGCCTGGCATGAGCATGGCATTGCGGAAGGGCGGGGCGGTGTCGAGCCTCAATCTGGCGCGACTGTCGCCTCGGTTATAGGTGGTGTCATGCTGGTTATAGCGGCCGTGCTTTGCGCGGCCGGCCAGTGCCGGTAGTTGGGATCGCTACTCCCCATTCGCACTTTTGTCTTCGAGGGCCCTGATGCCGACCGAAACCGTTGATCCCCGCTTCGCCGATGTCGACCGCTGGCCGACCGTGTCGGTGGTGGAAACGATGCTCGAAGGACAGCTTGCCGCGATCGCCGCGCTCAAGGACCAGACCGGCGCCATCGCGGCCGCGGCGGAGGCGGCCGCGGCTCGCATGCGCAAGGGCGGACGGCTGGTCTATGCCGGCGCGGGGACCTCTGGACGGCTGGCGGTGCAGGACGGGGTCGAGCTCACCCCCACCTATAATTGGCCGTCGGATCGGCTCGTGTTCCTGGTGGCGGGCGGCACCGGGGCATTGATGCGCAGCGTCGAAGGCGCCGAGGATAATGTCGCGGTGGCGCGAGACGAGGTGGCGGCGGCGGATGTCGGCCCCGACGACGTGCTGATCGCGGTCGCGGCGAGTGGCCGCACGCCTTATGCGGTCGCGGCGCTCGAAGCGGCGCGGACGCGCGGCGCGCTGACGATCGCCATCGCCAACAATCCCGGCACGCTTTTGCTGGCGGCGGCCGATCACCCGATCGTCGCCGATACCGGCGCCGAGATCGTCGCGGGATCGACCCGGATGAAGGCCGGCACCGCGCAAAAGGCCGCGCTCAACATGCTGTCGACCGCGATCATGATCCGCTGCGGCCTCGTCCACCGAGGACTGATGGTCAACATGCGGATTTCGAACGAAAAGCTGGCCCAGCGCGCGCGGCGGATGGTGGCGACGCTGGCCGGCATCGACGAAGCCCGGGCGGAGGATGCGCTTGAACTCGCGGGCAGGGACTTGCGGCGAGCGGTGCTGATCGCCCGTGGGCTCAGCCCGCAGGACGCCGCCGATCGGCTGGCGCGGGCTGGGGGTGATCTAGGTGATGTGCTGGCCGAGTTGGACCGTTCCTAAAACTGTCGAGTCGGAGCCTATCGTCAATTTCAATCCTCCCCCGCCAGGGGGAGGTGGCGCCGGAGGCGACGGAGGGGGCGGACGGCGAATCACTCGCGACTGTGCTTCCTCCCCCTCCGCCAGGCTGTGCCTGTCACCTCCCCCTGGCGGGGGAGGATTAGTTGAGTCCCGATATGCCCAAGTCACTCGCTCTTCGGCTCCAGTCCCAGCAACAAGGTCGGGATCAGCTCGGACACCGTCGGATGCACCGGCACCGCCCAGCGTAACGTGTCGAACGGCTCGTCGGCCGACATGGCATCGAGAATGCCGTGGATCGCTTCGTCGCCGCCGGTGCCGAGGATCGCGGCGCCGAGGATGCGTCGTGTCGCGCGGTCGGCGACGACTTTCATCATCCCCTTGGTTTCGCCCTTTTCGACCGCGCGGCCGACGCGGGTCATCGGGCGGGTCGACGCCAGCACGTCGTGGCCCTTGGCCCGCGCCTCGGTCTCGGTCATGCCGGCGCGACCAAGCGGCGGGTCGATGTACAAGGCATAGCCGGGAACGCGTTGGCTCAGCCTGCGATCGCCGCCGTCGAGCAGGTTCGCCGCGACGATCTCGAAATCGTTATAGGCGGTATGGGTGAACGCGCCGCGCCCGTTGCAATCGCCCAAGGCCCAGATGCCGGGGACATTTGTCGCGAGCCGGTCGTCGACGATGATATAGCCGCGCTGGTCGACCGCGACGCCTGCGGCATCGAGCCCCAGGTCGTCGGTATTGGGCCGCCGCCCGACCGCGAGCAGCACGTGGCTGCCGATGACCTCCGGTTCCCCGCTGGTGCAATCGACCGACACCGCGACGCCGTC
Organism: Sphingomonas pruni NBRC 15498; assembly: GCF_001598455.1. Lineage (GTDB taxonomy): Bacteria > Pseudomonadota > Alphaproteobacteria > Sphingomonadales > Sphingomonadaceae > Sphingomonas > Sphingomonas pruni. Next base: position 13,334 of record NZ_BCYZ01000065.1, read on the forward strand.
GGGATGCGGCCGAAAGCCGATGCAATTGGCGCCGGTGCGAACGGCGATGCCCTCATCCTCGAGGATCGCCTGGATCGCTGCGGAAATCTCCGGATCCTCGCGCGGTACCAGGCGGTCGGCCCGTTCGACCACTGTGACGGTCGCGCCGAACCGGGCGTGCATCTGCGCGAATTCGAGGCCGATATAGCTGCCGCCGATCACGACCAGATGGCGGGGAATGGTGTCGAGCGCGACCATGTCGGTATTGTCGAGATAGGGTACCTCGCCGACGCCGGGCATGTCGGGCACCGACGCGCGTCCGCCGACATTGAGGAAGATGCGGGGCGCGCTGATCTCCACGCCGTCGACCGCGATGCTCGCGGGCCCGGTGAACCGGGCATGGCCGCGCAACAGCGTCAGCCGCTCCATGCCGCCCAGCCATGTCTCGTTATTGGTGCGGGCGTTGATCGTCACCTGATGCGCGCGCGCCGCCACCGCGGTCATGTCGACGCTGATATCTCCCGTTATGATCCCCAGGTCGCGCCGCCGCGCGAGGTGGGCGGCATAGGCGCTCGCCACCAGCGTCTTGGTCGGCATGCAGCCGGTATTGACGCAGGTGCCCCCGACCAGCTTGCGCTCGATCAGCGCGACCCGCATCCCGGCATCGGTCAATCGCCCGGCAAGCGGCGGACCCGCCTGGCCGGCACCGACAATGATGGCATCGTAGCTGGTCATGACCGGGCTCCAATTGCGGCGCGCGCAGCTGCACAGCTATACCAAAGCATCGCCCGGCTCCTTCTTGTCTCGATCGATCGCCATCGCCATCGTGAACGGGTAGCCGCCACGGCAGGAACACGCCATGACGGATTCGCCCAACCATGCCGAGGAGCATCAGATGACCACGACTTGCGATCATCTCGACACGATCCAGACGGTGACCCCGCAGACGCTGGGCTGCGTGGAATGCCTGAAGAACGGCAGTTGGTGGGTGCATCTGCGGCTGTGCCGGACCTGCGGGCATGTCGGCTGCTGCGACGATTCGCCTTTCCGGCATGCGACCGCGCATTTCCACGCCAGCGGTCACCCGATCATCGAAGGCTATGATCCGCCCGAGGGCTGGGGCTGGTGTTATGTCGACGAGGTGATGGTGGATTTTGGCGACGCGACCACGCCACAGCGCGGTCCGATCCCGCGCTTCATCGATGACGAGGGTCGGCTGATTGCCTCCGCGATCCGCGGGCTGAAGCCGCAGATCGAGCAATAAAGGCCGGGCCTATGACCAACGGGGACAAATAATGGAAACGATCGGCCGCGACTTGCGGGAGATGCAGCGGACGCCGCTCGCGCCGTCGCACGTGGCGGCGCTGCGCGCGGCGGGACACATCGTGGACTATCCGGCGGGCACGATGCTGTGCCGCCCGGGCGAGCCGATCGACCGCTTCGTCTATGTCGAGGCGGGCGAGATCGAGGTGGTCAATGCCTTTACCGGCGAGCGTCTTGTTCCCTCCACGCTCGGCCCCACCCAGTTCATGGCCGAGATCGCCTTGCTCAGCGGCGGCAATTGGTCGATGCCGATGCGCACAGTCGTCGATACCAGGGTGATCGAAGTGCCGCGCGCCGACATGCTGCGGCTGATGTCGCAAATCCCCGAAATGTCGGACATCGTCATCACCGTCCTATCGGCGCGCCGCCGCCGCCAGCTGGAGGCGAGCGACGCATCCCTGGTGCTGATCGGCGAGGATGCCAGCCGCGATGTCCGCCGGGTGGCCGAATTCGTCAGCCGTAACCGCCTGCCCTTCACCTCGTTGCCGTTGGGATCGCCTGAAGCGGAGGAAGTCGCGCGGAGCAGTGCGATCTCGGCGCACCAGCCCGCCGTGATCTTCGGCCGCGATACCGTGGTGACCGACCCGACTCCAGGCAAGGTGGCGCGACTGCTCGGCGTCAATCATGATTTCGCGGAGGACCAGGAATTCGACGTGCTGATCGTCGGCGGCGGCCCCGCCGGCGTCGCCGCGGGCGTCTATGCCGGTGCCGAGGGTCTCAATGCGCTGGTGATCGAGGACACCGCGATCGGCGGCCAGGCCGGGACGTCTAGCCGGATCGAGAATTACATGGGCTTCCCGACCGGTATTTCGGGCGCGGACCTGGTCTGGCGCGGCGAGATCCAGGCGATGAAGTTCGGCACCCAATTCGCGATGCCACGTCGCGTGGCGAAGCTCGAAACGCTCGAGGGCGGGCGGTTCTGCGCCACGTTCGACAATGGCCGTCGTGTGAGCGCCGGAGCCGTGGTCGTCGCCACCGGTGTGCAATATCGCCGCTTGCCGATCGACCGGCTCGCCGATTTCGAAGGCGCCGGCGTCTATTATGCGGCGACCGAGATGGAGGCGCGCTATTGCCGCGAAGCAGAGACCTTCGTCATCGGCGGCGGCAATTCCGCCGGCCAGGCCGCGATGTTCCTGTGCCGCACCGCCGCGCATGTCCGGCTGCTGGTGCGCGGCTCGTCGCTCGCCGCCTCGATGTCGAGCTATCTCTCCAGCCGGCTCGAGGCGGATCCGGCGGTCACTATCGAATATGGCGCCGAAGTCGCTGCCCTGCATGGCGACGAAAAGCTCGAGGCGGTGACGATCCGCAACACTCAGGACGGCACGCATCGCCAGGCACCGGCCTGTGCGGTTTTCGTGATGGTCGGCGCCGCGCCGAACACCGGCTGGCTGTCCGGCCTGGTCGATCTCGACGACAAGGGCTTCGTGCTGACCGGCGACGCGGTCGGCGGCAATTCGCCTTATGCGACCTCGCGCCCCGGTATCTTCGCGGTAGGCGATGTCCGCGCTGGCTCGGTCAAGCGCGTCGCCTCGTCGGTCGGCGAGGGGTCGGTGGTGATTTCTAAGGTTTGGGAGTTCCTCAACCAATAGAGGGCTCAAAGGGTGTCTGGCGATCGAGAGTTCGGAGGAGCCCCGGCGTAGCCAAATGGAGCCCGTTCCCAACCAGGGGATCGCTAAGTGCCGATACCCAGGACCGTACCGTATAGGATTATGACTGCTCGGAAATACCCGAGAGCCGCGACGGGCGGTCACGGGGGGAAATATCGGAACCGCAAATCTCCGGAACATTACGCATCGTTGGGTGCTCGTTGATCCCGCATGGTGATTGCGGAGGTGTGTTGCATGCCGCGCACTATCGATAGCGAACCCAAGTGGACTGCTGTTTCCAGCCCCTGCGGATCGGACCGTCGTTTTTGGGACGCCGCTTCTCGATTTCGGCTTGCTCGTCAGAAGCCTCTCGCGGGTTCTCCGGATTCTGCTGGGGCACCAGCGGGGGAGAGTCAGCAGGGGTTCCTGGATGCCGGCTCCAGCGAGCGCTGGTTCTATTTTGCCATTGCTGTCTTTTTCGTGGCGATCATCGCCACCTTCGGCATGTTGATCTGGCAGATTGCAAGGGCGTTCAAATAACGCCTGGCGAGCGCGGAGGCGGGCTAGCGTTTTGAAATAATTGGTCCGGACGATGACGACGTTCGCGCTCAATTCTCCCCGCTCACTCGTGCTTCAAATGGGCCTGCCGGCCCTTCGCGCGTCGGTCGCGCATCGGTCGTCACGATGCAACAGCCTCGCCGCCCGGCAATTCAATTTCAATCCCCCGTTTGCGGGGCGTCGCCGATCGGGGCTCGGTGAGACGATCAACGGGTATAATAACTGACCAAGCCCGTGAGCGGTGCGATGCGGAGCTCGTCGCAATGCCGACGCTATAAAGACTCCGCATGGCGCACCGGATCCGGCATTCACCGGTCTCGACCGCCTATCCGGTACCGCCCGACCGATCGGCGGAGGCGGCTGTCGGCGAGCCGTTCACCGGCAGCTTGCCGCTCATCGCAGTCAGGTAATCGAGGATCTCCGGCACGGCGGAGGCGGGCACCGGCGCCTTGTATGTGGCGCGCATCTTCTCGACGATGGCCTTCCATTGATCACGGCTCAAGCGAGGCTGTGACAACGCCATCGTTGCGGAATGGCAAGACGTGCAGTTGGCATTGATCACGGCGGCGTGCGGTCCGTCGGGAAAGGGAACGGTGTCGTCCGGGAGATCGACGCTCACCGAAACCAGGGTGATGTCCGGTCCGGCGACTTGCGAAGGCGCTGACGCCGGGCTGGATGCGTTTTCGATGGCCCAGGGCTTGCGTGCACTCGGCGGGCCGATCGCGACCAGAACCAGGCTCGTGAACACCAGCCCCCCGAAGGCGAGAGTGCCAGGCGACGGATCGAGGAAGGATCTTTTCATGTAAGCCTCACTCGCGCTGCCTCGACGCAGCCGCGCATGAAGCCGCCCGGATTCCAGTTTGGCGTCATGGGCTGAGTCACCCCGTTAGTGTTGGTGCAGCGGCTCAGCAGGGTGTAGCTCCCGGCATGTGGCACCCGTAAGGTCATGTCGAACCGGCGAAAGCTATACCTGCCCTCATCCGGACCGAGCGAAGCCTCGTGCCACGTCCTGCCCAGATCGCCCGAAATCTCGACCTTGGCGACACCCGCGTCACCGCCCATGGCGATCCCGCCGACCGGCAGCTCGGGGGCGTAGCTAAACGTCTGTCCGTCTGCCCAGCCCGTGATCCAGGATCGTGGCACCATGCGGTTGATGGGAACGGACGGAAAATCCTTGGTTCCAGGCGCGACATTCGCGTGGGGCGTATCCGGGATCTTATAGGCCTTTGCCATCCAATAGCCGTCGTCCGGCCTGTCCAGCACTTCGATATCGTTGAGCATCTTGACCCAGTAGGTGGAGTACCAACCAGGCACGATCAGGCGGACCGGAAAGCCGTTCAGAAGCGGCATTTGTTCGCCATTCATCTCGAACGCGATCATCACCTCGCCGTCGCGCGCATGGTCCAGCGATATCGACTTCGTGAAGTCAGGGCCGGTCGGGACGACGGGCTGATCGAGCGCGCCGAAGCGAACCGCGATCGCGCCAGGTTTGACCCCGGCGAGGTCGAGCACATGGCGGAGACGGACGCCCACCCATTTCGCGTTTCCCATCGCCCCGTGCCGCCATTGGGCGCCCGCGACGCGCGGCTGAAACAGACCGCGCGAATTTCCGGAGCACTGGTTGACCGCGGCCAGCTCGACCCGCGGCATCCGCAGAAGCTCGGCAAGGGAGATCGCGAGTGACCGATTGACATGACCACGTACGGCGATGCGATAGCGTTGAACGTCGATCGAGGTCGGGATATCAGCCCAGTGCCAGCGAACGAAGAAGCGGTCGTTGGGCGTGAACACGCCTTGATCGAACACCTCCATCGGCGTCTCGAGCAGCGGCGGACGCGCTCTTTGGAGGATCATCTCGCCTTTTTCGGGGAAAGACGAGGACGTGGGGCGAGACGACGGCCCGCCCGGAAGGGCCAAATCGACAAGGCCCTGTCCCAAAGCCGGTGCGGCGAGCAACGCGCCGCTGCCCATTCCGAGCTCCGCCAGGAATCGTCGTCGCGATCGAAGCTGTGCGAGTTCGACATCGAAAACATCCATAAAGCGACCTTTCAATCCGGGGTGTCGTCGGCTGGTCCTGGTCGATCGAGGGAGCGCGAAGAGCGCCTCGATCGTCGGCTTGCATCCCTGAGTCAGGCAATGTGAAGGGCATGGATCAGCGCGAGGCTGATCCCTCCAAGAGTCACGAGCGAGAGGATCACCGCCGCCGTTACCCGGCCGCCGGCGCCAGCGACGGAGCGGATGTCGACGCCGAGACCCAAAGCGGCCATCGATATTACGGTCAGGATCGTCGCTGCCTCACTGATGGGTAACAGGGCTGCGTGAGGCACAAGGTCGAGCGAACGCAGACCGACCAGAGCGAGGAAGCCGAGGATGAACCATGGCACAAGGCGGTGCAGTGGCAGCCGGCCTGGCGCCGGCCGGTCACCCGCGGTGACATGGGGCGGCAGTTCGTCGGCTTCATCACGCAGGCTCGGCGCAACCAGCGAGAGGAGCAGGCAAACCGGTCCGAGCATGAGCACCCGGACGAGCTTGACCAGCGTGCCCATCTGGACCGCGACGGGCCCGATGGGCGCGGCAGCGGCAATCACCTGCGGGACGGCGTAGACGGTGAGACCGGCGAGCGCCCCATATTGAAGAGCGTCCAGGTGCAGCGCCATCCCGAGCAGCGGCAGTCCGAGCACCACCAGAACGCCCAGCACCGCGGTAAAGCCGATCGAGGCCGCGACATCGTCGCCGTCGGCTCCGATGACGGGCGCCACGGCGGCGATCGCCGAATTGCCGCAGATCGAATTGCCGCATGCGACGAGCAACGCCAGCCTGGTGTTGAGGCCGAAAAGGCGTCCGATACCGAAGCTGGAGGCAATCGCGACGGCAACCGTTCCTGCGATCGCGAGCAGCAGCCAGGGGCCCGCCGCGACGATCGTGGCCGCACTCACCGACGCGCCAAGCAGCATAACGGCAAGCTCGAGAAGGACCTTCGCCGCGAAGCTGATGCCGGGGAACCAGCCCTCGTGCGGCGTCCAGAGGCTGCGGACGATCGTGCCGACCAGGATAGCCAGAACCAGCGCCTCCAGCCAGACCCGTCCCAACAGGAGCTGCTCGGCGCCCTGAAGGGCGTAAGCCGCGCCCGTCACTGCGACGCATAGGCCCAGTCCCGGCAGGATGCGGCTCGCCAGATGCGTGCGGCCGAGCATTACAGAAGCGCGAATCATCGGGCCAACTCCGTGTTGGCGCCGATGTGGCACTTATGATTATTCGATTCTAACGATCGATCTATATCATTATGATCTGATCATCAGATGGATTTCAGCGGGCGGCCAACCCAGAATCAATGAGTTGCGTGGACGGGTCCGAGAGCAGAGGCTGCGCGGGCCGAACAAAGGCGCCGCAGCGCAGATCATTTCAAATCGGCGGGACGATCAAATGACCCAGTCCAATCCCGCATCGAAGGTCTTGATCGCCTCGAGCAGCGCATCCGCCGCCTTGCTTCGATATCGCTCCTTTTGTCGAAGAGCGAAAAAAGGGCGTGCCGACAGAGCAAAAGGCAGAACGTGAAGCATACGCGCGTCGATCGCCGGTGCGACGACGAGGTGCGATAGCACCGCGTAGCCGACACCCGCCCGTACCGCTGCCAAGACCGATTCATTCGAAGGCAAGGTCAGGACCACGTTCAGGCGTTTTGGATCGATTCCCCGCGCCCGCACCGCCTTCTCGAATGTGGATCGGGTTCCCGAACCCTGCTCGCGCATGACCCAGGGAGCATCCAGTATCCAGTCGTTGGTGATCTCGTCCGCCGGACTCTGTCCGACTAGGAGCATGCGGTCCGTGGCGACCTGCCAGTGCGCCAGTGCCGGTTCTTCGATATTCCCCTCGACGAAGCCAAGCTCGGCGCGTCCTTCCAGCACGCCGCGGGCGGCACCTTCCGTGTTGTCGATGGCCACGGAGAGTTCGATTTGCGGATAGCGCCTGTGGAAGAGGGCAAGCCGTTCGGGAAGCCAGTAGCCAGCGATCGTCTGGCTGGCGATCAGGCGCAGATTGCCCCGCTTCAGGCCGCCATATTCGGACAGCGCCACCTCCGCGCTTTCGACCCGAGCAAGGATCGCGCGGGCCTCGTCGAGGAACATGAGACCGGCGTCCGTCAATTCGATCCGCCGGCCGACACGGCTGAACAGCTTGATATTGTGTCGGGCCTCCAGCGCCGCGATCGCGCCACTTGCGGCGGATTGGGTGACGTTCAGAGCCTGGGCCGCACGGGTCACGTGCTCTCGCTCGGCAACCGCGACAAAGACCCTCAATTGCTCAAGCGTCATGCAGACAGTCCTCATGGTCTTTGCGTGCGCGGTCGACGGCGTCCGTCGCACGATAATTATTCGCCATCAAATCGGGAAAAGGGCCATGGATGCGTCTTTCTTACGCTCGAAGGTGGCTGAAGGCGGTGTCCGATCGGCTCAAGCCTTTCGAAATTGCGCCCGCACGAGATTGGCGGTGTCATGCAAATAGCCATCTGGCGCCGACCCGAACACGCCGAAGCCGAGACCGTCATCCGCCCAGGTCCACCCTCTGACGCCCTTCTCTCCGCGAGACGTCATGCGGTCGGTCTTTTCGACTTCCATCGGCCTGACATAGAGCGCCACGCTTTCGCCCGCCGCGTTCCGGTACAGGTACAGACCAGCGGGCCCGTGTTCGCTAGCGACCAGCCGCCCACCGATGAGGTGGAGACCCGCCGCTTCGAGGTTCGGAGCGGATACAGGGCGCGAAAGGCGCTCCGAAAACCAGCCGTCCAGCGCGCGCTGATGATCTGCGGCGAGTTCGACGGGGCGTGTGCTGTCGCTTGCGTAAACGGCGAAGCTCGAGATCGCCTCGCGGGCCAGTCCGGCGGTTCCGACGCTGGGCGGCGCAGACCAATCGCGCAGGGTCCAGCCGCCTGCTCCTCCCAATAGAAGCAGCCCGGCCGCGGACGCGGCGACTAACGGTCGGCCGCCGACGGTCCAACGTCGACGCGCGGATTCGCCTATCCGGAGATCGAGGGCAGGCGGTAGTGGCTCGTCCAGCACCGGGTCGAGCGCGGCCCGCAGTGCGTCGCGCTGGGACCGGTAGGAGGAGAGTCGTCGCGCTTCGTCAGGATGGTCGGCGAGCCAGGCCTCCACCTCGGCGGACCGCTCGGGCGGTAAGCGCCCGTCGACATGCGCCTGGAGCTCCGCTTCGGTGACCGGTGTTTCGCTCATGATACAATCCTCAGGGAAGGCCGCAGGCTTGCGCCGCCCGTCTCTTCCGCCATCCTCCTCAACCGCTCGCGGGCCCGCGACAGGCGGGACATGATGGTGCCTTGGGCGACGCCCAGCACAGTGGCGGCCTCGGCATAGCTGAGTTCCTCCACGCCGATGAGAAGAAGAACGCTGCGATGCTCTTCCGGCAAACGGGAAATGAGCGTCAGAATATCGGCTTGGTCGACACTCGCTTCCTGCGAAGCGGGCGCGGCGAGCCGCTCCTCCGGAACGGCATCGAGTTGGAGCGGAATGCCGCGTCGACCCCGTTTGCGCAAACGATCGATCGCGAGGTTGTGGAGGATGGCGAAGAGCCACGGCCGCGGGCTGGCGCCTTGGCGAAGATGCCAGCGGGCCACGGCGCGCTCCAGCACGTCCTGGACCAGGTCGTCGGCATCGTCGCGATCGCGAAGCAGCGCGCGGGCGTAACGTCGCAGCGCCGGTATCAGGGGCTGAACCACCCCGATAATATCCGCCGGCGTTCGCATGGAGGGTCTCATAGCCGTTAGACGTTCGGCATCGTGGTTTATTCCGTTGCGGACAGATTCCCTTTTTCAATCCCTTCCTTCCGATCGGAAACAAAAAAATATCTGGAATAAACGTGAAGGCGCATCGTCTCACGTTCGAACCAACTGATGGAGCACCAAGTGCGCCCGCTTACTTCCCTGTATCGATCCATTGGCCTCGCCGTGCTCCCGTTTGTGGCCGGGGCCGCCTTCGCTCAGACGACGAGCGAGAAGCCTTATCTCGCCGAAATCCAAGCCGCGATGGACAAGATGATGGCCGGGATGATGGCGCCGCCGACCGGCGACGTCGACCGAGACTTCGTAACGATGATGCGGCCGCACCATCAGGGTGCGATCGACATGGCGGTTGCCGAACTGAAGTACGGCAAGAACGAACAATTGCGGCGGATCGCGCAGGAAATCATCGTCGACCAGCAACAGGAAATCGCCGCCATGAACCTGGCGATCGGCGATCCGCTTCCGCCTTCGACGCCCGCGCCCACTCAAGGGACCGCGGCGCCCCAGCCACCGATGCCGACCAAGTCGATGCCGAACATGTCGAGCAACCGCGCCCATCTCAAGGAGCACTGAAATGAAGCACCTTTACTCGAAAGTCCTGTTGCTGAGCCTGACCACGCTAGCTGGCCCGGCCTGCGCGCAGCAAGCTCCATGGGCCGCGCCGAATACGCCTGTCAGCCACCGCGACCGTGTCTATGCGGCCGAACAATTCTCCAACACGATCTCGGTCACGGATCCTGTCGATAACCGGCTGATCGGGGTCATCAAGCTCGGGGATCCGCAGCCGGCGAACTTCTCCCCACTTTATAAGGGGCAAGTGCTCGTACACGGCCTCGGCTTCTCGCCCGACGGCAAGACGCTCGCGGTCGTCTCGATCGGCTCGAATTCGGTGACCTTCATCGACACCGCGACCAACACCGTGAAGCACACCACCTACATAGGTCGATCACCGCACGAAGCCTTCTTCACGCCCGATGGCAAGGAGGTTTGGGTGACGGTGCGCGGTGAGGATTATATCTCGGTCCTCGACCCGACCACCTATGAGGAAAAGGCGCGCCTCAAGACTCCGGGCGGACCGGGCATGACGATTTTCTCGCCGGATGGAAAATACGGCTATGTCTGCTCATCGTTCAATCCCGACTTGGTCGTGTTCGACGTCGCCAGCCATAGCATCGTCGGCCACGTCCAGCAGCCGAGCCCATTCTGTCCAAACATCGCCGTAAACGCGGACGGAACCCAAGTATGGTTCACGCTGAAGGATGTCGGCAAGATCGTCGCTTTCAACGCCAAACCGCCGTTCAATATCCTGAAGGTGATCGATACCGGCCCTATCACCAACCACGTCAATTTCGCCCATACGGCCAAAGGAAGCTTCGCCTATGTGACGGTCGGAGGGCTGAATGAAGTCAAGGTTTTCCGCACCACCGATTTCGCTCAGGTCGCAACGATACCGGTCGGCAAATTGCCGCACGGTGTCTGGCCGTCCGGGGACGGCAGCCGGATCTACGTGGGACTGGAGAATGACGACCAGCTCGCCGCGATCGACACGACGACCAACAAGGTGATCGGTACGGTTCCGATCGGCCAGGCGCCGCAAGCGATTGCCTATGTGCCCAATGCCGTGTCGCAGGGTGACGGAACGGCTAACCTCCAGCCGCTCGGCACTGCCGGCAAGGCCGCGCACCTGCTGCTGTCGGCGCCGGGCACGGGCAACGCGCCCACCAGCGTCACCTTGTTCGATCAAGGTCTGATTCAGGTTCTTCAAGCCTCTGTCACGGGCCTCCAGCCGAAGCACCCGTATATTTTGGCGCTGGCGAATGCGGCGAACGGTTCCGGCACGCTTGAGCCCATCGCAAACTTCATGACCAACCCGGCAGGCTCCGCGATCGTGAACGCGTCGGGTCCGATCCGTCAGGTCGTCGAAGGCGAAGGCGCCGGCAGCCGGCGCTGGCTGGTCGTGGCCGAAAGCCAAGGTGGCGCACCGGGCGCGGTGGTCCAGGTCCAGCAATATTCTGCGCGCTGATATCCGGGCAGACCGTCCGCGATCTCTAGCGTCGTTTTCAGCTTCGCTGAATCGGTACCGGCCCGCTCCCCCGCCCAGCCGCCCATAGAATACCCTGTTGGGCGGCCGGGCGGGGGAGCGGGCCGGTACCGCAACCGTTTCAGCTTTGCTGAAACAGAGTCTAG
>NZ_BCYZ01000066.1 GCF_001598455.1 Sphingomonas pruni NBRC 15498
GCGCCGCTTCGCCGCCGCATCGACCTTCGCCAGCAAAGCGCGATCGAACCGCAACATGACCGGCGACTTGCGCGGCCCGTCCTCGGCCGCCTCCGTGATCGCCGGCGCTGTCGGTTTCGCGGCACCGGCTATGAAGGCGTCGGCCGCGTCGTCGGTAACGGGCGGCTTGGGCTTGCTATTCGGTTTACGAGCGATAGCCATTTTCATTCACTCCGCTATCATTATGCTATACAAATACCGCACTGACCAATGCGGCCAGCTCGTCTATCGCCTTGGCGTCGCGCGGGGATTGCTCGACCACCGCCCTGCCCTCGGCCGCCGCGTTCGGGAACGCTTTGCGGCGCACGATCGACGTGGGCAGCACCTCGATCCCCTCAATATCGCCGATCATCTGCAAGGCCGCCTCATTGTCGCCGCCCTGCGGGTCCGCGCCGTTGAGGACCGCGACGGCGCGCAGCCCCTCGTTGATCTCGCGCGCCTCGGCCACCAGCGCCGCCACCTGGTCGAGCGCCCACACGTCAAAGCTGCGCGGCTGCACCGGCACCAGCAGCGTGTCGGCCACGGTGAGCGCGGCGCGCAGCGAGCCGGTATCGCGTCCGCCTACGTCGATGATGATGTCATCATATTTGGGGGCGAGCTGGCGGACCTGGCTGCGAAGAGCCGCGCCAGTGAGCGCGACGGCGGTATAGCCAGCCTCGCCAAGCCGCTCGGCGCGCAGCTCCGTGAAGGTAAGGGCGGTTCCCTGCTCGTCGCCGTCCACTAGCAGAAGGTCGCGGCCCGCAAGCGCGCGCGCGACCGCGAGGTTCACGGCGAGCGTGGTCTTGCCGACGCCGCCCTTGGTGTTTCCGACCGCCAATATCATTCCGCTCTCGCTCCGCTGGCAATGTGCGCGCTATATAGCAGCGTTTGTAATGCTAGGCGATATACATTTGATGGCGGCGATTATTCGCCGCCCTCCCCCTCGTCCTCGTCGTCCAGCGGTTCGTGCTCCATCTGGCCATGATCCTCGATCGGGCAAAGCGGCGCTCCGGCCAGCTCAAGCCACTTGCGCGCGGTCCTCACCGTATAGCCGCACGTCGCGCACTCACATTTGAGCATCCGGGTTTTCTGCTTCTTGGGAGCGGTGGATTCGCCGTCCGTATCGAGACGGGCATGGGGGAGGGGGCCAACGGCTTTTAGGATCGGCGCGATAGCGACAAGAAACGCCTCGCCCGGTGTCGTCGCCCGCATCGGCCCGACCAGGCCAAGGCCAAGGGCGACCCGTTTAAACGCCTTCCCATGCCCTGCCGGGATGCCCACGGCCGCGTGGACCAGTTCATGCGCGAGGATCGCCGCGATCTGCGCCGGCATGGCGTCGGCCGCGTGGGCGAGGTCGGGACGGATAAAGATTTCAAAATGCCCATCTGCACTAAGCCGGTTGTCCCAGCACTCGCCGATCGCCTTGCCCTTGCGGCCCGTGCTGGTGAAGCCGATCGCCACGCGGATATGCGCGGGCAGGGGGGCGTCCAGCGCCTCGAACAGCGGGGCCATGCCCGCCGCCACCGCATTGAGCCAGCTTTCCCGGTTGTCCTGCGTCATCGTTTTTACTCCCTTCAAATCGCCTGTCCGGCGATGGCCGTGCCATCGGCCGGAACACGGACGCCCAAGAACGACGACAGGAGAGGGGGGCAGCGGGAATCTGCGGGAGTGGTGCGGGCGGGCGCTTCGCGCCAACCCGGTCCCGCTGATTCCCGTTGCTGGGGAGAGGGGGACGGAACGCCCTCTCCCCACGCAAATAAACGACACGCCGGCGCACGCCGGCACGACAGGGCAGGGGCAAGGCCCCTGCCTCACGCGAGGATCGTCACGCTTATGCGCCAAGACCGCTTGCGGGCTTGGTCGGAGCGGTCACGCGGAGATAGAGCCGTGCCCGAAGGGTCGCGCCCGATATTGCCTTTTAATGTCCATATGACAGCGTAACGATAGCGTTATGATATACAGATGATTGATTTCTACTCGCCTTGTCGCCGGCTCATCGCTTCGCCAGTGGCGGACTAGAGCCATCTAGAAAAACATCCCATAGGATGTTATATTAAGCGCGATGCAAAGAGTCGTATTAGATACCTCGGTTATCGCCACGGCGCTGCGGAGCCAAACGGGAGCGAGCTTCGCCCTACTGCGCGCCGTCGAGTATGGCCGCTTGAAGATACTCGCCACGCCGTCGCTGTTCCTCGAATATGAGGACGTGCTGAAACGACCGGAGCAGCGGCAAGTGTCGGGGCTGACGTTGGAGGCCGTGGACGAACTGCTTGGCGAGCTGGCGGCGCTGATCGAGCCGGTGGAGGTGCATTTGCTGTGGCGGCCGCAACTACGCGACCCCGACGACGAAATGGTGTTGGAAGCGGCGATTAACGGGCGGGCCGATGCGCTTGTGACTTATAATATCCGCGATTTCCGGGGCGCAGCCCCGCGCTTCGGAATCCGGTTGATGCAGCCCGCCGATCTGTTGAAGGAGTTATGACAATGAGCAAGGCGACCTACCCGCTCAAGCTGCCAACCTCGATCAAGGCGGCAGCGGCGCGACTGGCAAAGGAAGATGGCGTTAGCCTCAATCAATGGATCGCAACGGCGGTCGCGCAGAAAATTGGCGCGGTCGAGACGGCGGCCGAGTTCTTCACGCGCCGCGCGAAGGGCCACACCGGCAGCGGCCTGGGCCGTATTCTCGACAAGGTGCCTAATCGGCCGCCCGAAGCCGGCGACGAATTGCCGGAAGGCTGGACGCTCGATCGCCTGCGCCAGTAATCCGGCATGAGGGCCATCTTCATCCGGCACGGCGAAAGCACCGGCAACGCCGGCGTGCCGTGTCACGATCTGGCGACGATCGAGCTGACGGAGCGCGGCCAGGAACAGGCCCGCGCGGTCGCGGCGAGCTGGACGGAAGCGCCCGCGCTTATCGTCACGTCGCCTTATACCCGCACCCGGCAGACGGCCGCGCCGACGATCGCGCGCTTTCCCGGCGTGCCGGTGGAGACGTGGCCGATCGAAGAATTTACCTATCTCCAACCCTCCCGATGGAACGGCACGCGCAGCGCCGAAAGGATGCCGCACCTCGAACGCTATTGGAGCGCGGCCGATCCTGATTATTGCGACGGGGAAGGGGCGGAGAGCTTCGGCACGCTGCTACGGCGCTGCGAGGCCGCGCTGGCGCGTCTCGCCGCCATGCCTGCTGACTCGCTGGCCTATGTGTTCGGGCATGGGCAATTCATCCAGGCCGCACGCGCAATCGTCGCCGACGCTCATATGGATGACCGGGCCAAGATGCGCGCGTTCTGGCGCAAGGGGGAGCCGCCCGCGATCGGCAACGCGCAGCGGGTGGGGTTTCATTGGCAGGGCGACCGCTGGGCCTGTGGGCCAGCGGTCGCCGCCTAGATCAACACCCGCTCCACCTCGTCCAGCGTCACGTCATCAGGCCGTCGATCGTAGAGCTGGGTGGTGCGCGTCGAGCTGTGGTTCGCCATCGTCGCGGCCGTCTCCAACGTGCCGCCATTCTTCAAATAGGTGGTGATCCCGGTCGCGCGGAAACTGTGATTGCCGATCGCCGTGCCGATCTCGGCCGCCGCCGCGCGCCGCCGCACCATCGCGAAGGCATTGGCTTGGGGCAGGGGGGTATCGCTTAGTCGCTTAGTGCCGCGCGCGATGGTGCGGAACAGCGGCCCTTTGCGGTCCTCGCGCAAACCGCACCCGTCGATATATTCGACCAGGTAATGCTCAAGATTGTGATGGCAGGGCATTTCATGGCGCTTGCCACCCTTTTCGTGCAGCCGCACCCATAGGCGGCGGTTCTGCACGAACACGTCCTCGACGCGCATGGAGAGCGCGGCACCAATCCGGGCGAAGCTATAGACCATGAGGCCGATCAGGGCGCGGTCGCGCAGGCCGGCATGGGTGGTCACGTCAATGCTGTCGAGCAACCGCCGCGCCTCGTCGGGGGCCAGCACCGGCGTCTTGCCGCGCCGCTGGCTATGCGCCGGTCCGCGCACCGATCCGGCGGGATTCACCGGCACGATATGGCCCGTCACCAGCCAGTCGAACAGGTGACGCACGCCGGCGAGCTGCTGTTTGACGCTGGGCGCGGCCAGCTCGCGCCCCAGCGCCTCGACCCAGGCCGCGACATGAAGCGGCTGCACGCCGGCGAGCGAGGCGACGCCGCGCGCCTCACACCAGGCGAGGAAGTCGCCCGCTGCGCGCGCATAAGCGCGCCGCGTGTGGGGGTTGCGGATGGTGACGGCGAAGAACTCAAGGAAGCGCCGCCGCGTGTCATCGTCGGCCGCCGCGATCAACGCCGGCAGCGCCGGCGACGATGCGGGCGAGGGCAGGGGGGCGAGCTGGTTCATCGCGCGATCTTCTCCCATCGTGCCGGATCGGGGCGAGGCTCGGCAAGCAAGCGATCGATTCTGGCGCAAGCCTCATCATGCGGAATCCCCGGCCTCGGATCGTCAATGCGGGCCTGCAATATCCGGCGCAGCAGCTCGTCCTGTAGGTCGCGGTGCGGCTCCATTTCGATGAAGTTCTGGACGATCAGGAACACCGCCTCGGAAGGGTCGGCGAACCTACCCCGCTCGATCTGCGCCAGCAGCCAATCGGCCATGCTGCCGGGTAGATACGCCTCGAAGCGCAAGCCGCCCGCGCGGGCCTGCTCGCGCAGCGCCTTGGCCTGGGCGCGCTCGGCGGGGTTGTCGTCGGGCAACTCGTCGTCGGTCATAGGACTCCCTTTTGGTCGTGGATCTCCGGCACGTTTAAACGCTCTCGGTAGGATCGCCGCGATACCGCACCCAAAGGTCGTGCATCGCGTCGCGATAGCCCCATGCGTCGGCGTAGGTGGTCGGCTCCTGCGCCAGATAGGCCATGATGGTCAGCATATCCTCGGCAATGACGGCATCGACGTTGCAAAGGTGCAGGATCGGGAAATGCCCGCACTCGTCGCCGTTCCACCAGGCCAACAAGAAATCGGCGACCTTCGCCGATGCGCCCGTCTCGGCCGCGCGCGTGGGCGGCATGGCGATCGGGAGCAAGCGGCCGATCGCCTCGCCGACTTCATCGAAGCTCACGGCCCGGATGATCGGGCGGCGCTGCGGGGGTGTCGTGGCGGCCTTCTCGGTCATGCAATCCCGGTCCTTTTGAATGTATGATAAAGGACATTATCATACATAAACTGGCAGGGGAATCGGGCCACCAAAATTTGACGGAAGCGCGGCTGCGTGCCTGCTTACACGCAGCCGCGCGGCAACCTATCGCATCGACGGGGGGGGTCGATGGTGGTCGCCTATCTGTTTGCAGGTTCGGCGTGTTCGTTCAGCACAACGGTAAATTTAGAGCCGGCGAATGTTGTGCTGGGCCGGTGCCAAGCATCGACCACGATCAGGGATTTCGCATCAATGTCCACTCTCTCGCCGATCGCGGGATGCTTCGTGAAATGATAATCACCAAGCGCCGTAGCCGAGCTGCGCTCCGTCCCGATCATGACTTCCACAAGGTTTGACATCAAAGTTTCCCTTTCTCTGGTTTTGGGGATTGGGGGGAATCAGCCACATCCGATCGGTCATCGCCGCCCACGCTGGACCGTTGCTGCCTGCGGGCGCGGCGGCGGGCATTTGCATTGGATACCGCGAAGGAAAATCTCGACGGCTTGGTCGACGACATGCCGTATTTCATCTGGTGGCGGGGCGGGGCGGAGTCCTAGAGCCACCTCCAATTGGATATTGGCGCGCACCATTCCCACGAACTGCTGCGCGGCGATCGCGCAGTCATTGACAAAGATTTCCTCCCTCGTCGCGGCGCTCCGAAGCATATGGGCGAGGCCATCGGTCACGGCGCGGGGACCATCATCGAAAAATTGTTTGATAGAATCCGGCGAAATTCCGGGGTCGCCAACCGCTGCCTTGTAGATCGGAAGAAGCGTTGGCGAAGTGATCGCCGTGAGAAGCCGCTGGCCAAATTCGGTGAGGATAGCGCGAAGATCATGGTCATCGCCGCCGCTCCTAAGAGAAACGACCCAACGACCGCTGAAATCGGTGTTCGGACCCGCACCTAGGCGCGCTGTCGCTCCTTCATCGCCGTTCGATTGTTCATCTGGATTTACTGGCTTGCCCATATCCGGGTTTGCAGACGCCACATCATCTTCGTCGGGAGCCTGCTTCGTAGAAAGCAGACGCACCAATACGCGGAAACGCCAAGCCGCTATGGTCGAGAAGATGCCATGTGGCCGGTTGCGAAAGGCCGCGACCCGGCCCGCGATCAGCTCGATCTGCTCCATGTTGAACCCCGCCCTTGCAATTCTCATACGTTCGCCAGGGTCATCAGCGAGGCCGTAGCGAGCCAGAATCGCGAAACGCCGCAGCGCCTCAAGTCGCGGATTCGCGAGCCGGTTGGGCAACCGCGTGGCAACAAGAACGCGATACCATCTGTGCAGGCGGGAAGGCTCGAAAAGGCTCGCCGGACTGTCGGCCTCGGCAAGCGCGATGATAGTCAATTCGAGACGCGACAGACTTTCCGACAGCGACGCCTCATGCGTCTCGACGCGCCCTTCCCGGCACTCCGTGTGCGGTATCGGCTCGTTGTCGTTGGCCACCATCGCGCGAGGCCCCGTCAGGTCTTTAGGGGACAACGTGACGCGACAATCGCGATCATCGTATCCACCAGAATAATGTGCTGAAAACCGCACAAAGCGCTGCGACTACCAAGACAAGCTGTATAGTCGCTCCCATGCTGTTGCTAATGGATAGCATCTCTATGAGACTTTGAATTTCATGCTTCTTAGGGGAACTCATAACATAACGTCCCGATGCTATTTCATTTCCAATATTGTCCAGAATCCCAAGGTCATGGTCGATGAAAATACAAAGGTGCCGATCGCTCCCAAGCGCGCCGTCTTGAGGCGATACCCAGCTCCAATATCCATGACGAAGTGGCGGATGCCCGATGCTAGATGCTGGAACACGCACCAGGACAACCCGAACAGGATGTATGTGCCGAACCAGCTCGTCGCGAAGGCGGTAAAGCGCTCATATGCGTCGGCGCCTTCGGAAATCGACCACAACCACCAAAGCAGCAAGGGCATCCCGACCAGCGATATCGCAATGGCGGATAAACGATGCATGATCGACGTCATCATTGCGATCGGTGGTCGATAAATCGTCGCGTGCGGCGATAGCGGTCGCTGTTTCGTATTAGCCATTGCTCATCTGCCCCTTCGCTCTCCCTTCCCGGTCCACGCCGTAGATTCCGTGGAGGAAAATCCCGACGGCGGAGGTCACGGCTGCTTCGGCCTCGGGGGGCGATGGCGGCGGTCGGAGGCCAAGAACAACTTGCAGATGGAGATTGTCGCGAAACATGCCGACGAAGTGGTCTGCCGCACCCCGACAATCTTCGAGTTCGATTTCGCCGCGATCGCGGGCTTCTTCCAGAACCTCGGCGAGCCGATCGGAAGCGCGACCCGGCCCCTTCTCGAAAAATTCGCGCGCCAGCTCTGGAAAGCGGCCAGCTTCGGGCATGATCGAACGATAGACGCCGATCAAACCGGGAGACATGTAGATAGCGAGTAAGCGCCGGCCAAATTCAAGTAGAACCTCGCTAAGACTCCGGCCCTCCAGACCATCAACCGCAAGGGCGGAAAGTGCCGTGCCCGCGTTTTCAGAAACCAGGGCGGTGAACAGCCCCTCCTTGCTGCCAAACTCGTTGTAGATCGTTCGCTTCGAGCCGCCGAGACGCTCGATGATCGCGTCGATGCTGGTGGCGGCATAGCCCTGCTCGAAAAAGACCTGCGCTGCCGCTTCGAGGATGGCGGCCCGCCTGGCGTTCTTCGACGGACGGCGCGCGTGGGTGGCTGTGGCCATTTGCAACTCCATTCGCCTTACCTCATTGACTGGTAATGTCCGTTACCTTACCGATCAAGCGGTAATCTGAATTACCAACGGTGGACGATGCGGCGAATAGCGACACTTATGCTGGTGGCCGGACTGAGCGGATGTGCGAGCATCCCTAATCTTGGTCCCCGCCCCGACCCGGCCCTGCCCGGCTCATTCTCATCGACGCGCTCGCTCGCGGGTTCGTCGCAGGATTGGCCGAACGATGATTGGTGGCGGTCCTTCGACGACGCGCAACTCGATGCGCTGGTCAGTGAGGCGCTGCGGGATTCACCGACCATCGAGCAAGCGGCCGCACGAATCCGTATGGCGGGCGCGCAGGTCGAGCTGGCGCGGGCGGCCCTCCTGCCTAGCGTCGGCGCTACCGTTACCGGGCGCGAATCGCGCATTACACAAAGCATCGGTCTGCCTACCGATGGCGACTGGCACATGCTGGTGGCGGGCCTCGGAAGCCTCAACTACGACCTTGATCTTTGGGGCAAGAACAGGAAGGCGCTGCGCGCCACTGTCTCGGAGAAAAAGGCGGCCGAAGCCGATGACGCGACGGCCCGCCTCGCCCTCGCGGCGGCCGTGTCCACCACCTATGTCGATTTCGCGCAATTGCTGGTCCGTCAGGACGTCGCCACCGATGCGGTGCGGATACGGCGGGCAACGCTCGATCTGGTGTCACGGCGTTTCGATGCCGGCCTTGAGCCGCGCACGTCGCTGGAACAGGCACAAGGCGGCGTCGAGAGCGCCGAAGCCCAACTCGCGGCGATAAACGAGGCGATCGGGCTTAGCCGCAATGCGCTCGCGGCGCTGGTGGGCGCGGGGCCGGATCGCGGCCTGTCGATCGAAGCCCCTACACTTCGCACCCGACGCCCCGACGCCCTGCCGGCAAACATTCCGGCCGAACTCGTCGGACGTAATCCGCAAGTCGTTTCCGCAAGATGGCGGGTGGAATCCGCCGCCGAGCGCATAGGCGTCGCCCGCGCCGGCTTCTATCCGAACGTCAATATCAGCGGCCTCATCGGTCTTGCCTCGTTCGGCCTCGACAATCTTTTCAAGTCGGAATCGGTGATCGGTTCCTTCGGGCCTGCGATCAGCCTGCCGATCTTCCAGGGCGGGCGATTAAGCGCACGCTATCGCGGTGCGCGGGGCGACTATGACGCGGCGGTCGCGACCTACAACGAAACACTACTCCAGGCACTCCATCAAGCCGCTGACGCGGCAACGTCGCTGCGGGCGCTCCATGAGCGCGTGGATCGGACAGATGCGGCGGTCGCGCGCCAGGACGCGGCTTATGGCCTCGCCAAGATGCGCTATGAAGGGGGCCTCTCCGACTACCAATCGGTCCTCATCAGCGAGGACGCCCTTCTGGCCGCGCGCGAGCAAGCGGCCGCCCTGCGCCTGCGGGGCTTCATCCTCGACATTGCCTTGGCGAAAGCCCTGGGCGGCGGCTTCAAGGCGGCTGTCCCGGCCAGCGATACCAACTCTTGACTGGGAATAACCGATGACCGACGCCACCCTTGAGCAAGACCACGATATGCAGGACACCCCGCCCCCGTCCAAGAGCGGGAAGCGAAAGCGGCTGTTCCTCATCTTCGGCGGCGCAATCGTCCTGATCGCCCTGTGCTGGTGGATATGGGCGACCTTCATCGCCGGCGACACGGAATCGACCGAGAACGCCTACACGAATGTCGAGGTGTCGCAGGTCACGCCGCTTGTCGGCGGCCCGGTCAAGCGGGTGGCTGTCGTCAACACCCAGGCGGTGCGCGCCGGCGACGTGCTGGTGGAGCTGGACGACACCGATCTGCGCCTTGCGGTCGCGCAGGCCGAAGCGGCGCTCGGCCGCGCGCGTCGGCAGGTCCGGCAGGTTCAGGAAAATGACGTGAATCTCGCAGGCCAGGAGGGCGTGGGCGCGGCCGATCTGCTTCGCGCGCAGGCCGATCTCGACAAGGCGTTGCTCGATGAGCGGCGTCGCCAGCGTCTCGCCGCGCCCGGCGCGATCTCGCAGCAGGAATTGTCGGACTCGCAAACGGCGGTTCGGGTGGCGCAAGCCGCCGTCAACCAGGCCAAGGCGCGTGTCGCGGCCGCCGCTGGCGCGCGGCGCGCCAATCAGGTGCTTGTCGAGGACACGACCGTCGAAACCAACCCGGAAGTTCTTGCCGCGAAGGCGCGTCTGGATCAGGCAAAGGTCGACCTCTCACGCGCCGTCATCCGCGCGCCGGTCGATGGCGTCGTGGATCAGCGCCATGTCGCGGTCGGCCAGCGGGTGCAGCCAGGCGTGCCGGTGATGGTCGTTGTTCCCGTGCAGGATATGTATGTCGATGCCAACTTCAAGGAAGGCCAGCTTCGCGGCGTCAAGCCCGGTCAGCCGGTGCATCTCACCTCGGACCTCTACGGCTCGGACGTGGTGTATCATGGCCGCGTGGAAGGGTTCGCAGGCGGTTCCGGCTCGGCCTTTGCCGCGATCCCCGCGCAGAACGCGACCGGCAACTGGATCAAGGTCGTCCAGCGCCTTCCCGTTCGCATCCGGCTCGATCCGAAGGAACTGAAAGAGCATCCGCTGCGCGTCGGCTTGTCGATGCACGCAACGGTCGATCTTTCCGGGGCACGCTGAAATGTCCGCACATAGTGCTGAGGGTTATCCGCCGCTGACAGGCGCGAAACTCGCCATGGCGGCGGCCGCGCTGGCGTTCGGCAATTTCGTGGTGGTGCTCGATACGACGATCGCCAATGTGGCGATGCCGACGATTTCGGGCGATCTTGGTGTCTCAACGACAGAGGGGACGTGGATCATCACGGCCTATGCGGTCGCCGAAGCCATCACCGTTCCCCTGACGGGCTGGCTCTCGCGCCGGTTCGGGGAAGTGCGGCTGTTCACGGCCTGCGTCATCGCCTTCGTGATTTGCTCGATCCTTTGCGGGCTGTCCGGCTCGCTCGGCTTCCTGGTGCTGTTCCGCATCCTGCAAGGTTTCGCGGGTGGCCCGATCATCCCGCTATCGGCCACCCTGCTGATTTCGGTCTTTCCCAAGGACAAGAGCAACATCGCTTTGGCGATATGGGGCATGACGACCGTGGTGGCCCCGATCTTCGGCCCTATCCTCGGAGGCTACATCTCCGACAATTATCATTGGGGCTGGATTTTCTACATCAACATCTTCTTCGGGCTTGCCGTTAGCGGCGTCGCCTGGTGGCTGCTGCACAACCGCGAAACGCCGATCTCGCGCAGCCGGATCGACATAGTGGGCCTCCTTCTCCTCGTCGTGTTCGTGAGCGCGTTCCAGACCATGATCGACAAGGGGCGCGAACTGGACTGGTTCTCATCCTCCTTCATCGTCTGGATGGCGATCGTCGCGGCGATCGCGCTCGGCGCGCTGATCCTGTGGGAGCTGACCGACGATGATCCGGTGATCGACCTTTCGGTGTTCAAAAACCGGACCTGGCTCATCTCCACGCTATCGCTGGGGCTAATGTTCGGGCTGTTCTTCGGAAATATCGTGCTGACCCCGCTCTGGCTGCAACAGATGATGGGCTACACCGCGACCTGGGCGGGCTTTGCGACCGCGCCCATGGGGATTTTGGCGGTCGTGACGGCCCCGATCGTCGGGCGGCTCATGGGCAAGATCGACCCGCGCCTGATCGTCACCTATGGTATGGTGGTTCTCGCCATCTCCTTCTTCATGCGCGCGCTGCTGAACGCGCAGGCTGATTTCATGTCGGTCGCGATCCCCATGTTCGTGCTTGGCGCTGGTGTGCCGGCCTGTCTGGTCACGCTCACGTCGCTGGGCGTGTCGGAGCTTCCCCCCGAAAAGATCGCCAACGGTTCGGGGTTGCAAAACTTCATCCGCATCATGGCGATGGCGGTGGGCGCGTCGCTGACTTCGACCTATTGGGAGAATGCGACGAAAGGAAATCGCGCCGAGCTGGTCGCGATCATTGACCCGACAATGGCTCCTGCGTCTCTGCCCGGATTGCAGCCCGGTTCCGGCCTCGCCGCCTTCTCCCGAATGGTGGACATGCAGGCCGTGATGCTCGCCACCAACGATTTCTATGCGATGGCGACGATCCTTATTCTGGTGTTCGCAGGGGTAATCTGGCTCGCGAAACGACCCAAAGGACCGCTCCAACAAGTCAGCCATTGAGGCGGTTCCGTGCCGCGCAATCTTGATGGCGAGGCACCCCGGCGCGGGATCAAACGCGAAGAGCGCCGCTGCGCGATCGTGACGATCGCGCAGCGGCACTTTGCTGAACATGGGTTCGGCGGTGCTTCCATGTCCGCCATCGCGGCCGAGATTGGCGGGTCCAAAGCCACGCTTTGGGCCTATTTCCAATCAAAGGAGGATTTGTTCGCGGCCGCCCTCTCCGCCTGGCTGGACGAAATCGAGCCGCGCAGCGTCGCCCCTTCGCAGGGCGACGCGCGGCAACGGCTGATCGACTATTGCACGGCGTTCATGTCGGCCATGCTGACGCCGGTGGCCGAGACGATTTTCCGCCTCATCGTCGCGGAGGGCCAACGCTTTCCAGAGTTGGGCCGCGCTTATTATCGGCGGGTGCTACTGGCGCATCATCTGATGCTGTCCGAGCTTCTGGAAGGACAGCTCCGCGCAGGCCGACTCTTGCCCCGCTCGCGCGCGCCGTCCAGTTTGCGGGCGGCGGAACAGCTTCTGGAGATATGCATGTGCCGGTTGCTGGTGCGGCGGGTGTGCGGGCTGGAACTGGACAGCTCGGCCGACGCGATCGCCAGAGAAGCGGCCGAGGCCGTGGACATGTTCTTGCATGGCTATGGCTCCCGCCCCCGGAGAGCAAGGTGAGCCATTGCGGAACGGGGCGTGAATCCCGCATGACGGGGGCAGGTGCGGCGGCGACAGGCTTGAAAACTCCACCTATTGCGCGGTCGCGGGCCTCACTTCGATCGTGCAGCGCACCGGCTTCTTCGCCTTCTCGGCCTGCTCGCGGCACGCCTGCACCGCTTCGCGGTTGCCATCGGCGAGCGGGGCGGCCGCGACGATCAAGCCCCAGCTCTCCGGCGCGGCCGTCTGCATCAACCGTTGCCCCGCATCCCATGCCGACTTTTCGCCAAGCGCCCGCGTCGCCATGCTCTCGGGCCAAAGCCAGCTCGCCGGCATCATCCGGGCGATCGGGCCGGCGAGCAGCGCATAGAGCAACAGCCCCAGCACCAGGCCACCGCCCCCGGCGATAGCGAGCCAGCGATTTTGCACATCGCCGCGCCGCGCAGACGCGACCATTTTTTGCAAGTCGAAGGTCGCGGACGACAAGGCCGATTTCGTGGATTGGACCTGATGCTGCAATTCGCGGGTCGCCTCGGCAACGGAAGCGTTTAAACGGCCCCCCATATTCTCCGGGGTGAGCGTCATGGCGGGGCTTTTCCGCACGCCGTCGATCTGCTGCACCAGGATACCCAGCACCTTTTCGGTGCGCTCTAGCGTCGGCTCGTAATCGGGAATGTCGATGGACTCGCGCGCCGTGGTCAGCGCCTCGACCGCATGGCGCAACAACGACACCTCGCCGCGCAACCGCTCGAACGCCAGCGCCGGGTCGTCGCGCTCCTGGCTATCCTCATCCATCGTTCTTTTCTCCTTACCGGCTCAATCCACGATCACGGCCTATCCCCAAATCCTGCGTCAACTGGCGGCCCAAATCGCCCCGCCCCATGTCGCGGCTGCGGTTCATGCCGATCTCAAGCCCCAGCTCGCGGACACGGCCGCGCAGGATCGATTCCACCTGGGGATCGCGCTCAAGGCTTTTCGCCATGCCCGCCATTTCCTTGCCCGCCTTCTCGCGCCCCGTCATGTCGCCGGCGCGATAAAGCCGGTCGCGGTCCTGGCGAAGCGCCTGCCAGCGTTCCACGAAGCGATCGGCGCGCAGGGCAGGATCGGCGCGCACGCGGGCCTCATGCCGCATCGCCTCGACCATCGGGCCGCTGCGCCCCGCCGCCGCCTCGCGCAGCAAGGCGGGGTCGCGCTGGAACGCCGACGCCATATCGCGCGAGGCTCCGGGCCTGATCTGGTCCAGCGCCTCCGTCGCGCGTTCGAGCGCGACTTTCTGATGTTCCAGCACCGGCCCGCCTGATGCGCGCGCCTGCAACACCGCCTCGGCCGAACGCGAGGCGCGCTCGACCGCGCGCGTGAAAGCGCGGTCCTCGCCGCGATCGGCACGCGCCGGGGCAGGCTTCGCCGGCTCGGCCGACAGCTTCAAGCCGTCGAACATGCCGCGCCGCGGCGTCTGTTCGGCCGCGGGCGTGCGCTCGATCGGGCGCGGCGTGAAACCCGCGAACATGCCCCGTTCGGGCGCTGCGGAAGATCCTCGCTCTGTTGGCGAGATCTCCGCGCGCGGATCTCGCCCTGCCTCGCGGGGCGCATCCGGCAAGCGGATCTCGCCCGAGAGGCCCCGCCGATCGGCGAAGGCCCGCGCTTCGGCGTCGCGATCACGACTATCAGGGGCACGGCCATAATCCGACGCCATATCCTTCGCCCGCTCGCGCGACAGCGTGCGGACAAGCCGGCGATAATCGGCGAAGTCGTCGCGGCCATAATGGAGCTGCACCCCGTCGCGGTGCCGCGACAGCGCCACATAGGCGGAATGACGGTCCATGCCGGGGGTCGCCAGCACATGCGCCCGATCGACCGTCACGCCCTGCGATTTATGGATGGTGGCGGCATAGCCGTGATCGACATGGGCATAATCTTTCAGGTCGAACGCGACGCTGCGGCCGTCATCAAGGCGAACGGCCATGCGCTCGGGGCTGACCTGCTCGACCTTCCCCAGCGTGCCGTTCTTCACCCCTAGCCCGCGCTCGTTTTTCAGGAACATGATGCGGTCGCCGTTCGCGAACGCCCGCGCGCCCCGCTCGGCCGACACGCGCACGTCCGGCCCCAGCTCGCCACCGTCGCGCAGCCGATCGCGCGCGGCTAGGTTCAAATCGCGCACCTCGGCATTGGTATGGGTGAGGATGATCCGCGACTGATCCGGCGCGGCGATGCGCTCGGCATCCCAGCGGTCCACAAGGTCGGCGCGGGCTTGGCTGCGCGTCTCGGCCGCCTGCACCATTCCATGCGCCTCATAGGCATGGATCGCCTCGCCCGCCCTGCCCGTCGCCAGCGCCCTGGTCGCGTCGCGCTGCCAGTCCTCGCGCTGCCGGCGTATCTCGGTGATCTCGGCCCAACCGTGGCGCTCGGTCACGGCCCGGAACGCCGCGCCGGCCTCGATCGCCTGCAACTGCTCGGGGTCGCCGACAAGAACGACCTTCGCCCCGGCCTGCTCGGCATGGGACAGCACGCGCTCCATCTGGCGCGTGCCGATCATGCCGGCCTCGTCGATCACCAGCACGTCGCGGGGGCCTAGCAGCTCGCGGCCCTGCTCCCATTGATATTCAAGGCTGGCGATCGTCCGCGACGCGATGGCGGACCCGCCTTCCAGATTCTCGGCCGCGATGCCCGACAGCGCCGCGCCCCGCACCGTGTAGCCCTGTGCCTCCCACGCCTCGCGCGCCACCCCCAGCATCGCCGACTTGCCGCTGCCGGCATAGCCGACGACCGACGCCAGGCCCTTGTCGCCGGTGATATGCGCCAACGCCCCGCGCTGCTCGGCCGACAGGTCCAGCCCCCTGCCCTCGGCCGACGCCAGCGCGCGGGTCACATGGGCATCGGCGACGCCATGCCCCCGGTCGATCGCCAGCCCTTCGGCGGCGCGTTCCAACCGCTGCTCGGCCGCGATCATGTCGCGCGACGTGAACCGATCCTCGCCCTTCCCGTCCCGCCCCAGCGCCACCAGCTCGGGCGAGGATCGCACCGCGCTCATCACCTGGTCGAACTGATCCTTGCCGTCGCTGTGCCGGAACGCGAACTGCGCCAGGTCGCGGCGCGTGAACGTCGCCTGCTGCCGGGTGATGGCGTCGAGCGCGATTTCGGGACTGGCGATGATCTTCTCGCCATTCTCGCGCGCGATCCGGGCATGGTCCTCGACCCGTTCGGCCTCAAGCCCCTGTTCGGGCATACGCGACGCCGCCGGCCCGATCTTGTGCTGCGGCTCAAGGTCGATGCCCTGCGCCGCCAGGGTCCGGTGATCTATGCGAGCATCAATATCCAGCTCGGCTAGGCGCTCGTTCACATGGTCCGCCCACGCCTCGCGCCACTCCTGCAAAAGCTGCGTCGAGTTCCACTCGCGCACCTTCTGGCCGAAGCCCTCGGGGCCAACCTCGCGCATCGACAACATGACATGCGCGTGCGGTTTGGGCTGGCCGTCCTTCCCCCTGTCCCAATGCACGTTCATGTCTGCGACCATGCCGCGTTCGACGAACTGCTTTTCGACAAACTCGCAGGCGAGCGCGACACCCTGCGCCTGGTTCAACTCGCGCGGAATCGAAAACTCGATCTCGCGGGCAAGCTGGGCGTCCTTGCGTTTCTCTCCCGCCTCGACCTCGTTCCACAAGGTCGCGCGATCGTTTAAACGCTCCGGCGCACCTTCGGGCAGCATGATTTCCGAATGGACGACTCCGGCCTTGTTCGAGAAATCATGGTCGCGCCCGAGTCGGTCATCGTGCAGCCGTTCCGCCGCGCGATAGGCCGCGCTGGCAACGGCGCTCGATCCGTTGGCGCGACTGATGACCTTGGCCGAGAAATGGTAGATCGCCATGACGGCCGCTATATTGCCTTTCTTAGCGCACGTCGGCAACGACGTATAAGCGCGCACTCACACTCTCTGACGTTCGCGTGATTGACTTCGCCGCATTTTTTCTGCCGGGGGCGTTCCTCGCGCGCGCGATCGTGCTACGCTGCGTCCCTGATCCTGGGCGCGAGGGAGAGGATATGCGGAAGGTGCGCGACTATGACGCGGAGCTGCGGGCGCTGAACGACAAGGCGCGCGCGCTCAAGGCGAAGAAGGTTCAGCAGCTCGGCGAGCTAGTCACGTCCACCGGGGCCGACGCACTCGACCCCGACACGCTGGCGGGCGCGCTACTCGCTGCTACCGAAAGCGCCAACGCGGACGAAAGGGAGGCGTGGCGCGTGAAGGGCGCGGCCTTCTTTCAGGGACGCGGGCGCAAGGCTTCCCGACGCGCTGGCGGCAACACTCAAGGCGGACACGAGACTGGCGCAGGCGAGACGCCGCGTTGAAGCCGCGCAGCGCCGCACTGATACGAGGGGATGGGTCGTGGCCCGCCGCGAACGCACCCGCCATCTCATAGAGCTGGGCGGCCTCGTCCAGAAAGCCGGCCTTGTCGATCTGACCGACGACGACCGCGCCACCCTTTACGGTGCGATGCTCGACCTCGCCGCGCGTGTCCAGGGTGACGACGCCAGCAATATGCTGGCGCTCTGGAAGCGGCGCGGCAAGCGAGCGTTTGACGCGGAGGCGAACGCCGGGGCGGGTCCGACATGATGCGCGACGGCCTCGATCATCTTCCCGCCGTCAAGCGCCGCGAGCTGGAACGGGTCGCCCGCGTCCTGTTCGATGAATTTGAGGATGCTGTCAAAACCAAGCTCTCCGACAAGCGCAAGGGCGGCCGCATCCTCAAGCTGATCCTGTTCGGCTCCTATGCGCGCGGCGATTGGGTCGAGGATCGCGCCAGCGGCTATATTTCCGACTATGACCTGCTCATCGTCGTCAACTCCGACACCTTCACCGATCTGCAAACATGGTGGGCGGCCGCTGACGATCATCTGGTGCGCGAGCTGACCGTCACCAGGCACCTCGCCACCCCCGTCAATTTCATCGTTCATTCGCTGATGGACGTGAACGACCAGCTCGCGCGCGGCCGTCCCTTCTTCGCCGACATAGCCCGCGACGGCATCGCCCTCTACGAAGCGCCGGGACAGCGCCTCGCTGCGCCCCGCCAGCTCTACGCGGAGGAACGCCACGCCGAAGCCATGGCGCACTATGACAAGTGGCTCCCCGATGCCGCTTACTGCCTGACGCTCGCCGAATATGCGATCCGCG
Source organism: Sphingomonas pruni NBRC 15498 (assembly GCF_001598455.1). Classification (GTDB taxonomy): domain Bacteria; phylum Pseudomonadota; class Alphaproteobacteria; order Sphingomonadales; family Sphingomonadaceae; genus Sphingomonas; species Sphingomonas pruni. Next base: position 17,841 of record NZ_BCYZ01000066.1, read on the forward strand.
ACGGCAAGACCAACCATGCCGCCTTCATGCTCCACCAGGCCGTCGAGCGCGCCTATCATGGCCTCCTGCTCGTCCTGACGCTCTACAGCCCCAAGTCGCACCGCCTGACCGTCCTGCGCTCGCTCGCCGAAAACCTAGACCCCCGGCTGATCGAAGCCTGGCCGCGCGACACCCGCGCCGCTCGCCGCGCCTTCGCGCAGCTCCAGCGCGCCTATGTCGAGGCACGCTATTCCCCGGCCTATGAAATCACCCCCGACGAACTGGCGTGGATCATCTACCGCGTGAAGCATCTCCACGCGATCGCAGCCGCGATCTGCGCGGAACACCTCGCCGGCAACGGAAAAGGAACGGCCTGACATGGAATGGTTCCGCCAGCTCGGCCGCGCGCTCCGCAACGTCGCCCGCCTGTCGCGCCGCAATCCAATATGGGCGATCACGGCGCTGACCCTTAGCCCGATCGCCCTCATTCGCCATCTGCTGCGCGTCGCGGCCCTGTTCCTGATCGTCGCCCTGGTGCTGGGGCTGGGGATGCCGCTCATCGCGGAAAAGCTGCTCGGCCTGCCCCGCGATTCCCTGATCTACCAGGCATTGATGATGCTGACGGGCCTAGTCGTCATCCTCATCGTCCTGCGCGCCCTCTTTCAACCGCTAATCCTGCGCTATGGTGGCCTTGACGGCGACGACACGCACGGCTCGGCCCGCTTCGCCACGGCGAACGAGACGCGCGCCCTCGCCCGCGCCGATACCGGCCTGCTGATCGGCCGCGACATGAAAACCCGCAAGCTGCTGCGCTATCCCGGCCCCGCCCATCTGCTGACGATCGCGCCGACGCGCACCGGCAAGGGGGTGGGCACGATCATTCCCAACCTGATCGACTATCCCGGCCCGGTCGTGTGCATCGACCCCAAGGGCGAGAACGCCATCGTCACCGCGCGCGAGCGCGCCAGGTTCGGTCCGGTCCATATCCTCGATCCGTTCGGCATCACCGGCCTGCCCTCGGCCGCCTTCAATCCGCTGGATCGGATCGACCCCGCCGGTCTCGATCTCGCCGACGACGCCATGACGCTCGCCGACGCGCTGGTCTATGACGCTCCCGGCGAAGCGGGCGAGGCGCATTGGAACGACGAAGCCAAGGCGCTGATCGCCGGCCTGATCCTCCATATCGTCGCCAGCGAGCCGCCCGCGACCCGCACCCTCGCCACGCTGCGCGATCATCTGACGCTCGCCCCGCAAGCCTTCGCCGCCCTGCTCTCCGACATGCAAGGCTGCGGCGGCCTGGTCGCGCGCGCCGCCAATCGCCATCTCGGCAAGTCCGACAAGGAAGCCTCCGGCGTGCTGTCGGCCGCGCAGCGCCATACCCATTTCCTCGATTCCCCACGCATGGGCCGGGTTCTCGGCCGCTCGGATTTCGCGTTCGCCGACATGAAGGCGTCGCCGGCGACAATCTTCCTCGTCCTGCCGCCCGATCGCATCGCCGCCTATGCCCGCTGGCTGCGCCTGATGATCGCGCAAGCCCTCACCGATCTGTCGCGCGGCGCGGTCCCTGCCCGCCCCGTCCTGTTCCTGCTCGATGAATTTGCCGCGCTCGGCCGCCTCGATCCGGTCGAACGCGCTATGGGCCTGATGGCCGGCTACGGCGTCCAGCTCTGGCCGATTTGCCAAGATATTCACCAGCTCCGCACGCTCTACCGCGAGCGCGCCGGCACCTTCTTCTCCAATGCCGGGGCGTTACAGATATTCGGCGTCAACGACCATGACAGCGCCAAGCTCGTCTCCGATCTGCTCGGCCAGGAAACGGTGATGTTCGAGACGATGAGCCGCGCTCTCGATGCCGACGAAACCGGAATCTCGTTCGGCGTGCAACATGTCGGCCGCCCGCTGCTGACCCCCGATGAAGTCCGCACCCTGCGGCCCGATTTGCAGCTCCTGTTCCTCGCCGGCCAGCGCCCGATCGTCGCCACCAAGCTCGCCTATTATGTCGATCGCGAGTTCGCGGGACGGTTCGATCCGGTGCAGCCCGTTTAAACGGCTTCAAGCGCAAGCATCATAATATCATTTGTATATCTAACCGATGGCGTTCCGCCATATATCGGCATCCGTGAAATCGTCCGAAAGCGTTGAAAATCTACCGCTGCCGCGCGAAAGGTGAGTTTTGGGGTATCGGCTCACTTTTCGCGGGTCGGCGCGGCGAGGCGACAAGGATCTACTTTCAGAAAAATCCTGCCCTGGGACGCCCATAGAGCGGCTTAGCACGTTCGACTCTCCCCGACCTATCGAACGCCCGAAATGCCGTCCAGCGGCCCGGAAATCGCACCAGTAGCGACGTTTCCGCCTGCCCTGCCCTCTCGAATAGATCGCTGCCCTATCCGCCTGGCTTTTCTGGAAAGCCAATTGCGACAGTGGAGCTGGGCGCGGTGCTGGAAGGTTGGGCGCTACGGTGCGACTAATCTCCCTTTATAATTAAAAGCGTGCCGGCGAAGCCGGCTCATCATGGGGGATGCCGGGTGGGAGGATGGCTTTAGCCATCCGGGGCGGCCGAAGGCCGCGAGCCGGCGGGGGCGAAGCCCCCAAGAGGCGGCGCTTTTCTTCTTCTTCAGCAGCGGCGCGGGATAGCGTGGCGAGTTATCCACAGACGAACCTACCCCAAAGCTCACCGTTCGCGTTCTGATTCAAAGATTCTTCTTAGATTCAAGATTCAGGGTGCCTCAAACCCGCAGAAAACCTAGAGAAATGGCCTCGAAAAGTGAGTGTTGGGGTCGAGTCGCGTGAGTTTTCGGGTAGCCTTCGGTGAGCTTTGGGGTCGGTAAAGGTGAGTGTTGGGGTCGAGTCCGGTGAGTGTTGGGGTATGGGCATTTTCATCGGTGAGTTTTGGGGTATCCCCTCCCTATGGTCGAACGGCGAGCTTTAAGAATTGCCTAGCTCACTTTAATTGCTAAGGTGAGCGCATGAATCATGCAACCTCACCTGTAAATGGCGGAAAGGCAAAGGTTGCCCTGGACGGCGACACCGCTCTGACCCTCGCGCAAAAGGGACGCGGCAATCCCTTTGATCCCGCCAATTATGGAGAAATTGTCAAACCCGGCGAGCTGGTCGATATTGTCGAGCTGTCCCCCCTCACCCTCGCCGATCGGCGAATCTATAACCTGCTGATCGCCAACGCCTGGGAGCGGATCGGCGAGCCGGTCATCCACCGCATCCCGAAAAGCGCGCTCAAAGGCACGCACCAGGGCAATGAGCGCATAGAAAGCTCGCTGCTGCGCCTGATGGGCACCATCGCGATCGTCACGATCCGCAAGGGCGGCAAGAGCTTTAAGCGCCGCGTCCAGCTTCTCGGCCCCAGCGATGAAAGCCTCGAAAAAGACGGGTTCCTGCATTACCGCATCCCCGAAGAACTGATTGAGATTTTGCGTAACAGCGAGGTCTATGCCCGCCTCAAGACGCAAGTGATGTATTGTTTCGAGTCGAAATACGCGCTCTGCCTCTATGAAATGATCGAGCGCCGTATCGGCCTCGAATACAAGCAAAGCGAGGAGTTCACTATCGCGGAGCTGCGCGGCCTGCTCAACGTGCCGGAAGGCAAGTTGGAACGCTTCGCCGATTTCAACAAATACTGCCTCAAGGTCGCTCAAGAGGAAATCAACAAGCTCTGCCCCTTCTGGGTCGAGTTCACCCCGATCAAGAAGGGCCGCAAGGTCGAGCGGGTTTCGATGATGTGGCTTCCCAAGACCATGAGCGGCCGTCGCGACGCGCAAAACCTGATCGACCAGCATAGCATTGTGCGGCGGGCGAAGCTGCGCGGAGACATACCCGAAATGCCGGTGCTGGTGGATTTCAGCGCGCCAGCGGCCCAAAGGTGAGGCCCTACCCCAAAACTCACTTTTCGCGCGCTGCGCCTGCCTAGCCTGCGACGCCCATCTCCTCGCCGGCCCTATCCCTCGCCAGCATCGAGCGCGCGGCTCACCGTGAACTGAATCCATGCGCTGCGGCTGATCCC
>NZ_BCYZ01000067.1 GCF_001598455.1 Sphingomonas pruni NBRC 15498
TCGCCGGGAGCTCGGCCGCGGTCACCGCCCTCACCGCTCGCGCCGCGGCTCCGGCAACCTCCGACCTCCAGGCGATCGATCACGGCGCCATGCTCTCCGGGTTGTGGCATGATGGTGGCCATGGACCAGCGGTGATGGCGGCCTTCTAGGCCACTCCGCACCCCATCAGCCGAAAAGACAACCGCCGCCCAGAGCAATCCGGGCGGCGGTTTTTTTGCCCGTCGTTAATGTTGCACGGCCGCATCACAACTCAGCTATTCTCGCTGCCACCGCCATTCCGGCCGCAACTCCGCCTTTTGGGGCCATGACGGCCATGTTACGACTTTGTGCAAGATCCGGGACACACGGATTCGATCGTGGCGGGGAATGCCGACCTTCGACTCCAAGGGGATTTCATGACCTCAAAGCCCAACCGAGCGCTCACGCGCCTCTTGCTAGCCGGCACCGCGCCCGCCCTGTTCCTGATCGCCGTCACGCCCGCCGCCGCGAAGAGCGACGAGCCCAAGCCCGCCGCCACCCCTGACGCCGCGCCGCAGGACGACGCCGCCACGTCCGAGGACAAGGGCCTGGGCGATATCGTCGTCACTGCGACGCGTGTATCGGAATCGTCGAAGAACGTGCCCGTCGCGGTCACAGCGATCACCGGCGAGAAGCTCGCCGTGATCAACTCGGGCGGGCTCGACATCCGCTTCCTGTCGTCGCGCACGCCCAGCCTTCAGGCGGAATCGTCGTTCGGCCGCACCTTCCCACGCTTCTATATCCGCGGCCTCGGCAATACCGATTTCGATCCCAACGCCGCGCAGCCGGTGTCGGTGGTCTATGACGACGTCGCGCTCGAAAACGCGATGCTCAAGTCGTTCCCGGTATTCGATCTCAAGTCGGTAGAAGTGCTGCGCGGGCCACAGGGCACCCTGTTCGGCCGCAACACGCCCGCCGGCGTGATCAAGCTCGATTCCGCCAAGCCGACCGACGACAAGGTCGGCGGCTATGCCAGCGCGAGTTGGGGCACGTTCAACACGGTCAACGCCGAAGCCGCGCTCAACTTGCCGCTGGGCGGCGGTTTCGCCTTCCGCGCCTCTGGCCTGCTCCAGCGGCGCGATAATTGGGTGACCAACACCTCGACCACCGGCTTTGCTGACAAGAAATTGGAGGGGTATCGCGACCTCGCCGGCCGGTTCCAGCTCGGCTATTCGAGCGGCAATTTCAACGCGCTGCTCAACTTCCACGTCCGCGATCTCGACGGCACGCCGCGCGTGTTCCGCGCCGGCCTGTTCAAGCAGGGCAGCAACGATTTCTCGCCCGGCTTCGATCCGAGCAAGGTCGCGCTCGACGGCTATACGAGCCAGAGCATGACGCAATGGGGCACCAATCTGCGGCTCGACTACCATTTCGACGGCGCGGGCACGCTCTATTCGGTTACCGCCTATGAGAAGGCGAAGGTAGAGAGCACCGGCGATATCGACGGCGGCAACAACTACGTCTTTCCCGCGCTCGGGCTGAACAACGCTCTGTTCCCCGACAATACCGGCGGCATTACCCGGCCGGCGGAATTCAGCCAGGAGCTTCGGTTCGTCAGCGACGAGTTCAACGGATTCCGCGTCCAGGGTGGTCTCTATTATTTCCACCAGACGCTCAAATATCACGAATATGACTATACGTTCCCGCCGACCGGCAGCCGCGCGGCGAACCTCGATCAGGACCTGTTTCACGACAACAAGAACGAGAATTGGGGCGCGTTCGCCTCGGTCGAATACAAACCGGTCGACAAGCTGACGTTGCGCGCGGGCGGGCGCTATTCGCACGACCACAAGGAAGACCTGATCACCGGCTATTCGCCCAATCTTTTCGGCGCCGTACTGCCAAGCCGCGCCAAGGTGAGCGGCGGCGATTTCACCTGGGACGTCAGCGCCACCTATGCCGTGTCGCCGCAGGTCAATCTCTATGCCCGCGCCGCGACCGGCTATCTCGGCCCGGCGATCCAGGACCGCGTGACGTTCGGCAGCCGGCAGACCACTGCCGGCAAGCAGACCACCTTATCGGGCGAAGCAGGCATCAAGGGTGAGACCGCCGATCGCACCGTCCGCTTCTCGGTCGACGGCTATTGGTGGCGCACCAACGACCTGCAGATCACCGCGGTCGGCGGCTTGTCCAACTCGGCGCGCCTGCTCAACGCCAAGCGCGCGATCGGCTATGGCGTCGAGGCCGAACTCGATATGCGTCCGATCCCGCAGCTGACGCTGACCGCGAGCGGCAGCTACAATTTCACCGAGATCCAGGACCCGAGCATCACCGTCGGCGTGTGCGGGTCGTTGTGCACCGTGACCGATCCGCTGGCGAGCCCGGGCCAGGCGATCATTGACGGCAATCGCTTGCCCCAGGCGCCGCGCTGGGTGGCGAACTGGACCGCGCGCTACTCGATCCCGCTCGGCGACGGCCGCGAAATCTATGCCTATACCGACTGGGCCTATCGCAGCAGCATCAACTACTTCCTCTATGAAGCGAAGGAGTTCCGCGGGCGGCCGATGCTCGAAGGCGGCCTGAAGATCGCTTATTCGATGCCGCGTTACGAAGTGAGCGCGTTCGCCCGGAACATCACCAACCAGTTCCGCGCGATCAGCGCGATCGACTTCAACAATCTCACCGGCATGATCAGCGAGCCGCGGATCATCGGCGGCGCGTTCCGGGTCAAGTTCTGAACTAAAGAGTGACGACAGACCCGGCGGCCCGGAGCGATCCGGGCGGCCGGGTCTCTTTTTTTATCCGGCGATCTTATTTGTCGCCCTTCTTGTCGTCCTTGTCGTCCTTCTTACCAGCCCATAGAGTGAGGCCCTTGGCCTTCTTGGCGAAGGTTGCCTGATCCGACGGCGACAAGTTGGCGCGGCCCGCCATGATGCCCGCACCGATATTGCAGCGGACGAAATAGGTTTCGCCGGTTTCGACTTCGAGGTTCAGCTTGTCGGTCGCCTCGCCCTTGGTGAAATAGAGATGTTTACCTGGCGTCGCGTTGACGACGTAATATTTCCCTGAGCCAAGCCGCGCGATTTCCTTGTCGTCCTCATGCACGGTGCAGCCCAGGGCGGCGCCCATGATCGATCCGGGACGGAAGAAAACGACCTGACCCATGCCCGCGGCCGGCTGGCCCAGCGTGCCCGACTTGGTGGTGATTGCCGGACCGTCGTCAGCAATCGCGACACCCGTCCCGATCGTGATAGCGCCCGCTGCCAGCGCGATCGCTATAATCTTCTTGTTCATTGGCTCCCCTTTCCTGCCATTGGAGTGATGGTTACGGGCGGCGTCCCGCCGCATTGCGCGGTAACCGATTCCGGAATCGCGACATCGGCCGTAATCTTGGCATCTGCATGTGCCCCGTTAGGCACGTTCACTTCGCCACCGCTCATGAAAGCGAGAAACGGCCCCGCGACAGCCATGGCGACCGCCGCATTGGTGCTGTTATCCTTGCCGCGCACCGCAAATTTGAAATGGCCCAGCGGAATCCGCGTATCGCCGCATTGCAGGTAACGCGCCGCCAGGATCATCTCTCCGGCCTTGCCCATTCCCCGCGCTTTCGCGGCGTGGATCACTTCGCCCTGCCCCAGGGTTCCCGAGGGCAAAATGATTCTGCCATTGCCGTCCAGCACGGGCGAGAGGAGCCGGATCGGAAAGGTTTCGCCGATTCGGCTAGTCTTCGAATTAAGCGGCGCGGCTACCTCGATCTCGACCGGCGTCATCGCCGCCACCCCACGTACTGGCGGCGCGGCCGTCGCAGGCAGCGGGACTGATGGAGGATTGGCCGGCGTGGCGGCCGGCTCGCTTTGCGGCGTAGTCTGCGCCATGCCCTGACCCGCCGCCGTGGCGAACACCACGGCACACAGCACGACTCCAATTTTCATGCGCCCCCCCCTGTACGCGCCATCTTGTCGCCGCGGCGCGGGCTACGCAAGCGACGGCCGGCACAAAATTCGCGCGCGACGAATTTTTCGATCGCCGCGGGAATAACCGTCCAACTGCCGCCGTCTTGGCCATCGACCCCGTTCGAAAGGCACCAAGGCATGACCGATGATCCACGATTCCCCGACCGCCGAGAGGCGTTGAAGTGCATGGCGTGGGCGGGCACCGGCGCGCTCTACGCGCTGAACGCCGGCATCGCTCGCAGCGCCATCCTGGACGGCGCGGGCCCCGGCGCTGCGTCGGCGGTCGACTTCACATTCCTTCAGCTCAGCGACAGCCATATCGGCTTCGACAAGGCGGCCAATCCCGATGCGCGCGCCACCTATCGCGAGGCGATCGCCAAGGTGAAGGCGCTTACGGTCAAGCCCGACTTCATCATCCACACCGGCGACATCACCCAATTGTCGCGCGACGACGAATTCGACTACGCCGACCAGATCCTGAGCGAGACGGGCATTCCCGCTTTCTTCGTGCCCGGCGAGCACGACATGGTCGACGAAGGCGGCGGCAAGGCGTTCCTGAGCCGCTATGGCAAGGGCAGCAAGGGCGCCGGCTGGTTCAGCTTCGACCATCAGGGCGTGCATTTCGTCGCGCTGGTCAACGTCGCCGACCTCAAGCCCGGCGGCATGGGCAATCTCGGCGCCGCGCAACTCGCCTGGCTCAAGGCCGACCTGGCTGGGCGCAGTGCGTCCACGCCGATCGTGGTGTTCGCGCATATCCCGCTCTGGACGGTCTACGAGCAATGGGGTTGGGGCACCGGCGACGCGCAGGCGGCACTGGCGCTGCTCAAGCGCTTCGGATCGGTGACGATCCTCAACGGTCATATCCACCAGATCGTGCAGAAGGTCGAAGGCCGGATGACCTTCCACACCGCCCGCTCGACCGCCTTTCCCCAGCCGGCGCCGGGCACCGCCCCCTCGCCCGGCCCGCAAGTCGTGCCGCCAGGCCAGCTCCGCTCGATGCTCGGCATCACCGACGTGACCTTCCGCCGCGGCGATCAGCGGATCGCGCTGATCGATTCTACCCTCGCTTAGAACCTTTGGAGATTTGAGATGCACTCCCGTTTGATGATTGCCGTCCTCATTCCTGTCGCGGCGGTCACGACCTCGCTTGCCTCGGGCCGCGCCAATCCCCCTGTCGCGGCATCGGCCCGGGGCAAGACCTTGTCCGCCCGCCCCACAGGCCCGGCAGTTGCTGCCGGGCCGGTCGCGGTCCATATTTCCAACTTCACCTTCGGCCCGAAGATGGCGACAGTGAAGGTAGGCCAGACCATCACCTGGACCAATGATGACGATATCCCGCATACCGTGGTGGCGACCGACAAGAGCTTCCGTTCGAAGGTGCTCGACACCGGCCAGTCGTTCAGCTTCACCTTCACCAAGCCGGGTCAAGTCGCCTATTTCTGCTCGCTCCATCCGATGATGACGGGCAAAGTGACCGTCACGGCGCGCTGAGACGGGGAGCGTAAAGGTGATCGGCGGCTTTCGCCCAAGACTGGTCGGCGGTCGGGACATGAAGCCCGGTCCCGAGCTGCGCTTTCGCGAGTTGATGCTGCCGCACCTCGACGCGGCCTATAACCTGGCGCGCTACCTGACCAACGACGCCGGCGTCGCCGAGGACGTGGTGCAGGAAGCGTTCCTGCGCGCGTTCCGGTCGTTCGAGACCTATCGCGGCGGACCGCCTCGCGCCTGGCTGTTCGCGATCCTGCGCAATTGCTGGCGCGACAGGGTCGGCGAACAGATCAGGCGCGAGCGCGTCGTCGTATCCGATGCTAGCTTGTCCGAAGCGCAGTCCGAAGCCATCGCCGCGGTTCCGGCGGAGAGCGACACGCCGGAGGAATCGCTGGCCCGTGCGCGCGAGGTCGATACGGTGCGCGGAGTGATCGCCGCTTTGCCAGAACCTTTCCGCGAAACGCTGATCCTGCGCGAGATGGAAGACATGTCGTATCGCGAGATAGCGTCGGTGACCGGCGTGCCGATCGGCACGGTGATGTCGCGGCTGGCGCGCGCCCGCGAGATGCTGGCGAAGCTGTTGCTTCCGGCCCGCGCCGCCGGACAACAGGAGCGCCAGGCATGACCTGTCCCGACCCGATGCTGCTCCACGCCTTGCTCGACGACGAGCTCGACGCCGCCAATGTCGCGGCGGTCGAGGCGCATTTGCGCACCTGCCCCGATTGCGCGGCCGAGTTCGAGCAATTGAAAGACCTCCACCAGATTATGGCCGACCCGGCATTGCGACAGCCTGCGCCTGCGAGCCTGCGCGACCGTATCGACGCCGCGCTGCCCGCCGCCCCGCATACCGCCAATCCATGGCCCGCGCGGCTCGGCTGGGGCGCCGGCGGGGCGATCGCAGCGGGGCTGGCGCTGACGCTCGGCATTCCGCAGCAATCGGCGACGAGCGGGCTCGAGCAGCAGATGGTCGCAAGCCATGTCCGCTCGCTGCTCGCCGATCATCTGGTCGACATCCCGACCTCCGACCGCCACGTCGTCAAGCCGTGGTTCAACGGCAAGATCGACTTCTCGCCGCCAACCCCCGACCTCAAAGCCGCAGGTTTCCCGCTGGTCGGCGGGCGGCTCGATTATATCGGCGGCCGCGTCGTTCCGGCGATCGTCTATCGCCGCAACCTCCACACGATCAACGTCTTCGCCTGGCCGGCGGGCAAGGCACCGGCGGGCGAGACGATGGCGACGGACGGCTACACGCTCGTCCATTGGCGCCAAGGCGATCTCGATTTCTGGGCGGTGTCGGACGTCGCCGCGGGCGATCTCGATCAGTTCCGTTCGGCGTTCGTTGCCGCCACGCGCTGAATTTTTGGCGAAACGGTAAAAAACCTGGTCGAGACGGGTTTTCATTTGCAACTGAGGTCTTATGTCCTCCCCGCGGACGCCGATCGGCAGTCCGTTTCTCTAGGGGAGAATCCAGTGGCTACCGAACTTTACGCCCTTACCGCGCCTGTCTTCGTGCGCGCGCTGACCAATCTCGACAAGATCATCGACAAGGCCCGCACCTTCGCCGCCGAAAAGGGAATCGACGAGCAGGAATTGCTCGACGCGCGGCTGATCGAGGACATGGGCAATTTCATCTCGCAGATCCAGCGCGCGAGCGATTCGGCCAAGGGCTGCATGGTTCGGCTGGGCGGCGTCGAGAATGTCGTGATGGAGGACAATGAAGCGAGCTTCGACGAGGTCAAGGCGCGCATCGCCAAGACGATCGACTTCGTGAAGTCGGTGTCCGCCGAGGCGATCAACGGCAAGGAAGATGCCGAGGTCGTGCTCAAATTCCCCAATGGCGAGTTCAAGTTTCCCGGGCGCGATTTCCTGATCGGGTTCGTCCACCCCAATTTCTATTTCCACGTCACGACCGCCTATGCCCTGCTTCGCATGAAGGGCGTACCGATCGGCAAGATGGACTTTCTGGGCGGCTGACCGCCGCGGAAGGCGGCCGGTGCCCGCTTGGCGCCGGCCGTCAGTGTCCGAACAACAGCCGGTCGCGCAGATATTGGCTATCGGCGCGATAATAGCGTTCGAACCAGGCCGGCTTTCCGCTCAGCGCGGTCGGCTTGGCGAGCGTAAGGGGCGTCGCTGCGTCGGCTTTGGCGCCTTTCGGCTTGACCTTCGCATCCTTCATCTTCGAGCGGAAATGCAGATGGTCAAATAGGCGCACCGCCTCGATCGCATAGGCGGTGGCGACGATCGGGTCCTGGATCATGACCAGATGGTCGCCATTGCCGCCCTCGCCGCTCGGCGAGAGGTTGGACGATCCGGTGAAGACCTTGGCCGTCGGCAGGCCGAAATCGGTGACGACGAACTTGTTGTGCAGGTTGATGCCTTTGCCGCCCTGCCATTCGGCCCCGAATGGCGGCGGCGCGTTCTTGGCGAGATAGCCGAAGTCGACCACGCCGATCGTCCCGTCGGGCTTGTAGACATCGAGCCTGCTCGGCTTGGCCTCGGCTCCGGGCTTGGGGTCGGCGCTCGCCTTGTCGACCACGCCGTAGCTGAACACCGGCCGTGTCGCGAGACGGTCGATCGCCGTCCGCACCGACCCGCTCTTGGTCTGGTTGAGAAAGGCGATCGAGAAGAACACCGACGACGTCGCCTGATCGATCGCCGCGCCGACCGGCGACAGCCCTATCTCCTTATCGGCATGCGGCGACAGCGCGATCTGGACGACTGGCCTGCCCGGCGTCGTGAAGGCGTACCATTTGCGCGCCATCTCGGATGCCGAGAAGGTTTCCGGCTGACGGAAGGCGGCATCGAAATAATCACCGAACAGCCCGGCGATGGCGGGATCGCTGAACAGCAACGCATTGTTGGCTTGGATGTAGAAGCCGCGATAGCTGAAGTTGGTCGATCCGAGCAGCACGCGTTGGGCCACCCCGTTGCGCCGTACGATGATCACCTTGTTGTGCTGCAACCCATTGAAATGCATCCGGACGACTTGGCCACCGGTGCTCGCCGATAGCCGCGCGGATGCCTTCCCTTCAGCCCCTGCGGGCTGATTGTGATCCTTGGGACTGTCGTCGATCACCGCGCGCAACCGCGATCCCAACTTCTCGAGGCGGTCGACCAGCCAGCCGAGATTAAGGTCATAGGCAAAGAAATCCACGGTCAGCGTCGCGTCCGCGACCGCTTCATCGACCAAGGATTGCACGATCGCCGCCGCTTCGAAGCCGAGCCAGGTATAGGGATTGTCGTCGCTCGGACTTGCCGGGTCGAACGGCGGCGCGAAATCGAGGCCGGCGGCATTGGTCGCCGGCAGGATGTCGTCGCGATTCCCGAACTTGTCGCGATAGGCCTGCGACGAGGCGAACGCGCGGGTGAATCCGATATCGAGAAAACCGGGATGCGTGATGGGGTTGAGGTTGATGTTCGCGACCAGTTGCGTTCCCGCAACCAGCGACCCGTCCGCCGGCATGTGCATCTTGGTCACGCGATAGGAATAGAGCCCGTCGATCGGATCATAGGGGAAATGCACCCAGCGGAACTTCTGAAACGGCGCCTCGGTCGAGAGGAATTGGACGTCGCCATTGACCTTGCTTCCTTCGGGATAGGAAAAGGCCAGGCGATTGCGCAGCGGCGTGAATTCGGCCGCACCCGGATGGAGGACTTCGATCGCGAAGCCGACGAAATCGGGTTCCGGCGCTTCGACGTCCATGCCGATCAGGCACATGCGTTCGCCGCGCCACAATTTCAGGTGAAATCCGTCCTTGCTGGTGCTGTCCATCGCGTCGCCCCCTGCCAAGTGAGATGCGTTTTATCGCATCGTGTGATGACAGACCCGCGAATTCATGTCCGCATCGGATCGATCTCGACCATCGTCGTCGCCAGCCGCTCCGCCTGCGCTCGGTCATGGGTCACCATCAGGATCGGCAAGCGCAGCCGATCGCGAATATCGAGGATCGCGCGTTCCACTTCTTGCGCGCGACCGCGATCGAGCGAGGCGGTCGGTTCGTCGAGCAGCAGGAAGGCGGGATCGCTCAGCAAGGCGCGGCCGATCGCGACCCGCTTCGCCTCCCCGCCTGACAGCGTCCGCGGCCAGCGGTCGAGCAAATGCGCGATGTCGAGCAATTGCGCGACCTCCTCGATCGCTGCATTCCGCCCCGCGCCGTAGCGCAGGTTTGCCGCGACTTTCAGGTGCGGGAACAGCCGCGCCTCCTGAAAGACGTAGCCCGCGCGCCGCCGTTCGGGCGGAACGTCGATCCCATCTCCGAACAGTTCGACCCCACCGACCCGGATATGACCGCGATCGGGCCGCAGCAGCCCCGCCACCATGTGGAGCACGCTGGTCTTGCCCGCGCCCGACGGACCGAACAGCACGGTCAGCCCGTCGCCGGCCTCCAGCCGCAGCGCGATCTCGGCATCGCCGAGCCGCTTCGAGACGTGGAGATCAAACCCCATGGACCATCGCCGCGCGCATCCGCCGCGCGAGCAATTCCGAAGCGACCAGGGCGGCCAGCGCCACCGCGACCGAGAGCGCCGACAGCCGCAGCGCGATCGCGTCGCCGTCGGGGCGTTGCAGCGCCGCGTAGATCGCCAGCGGCAAGGTCTGGGTCTGGCCCGGCACGTTGGAGACGAATGTGATCGTCGCGCCGAATTCGCCCAGCGAGCGGGCGAAGCCGAGCACGGTGCCGGCCAGCAGGCCGGGCAGGCTCAACGGCAAGGTGATCGTCCAGAAAACGCGCCACGGCCCCGCCCCCAAAGTCCGCGCGGCGCCCTCGAGCCGGCGGTCGACCGCCTCGATCGACAGCCGGATCGCGCGCACCATCAGCGGCAGCGCCATGATTCCTGCAGCGATGGCGGCACCGGTCCAGCGGAACAACACGCCATTGCTCAAGAACCCGAATGGCCCGCCAGGCGCGAAGGCAACCAGCAGGAACCAGCCGGTGACGACCGGCGGCACGACCAGCGGCAGATAGACGATCGCCTCGATCAGGATCTTGCCCGGAAAGCGGCCGCGCGCGAGCAGCCAGGCGATGGCGAAAGCGACCGGCAGAGCCGCAAGCGTCGCGACGACGCCGACGCGTAGCGACAGGGCGACAATTTCCCATTCCTCAGCGGTCAAACCGTGCATTCCATTTCATCGTCACCCCGGACTTGTTCCGGGGTCCAACCCTCCACAACGGAATCTAGCCGTTGTTGCACGTTGGATGCCAGGACAAGCCCGGCATGACGGCGTGGGGCGATCACTTTGCAGGCGCCCCAAAGCCAAACCGCGCGAAGATCGCGCGGCCGCGCGGTGAGAGCAGGAAACGGCGGAATCGCTCGGCCTCCGGGTTGGTCGATCGCGCCAGCCGGGCGACCGGATACAGGATCGGCGGATGGCTGGTCGGCGGAAACACGCCCGCAACGCGCACTTTCGACGACGCCTTGGCGTCGGTCAGATAGACGATCCCGAACGGCGCCGCACCGCGCTCGACCAGCGCCAGGGCAGCACGCACATTTTCCGCGCGCACCACTTTCGGGGCGACCGCGGCCCAGGCGCCAAGCTTCTCCAGCGCCGTCTTGCCGTATTTGCCTGCAGGCACGCTGTCCGGATCTGCCATCGCCAGCGGGCCGGCACCCAGCACCCGCGCGAGACGGGCGCCGCTCGTCGGAATCGAAGAATGCCGTCCTGCAGGCTCGACCACGACCAGCCGGTTGCCGACAAGATCGGCGCGCGTCCCCGTTGCGAGCAACCCTTTAGCCGCCAGCGCGTACATCCAGTCTTCATCGGCCGAGAAGAACAGGTCGCCCGGTGCGCCCGCCTCGGCCTGCCGCGCCAAGGTGGAGGATGCGGCGAACGAGATCACCGGCCGTGCATGGCCCGCCTTTGCCCAGGCATCCGCCGCCGCACTTAGCGATTCCTGCAGGCTCGCCGCGGCCAATACGATCGGCGCCTGGCCAGACGGCGCCGCACCGATCGCCAACGCGGCCAATCCGGCGAGGACGAAACGGCGCGTGAATGGATGGATCATGTCGTCGCGCATACACCGCGCGGCGGACGCCTCAAAGCACGCGATAGGTCGCGATGTCGGCGCGAATTCCATGTTCGGCGAAAAAGGCATTGCGATCGAACCGCCGCTTGGCCTGATGGCGTGCGATGGCGGCGGCGACGACGGGAATCACCTCGTCGCTCTCCCATTCGGCGACGGTGACGAAATTATACTCGCCGGGCCCACCGACCTGTTCGAGCAGGTCGTGGCGGACGAAACCGGGTTGCGTGCGCATCACGGCGTCGGTTTCGTCGACCGCGTCGATGAACGCCTGGCGCGCCGCATCCGGCACGATGAACTTGTCGACGCGGTAGAAGGGGGCGGTAGGCACGGACGATGTCTCCTGATGGTCGTGAACCCGGCGCCGAAGCGATTGTCGACGCCACGAGACACGCCTATGCAACCTCAAGCTTGGTTCAGGTCAAGGAGTTTTCGCATGCTGGACATTCCCGCGATGCTGTCGGTCGGAGAGGTCGCGCGGCGCAGCGGCGTGGCGGTCTCGACGCTCCATTTCTACGAAGCCAAAGGGCTGATCCGCGCCGAGCGATCGGGCGGCAATCAGCGCCGGTTTCGCCGCGGCGTGCTGCGCCGGGTGGCGGTGATCAAGATCGCGCAACGCACCGGTATCCCGCTCGGCGCAATCAAGGCGGCGCTCGACAAGCTCCCAGTCGATCGCCCGGTCTCGGGCGAGGATTGGCGGCGCATGTCGGCGGCATGGCGGGACGATCTCGACCATCGCATCGCGCAGCTGACTGCGCTCCGCGACCAACTCGGCAGCTGCATCGGCTGCGGCTGCCTGTCGATGGAGGACTGTCCGTTGCGCAACCCGGCCGACCGGCTCGGCAAGGATGCGAGCGGCGCACGACTGATCGCAGGCTGAAGGGCGTCAGGCACTGGACGCTCTGTTCTCATTACGCCTCCCCGGCGAAGGCCGGGGCCCAGTATCAAAGAATGTGAGATGGCATCCCGCCGGTGCGAGGACGTGGCAGCTGGGCCCCGGCCTTCGCCGGGGAGGCCTGTTCGCTGCGGCTGGATCCGGCTTTAATTCGCCGCCTGCACACGTCCGGTGCGCTGCAATTTGCCCCAGCCGACGAGCGGGCCGCGCAGCGCCTGGGTGATCGCTTTCAACACGACATAATACATCACCTGGCGGTAACCGATCCGCTGTGGGATCAGCAGCCATAGCAGCGACCATTTCTCACGCCGTTCGAGCGCGAAGGCGACGATGGCCGAGAGCAGGTCGATCGCGGTGAAGATCAGCCAATAAGCCAGCATCTTCTCGACACTATGCTGGGTCTGAGCCCAGCCATGCTGTTCGACGGCGAGCCAGGTCAGGGCGAAGCTGACGATCAGCGCGAGGTCGATGATCGGGCTGATCGCGGCGAGTACGATCTGGAACAGGATCGCCTGGGGCAGGCCGATCCAGGCCAGTCCGCGCGGCTTGCCACGGCCAATGATCGTGCCGTGCTTCCACAGACATTGCAGCGTGCCATAGGCCCAGCGGAACCGCTGTTTGGCGAGGCCTTTGAAGCTCTCTGGGCTTTCGGTCCAGGCGACGGCGAATTGGTCGTAATGGACTTTCCATCCGGCGCGCTGGATCGCGATCGTCAGATCCTGATCCTCGGCCAGCGTGTCGTCGGGATAGCCGCCGACCGAGCGGACCGCCTCGAGCCGCCACGCCCCGACCGCGCCCGGCACCACCGTCATCGCATTGAGGCTGGCGAGCGCGCGGCGCTCGAGATTCTGCGCCGTGATATATTCGAGCGCCTGCCATTTGGTGATCAGATTGACCCGGTTGCCGACCTTGGCATTGCCCGCCACCGCGCCCAATTGCGGGTCGCCGAACCAGCGCGCCAGTCGCGCGATCGTGGTCGGTTCGAACTGGGTGTCGGCGTCGAGCGCGATGACGATCTCTCCGGTCGCCAGCTCAAGCCCCCGGTTGAGCGCCCGCGCCTTGCCGCCGTTTTCTAGCGTCAGCAGGCGAACTCTGGGATCCTCGGCGAAAGCGTCGCGCACGATTGCGCTGGTGCGGTCCTTGGAACCGTCGTCGATCACGATGACTTCGATCCTGACATCGGTCGAGGCGAGCACGGTCCGGATCGACCGTTCGATCACCGCTTCCTCATTATAGGCTGGGATCATCACCGTCACGAAGCGGTCGGGATCGATCGCCGGGAATATCGTGCGCCCCTCGCGCCGCGCCTGGATCAAGGCGAGCGCGGAAAGGATTACGGCACGCAGGATCCCGATCGAGATCGCGAACAGGAATATCCAGCCGAGTGCGGTGACCACCGCACCGATCGTGCCGAACAGGAAGAGATCGGCCTGGGCCGCAGCCCGGTCGCCTGGCGATATCGGCGGCATCGCCTGGTCGCGCGACAGGCCGGTAAGCTCGGACACCGGCACCAGGGTGAAGCCCATGGCGCGCAGTTTCTCGATGATCGTCGGCAGCGCCTCGATCGTCTGCTGGCGGTCGCCGCCCGCATCGTGGAGCAGGACGATATTGTGGCTGCACTGCGAATCGTCGCCCGACGCGCAGCCGGTGCCGCGCTTGGCGACCCCATTCACGACATTGTCGATGATCGCCTGGACACCCGGCCGCTGCCAATCCTCGGCATCGACATGCAGGCCGACCGAAATATAGCCGCGCTGCTGCGCGGCGTAGACCGGACCAAGCTCGTCCGCGGTGGTCGGCTCGGCGTCGCCGAAATACGGCGCGCGGAACAGGCGCAACGAGCGCCCGGTGAACGCCTGGAACAAGCGTTGATTGGCATTGAGCTCGATATCGGTATCGGTCGCCGAGGCGCCGGCGAGATTGGGGTGCGTGTAGGTGTGGCTGCCGACCTCATGTCCCTCGCGCACGATCCGTTCGAGCAGCCGGCGTTCGGTCAGGCCGTTCTCTCCGACCATGAAGAAGGTTGCCGGCGCATTATAGCGCTTGAGGATGTCGAGGATCTGCGGCGTCCATTGCGGATCGGGGCCATCGTCGAAAGTCAGCGCGATCTTGTTCGGACTATAGCCGGTCCGCTGGATCATATATTGGCTGGGCAGCTGCAGGAAATTGACCGCGGTGATGTTGCCGTCGCGCCCGGTCGTCACCTTGCGCTGTCCGGCGGCGGGGGTCGATGCGACCTTCAGAATTTCGCCGCGGCCTTCGATGTCGACATCGGTACCGTTCGGGATCGCTTCCATCACGTTGGCCGGCGGCAGGGTCGGATGCGATCGGCCGAAGATCGACCAGATGCCGGGATCTTCGGACCCCAGCCGCCACAAGGCGATGCCGCCCAGGCCGGCGCGCCGCAAAAAGCCGATCTGGTTGTAGGCCGATGCCGCATCGAGGAACCAGACGACGTGCTTCTTGCCGTCCTCCTCATACGAGAAGCCCGAATTGCCGCTGGCGGGATCGAAGCTCGGCATGGCGTCCGAATCGCGCGCGATCTGCCACGCCTCTTCGACGGTGACCGGATCGGCACCGCCGGGATACCAGTCATAGCCGTAGCTGCCGATCGTCACGACCAGCTTCGACGCCGAGACGCCGTGTGCCGCGTCGGCGACGGCGCGCGCGAACCAGGCCTGCGACGCGACCGGGCCGGGATCGCCCGAATTCTCGTGCTCGTCATACGACATCAGGAAGATGCGATCGACGATCTTGGCATAGGCCGGCAGATTCCAGGACCTGTCCCCGACGGGCACCGCGATCGTTATCAGCCAGCCATGCCGGTCGAACCGGGTGTTTGCCTCGTTGAGGAACGCCAGATAGTCGCGTTGCGCGGACGGTGGCAGCTGCTCGAAATCGAACATGGCGCCCGCCGCGCGGTTGGCGAGCAGCCAGGGCTCCAGCTTGTCGAGGAACACCTTGCGCAGCTTGGGGTCGTGGAGCATCGCCGCCATGCCGGGCCCATCGAACTCGCCCTGGATCGCGTTCTGGATCATCGGCAACACCAGCGGACGGCGGACGGCGCCATTGATCACCGCGCGCCCCGCGGTATCGCTGAACACGGTGATGGTATGCTTCGGTCCGGTGACCGAGACCCAGCCGGGGATCACCCAGTCGAGTTCGTTGATGTGCCGGCGCAGCGATTCGGCGCTCTGCCCGTCCCAGGGCACGTGAAAGGCGATCGCCAGCGGTACGTTTCCGGCAGTCTTCGCTTCCTTCGCGCGCGTCTCGCCGGTCAGCTTGCGCGTATACCAATCCACGGTGCGGGTGGTGCGCTTGAGCAAGGTGTCGTGCGGGGGTGCCAGCCGGTGGAGCGGTCGCTCGGTGTTGATCGGCAGCAACGGTTGCGACGGCACGATCCCGATCGAGGCGCCGAACACTGCCGCAGACAGCACCAGCAGCATGATGAACGCCACCACGCCGAGCGCGAAGCGCCGCCGCCGCCGGCCCGAGGGATCATAGAAGATTGGGGCGCCGGCTGCGGTCATCGGATGCGTGTCGTGGCACTGCCCGCGCCTGCCTTCAAGTGGGTGCTTGCACTACCGGGTCGAAGTCAGCATTAAAACTTGGCGGCTGTTCTGGCCGTCTGGTTCGGGGGCGTATCAGCGTGATTGTCGGGATTGATCTGGGCACCACCAACAGTGCCGTCGCGGTCTGGCGCGACGGCGAGGCGCAATTGATTCCCAATGCCTTGGGCGATTTCCTGACGCCTTCGGCGATCAGCATCGGTGAAGACGACCAAGTGATCGTGGGCTTGCCGGCACGTGACCGGCGCGAAACGCACCCGGGGCGCACCGCAACCGCGTTCAAGCGGCTGATGGGCACCCAACAGCGGACCAAGCTCGGGCGTCACCTGTTCGATGCAGAACAGCTCTCGGCGCTGATTCTTGGCAGCCTCAAGGCTGACGCTGAAACGTTCCTCGGCGAGCCGGTGACCGAAGCGGTGATCACTGTCCCTGCCTATTTTAACGATCGGCAGCGCAAGGCGACCCGGCGCGCGGGTGAACTCGCCGGATTCAATGTCCGTCGCCTACTCAATGAGCCGACCGCGGCGGCGCTTGCTTATGGTCTTCAAGATCGCGGCGAGAAGGAACCGTTCTTGGTGTTCGATCTGGGCGGCGGCACATTCGACGTGTCGATCGTCGAGATTTTCGACGGCATTATCGAGGTACGCGCCTCCGCCGGCGACAACCGATTGGGTGGCGAGGATTTCAATGAAATCGTCGTCGACCTGGCGCGGAAGGAGCTTCCCGCAGATCTGCTCGAACTAAACTCGCCCAATATAATCGAGTTGCAGCGCGCCGCTGCCGAACGGACTCGCCGCGCGCTGAGCGAAAACGACAGCGCCGATTTCGTGATCACCATCGGGGACCGTCAGGAGAAAGTGCAGATCACCGCCGCGGCGTTCGAGGCGGCAGCCGAGCCTCTCGTCGCACGCTTGCGCGATCCGGTTCTGCGGTCGCTGCGCGACAGTGGCGTTATGGCGGAAACGCTAAGCGAGATCGTGCTTGTCGGCGGGGCCACGCGCATGCCGATCGTACGTCGCGCGGTAACCAGAATGTTCGGTCGTTTTCCCGACGCGACGATCAACGCCGACCATGCCATCGCGCTTGGTGCGGCGGTCCAGGCCGGACTGCTCAGCCGTGACGAAGCACTCGACGAGGTCAGGCTGACCGACGTCTGCCCCTTCACGTTGGGTGTGAATAACGCCGTGCGCGACGCCCGCGGCGGGATGCAGACCGGCATCTTCTCACCGATCATCGAGCGCAACACGCCGATCCCCGCCAGCCGGGTCAATTATTATCATACGATCAGCGACAATCAGCAGGCTATCGTCTTCGACATTTACCAAGGCGAAGCACGAGAGGTTAAGCACAATATCAAGCTGGGAACGATGCGCATCCCGGTGCCGCCCAAGCCCGCTGGCCACGTCACGGTCGAATGTCGTTTCAGCTATGACACTAGCGGGTTGCTGGAAGTCGACGTCACCGTTCCCGACACCGGCCTCACCTACAATCTGGTCATTTTCGACGAGGACGCGAAAATCGCCAATCAGCAGATGGAACAACGCCGCGCCGTACTTGCCCAGCTTAAGGTCCACCCTCGCGACGACGCGACCAATCAAGCAGTCCTCGCCCGAGCGGCGCGCTGTTATGAATCGTTCATTGCCGACCGGCGCGAGTTGGTCGGCACATGGATCCTCGAGTTCGAGGCGGCACTGGCCGCGCAGGACCCGCGCACGATCGAGCATGCCCGGAAACAGATCACGACTGCGCTTGATCATTTGGAAGGCGAGCGTTTCCTGTGAGCACGGCGGTCTGGGACGCTCTAGGGATTGCCGAAACCAACGATATCGGCACCGTCCGTTCCGCTTATGCGCGCGCGCTCAAGCAGATCGACATGGACGCCGACCCGCGCGCCTACATTGCCTTGCGAGAGGCACGCGATCACGCGATCTTTCTAATTCGCCGCAGCGCTATCGAAGCTGCACAGGGCAGGCGCGACAAGTCGGAAACGCCCCATCAAGCCTCACCGGGGCTCGAGCCGACAGAAGACCCGATAACGGTGCCCGCCGCTTCTTATGAAGACCATGTCGCCCAACTCACCCGTTTGCTTTTTCCGGACGGCGACGATGTCGATCCCGGGACTCGGCACGACGAGCTGCTCAAAGCGCATTTCAACGCGCTGCTGACGGATCCGCGAATGGACGAGATCGCGTTTCGTGTTCAGGCCGAGGCGCAACTCGCTCATCTGATCGCGGGCAGCCTGCCACGGTCGCGTTCGCTGATCGAGCTGGCAATCCCTGCCTTCAATTGGCTCGGCCCCGCACGCGTCGATACGTTACCGGCAGTCGCGGCGATTCTCGACCACGCACAGTCGCTCGGCGATCGGCAAGCTACCGACATTGACGATAGTCAGTCACCCATATTCAGTTCGGGAGCGACTGGGCATACCACGGGCGTTCACACGTCCGACACCATTGACCACAACGCAGAATTCTATTCCGCCCACTATAACGACCTTGTCGCGTTGTTCTTCCCGCAGGATGAGAATGCCCAGCCGCTAACGCCCGAACAAAAGGTCGCGGCGCGGGGACATTTCGCGACCCTGGTATCCGATCCGCGAATGGATTTGGTCGGCTTCCGGATCGGAGCTGAGTCGCAATTCGCGCAGCTAATTGCCTATTCGACCCCACGATCGGACTGCATCGTGTTGATGGCGATCGATTTCTTCGACTGGACCACGACCGAAGAGCGAATCGACCAGCCCGAGCTGATCGCGCATATCCTCGATCGAGCGCGTGGCATTCGTTTCGTCGACGCCGTCCAGGCGCCCGACCATCCGTTCCACGCTGCCTGGACCGAACTTACCACACCCTTGGGCGACAAGCTGCGCCCAGCCGTCTCGGTTCAGCCTGCGACAATGTATCGTCTGCTAGCGTCAATCCGCGCTGAACAGCCCCTGATAGAACGTGATCTCGATCCGGCCCGGGTTGCTATGTGGGATAAGAAGCTCGCCAAATACGGCTCTTCGATGGGCCCTCCGCGACAATCCGGCGGTCGAGTCCCCCTATGGGCGATTGCTATCGGCGTGTTTATCCTGTTGTCCCTGCTGGGCCGCCTCGGCGAATCGATGGGCAATACGAGCGGCTTCACGAGCCCGCCGGCGACGTTGGTCGGCTCCCGCAGCGGCCTCTCGGCCACGATGGCCGACAGCGCTGTCGATATCGACCCGGTGCTGGCTGAGATCGGAGGCAACGGGCTGACCCTTGGCGTTCTGCGCGACAAGAACACCGCGCTTTCGACGCTACTTGATAGCAAATGGACGCTGGCGCGTGATCAAGGGCAGAATCTATCGGACTTCCAACGGGAGACGGGAAAGCTCCTGCTCGACCGGATCGCCACAACCGTCCGCAACAGCGCGGATGACAATTTGATCATCCACTATCAACAGGAGCGGCTGAGCGACCTCAGGATGTTGGCGCTGAGCGCGCCCGCGGATTGCGTCTATCTTGGCCGCCCGGGCAGGATCGCAGTCGGCGATGTACCGGCCTTCTTCTCCCCAGAACGTAAGGAGCTTTACGCTCGAATCCTCGAGCGGGCCGATGTCAAATCCCAGCCGATAGAATCGACCGGTCCGCAATTGGATCGCGCGGAACTTTCGGCCATCGCCGCCAGAGCGGGCTCGTCACCGTCGCAGGTAACGATGCTGCTCGACGGAAAGATGGGCAGCAATGAGCAACAGTGCGCAGCTCGGATCGCCGAAATCGAAGCGCTCCTGGCGTTGCCTGTGACGCGAGGCGCGAAGTTACTCAAACTTATCTAACAGCCGCCTTAGGCCGCCGCACGGGCGACCGATCGCTCGTACACCGCGAACAGATCGTCGAAGTGCGCATCCATCAAGCGGACTCGCGGCGCCAGGGCCGCCGCACGCCGGCGCTCGGCCTGGAGGTCTTCGCCAAGATAGGCGGTCAATCGCTCGCCGAGATCGCGCGCGTCGCAGGCGGCGTAGCGGATGCCGCATCCCGGCCGGTGGTGGTCGGCCGCACCGCCCCGATCCGGCAGGATCAGCGGTAGGCCGCTCGCCGCGCCCTCGGCCGCGACCATGCAGAACGTCTCCGCTTCGCAACCATGGATCAACGCGTCGGCACTGGCCAGCATCCGCGCCAGCCGGTCTCGATCGGTGATCGCCGGGGCAACGATGATATGCGGCGACCCACGCGTGGCGCGGATCACGCGCGCGCGGTCGCGTCCGGCACCGAACAGGACCAGTCCGACCGCATGGTGCGATCCTGCCGCGAGCACCGCCTCGCAGATCATTGGCCAGCGCTTCTCCGGCGCCATGCGGCCGAGCCCGACCAGCAAGGTCGCCTCGGGCGGCAGGCCGCATTGTTCCAGCATCTCGCGGCGCAACTCTTCGTCGCGCAGATCCGGGGAGAAGACTCCGGGCTGTACCCCCATCGGGATGGTCTGGGCCTTGGTCACACCGCCGGCGCGCAATCGCTGCGTGAGGTCGTCGCTGGCACTGACCACGAAATCGAACTGGCGATCGAGCTTGCGCAAATGCCGCCAATACCATTCGAGCCGGCGGTCGATCGTCGAGATCGAGAACATCCCCTGCAGCCAGCGATAGGGATAGGCCGACAGAAAGTCGCAATGCATGATCAGCGCGCGCGGAACATCGCCACGCCACCGTCCCACCATCGACGCGCTGGTCCAGGGCGAGGCCACCTCGACCAGGTCGGGACGCCACTGATCGAGCGCGGCATGAAGCCGGTCCTGATCGTCGAAATAATGATAATTGCGATCGAGCGGAAACGGCGCGGCGGCAATCGTCGCGATGATCGCCCCCGGCGCGACTTCCTCGACCCGGTTCTCGTCGCCGGGCGCAAGAATGACGATTTCATGCCCGGCGGGCGGCCCTGCCTGCAGCTTGCGCTCGACATAGGTCTTCACGCCGCCGCCGGCGGGCGTGTAGAACGCGCAGACGTCGACGATGCGCATCAGCGTGCCTCGACGTTCAGGGCTTCGCGTACCAGATCGGTAACGGCGAGCGCCGCCCCGATCACGACCTGCCCGGCAAACAGCACGCCCGCGACCACCGCCACCGTACCGGCGATATTCGGAACGTCGTGGAGCATGCCGGCGGCGAGCCCGGCGAACACCAGATCCTTGTTGGGCAGGAACGGCAGTCGCGTGACGAATTGGCGCGCGGCCGACAGCAGCAGCCACCAGCCCAGCGACACACCGGGCATCACCATTGCCCACAGCAATCCGAACATCAACGTCACGGCGATCGATCGCGCCGTATGGATCGCCGCGATCCGCCAGAATTGCCCACGCGACACCGCGAACAGGCGATGGCGGAACAGCATGACGACCATCGAAGACGCGACCAGGAACACGCCCGACCACAGAACGTGCGCGTTCATCGCGCCGAATTCGAGCGGCCCGGGCACTGCGATCGCCGCCAACAGCAAGGCCAGCGTGACGATGTTGCCGGCCAGTGCCGACAGCACCGCGACGTCCCGCACTGCCCCGAACGGCGATCCCGGGATCGCCGCGTTACGGCGCGCCCACAGATAGAATTGCAACTCGCCCGAATAACCGAACAGCAATTCGTTCGAGGCCGATTTACGGAACAAGGCGACGAGCCCGCCGCCCAACGGCAACGGCCAGAGCCCGCGGAAGATGACATAGTCGGCGATCGGTTGGATCGCGAGCAGCAACGCCATGCCGATCCAGAAAGGGACCGATTTCGGCAGCAGCTGGCCGAGCGAGGCCAGGTCGGCCCGGCCCAGGAAGCGTGCAACGACGAAAATGATCGCGATCGAGAGGATGGGCCCCGTCCAGCGAAGCCAGGGGGCAGCAGCGCGATCCCCCGCGCTTCTTGCCCAATCGGCAACCGTGGCGGCCTCCATTCCGCGTACGGCCCGTGACATGTCGTTCATCCGATCGCTACCTTACCCGTCCCTTTCCCGTGTTGGTTTCTGGCCGCTCACGCCCCCGCGGCCGGCAGGAATTCTCGGTATCGGGCAAAACGCGCGCCGCGCGACAAAGCGGCAATCGTTCGCGCAATACTGTCGGTCAGTGCCGGTACATTGGTGTCTCCAGGATGAACGGCAACCCTCATCCACGGTTTTCGCGGCAAGGCGGCGCGGGCCAACGTTGCCACGGCCAGCGAAGAGGCGATGCGCCAGCGGCTGCGGCTGGCCCAGGTGATCACCGGACCTTTGGCGACGATCTCGCCGGTCGTTGGGCGCCACACCTTCATGTGATCCTCGGCCAGCGCAAAGCCTTCCTCGCCCAGCGCGCGCAGCGCGCCCTCGCCGTAGAGCCATGCCGGCGCGATGAATCCGGCCGCCGGTCGGCCGATTATGTCCTCGATCAGCTTGCGCCCGTCGGCCATCCGCGCGCGGGCGGTATCATGGTCGAGACCAAGGAACTCACCCTCGCCCGCGGTCATCCGCTTCGCCTTGAACTTGGCCAGCGCGCCATCATGCTCGCTGCGGTCGAGATGAAACCAGCCATGGACGAACATATCGACCCCGGCGTCCGACCACGCCCGCAGCCGCGAGGCAAAGGGGGTGCCGGCACGAATGGCGGAATCGCCCCAGTGATCGGGCACGACCAGCATCGCATAACGCGGCGCCGGCATGTCGCGCGATACGAGGTCGGCCAGCCGATCGACCTTCCCCTCGAACTTGGGGGAGACGTCGTGGATCGAAACCAGCAAAGAGGGTTCTGGGCGGGGCATAAGCGGATGAGTGAAAGCGTCGCGTCGGGTTGCGCGCCGCTAGGCCCGTTTCGGGCGGACCGCAAGTGCAGGAATGTCGCAGTGCGTCGCCGGTTTTTGCATGTGCGAAGTTATGCCGCGCTGCGCGTCCCGAACCAGAGCACGTGCCGCGGCCCCTTGCCGTTGCTGCGCGCGCGCGTCACGACTTCGTCCACCGCGAAGCCGCACGAGGCGAATTTACGGGCAAAGCGCGGGTCGGGCGCCGCCGACCAGATGGCCAGGATGCCGCCCGGGCGCAGCGCGCGCCATGCCGCTTCGAGACCGCGTTCCGAATAGAGCCGGCCGTTGCTTGCTCGGGTAAGGCCGTCGGGGCCGTTGTCGACATCGAGCAGGATGGCATCGTATTGCCCCTGGCCGCTATCGATCAGCGCCGCCACGTCGTCGCCGACGACGCTGACGCGCGGATCGTCGAGGCAGCCGGCGGCGAGTTCGGCCATCGGTCCGCGCGCCCAGGCGATGATCTCGGGCACCAGTTCGGCAACGGTCAGCTTGGCGTCGGCGCCGAGCGACCGCAATGCGGCGCGCAAGGTGAATCCCATGCCATAGCCGCCGATCAGCAGATGCGGCGCCTTGCGGGCACCGAGACGTTCGCAAGTCGCGGTCGCCAGCACTTCTTCCGACCCGCTCATCCGGCTGTTCATCAGCTCGTTGCGGTCGAGCACGATCATGAAGTCCGCGCCGCGGCGGAACAGGCGCAGCTCGTCGTTGGTGCCGGGAATGCGCGCGACGTCGATGAGTTCGCGGGGGATCATGGTACTTTGGCTCCGAATATCCTCGTCACCCCGGCCTTGTGCCGGGTCTGAGTTCACAAACGAAGTGCAACACCTCAAGCAGGTGGT
>NZ_BCYZ01000068.1 GCF_001598455.1 Sphingomonas pruni NBRC 15498
GCCCCTCCCTTGCAGGGAGGGGAGCTTTCCTTCATCACACATTCGACGCCCTCGTCAGGTTGAGGAACACGTCCTCCAGATCGGGCTCCTTGGTCGAAACGTCGACAATTCCGAACCCATCCTTCTGCACCGCGTCGAGCACCTGGCCGGCATTGGCCAGATCCTTGCGATAGGTAATCTGGAGCACGCGATCGCCCTTCAGCTCGACCTTCTCGAAACAGCTCGCTTGCGGCGCCGTCGCAATGTCGCGATCGACCGTCACCTCGACGACCTTTTCCTGGGCCATGCCGACCAGGTCGCGGGTCGGCTCGTTGGCGATCACCTTGCCGTGGTTGATGATCGCGATGCGGTCGCACAATTCCTCGGCTTCCTCGAGGTAATGCGTGGTCAGCACGATCGTCACGCCGCGCTGGTTCAGTTCGCGGACATAGGCCCAGAGTTGCTGGCGCAGTTCGACATCGACGCCCGCGGTCGGCTCGTCGAGCACCAGGACAGGCGGGGAATGGACCATCGCCTTGGCTACCATCAATCGGCGCTTCATGCCGCCCGACAAGGTGCGCGAATAGGCCTTGGCCTTGTCCTCGAGATGCACCGCGCGGAGCAATTCCATCGAGATGCGCTTGTTCTTGGGCACGCCGTACAGGCCGGCGGTGATCTCCAGCGTCTCCAGCGGCGTGAAGAAGGGATCGAACGTGATTTCCTGATTGACGATGCCGATCGAATATTTGGCATTGCGCGGGTGCTCGTCGATGTCGAAGCCCCAGATTTCCGCGCGGCCGGAGGTCTTGTTGACCAGCCCGGCGAGGATGTTGATCAGCGTCGACTTGCCCGCGCCATTGGGGCCGAGCAGCCCGAACACGGATCCGCGCGGCACCTCGAAACTGACACCATCCAGGGCCCGCTTGCCCCCCGCATAGGTCTTGCACAGCTGGTCGATTACGATGGCGGCGTCGGTCATGACCGGGACTTAGGCGCGCTGACCCGCCTCGCCAAGCCTTCGCACCGGTATTCGCGCGCGACGGCAGCCGCTAGAGCCTGTCGCGCATGAACGCCTTCGTAATCGCGGACCCCGGCATGGCTGCCGCACTTCTCTCTCGACGCAAGAGCGAGATGCGCGTCCCGGCGCACAGCCCGCTGGCGTCCGTCGTGCCTGGCGACCGCATCCAGGTCCGCGAGGCATGCATCCCGGCGCGGATCGTCGGCGGCAAGCTCCACGCGACGACACGGCGCCGGGCCGAGCTGGTGGTGTTCGCCGATGGCTGGCGACAGCATCGCGACGGCAGCCACGAGCGCGGCCGGCGCCCGACCGACAGCTACAGCCAGTGGCTCGGTGCGATGCACATGCCGGTCTGGGCGACGCGGCTGACATTGGCGGTCGAGTCGGCGCGGCCTGGACGATTGCGCGAGATGACCCGAGCAGACGCCCGCGCGGAAGGCGTAATTCCCTCCTTCGCCGGTCTGCTGTGGCGCTTGCCCAAGCCAATCAAGGGCCATCATCTCGACCCGCGCCGGGCATTCCGGGCGCATTGGGACTTGATCCATGCGCCCGGCGACCGCTGGGATGACGATCCGGAAGTCGTAGCGATCGGATTCCGTGTCGAGGTCGAGCGTGACCCTAATTCCTCCCCGGAACGGGGAGGGCGTTGGGGCTTTGGTTCGCCCCCGGCGAACCAAGATCGTGTCCGGGGGGCACGATCTCGCCCCAACGCACGCGCGTCAGCGCGTGGTGGAGGGGGCCCGCGACCAGCTAGCCACAAACGATGAGGCCAGCGATGGAGGGCCCCCTCCACCAAACCGCTACGCGATTTGGTCCCCCTCCCCGTGCCGGGGAGGATTTTAATGTTGACCCTATTTCACCTCCGGCGCAGCCAAAGCCGGGGCGATCGTCAGCGTCTGCTCGGTCGTGACCGAAATGCCAGCGACCTTGTCGGTCACCGTCGCGACCACGCGATAGTCGCCGAACGGCCCTTCCGAATCGACCCCGTAGCCAAGCGCGCCATCGCCGATCATCGGCTTTTTGGGATCCGCGGGCGCGGTCTTGTCCCACACCACGACGCCCTTGTTATCCTCGTTGATCGTGCCGTCGGGCCGCGTGATCGCGAAATCGGCGACGATATCGCATTTGCCGTCGGCATCGGCCTTGCAGCCACGGAAGATCAAGAGCGTGAAGAGCGGTTTGTCCGCGACCGTGCGCGTGGTTTCGTTCTTGGCGCCGTCGCCGATTTTCCAGGCGGCGATGAAGGCGGCGGCGTCGGGCGCCGCGACCTGCATCACGCCGAACCCGTCCTTTTCGGCGATGTTGAGCGCGGGCGGCGGCAATTTCGTCCGGGGCTTGGCCTTCGCCTTGGCTTTGGCCGCGGCGGGTTTGCCCGGTGCCGGCTTGGCGGCGGGCTTGGCCGCGGCCGGCTTGGTCGCCTTTTGTGGTATTGCGGCGGCCGGGACCGCCACGATCAGGGCGGCGATCGCCGCAAGCTTTACGAAGGTCATGCCGCCATCGTGCGTCGCAGGGTCGGGCTTGGCAAGGCGGCGGGAGAGATTGATGCCGCCGACGCGCCTTGCTATCGCGCCAGCATGATCGCACCGCCCGAAACCATCCGCGTCTCTCACGCCCGCGTCGCCTGCGACGGCGCGACCGACATTCCCGGCGGCGCCGCCCTGGGCCATCCGCGCGTGTTCCTGCAGATCGACGAGAACGGTTATGTCGATTGCGGCTATTGCGACCGCCGCTTCGTGCTGATCGGCGGCCCGGCCGACGGCGCCGACCAGAGCCAGCTGCCCGACCATCCGGCGGGGGCATCGGTCTAAGCCGATCACGACGGCGTGACACTGGGCAATGGCTGCCTATATTGGCGAGCATGACCAGCCCCGCCGACCCCCGCCAGTTCCTGTATCGCGACCAGCTCGACCCCGAAGAGGCCAAGCGGCTGACCGCGGCCGCGCTCGACCATGCCGATGATGGCGAGCTCTATCTGCAATATGCCCGGTCCGAAGCCTTCGGGTTCGACGACGGGCGGCTGAAGACCGCGAGCTACGACACGCATTCGGGCTTCGGCCTGCGCGCGGTGTCGGGCGAGACCACCGCCTTCGCGCACGCCAACGAGATCAGCGCGCCGGCGATCCTGCGCGCGTCGGAGACGATGGCGCTGATCGATCCGTCGACGGGCCCCAAGGCGCCGCCCCCGCAGCATACCAACCGCCACCTCTATACCGATGCCGATCCGCTCGACCTGATCCCGTTCGCCGACAAGGTGAACCTCTGCCAGACGATCGACGCCGCCGCGCGCGCCCGCGATCCGCGTGTCGCGCAGGTCTCGGTCAGCCTGTCGGGATCGTGGAACGTGATCGAAGTGGTGCGCCCCGACGGCTTCACCGCCACCGACGTGCGGCCGCTGGTCCGCCTCAACGTCTCGATCGTGGTCGAGCACAATGGCCGGCGCGAGATGGGCACGTTCGGGATCGGCGGGCGCTATCTCTACGAGTCGCTGTTCGAGCCCGCGACCTGGAACCGCGCGATCGACGAGGCCTTGGCCCAGGCCCTGGTCAATCTCGACTCGGTCGCCGCCCCCGCTGGCGAGATGACCGTATTGCTCGGGCCGGGCTGGCCGGGCGTGCTGCTCCACGAAGCGATCGGCCATGGCCTGGAGGGCGATTTCAACCGCAAGGGCACCAGCGCATTCTCCGGCCGGATCGGCGAGCGCGTC
This sequence comes from Sphingomonas pruni NBRC 15498, assembly GCF_001598455.1. Taxonomy (GTDB): domain Bacteria; phylum Pseudomonadota; class Alphaproteobacteria; order Sphingomonadales; family Sphingomonadaceae; genus Sphingomonas; species Sphingomonas pruni. Next base: position 3,702 of record NZ_BCYZ01000068.1, read on the forward strand.
GCGGCGCCCGGCGTGACGGTGGTCGACGACGGGTCGATCAACGCGCGGCGCGGATCGCTGTCGATCGACGATGAGGGTACGCCGACCCGCGAGAATATCCTGATCGAGGACGGCATCCTCAAGGGCTATATCCACGACCGCCTCAACGCGCGGCTGATGGGAGTCGAGCCGACCGGCAACGGCCGCCGCGAATCGTTCGCGCACGCGCCGATGCCGCGCATGACCAATACCTTCATGAAGGGTGGCCAGGACGATCCCGCCGAATTGCTCAGCCGGGTCAAGAAAGGCATTTTCGCCAAGTCGTTCGGCGGCGGCCAGGTCGATATCGTCTCGGGCAAGTTCGTGTTCAGCTGCACCGAGGCGTATCTGATCGAGAACGGCAAACTGGGCGCCCCGATCAAGGGCGCGACGTTGATCGGCGACGGGCCGAGCGTGCTGACCAAGGTGACCGGCATCGGCAACGACTTCGCGCTCGACGAGGGCGTCGGGATGTGCGGCAAGGGCGGGCAGAGCGTGCCGGCGGGCGTCGGGCAACCGACCTTGCTGGTATCGGGGCTGACGGTCGGCGGAACCGCAGTCTGACACAGTAAGTAGGAAGCGACTATGGGTTGGTTTTCGGGGGGTAAGAAACGAACCGATCAGACCAGAGCCATCTTTAGCCGTCACGTCGATGGCGACTTTACGCTTTATCCCCTCGGCGAGGGCAATGCGACGGAAGCGGAGGTACAGGCCCTTGGTAAGAGCCTGGGCGTTCGTTTTCCGGACGAGTTCATCGATCACGTCAGTGGCGAATTCCCGGGGGCGATTGTCCTGGCAGCCGAGCGCGTTTGGCCGCGGCCGCAACCGCTTCAAGTGGCTCCTTTCTGGCAGTTCCTCTATGGCGTTCACAGCTTCACGCCGCTCACGACAAGCGAGGATTGGATGCGGATGGATGTCGTCGGCAGTCAGTTCCAGAGCCAGACCGGCCACGCGGCCGTACCAATTCTGAAACGGATCGGCGATGCCAACGTCTATTGCGCAGATAGCGAGGGGCACATCCTTGAGTTCGACCATGAAATGAACACGCTCGAGCCGATCGAGTTAGGTTTCTGGGCGCTGCTCGAACGCGAAGTGTGTGAATTGGTGGAACGCAAGAACCGTCTCATCGCCGAGCGCGATAGAACCGCATGACGAATTGGCCCGACCTCGACTGGAACCGCTGGCGCGAGACCGCGATCGGGCTGCAATTGCGCTGCCAGATCGTCGGCAAGGTGCGGCTCGCGCTGACGCCGTGGCTCAACCATAGCTGGCACGTTCCCTTCTATCTGACCGCACGCGGCTGGACGACCTCGGCGATTCCGTGCGGCAACCGCATCCTGCAGATCGACTTCGATTTGATCGGCGATGCGGTGACGGTCGCGACGAGCGATGGCGGGATGCGGTCGATCGCGCTGGCGGCAGGAACGATTGCCGATTTCCGTGCCGAGGTCGTCGCCGCGCTCGACGCGTTGGGCGCCGCATCCGATTTCGACGGCAGCCCGAGCGAGATGCCCGGCTATCCGTCTTTTGCCGACGACCATGAGCAGCGCCGCTACGATGCCGGGGCGGCGCGCGATTTCTGGCGCGCGCTGATCCAGGTGCGCCGCGTCTTCTACCAGTTCCGCACCGGCTTTCTCGGCAAGGCGAGCCCGATCCATCTGTTCTGGGGAAGCTTCGACCTCGCCGCGACGCGCTTTTCGGGCCGCGTCGCGCCGAAACATCCGGGCGGCATGCCCGGCCTGCCCGATGATGTCGCGTGCGAGGCGTACAGCCATGAGGAAGCCAGCGTCGGCTTCTGGCCGGGCAGCGACGCCTTCCCGCACGCCGCTTTCTATGCCTATGCCTATCCCGAGCCCGCCGGTTACGCCGCGGCACCGGTCGAGCCCGACAAGGCCGGGTGGAACGCCGACCTGCGCGAGTTCATCCTGCCTTATGCCGCGGTGCGCGCCGCGGCCGATCCCGACGCCGCATTGCTCGCTTTCTGCCAGTCGACCTATGACGCCGCCGCCGACCTGGCCAATTGGGATCGCGACGCGCTCGAGTGCCCGATCGGCCGCCCGCGCGTGCCGCGCGCCGTCTAAGGCATATCCGCATTCAGGTCAGAGCGCGGCTGCCGGTCTTTCAATCCTCCCCCGCCAGGGGGAGGTGGTGCCGAAGGCGACGGAGGGGGCGGACGGCGACCCACTCACCATCGTGCTTCCTCCCCCTCCGTCAGGCTGCGCCTGCCACCTCCCCCTGGCGGGGGAGGATTGTTTGAGGCGCAATCCGTCACCCCAGCGAACGCTGGGGTCTCCGGCGAGGGTATGATACGGCTCCAGCGTTCGCTGGGATGACGGGATAGAAGATGGCCGAATTCTTCGATGCGCTGAGCGACAAGCATATTACCTTTGTCGAGTGCCAGCCCTTGTTCTTCGTCGCCACCGCTGCCGCGGAGGCGCGGATCAACCTCAGCCCCAAGGGAATGGATTCGTTCCGCGTCCTGTCGCCCAGTCGCGTCGCCTATCTCGACGTGCAGGGATCGGGCAACGAGACCAACGCGCATCTGATCGCCGACGGACGCATCACGATCATGTTCTGCGCGTTCGACAATCCCGCGCTGATCCTGCGACTCTACGGCCACGGCCGGCCGGTGCTGCCGCAGGACGCCGACTGGGGCGAGCATGCGGCGCATTTCGACCTGCTCCCCGGCACGCGGCAAATCTTCGTCGTCGAGGTCGATCAGGTGCAGACCAGCTGCGGCTGGGGCGTCCCGCATATGAGCTTCGAGCGCGAGCGCGACACGCTGAGCAAATATCACCGCCAATATGGCGAGGACGTGCGCCAAGCTAAATATGCGGTGCGGCTGAAGAGCATCGACGGCCTGCCGGTCCGTAATCCAACGATGGGACCGCCCCCGAACCAGCAGCAGCAGGAACAACAACAGCAATGAGCCTGGTCGAACTTGGCGGCTATTCCTATCCGGAAGCACATATCATCGTCGGTAGGCTCGAATCCGAAGGCATTCCGGCGATCGCCTTCGATGCCGGCACGCACATGGCGGAGGGATCGTTCCGGCTGATCCCGGTGCGGGTGATGGTCGATGAGGATGATCTGGCGCTGGCGCAGCAGCTGCTTAAAGAATGGGCAGGTGATTCTGCCTGAAAAATAAGCACACGTTCGCAGCTGCACAAATTTTAACGTCTGCGTAACATTTCCTTGCGCGATTCCGCGCCGAAACGCGCAGATTCGAATCTGGCACGCCCCTTGCGATGCAGCATTCCGAGACAAAACGGAAAGGGGCGCGATGAAACTCGTCATTGCCATCATCAAACCGTTCAAGCTCGACGAGGTGCGCGAAGCACTGTCGGGCGTGGGCGTCGCGGGCATGACCGTGACCGAGGTGAAGGGGTTCGGCCGACAAAAGGGCCAGACCGAGATTTACCGCGGTGCGGAATACAGCACGAACATGGTGCCGAAGATCAAGATAGAGGTCGCCTGCGCATCCGACATGGCGGGCGCGGTGGTCGAGGCGATCCAGGCATCCGCCAACACCGGCGCCATCGGCGACGGCAAGATCTTCGTGCTCGACGTCGGTCAGGCGGTGCGCATCCGCACCGGCGAAACCGACGACAGCGCTCTCTGAGATGGGGGGAATGATGAAACAATCGACCAAGATACTGGCCGGATTGGGAGCCGTCGGCGTTGCCGCGCTGATGTGCCACCCGGCCTTTGCCCAGGCCGCGGCGGCTGCACCCGCGCCTGCCGCCACACCGGCCATCGCCACGCCGTCGCTCGCCAATATGAACAAGGGCGACAATACGTGGATGCTGGTCTCGACCTTGCTGGTGCTGATGATGTCGGTACCCGGGCTGGCGCTGTTCTATGGCGGCCTGGTCCGCACCAAGAACATGCTGTCGGTGCTGACCCAGGTGTTGATGATCGTCTGCATGGTCGGCGTGATCTGGGTGTGCTGGGGCTATTCGGAGACGTTCACCACCTACAATGCGTTCGTCGGCAATCCCTTCACCAAGCTCTTCCTGAAGGGTGTCGACGCCAATGCGGCGGCGGCGACCTTCTCCAACGGCGTCTATATTCCGGAACTGACCTACGTCCTGTTCCAGATGACGTTCGCGATGATCACCCCGGCCTTGTTCGTCGGATCGGTGGCGGAACGGATCAAGTTCTCACCGCTGATGCTGTTCGTCGCGCTTTGGGTGACGTTCATCTACTTCCCGATCGCGCACATGGTGTGGTGCTGGGATGGGCCTGACGCCTTCGCCGCGGCCGCGCTCAAGGGCAAGGATGCGCTCGCGGCCGTCGCTGCCGACTCCGGATACCTCTACAATAAGGGCGCGCTCGACTTTGCCGGCGGCACCGTCGTTCACATCAACGCCGGTATCACCGGCCTGGTGATGTGCCTGCTGCTTGGCAAGCGTCTCGGCTATCCCAACGAGCCGATGCCGCCCCACTCGCTGACCATGACCATGATCGGCGCGTCGTTGCTGTGGGTGGGCTGGTTCGGCTTCAACGCGGGCTCCAACCTCGAAGCGTCGTCCGTCGCCTCGGTCGCTTTCATGAACACGATGATCGCCACCGCCGCCGCCGGCATGAGCTGGCTGCTGACCGAACAGATCGTGCGCGGCAAGCCGTCGCTGCTCGGTGCCGCATCGGGTGTTGTCGCCGGCCTCGTCGCGGTCACCCCGGCCTCGGGCTATGCCGGCACGATGGGATCGGTGATCCTCGGCCTGATGGTCTCGCCGATCTGCTTCTTCTTCGTCAGCTATGTGAAGTCGAAGTTCAAATATGACGACTCGCTCGACGTGTTCGGCGTGCACTGCATCGGTGGCATCACCGGCGCGCTGATGACCGGCATCCTCGCCAATCCGGCGCTGGGCGGTCAGGGCATCGCCGACTACACCACCAAGCCGGGCACGATGATCGTCGGTGCCTATGACTGGGTCGGCCAGCTGATCATCCAGGCCGAAGCGGTCGGCATCACTTTGGTCTGGTCGGGCGTTGGCGCTGCCATCCTCTACGTCATCATCGACAAGCTCTGGGGCTTCCGGGTCCCCGAAGAAGTCGAGCGTGAAGGCCTCGACATCGCCGAGCATGGCGAGCGGGCCTACCACTACTGACACGATCGGGGTGCCGGTCGACCCGGCGCCCCCAACCTCGTTCCTCCTGCGGACGACCTGGGCCGGTGGCGAAAGTCACCGGCCCTTTTTTAAGCATCGAAGGCTTCGCCTTCGATGCGCAGCCCGTTCTTTGGAGATTATTCCGCGAACTCAAAACCCGCTTCCCCGGCGAAGGCCGGGGCCCAGTCGCGGCGTACCTCCGGCGGCGGGATACCCTCTCGAAGTGCGCGAAACCGGGCCCCGGCCTTCGCCGGGGAAGCGTTTGGGTAGAACCCCAGCCCGCCATACCGCCGCTCGATCCGCTCTTCCGCGGAAAGGGAATCAGCTTTCGTTGATCTGCCGGATCAACTCGCGGTGCGACGGCAGGTCGTCGACCGCCTGGTCGCCGAAATGCCGGATACGGGCGAAAGCGCTCGCCGCCCGGCGCGTGTCCGGCATGCCGCCACCCGGCGGATCGGTGCGGAAGCCCATGCCGTAGAGAATGTACTGATAGTTGAAATAGGCGAAGGTCTCGACGTCGAGCGTGAAGTCGAACCGGCTCGGCGGGCGCGACCGCCAGCGATCGAGCATCTCCCTCAGCGCATCTGGGATCGATGCCGGGTCGACATTGTCGCGCCAGAACGGCTCGGCGCGTTCGCTTAGGCAATAATGCAGCTTCAGGAAATTGACGATATTGTCGAACCGCGCGGTCATCAACGCGTTGAAGCGATCGGCCGAGGCGTCGACCGGGCCGCTCGGCGGCAGCAGTTCGGCGATCATCGCCGCCGCGGCTTCGATCAGCACGATGCCGGTCGATTCGAGCGGCTCGAGGAATCCCGCTGCCATCCCCACCGCGACGCAATTGCCGACCCATTGCCGGCGCCGATAGCCCGGATCGAAGGCGATCAGCCGGGCGTCGGCGGCTAGCTCGGGCTGGCCGATATAGCCGCCCAGCACGTCGCGGGCGCGCTCTTCTCCGACATGGTCGCTAGAATAGACCAAGCCGATGCCGCGCATGTCGCGCAAGCCGATGTCCCAGATCCAGCCCGCCTCATGCGCCGCCGCGATCGTGTAGCTGGGGAGCGGCGCATCCGGGTCGCCGCGCGGCACGCGGCAGGCGAGCGCGCGGTCGGTGAACAGATAGCGGCGCACCGACACCAAAGGCTCGCGGATCGCGTTGCCGATCAGCTCGGCGGCCAGCCCGGTGCAATCGATGAACAGATCCGCCGTCATCGTGCCCAAGCGCTCGAAGTCGAGACACTCGATCCCCCCGCTTTCATTCAATCTAGCGCCGAGCAGGCGATCCTCGACATGCGCCACGCCCAATTGCCGCGCGCGATCGGCGAGCAACCGCGCCAACGCCCTGGCGTCGAAATGATAAGCGTAATTGAGCGGCGCGGCGAACCCGTCCTCTTCGGCACGCTTCGGTCCGCGGCGCTCCTCGGCGACGCGGTGCTGGATCGTCACCGCTTCGGCGAAGGGCGGCCGCGTCGCTTCGTCCTCGGCGAGCCACAGCGATACCATGCTGGCGTCGGGCGTGTAGAGCGGCGCTTCGAACGGATGGAAGAAATGGTCGTGCTCGCCCGGCGCCGGCGTCCGCACCCAGTCGTCGAATCGAATGCCTTGCTTGAACGTCGCGCCCGTCGCCCGGATGAAATCGCGTTCGTCGATATCGAGGAATTGCAGCGTGGTGCGGATCGTCGGGAACGCGCCTTCACCGACGCCGACGATTCCGATATCGGTCGATTCGACCAGGGTGATCGACAGATCGGGACGATTGGCGACATCCAGGAATTTCGCCAGATAGGCAGCCGTCAGCCAGCCCGCGGTGCCGCCACCGACGATCAGGATGCTGCGTTTTCCCTCCATGTCTTTTCGCTACAATCCTCAGCTGCGGACGAACAGGCCCTTGATCCACGCCGGCGCCGCGCGCGACGCCTGGCGCCAGTCGCCATCGGGCGCATCGGCGACGTAGCGCGACGGATCGAACAGCTTGACGCGGCCGGCCTTGAACGCGCGCGGCCGAAACGTCGCCAGCGTCAGGCCGTGTTCGAGCGCGGTCCCGGCGATCAGCGCGTCACGCTGATCGGCATAATCGAGACCAGCCGCACGACGCACGATCGCGGCGTCGATCGCGAGGACGCGCCCGTCGAACGCGCGCGTCACCTGATCGTCGAGCCAGGCGCGCCACGCGGCACCGGCCACGCGATCCTTGCGCGCGCTATGGACGGCGATGCCCTCCAGTTCGTGGAGCGTGATCGCCGAGATGAACAGGCTCTGCGGCGCAACGCCGGATGCCCAGGCGCTCAGCGCGGGATCGGCCCGCCCGCTGCGCGCGTCGCGCAACGCGACCACGACGGGCGTGTCGAGCAAATGCATTCAGCGCTCGCCATCGCGATGGCGCCAGGGATCGGCGCGCGGCGACGGATCGTGTTCCGGCAAGGCATCGGTCGGCGCATTGGGCGCTGCGAGCAGGTCGACGATCGTCTCGCTCTGGCCCGACAGCCGGCGGAACGCCTCGATGCTCATCAGGACGTGCGTCGGCCTCCCGCGATCGGTGACGAACACCGGCTCGAATCGCGCCAACCGCTTCGCCTGACTGACGTCCTGATTGAATTCGCGGCTGGAAACGACTCGCATTTTCGGTGCTGGCGCGGCCTGATCGGGAGATTGATTATGTAGGTACGTTACTACCTTGTAGCATCCTCGCAACACATTTCTTCCCCTCGTCGGGAAAATGACGCTGCGGACCAACGGGCGCGCAAAAAGCCCATTGCTAACGTTCCCAATCAGTTTTCCCTTGCCCGCGACATGGCCCGCCAAGGGTCGGAAAAACGGGGATGGGAAAACGCATGCCGCAGCAAGGTGTGATCGACAGTCTGCTATCGACGGTGACGGGAATCCTGGCGCCGCACGGGCCTGCGGTCCAGGCGGTGGCCAAGAGCTACACGCCGGGCGATTTCAGCGTGCATTTCTTCCTGCAGCTGGCGGTGATCCTGCTGGCGTGCCGCGTCGTCGGTTGGGCCGGACAGAAATTGCTCGGCCAGCCGCAAGTGGTGGGCGAGATGATCGCCGGCGTCATCCTCGGACCGTCGCTGTTCGGGCTGCTATTCCCCGATTTCCAGCTTGCCTTGTTTCCCAAGGAAACGCGCAATGTCCTCTATGCCGGCGCGCAACTCGGCGTCGGGCTGTACATGTTCATGGTCGGGCTGACGCTCAACCTCGATCACTTCAAGGCGAAGGTGAAGAGCGCGGCCGGCGTCTCGGCGGCGGGCATCGTCGTGCCGTTCCTGCTCGCCGCGCTGATCACGCCGATGCTGCTGACTGTGCCGGGGCTGTTCGCACCCGGCATCAGCAACGCCAATGCGACGTTGTTCATGGGCGCGTGCATCGCGCTGACCGCCTTCCCGATGCTCGCGCGGATCATCAACGAGCGCGGCCTCGCCAATTCGTCGCTCGGCACCTTGTCGCTGACCGCCGGCGCGTTCGACGATGCGAGCTCGTGGTGCGTGCTCGCGATCGTGCTCGCCACGTTTGGCGGGGGTCCCGGCGTTGCCGTGCTCGCGATCGGCGGTGCCGTTCTCTACACCGCCTTCATGTTGATCTGGGGACGGCGCCTGCTCGCGCCGCTCGGCCGCATCGTCGAAGCGCAGGGCGAGATGAGCATCACGATCCTGGCTGTCACGATGATGCTGTTCTGCACCTCGGCGTTCGTGATGGACGCGATCGGCATCCACGCCATCTTCGGCGGCTTTCTGCTCGGCGTGTGCATGCCGCGCGGGCTGTTCGTCGAGGAATTGAAGCGCAAGGTCGAGCCGCTCGCGGTCGTGCTGCTGTTGCCGATGTTCTTCACCTATTCGGGGCTCAACACCCGGATGGATATGGTCAATTCGGTCGAGCTGGTGCTGATCGCGCTCGGCATCCTGGCGGTATCGGTGCTGGCTAAGTTCGGCGCCTGCTGGGCGGCGGCGCGGCTGTCGGGCGAGGATAATCGCACCGCATTGGGCATCGGCGCGCTGATGAACTCGCGCGGGCTGATGGAGTTGATCATCATCAATATCGGGCTGCAGAAAGGGATTATCGGCCCGACCCTGTTCTCAATGCTGGTGCTGATGGCGATCGTCACGACGATGATGGCCGGACCGCTGTTCGAATTGGTCTATGGCCGCAAGGCGCGCGCCGACGGCGAACTCGGCGCGCTGGGCAGCGGTCTCGCGATCGACGCGGCGGAGTAAGCGTCATGCATCGTCGTACTTGGGGCGCGCTCGCGCTCGCCGCCACCGGCGTGGCCGCGTCCGCCGGGCATGCCCAGGACATCGCGCTCAAGCCGTTGGTCGACGCGCGGCTGCGCTACGAACATGTCGACCAGGACGGCGTGGCCGACAACGCCGACGCGGTCACGCTCCGGATCCGGAGCGGTGTTCAGGCGAGCACCGGTCCATTCAGCGCGCTGGTCGAGGCGGAGGGGACGATCCCTATTACCACGAGCTACAATGATGGATTCAACGGTCGCCCGACACCGATCGTCGCCGATCCCGGCAATATCGAGCTCAACCGCGCACAGTTGAGCTATGCCGCAAAGGGACTGAAATTGACCGCGGGCCGCCAAGTGCTCGACTTCGCCGACCAGCGCTTCGTCGGCCCGGCGGCGTGGCGGCAGAACGAGCAGACGTTCGACGCGGTGCGCGTGCAATATAGCGGGCCGGGCGGGTTGAAGGGCTTGACCGTCGATGCGGCCTATTCGTGGTCAGTGCGCACGGTGAACGGCATCCAGGGCACGCCCGCGCGGCCGCAATCGGTCGGCGGCGACAATTATTTCGGGATCATCGGCTATGCCACGCCGATCGGGACGCTGTCGGGCTTCGCCTATCTGGTCGACCAGGATTCGGCGGCCTTGTCGGGCTTCCGCTTGTCGAGCCAGACCTATGGCGTGCGATTCGCCGGCAGCCGACTGCTGTCGAAGAACCTGAAGCTCGGCTATATCGCTAGCTATGCGCGACAGAGCGATCATGCGCGCAATCCAAACCACTACGCCGCAAGTTACTGGCTGGGCGAAGCGAGCCTGACGGCCAAGGTGCTGAGCGCGACCGTCGGTTACGAAGTGCTCGGCGCCGACAAGGGGGTGGCGCTGACCAGCGTGCAGACCCCGCTCGCGTCGTTCTTCAAGTTCCAGGGCTGGGCCAGCAAGTTCACCGTCACGCCGCCCAATGGCCTGCACGATTTTTATGCGACCCTCGGCGCCAATTGGAAAAGCAGGGGCTGGGTGTCTGGCTATGGCCTGGGCGCGACTTTCCATCGCTTCGACAGCGACCGGTCGTCACTGCATTATGGCGACGAACTCGACCTGATCGCCTCGGCCAAGGTCAAACGCTACACGCTCGCCGCCCGCTTCGCGCATTACCGCGCCGATACGTTCGCGACCGGTACCGACAAAGTGTTTCTAACGGTCGACTGGATGTACTGAACCCGCACTCTACGCTTCCCCGGCCCAGTTTCGCGTACATCGAGAAGGCGTCCTGCCCTCGATAATCCGTCGCGACTGGGCCCCGGCCTTCGCCGGGGAAGCGCTTAACTTAGAGGCTTACGTCCCTAAATCCGCCTTCACGAAATCGGCGCAGCGCTCGCCGATCATGATCGACGGCGCGTTGGTGTTGCCGCTGACCAATTTCGGCATGATCGAGGCATCGGCGACATACAGTCCCTCGACTCCCCGCACGCGCAGCTTCGGATCGCACACCGCGTCGGCGTCGGCGCCCATCCGCGCGGTGCCGACCGGGTGATAGACGGTATCGGCGCGCGCGCGGATCAGGCGTTCGAGCGCGTCGTCGTCGCCAAAATCGATCGGATAGCGGTCCTTGCCGCGATGCGCGCTGAGCGGCGGCGCGTTGAGGATGCGGTACATCGTGCGCACCCCTGCCTTCAGCACCGCCATGTCGCGCGGATTGGTCAGGAAAGCGGGGTCGATCAGTGGGCTCTCGCGTGGATCGGACGAGGCGAGCCGGACGGTGCCATGGCTCTCCGGGCGAAGGACGCAGACATGGCAGGAAAAGCCGTGCGCCGTGACCTTGGTCCGCCCGTGATCCTCCAGCACCACCGGCACGAAATGCAGTTGCACGTCGGGTGCGGGCGCGTCGGGCATCACGGTCAGGAAGCCGCCGGCTTCCGCGAACGGCGTGGTCATCGGGCCCGATCGGCTGCGCAGCCAACGAATCACCGCGCCCGCCATGCCAAGCGTCCCGGCCAGCGACTGGCCCATGAAGAAGCGCCCCGGCACCTCGAACGCCGCGACATAATCGATATGATCCTGCAGATTGGCGCCGACAGCGGGGCGGTCGATCGTCACCGCCAGACCGTGTGCCGCCAAGTGCGCGGCGGGGCCGATTCCCGACAGCATCAGCACTTGCGGCGTCCCGAACACGCCGCCGGCCAGTACCACCGCCTTGCGCGCGCGGATGACGTGGCTCTCGTTGCCGCGGGTGTAGGCGACGCCCCAGACCTTGCCGTCCTCGAACAGCACGCGTTCGGCCAGCGCCTCGGTCACGACATGGAAATTGGGCCGCGACAGCGCCGGTTCGACATAAGCGCGGCTCGACGTCCAGCGCTCGCCGCCCTTTTGCGTCACCTGATAGATGCCGACGCCGTCCTGCCGCGCGCCGTTGAAATCGTCGTTGCGCGGAATCTGCAGCATCGCCGCGGCTTCGACGAATTCGGCGCTACCCGGATGCGACCAATGCTGGTCCGACACCGAAAGCGGCCCGTCGCCGCCATGATAGTCGCTCGCGCCCCGCTCGTTCGATTCGCTGCGCTTGAAGAACGGCAGGACATCGGCATAGGACCAGCCGTCGCAGCCCATCGCCGCCCAATTATCGTAATCCCAGGCATTGCCGCGCAGATAGAGCATCGCATTGATCGCGCTCGATCCGCCCAGTCCCTTGCCACGCGGCTGATAGCCGCGGCGCCCGTTGAGGCCCGGCTGCGGCACGGTTTCCAGCCGCCAATTGGTCTTGTCGGTCTGGAGCGCCATGAAGCCCGGCACGCGCGTGCGCAGCCCGGTATTGCGCCCCCCCGCCTCCAGCAAAGCTACCGCGTGGCGACTGTCCTCGCTGAGCCGTCCGGCCGCCGCGGCACCGCCCGATCCTCCTCCGACGACGACGATATCGGCTTCGTCCACTCCACTCTCTCCCGCTCGATCATTTGTTCGTGGTCGCATCGTTGTCGCCGAAAACCGGTGCCCACTTTTCGGCACGATGCTTCTGTTCCCACAGCGCCTTGATTGTCTCTGACGTCTCGCGGCTGCCGTCGTGGCTCCAGCCCGGCGGTTTCGCGATGTAATTCCATTTGGCCTTGAGGCCGGGCGCCGACCACACGTCCTTGGCGATCCCCACCCATTCATGGAACGCCGCCCAGATCAGGTTGAAGCTGCCCAGATTCTTGACGATGCCATAGCGCGGCGCCTCTTCGTCGCGCTCGGGCTCGAACGTGCCCAGCCAGCGGTCCCAGACGATGAACACGCCGGCATAATTCTTGTCGAGATAGCGCGGGTTGGTCGCATGATGGACGCGGTGGTGCGACGGCGTGTTCATCACCGCTTCGAACCAGCGCGGCATGCGCCCGATCACTTCGGTGTGGATCCAGAATTGGTAGATCAGATTCACCCCGCCGACGAAGAGCACCATCGCCGGCGGGAACACCAGGAACAACGGCAGGCGGAAGAGGAAGGAGATCGAGATAAACCCGGTCCAGGTCTGCCGCAGCGCGGTCGACAGGTTATAATGCTGCGAGCTGTGGTGGATGACATGGCTTGCCCAGAACCAGCGCACGCGATGCGCGGAGCGGTGGAACAGATAATAAGCGAAATCGTCGATCACGAAGCACAGGACGAACCAATACCAGGCCCAGGGATTGGGCAGGTCGACGATGCGGAAATGGCCATAGAGCCAGGTCGCCAGCGCGTAGATCGCGCCCGCGGTGATCGCGCCGGCAACCGTGCTGCCGGTGCCGAGCGCCAGGCTGGTCAGCGTGTCCTTGGGTTCGTAGCGGCTCTTGTCCCTGGCCCAGGCGACCAGCATCTCGGCCAGCACCAGCAGCACGAAGCCGGGCACGGCGAGCGAGACGATGTCGGGCAAGTGCGGCGCGTGCATTCAGGTCCTCTGGGGCATATTTGCCCGCTTCCTCACCCGTTGCTTACACTAGTGTAAGTGGCGCTTCCAGCCCCCGAACCTGATCGGCGGTGATGCCGAACAACGTGACCGGTCCGAACAGTTTCTCACCGGTATCGACCGTCGCGCCCTCGACCGCTTCGCACACCCGGAGCGGCGGAACCAGCCGGCGCACCGCGACCTTGGCGCCGTGGCGCTTGAGCACCGCGATCGTGCCTTGTCCCTGGACCAAAGCCGCGCTGCCGTCGCCCGATATCAAAGCGCGGCCGCCCTCGAACCCGGCCAACGCCTCTTCGGCGAAGCGGCGGGCGTCGTCCTCGGTGGCGATCCGGCTCTCGCCCAGCTTGAGCCAGCGCGCGACCCCGGCCAGCGCCAGGATCGCGATGATCGACCCCGCAAGCTGGACGAGCTGGGCCTGGGTCATGCCTGCGCCTTCAACTGATCGAGCAGCGGGCGCAGGCCGTCGAGATTGTACCCGGCGCCGGCACCCTTTGCGACTAGCTCGTCAGCGTCGGCGCCATTCTTCGCCTGGGCCAGCGCCCACAGGTTGCACGAGCGCGTGCCCGAGCGGCAGAAGGCGAGAACCGGGCCGTCCGCTGCGGCGAGCACGTCGGCCATCGCCGCGATCTGCGGATAGCTGAACCCGGCATGGGTGATCGGGATCGCGGTGTAGCGCAGCCCCGCCGCTTCCGCCGCGGCACGGATCGCGTCGCCCGGGATCTGACCCGCTTCCTCGTCGTCGGGGCGATTGTTGACGATTGCCGTGAACCCCGCGGCCTTGATCGCCGCCACGTCCTCGACCGAGATTTGCGGCGCCACCGAAATGCTGTCGTCGACCTTGCGGATCATCGTCACTGGGACCTCATCGCTTGCTGAAAAAGAGACTCACGCCGCTTCCCGGATCACTTGCAGGAAGGCGTCACCATAAGCGTCGAGTTTGCGTTCGCCCACGCCCGAAATCGTCCCGAGCGCGGCGCGGGTGCCCGGTTTGAACTCCGCCATCGCGCGCAGCACCGAATCGTGGAAGATGACGTAGGGCGGCACGCTCGCCTCCTTGGCCAGTTCGCGACGCTTCTCGCGCAAGGCTTCGAACAGCGGATCGCCGATCGGGTTGCCGCCGCCGCCGGTAGCACCACCGCGCCGCCGCCGCTCGCGCTTGGGCGGCAGGACGAGTTCGACCTTCTCTCCGCCTTTGAGGATTGCGCGCGCGCCGGGACCGAACTCCAGCCCGCCATGCGGATTGGTGCGCAGCGCGTCGCGGACCTGGAGCGCGCGCCCGACCGGGCGGAGCAACGCGGCTTCGTCGCCATCGACGATGCCGAACACCGACAAGGCCTCATGCCCGTTCATCAGGCTGCGTTCGCTCGACTGGCCGGTCAGGATCGCTTCGACATAGCCGCTGCCGAAACTCTGCCCGGTGCGGAACACCGCCGAGAGATATTTCTGCGCGACCGTCGTCGCGTCGACCGCCGCCGGCGGGGCGAGGCAATTGTCGCAATTGCCGCAGCGATCGGGCGCGTCGCGCTCGTCGAAATGCGCGAGCAGCAATTTGCGGCGGCATTGCGCGGTCTCGACCAAAGCACCCAGCGCATTGAGCCGCGTGCGCTCGCCGGGCTGACGCGCCGCCTCGACCTCGCCGATCCGTTGCCGGGCCCGCGCGAAATCGTCAGCGCCCCAGAACAGATGCGCGATTGCGGGGTCACCGTCGCGCCCGGCGCGCCCGGTCTCCTGATAATAGGCCTCGATCGACTTGGGCAGGCCGGCATGCGCAACGAAGCGGACGTCGGGCTTGTCGATGCCCATCCCGAACGCGACGGTCGCGACGATCACCATGTCTTCGGACGCGACGAAATCGGCCTGATTCTTGGCGCGGACCTGAGGATCGAGGCCGGCATGATAAGCGCGGGTCGGGCGGCCGGTCCTGGCCAGCGCCTCGGCCAGTTTCTCGGTGCCCATGCGGGTTTGGGCATAGACGATGCCGGGGCCGGGCGTCTCCGCGATCAGATCGGCGATCTGGCGCGTGGTGTTGTCGCGTGGGCTGATCGCATAGCGGATATTCGGCCGGTCGAACCCGGCGACGATCAGCCCGTCCTGGGGGATGCCGAGCTGATCAAGAATATCGGCGCGGGTATGCGCGTCGGCGGTCGCGGTCAGCGCGAGCCGCGGGACGCCCGGAAATCGGTCGAGCAGCGGGCGGAGCAGGCGGTAATCGGGGCGGAAATCGTGCCCCCATTCGCTGACGCAATGCGCTTCGTCGATCGCGAACAGCGCCACGCGCCCGCGCTCGAGCAGTTCGCGGAAATCGCTGTTCGAGGCGCGCTCGGGCGCGACATAGAGCAGATCGAGTTCGCCATCCAAGAACCGCCCGCGCGTTTCCGCCCTATTCTCGTCGACGCTGGTCAGCGTCGCCGCGCGGATGCCGACCGCTTCGGCCGCCCGCAGCTGATCGTGCATCAGCGCGATGAGCGGGCTGACCACGACGCACGTGCCGTCGAGCATCACCGCCGGCAGCTGGTAGCAGAGCGACTTGCCCGCCCCGGTCGGCATCACCGCGAGCGTATTCTCCCCCGCCAGCACGCGCGAAACGACCGATTCCTGGACGCCGCGAAACGCCGGGAAGCCGAAGGTCGAGTGGAGTACGCTAACGGGATCGGTCACGGGGTGCGACATAGGACACTTGGCTGCAAACGCCAGCGGGGAGGCCCGTTATACTGCTTCCAGTCCTCGCAACGCTGGCCAGCGGAGAGAACGATGCGCCCGGGTTGCATGACGCGGTGCTACCGTTAAGCGGAGGCTGTAGCTAGCGGAGAACCAGCATGGAAAACGTCGTCACCGACAATCGGGCCGAGAACGAGTTCGAGCTCGAGGTCGACGGCCATCGCGCGATCGCCGCTTATCAGCTGGAGGGCGACACCATCACCTTCACGCATACGCTGGTGCCCAAGAAGCTGGAAGGGCGCGGCGTCGCGTCGAAGTTGATCCGCGCGGCGCTCGATTCGGCGCGCGACCGCGGGCTCAAGGTCATCCCGATCTGCCCGTTCGTGAAGGCGTTCATCGAGCGCCATCCCGAATATCAGGCGCTGGTCGAGCACGCGGCCTGAGGGCAGGCGATGAGCGAGCCCAAACTCCATCCGAGCTGGCTCGACCCGCTGCGCGGCGAATTCGCCAGCGATTATATGGCGAGCCTGCGCGCCTTCCTGGTCGCCGAGAAAGCGGCCGGCAAGGCGATCTTCCCCAAGGGGCCGGAATGGTTCCGCGCGCTCGACCTGACGCCGCTCGACAATGTCCGCGTCGTGATCCTCGGACAGGATCCCTATCACGGCCCCGGCCAGGCGCATGGCCTGTGCTTTTCGGTCAAGCCGGGGACGCGCACCCCGCCGAGCCTGGTCAATATCTACAAGGAAATGGAGGCCGATCTCGGCATTCCGCCGGCGCGACACGGTTTCCTTGAGCATTGGGCTGAACAAGGCGTGCTGCTGCTAAACGCAGTGCTGACGGTGCAGATGGGGATGGCCGCCTCGCATCAGGGGCGCGGCTGGGAACGCTTCACCGACGCGGTGATCCGCCTGGTCAATGCGCGCGAAAAGCCGGTCGTATTCATGCTGTGGGGCAGCCACGCGCAGAAGAAGGCGGCGTTCGTCGAGTCGGTCGAGCGCGGTGGCCGGCATCTGGTATTGCGCGCGCCGCACCCGTCGCCCTTGTCGGCCTATTCGGGATTTTTCGGCTGCCGTCATTTCTCCAAGGCCAATGAATTTCTGCAAGCGCATGGCGAGAAGCCGATCGACTGGGCGCTGCCAGCGATCGGGTGATTCTCGATTCTGAAATCCTCCCCGGAACGGGGAGGGCGTAAGAGCTTTGGCCAGCCCCCGGCTGGCCAAGATCGCGTCCGGGGGACGCGATCTCGCTTTTACGCAAGACGCGAAGCGGCTTGGTGGAGGGGGCCCGCGACAAACAAGCAACGCGCCATGAGGCTGCTGGATCGCGGGGCCCCCTCCACCACGCGACTGCGTCGCGCGGTCCCCCTCCCCGTTCCGGGGAGGATTTCAGAGCCCGCTCGCGCATAACAAAAACTCACTGAAACAACGGCAATTCCGGCGACAGCATCCATCGCCCGATCACGTCATGCCGCGTTTCGCCGACATGGCTGTGGACCAGCACCAGTTCCTCGACCTGCCACAGGATCGGGTCGATCGCGCGCGAGAAGGCCGAGTCGTCGCGATAGCCCAATGTCATGTGCGGGTTGAACGTCCAGCCGTCGCGCGGCTCCAACTCGGCTTCGGTCACGCGCTTCCGGATCGCCCGCTGCAGCAGCGCGAGTCCGGTCGATCGGCCATTGGGCCGGAGCGCCACCGATCGCGTCGTTCCGACAACGCGCCCCATCGACAGCAGGAACCCCGGCATGTCGATATCGTTACCCACCGCGATCAGCCGATCGACGAGCCTTTCGGGCAAGCCGATATGGTCGTTGAATATCTCCATCGTGACGTGGAGATGCTCGCTCCTGACCGGACGGCCGGGACAATGGAGCCGGCGCGCCGCCTCGATCGCGGGAATGGCGTGCATCGCCGGCTTGATGGCGAAGAACAGGCGGTGAAGCGTTTGCACGAGCATTCTGGCGTCCTCCGAATCGGGTGATATGTTCATGATATGTTCTATTGATGAAGGAGTCGATCCATGACCGACGATCCCCGCGCCAATCGCGGTGCGTTCCACCATATCGACCTGAGCATCAGCGACGTCGCCGCGGCCAGGCGCGTCTATGCGCCGGTGCTCGAATTCCTCGGCTATACGATGGTCAAGGATCGGCCCGACGGTTGCGAATGGGATTTGAAGGGGTGCGAGCCGTTCGGCGCCTCCTTGGGCATCCGCACCGCGACCAGCGGCGGATCGCACGACCGCTATGCGCCGGGGCTGCATCACCTCGCCTGGCGGGTGGAGAGCCGCGACGCGGTCGACGCCGCGCACGCACTGCTGGTCGAACACGGCATCCCGGTGCTCGACCCGCCGGCACATTATCCGGAATATTCGGGCGATTATTACGCCGTGTTCTTCGCCGATCCCGACGGGCTGAAGCTCGAGATCGTCCATGCGCCGGGCTGGATCTGATCCGGAGCGCGAAGGTTCGTCGCCGCTCGCTCGTTGATCCTGCCGGGGACGATACCCCGATAGGAGAAGTGACATGCGTACCAAGCTCTATTGCGCCGCGCTGATCGGCCTGACCGCCCTGACCGCCGCCGCCCCGGCCGAGGCGCGGATCAACCAGCGCCAATATCGCCAGCAACAGCGCATCGCCAACGGCGTCAATTCGGGTCAGCTCAACGCCCGCGAAACCTACCGGCTCGAACGCCGCGAAGGCCATATCGCCAATTACGAAGCCCGCGCCCGCGCATCGGGCGGCGGACTGAACGGCCGCGAACGTTATCACATCGAGCGTATGCAGGACCGCACCAGCCGCGCCATCTATCGCCAGAAGCACGACCCGCAGGTGCGCTGAGCTGCGTATTAA
>NZ_BCYZ01000069.1 GCF_001598455.1 Sphingomonas pruni NBRC 15498
GGGCCGGCACCGCAACTGTTTCAGCCTCGCCGAAACAGACATGAGGCGGATCGTTCGCTGGAATCCGCACCCGAACCTCCAGCCCCGGCGCAGCGTCGGCCAGGTCGATCCGTCCGTGATGGTACCGCACGATGGCCTGCGCGATTGCCAGCCCCAGCCCGCTGCCGCGTGTCGTCAACGCGGACGCGCCACGCTCGAACGGGCGAGTCACGCGCGCCAGGTCGGCGGCGGCCAATCCAGGCCCGTCGTCGCGTATCGTGATCACCGCGCCGTCGGCGTCGCGCTCGAGCGACAAGCGCGCGCGCGTCCCGGCGGGCGTGTGGGTGGCGACATTTTCCAGCAGGTTGACCAGCAACTGATTGATCAGGTCCGAATCGCCGGTAATCGCGACATCGTCGAGCCGGCCGACTTCGAGCGTGCCGCCGCGATCGGCGATCACCGGATCCATCGTGTCGGCGACATCCTCGATCAGCGGGCGAAGCGACAGCGGGCCCATCGCCGATGGATGCCGCCCGGTCTCGATCTCGGCGAGGCGCAGCAGCGCGTCGAAGATCGCGATGATCGACGCGCATTCGCGTTCGGCGCGCTCGAACGTGCCCGACAAGGCCGGGTCCGCGTCGGCGACACCGCGCGCGAGCGTGCCGCGCAGGCGCGTCAGCGGCGTGCGCAAATCGTGTGCCAGGTTGCTCGAGAACAACCGCTGTGCCCTGACCAGCTCCTCCATCCGGTCGATCATGCGGTTGAGGCTGTCGGCCTGCACCGCGAACATGCCGTCGAGCCGATCGGTCGGAATGCGCCGGCTAAGGTCGCCCGCGGCGATGGCGTCGGCGGCGTCCTGCGTTTCGGCCAGCCGGCTGGCGGTCAGGCGCGCGAACAGAAAGGTCGCCGACACTCCCATCACCAGCGCGACGAGCGAAATCGCCAGCACTACGCCGGGCAGCAGCGCGTGGAGGCCGGAGGCCGCCTCGCTATGCTGGACGATCACCAACAGGCTGCCGCTCGGCAGCCGCGTAGTGAGCGCGCGTCCCAATTGGTAGCTGCGACCGCCCCCCAGGAAGCGCACGTCCGAAAAGCCCGGGCGCGGCGGCGCGATGTCGAGCCGTCCGGCGATCCGCGTGCCCTCGCGTGAAAACAGTACATAGGTGCGCTCGCTGAGCACTTTGCGGCGTTGCCAGTCGAGGATCTTGGCCGCCACGACGGCGTCGTCGGTACCGCGCCCGTCAGCCGGCGCGAGATATTTTGTAGTGTGATAACGCAGCGACGCGTCGATGCGGCTCGACACCCAGGCGTCCGCCGCGCTGAACCCGATCATGCCGACCGCGAGCATGGCGATTGCGAACGCCGCGCCGACCTGGATCGCGAGACGGCCGACGCGCGAGGACCGCGACGGCGCGCGCGGCGTCAGGCGCACCGGTCGGATCGCAGGGTATAGCCCGCGCCGCGCTGGGTCTCGATCGGGTCGCAGCCGAGGCCCAGCAACGCCGTGCGCAGCCGGCTCATATTGCTCTCGACGATGTTGGTGGTCGGCGAGAAGGAATAGGCCCAGACGCTTTCCAGCAGCATCGATCGCGTGACGAGGCGGTCGGCGTTGCGCATCAAGTGCGCGAGCAGCGAATATTGCTTGCGGTTGAGCGCCGCCGAGGCGTCGCGATAGCGCGCGCGGTGACTGCTCGGATCGAGCTGCAACCTGCCGACCTCGAGCTGCGATCCTTCGGGCCGCGGCGCGTTACGGCGGGCGATAGCGCTGAGCCGGGCGGCGAGCTCGTCCATATCGAACGGCTTGGCGAGATAGTCGTCGGCGCCGACCTCGAGCCCCTCGATCCGGTCCTTGACCGATCCGAGCGCGCTCAGCATGAGCACGGGCACCGTATTGCCCTGGCGCCGGACGTGATCGATCACCGACAAGCCGTTGATATCCGGCAGCAAGCGATCGAGCACTACGGCGTCATGCGGCCGCCGATCGAGCATCAGGATCGCCTCGGATCCGGTCTGGGCGAGCGTCGTCTCATGGCCATGAAGCCCCAATCCGGCAGTGATGTGCTCGGCGATCACCGGATCGTCCTCGACTATCAGGAAGCGCACGCCTGTCTCCACCGTCCGGATCGGTGATTGCGTCCCGCATGTGACACGCTCATGTCAGCGCCGTGACGGTTTCGGGTCGGTTATGCTCCGTCGGACGGCGGTTCGGGGACACGAAAGTTGGCACGCTCGCCGTCGTCCTGTCGCAATAGCGCCCGCCCGCCCCAGAACAGGCCGAAGCCAATCGCGAAGGGAATGCCGCCGACCAGCAGCGGCAGCATGATGATCGAGGGATCGCGCATCGCCTCGCCGAACCCCATGAACACGACCACCAGCGAACACAGCCCGCTGCACGTCATGATCAGGATACCGACACCGAGCAGCAAGCCACCGAACAATTGCTTCATATGCCCGCCCTCGCTTTGGCCACCACCGCGGCACCCTCGGCGCCCGGTCGGTAGAAGGTGTTGTAGGTGTCGAACGGAATGATCTGTTTGTCCGGCGTGACGAAATGGACGCAGCTGCGCTTCACCGTCGCCAGGTCGAAATTATAGCGATCGAGGAATTGCAGGATGACCACGCGGAAGCTGTTGGCGTAGCCCAGATCCTGCGGCACCAGCGCCTGGGGCAGGCAGCACAGCACGCCGGCCAGTTTCTCCTCGGTATTGCATTGCGTGGTCGCCAGGCTGAGCAGATCGAGCACGCCCTGGCGCAGCGCCGGATAGGCTTCGTAGCTGATCGTGTTGGGGCCGTTGAGGATCAGTTCGCGTGGCAGGAGCGAGGTGATCGGCGTCACGCTGCGCCCGGCGCGCAGGCCATAGCCGATGCAGATCTGGTCGGGATTGCACGGCAGCGGGATCATGTCCTCCGCCCCGAACACGCCCGCTTTCACCACTTCGCGCCGGATCTGCGAGAGCAGGATGCGATTGGCCTTGGCGTCGAAGCCCTCGTTGCGCCCGGCGTCCTGCACCGGCTGAAAAGTCACGCCGCGGACACACGACCAGTCGAGCGCATGGTCGACGATCGCCGCGACTTCGTGATCGTTGACGCCGCGTTTGACCACCGCGACGAGCGTGGTCGACAGCCCGACGCGCTCGAGCTGTTCCAGTGCCGCCTGGCGGATGCGTGACAGACGCGCGCCGCGCAGGTTCATCAGCGCGTCGTCGTCCATGCTGTCGAACTGAAGATAGACTTCGAGCCGCGGCGCGTAGCTGGCGAGACGATCGACGAAATCCGGCTCCTGCGCGATCCTGAGGCCGTTGGTGTTGATCATGACATGGCGGATCGGGCGCCGCTTCACCGCGTCGAGTATCTCGAAGAATTGCGGATGCAGCGTGGGCTCGCCGCCCGACAGCTGGACGAGATCGGGCTCGCCCTCGCTCTCGACGAGCGCGTCGAGCATTCCCTCGATCGCCGCGAGCGAGAGGTGCCCGCCATGCATGTCCTCGGCATCGGCGAAGCAGACCGGACAGGCGAGGTTGCAGGCCGAATTGATCTCGACGATCGCCAGACAGCTATGCTGTTCGTGATCGGGGCAGAGGCCGCAATCGAACGGACACCCCGCCTCGGTCCGGGTCTGGGTGCGCAAGGGGCGGTCGCCGGGCTTGAGCCAGTCCTTTTGCGAGCGCCAATACGCCAGGTCGTCGCTGATCAGCGTCTTCTGCACGCCATGCGACCGGCAGCGCTTGAGGTACCAGACGCAGTCGTCCTCGATGATGACCTTGGCGGGCACGGTTTCGAGGCAGGTCTCGCACAGGCTCGTGGTCTGGCCGTGGAAAATATAGGGCGCGGCCTTACGGTCGGGCGGGGAGTGGAGCGGCGCGTCCGCGAGCGATCCAGAGGAGTGCATAGGCGCTGAGTCCGATCATCACGAAGTGGAACACGTTGAACGGGCCGACCAGCGTTGGATAGGGCTTGAGGAACTCCCAGGCAAATCGCTGAACGGCATAGGCCAGGACGAAAGCGTGGAAGCCGTGGTCCACCGCCCAGCGGCGTCGGCGGACCAATGCGCGCCAATACACCACCAGGAATAGCGCCATCGCCAGCGATTCGTATATCTCGACGGGATGCCGCGACACGCCGTCGCCAAGGTCGACGCCCCAGGGGAGCGTCGTCGGCACGCCATAGGTCTGATCGCCCAGCCCGGCGAACAGGCAGCCCCAGCGGCCGACGATGATGCCGAGCGCGAGCGGAATGACGAACGGCCCGCCGGTCGATCCGCGCACGCCGCGCGCCCATTTCCACAGCTCGACCGCGACGATCGCACCGGCCAGCGCGCCGGCGATCGAGTGCGACACGACCGGTCGGGTATCGCGCAAGGTATTGAGCGATCCGAGCAGCCATGCGCCCAACGCGCCGCCGACCGCGAGGCTGATGAAATAGCCCGGCTCGGTACGGCGCGCGAGAATGTCGACGCTGGCGCGGCGGTGGCGATAGACCCAGCGCGCGCCGAGGAATGCCGCGATCCAAGCGGCGAGATCGCCGATATAATGATACCAGGGCGCCGTCGGGATATGGATCACGCGTGTTGGTAGCATGATCGGGCGCGAGGGCGAGAGCCTGGCCTATTTGCGGGGCGGGCGACCCTCGCTATGGTTGCCGGATGGACGACATGGTCTTCATCTCGTTGGCCGAAACCCTCATCCACCAGGTCGATGACAGGTTTGGGCGTGCGGCGGCATGGGCAGTCGCCGCTATCATGTGCGTCCTGCCAGTCGCGCTGATCGCCGGTGTGGTGCTCTGGCTGACGTCTTAGACGCGGGCATTACTCCCAACTGATAGCATTCTTCGAAAACCCGTCGCGCTTTCCCGTTTTTCGCGGATTTCCTTGACCGTGATCAAGGAAACGGCCGTCCGACGGACCAATCCTGCCGCTCTGTCGAGGAGCAAGGTTCATGTCGTTCTCAGGGTCGCAAATGTTTCAGATGGCCGTCGTGGCGATGATGGCGCTGTTCATGATCGTGCTCGGCTATGAGACGATCGCGCAAGCGCTAGCCGAGAGCAGGGAAAGGAATTCGCGGTAGGACTTCCCTTCCGGGGGAAGCCATCTCGATCGCCGCCGCGTGGTTCGCCGCGGAATAATGGAAGGCACGGTCGGGACGTGAATCACGCGCATCGGGTAGCATGATTACCTGCCCCGCCTTCCCGTTCGGCTGCGCCGAGTGGGCCCCTTCCTCTCCCAATGGGAGAGGAGAATGAGCCAATCGCCCCTTATTCCCAGCTAACCGCGTCGTCCGAAAACCCGTCGCGCTGCACACGGACGACGCAAAAGCGCTGGCCGCTCGGCGCGCGCATCACCACCCAGCGTTCCATCTGCGTGTCGATCGTCGCGCCGAGTTTCTGGAGGCGCTCGACTTCGGCGGGAATGTCGTCGGTTTCGATGTCGAGATGGATTCGGCTCTCATGCTCGACGCGCTGGATCTGCACGCTGATCTCGCCCTCCGGGGTCACCAGCATCCGGTAATTGCCGCGCGTGCCGGGATGATCGGGGTCGACTGGCCGACCGAGCGCTTCCGCCCAGAAATGCGCGGCGGCGTCGATATCGTCCGTATTACAGTCGATGAGAATGCCATTGATGCGCGATCTATGCACGACAACACCTCCTGTGCGGGTAAGGGACGGGCGCGGGTCGCCACATCATTGCCGGCAGTTTAAGCCGGGTTGTCCGTGGTTTACAAATCAACGTCGCGCGCATTCGCATAAACGGAGCTTATCAAACTTGGCGTGTCGCCCGGCTCCTATCGCATGATCGCGCGCACCTCGTCAGCGCGCCACGCTGACCGGCATCGGCCAGCGACAATTCGAGCGTGAGGTTGCCGAACGGTCCACCGGTCGGTTCCAGGATCGGCGGCGATGTGGCCTTTGCGAAGGATTAACCATGCGGGTCCATCATTGTGCCGACAGCATGGATGACGGGCATGTTCGGCCGCACGACGACATTTTCGGAAAAGCCCAAAAGGCGCCCGGCACTCCCCAACGAGGTTCGATTGTCGCTCGACGATGTCGATCGCTATGTCGTCGCCGCGGCGCGGGCGCGCGGCTATCCCGAGGAATTCCTGACCGAGGCAGCGAGGCAGGTGCGTTTCCTGGAGGCGCGCGGCTTGCCGGGCTTCGCCTCGTTCCGGCGCGAGATGCTGGAGCACGGCAGCGAGACGTTGACCCAGCGCGGACGCGTGGCACGCCCCGACGGGCAGAGCGGCGGGCAATGTCCGATGATCGATGCGCTGCGGATCGCCGAACGGTTCGAGCGGATCGTCGCTCTGCCCCCCGGCCGCGAGACCGATTACCCGATGCCATCCAATCCGCTACTGGCGGTGCCGACGCTGGCCGAATGTGCTGGACGCCACGGCGTCATCATAATGACGACCCTCTATATCCGCGAGCGGCCCGCGGCCTATGTGTTCGTCGACGGAGATCGCGCCGCGCTGCACGGATCGTACTATGCGCTGTTCGAGGCCGATTCGTGGGGCATCGCGCGCTTTCCCGAGGAAACGCACGGCACGCCGCCGCTGCGCGAAGCCGATCTCGAGGCGATCGACTTTCCGGCGGACGCGCTGCGCGACCTGATGACGCTGATCGAAAGCCAGCCGTAAACCGGGGCAACGCATCGCTCCGCGAGGGGGGCGAACAGCGCCGGCGGTTGGCGCGCCCTATTCCATCAACCCCAGCCCGAGCAGCAACATCCCGAATAAGGTCAGCGTGATCGAGGCGAAGATCAGCAGCGCGAAGGTGCGCCACAGCGCCGAGAACCAATTGAGCTGATAGGCGCCGCGCAGCTGGAAGAAGATGTGAATGGGCGGGCCGAACGCGATCAAATTGCCGTAGAGCCAGACTGGCGCCCCGATCATCATCAGCAGCGAGATGGTCGTCGCGAGCAGCATCATGAAGGCCAGCGAATAGGTCACGAAAATGGCGTGGTCATAGAGCTTGAACCGCCGCCGCCACAGGAACAGCAATGCCACGAACGGCACGGATATCGGGATCAGCGCCCAGCTATATTTGTACGCTGAGGACTGTAGCTTGTAGAGCGCGAGCTCGGGATTGTCGTTGGCTTTGCGAATGCCCTTGTCGAGCGCGGGCCAGCCGGTGCTGACGTTACTCACCGCCTGCTTACGTGCTTCTTCCGGACCGACCGCGATGCTGGTGCGCGCGACCCTCAACCCATTCAGCGTCGCCTGATAGCCGACGATGTCGCCCTGATCGTCGTCATCGGCCTTGCCCTGGGCAACGCGCTGTTGCGCGCGATCGAGTTTGGCCTGGGTGCTGGCAATCTCGCCGTCGATCTTGGCCAGTTTCTCGGCTTTGGTCGTCGACGTGGTGTCGAGGTTGAAATCAGTGCCGCTTTCCAGCGAGTGGAAGGTCGCGAACATCAGGAAGACGAAGAACAGGAACATCGCCAGCGGCGAGACGAAGCGCGCGCGCTCGCCATCGATATAGCGCCGCGTCAGCCCGCCCGGACGAGTGACCAGCATCGGCACGGTGCGCCACACCTTGCCTTCGAAATGGAACACGCCGTGGAGCAGGTCGTGCCCGATTGAGGTCAGGGTCTTGTGGACATGCCCGTTCTGGCCACAGGCGTGACAGAACGATCCGATCAGCGCGGTGCTGCAATTGAGGCAGATGCGATGCGCATCCTGCCCGACTCCATGCTCGCCCGCCTTGGGTTCGACCGCGCGCCCGATCAGCGCCCCGGTCGCGATATCGCCTGCTGCCGCAAATTCCCCGCTCATGGCGCGATGGATAGCATTGGCCGCAGGAAAGGCGATAGGGCTTTGGCCGGCGGTGTCGGCGTGATAATCGGCGCGGCATGGAAACGACCGTCGACATCGAATTCGAAATCGATCCCGTCGCGCTGATCGCGTCGATGGGGCGGCAGGCACGATCCGCTGCCCTCGTGCTCGCCGGCCTGTCGAGTGCCGACAAGGCGCGCGCGCTGGAAGCGATGGCGCAGGCGATCCGCGACGCCGAGCCGGAGATCCTGGCCGCCAACGCGATCGACATGGCGAACGCCGCCGCCAACGGACTGTCGGCGGCGATGCTCGACCGGCTGAAATTGACACCCGAGCGCGTCGCCGCAACCGCCGACGGAGTCGCCACCGTGGCGACTCTGAAAGACCCTGTCGGCGAGATTATCGACGAGATCGAACGCCCCAACGGCCTGAAGCTGGCGCGGGTGCGCGTGCCGATCGGGGTGATCGGCATCATCTACGAAAGCCGGCCAAACGTGACCGCCGATGCCGCGGCCTTGTGCATCGGATCGGGTAATGCCGTGATCCTGCGCGGCGGGTCCGAGGCGATCGAAAGCAACCGCGCGATCCATGCCGCCTTGGTCCGCGGCCTGGAAGCCGCCGGACTGCCCGGCCAAGCCGTGCAACTGGTCCCGGTGACCGATCGCGCGGCGGTAGGCGCGATGCTGGCGGGCGAAGGCGTGATCGACATGATCGTGCCGCGCGGCGGCAAGGGCCTGGTCGCGCGCGTCCAGGCCGAGGCGCGGGTGCCGGTGCTCGCGCATCTCGACGGGATCAACCACATCTATGTCCACGCCTCGGCCGATCAGGCGATGGCCGAGGATATCGTCGTCAACGCCAAGATGCGGCGCACCGGCGTGTGCGGCGCGATGGAGACTTTGCTGATCGACCGCGATTATCCGCATGCCGGCCAGCTGATCCAGAAATTACAGGCGGCGGGATGCGAGGTGCGCGGTGATGCGCTGCTGGAGCAATTGGTGCCCGGCGTGGTGCCGGCGGGCAGCGAGGATTGGGACACCGAATATCTCGACGCGATCGCCTCGGCGCGGCTGGTCGGCGGGATCGACGATGCGCTGAGCTTCATCGCCGCGCACGGATCGCACCATACCGATGCGATCGTCGCAGAGGACACAGCCGTCGCCGAACGTTTCCTGGCCGCGGTCGACAGCGCGATCGTGTTGTGGAACGCATCGACCCAATTCGCCGATGGCGGCGAGTTCGGCCTGGGTGCCGAGATCGGCATTGCCACCGGACGCCTCCACGCGCGCGGCCCGGTCGCGCTCGAGGGGCTGACGACCTATAAATGGATCGGGCGGGGGACGGGCCAGGTCCGCCCTTAAGCGCTGTGGCGCCTCCCCGCTCGCACGCTATGCGTAAGGCGGACGGTGGCGCCCCGTCGGACTGGTCGTGAAGATCTCGCAGCCGGTTTCGGTGATGCCGATCGAATGTTCGAATTGTGCAGAGAGCGAGCGGTCGCGCGTCACTGCGGTCCAGCCGTCGTCGAGCATCTTCACGTCGGGCCGCCCGGCATTGATCATCGGCTCGATGGTGAAGATCATTCCGGGCTTGAGCTCGGGACCGGTACCGGGGCGTCCGTAATGCAGGACATCCGGGGCATCGTGATAGACGCGGCCAACACCATGGCCGACGAAATCCCGGACGACGCCATAACGATGGCGTTCGGCATGCTGCTGGATGGCATGGCCGATATCGCCCAGCCGATTGCCCGGCCTGGCCTGCTCGATCCCGCGCATCAGGCATTCATAGGTGACGTCGACCAGGCGCCGGGCCTTCACCGACACGTCCCCGACCAGATACATGCGGCTGGAATCGCCGTGCCAGCCGTCGACGATCGAGGTCAGGTCGATATTGACGATGTCGCCGTCCTTCAGCGTCCGAGGGCCGGGAATGCCATGGCAGACGACATGGTTGATCGAAATGCAGCTGGTATGGGCGTAGCCGCGATAGCCGATATTCGCAGGAACGGCTCCGGCGGCCACGATCGCGTCATGGGCGAAGGCGTCGATCGCCTCGGTGCTGACGCCGGGTTGCACAATGTCCGCCAGGGCATCGAGCACCGACGCGGTCACCTGTCCCGCCTCGTGCATCGCGACGAAATCGCTGGCGTCGTGGAGCTTGATCGCGCCGGTGCGGCGATCGGCGCCTTTCGCCGCCGCGGCGACATAATGGGTCATTGAAACTCTCTATTGTCCAAACAGGCGCCCTACGCGCGATCGCCAGTGGAGTATTCCCCTCACGGAGCGGGTGCAAGGTAACGGCATTGGGCGGCCACGATCCCGGGCGCGCGGCAGCTATCGCATCCTGACCAATATCTTCGACTTGCAGAGGACGCGGCCGACCAGGCACCCCGAGCCCTTCAGCGTGTTGCGGTCGACCAGCACGATGGTGCCGGAAAGCGTCTTGTTGAGGTCCGGAACGAACACCTTGCCGCGCCAATTACCCGCCGAATCCTGCCTGAAATCGCGAAACACCTGAATGCCGATCAGGTCTTGCGTACCGCCACGCCGGGCGTCCGCGATCGCCTGATCGCTCGCCCAGACGACCTTGCCGCATAGCGAGTCGCCGCAGTGGCGGATCTCGATATGCATGGTGTCGCGAACATTGCGCCACGTGCCGATCGCTGTCTCCCCGTCACTGGCGCTGGCGCCGGAAAAGGCCAGCAGGCTCAAGACGACGGCCAGGATCGTGCGCGGCATTCAGGTCCTCCGGATTGTTCGATCGCTGGTGCGATATAGCGTTGGCGGCTCCGACGGCCAGAGGAGGATATCCAGGACGATATCAAGTCATGGCATCGCATAGCTACGAATGGCTGCCGAAAGGTGCGTTGGGCGCCGTTTTGATCTAAAGGCGAAGGATGGCAGACGACACGATCATCCAGACCCCCGATGGCCCGATGACCTGGGCCGAGTGGAAGAAGAAGAACCCGATCCAAATTCCGTCGCGCCGCACCAAGGGCAAGGACCTGCCGAACAAGATCAAGCGCCGTACGGGCGACTGACACTGCATGCGTCCTGTCGAGACGTTCGAACTCGTCCTGGCCCTGCTGGTCGGCGTCGTCGCGCTGCATTGGGCGGCGCGGCGGCTGAAGTTGCCGCCATCGACCGCCTTGCTGGTTGGCGGCGGTGCGCTCGCGTTCATCCCGGGACTGCCGCCGGTCGCGCTCGATCCCGAACTGGCGCTGGTGCTGTTCCTGCCGCCGTTGTTGATGGACGGTGCCTATTTCACCGCGTTCGGCCGGTTCCGGCGGCATTTGCCGGGAATCCTGTCGCTCGCCGTCGGGGCGGTCGTGTTCACCACGCTCGCGGTCGGCGTCGTCGCGCACTGGCTGGTTCCCGGTCTGCCCTGGGCGGCGTGCTTCGCCCTCGGCGCGATCGTGTCCCCGCCCGACGCGGTCTCGGCGCGCGCGGTGTTGCAGGGCGTGTCTCTCCCTCGCCGGCTGTCGGCATTGGTGGAGGGAGAAAGCCTGCTCAACGACGCCACCGGCTGGTGCTGTTCCGCTTCGCCGTCGCGGCGACGTTGAGCGGCACGTTCAGCGCGGGTGCCGCGGTCGCCAGCTTCGTTCTGCTCGCGCTTGGCGGCGTGGTGGTCGGGCTGGCGGTGGCCGGGGCCTGGCTGTTCGTGGTCAAGCGGCTGAAGGACCAGACGCTGATCATCATGGCCAACACCCTGATGAGCTGGGTCGCCTATATCGCCGGCGAGCGCATGCATGTCTCCGGAGTGATCGCGACCGTGGTCGCCGGGCTGATGCTCGGCTGGTACCAGCATATCGTCTTTTCCGCGCCGGTGCGGCTGCGCGGCAGTGCCTTTTGGCAGACGCTGGTGTTCATCCTCGAAGCGATCGTCTTCATCCTGATCGGTTCGTCGTTGCGCGGGGTACTCGATCGCGTCGGCGGGATCGAGGCGGTGAGCGCGACGATGACGATCCCGATCCTCGGCGTCGTGCTGACGATCGTCGCGGCGCGCTTCGCCTGGATTTTCGCCAGTGACGGACTGCTCTCGGCCCTCCGTGCGCTGGGCTTGAAACGCGCGCGGCCGTTGGGCGTGCGCCAGGCGACGATTTTGAGCTGGACCGGCATGCGCGGCGTGGTCACGCTGGCGGTGGCGCTCTCCCTGCCCGCGGCGATGCCCGGGCGCGACCTGATGCTGGTCACTGCCTTTGCGGTGATCTTCGCCACGGTCGTCGTGCAGGGCGCCAGCCTGGGCTGGCTGATCCGGACGGTCGGACCGAAGGACAAGGATCCGCCCGCGAAGATGACCATGGCGGAAACCGAAGCGGCGATCGCCGGCGCCCGCAACGCGGCGGTCGAAGCCAATGCCTATGACCAGGACGGGACGCTGATCCACCCGCAATTGCTCAAGCAATCGCACAAGCGGCTGGAAGCGATCCAGCGCTACGCGGCGGATGCCGACACGTTCATGGAGAATGTGCGGCCGCATTTCGACGTGATCCTGACGTCGATCGCCGCCGGCCGCGCCGAGCTGATCCGCGTCCACCGCGCCGGGTTGATCGAGGACGAGGTATTGCAGGAACTCGAGCGCGATCTCGATGTCGAGGAATTGGGGATCATCCTGCAGCGGGGAGAGTAACGCTCCGGCCCGATCCTTTATCCGGTTCCTCCTATTGCTTGGGCATGCCGCCGCACATTCCTGACATGGGCATTCCGGACATCATGCCCGTTTCGTGCATGAGCAGCCGATCCGCCATCGTCTTCTGCTCGGCGGACAGGACGGCATAGAGTCGGACTAGAGCCGGCTTCAGCGCGCGGAGATTGGTCAGGCTGATCGTCAGCGCCTGCTCGTGCAGGTCCAACCGTCTTTCCAGCGAAACTGGCGCCCCATCCGCGGGGCGTGACATCATCGCGGCATGAACCGGACCCGCTCGCCTGGCATTGGCGCGCAGCACGTCGGCGAACGCGTTCCAGGCATCGACCTGCGCGCCGGTAATCTTGAGTTCGGTCCGCAGCGACGCGATCCGCCCTTCGACGTCCGCGGGCATTTGCATCTTACCGCTCGCCATGCAGTCCATCGGCATGTCCATGCCATCCGCCATTTTCATCATCGGCATCTTGCCGTCCTCGGCGCCCATTCCCTTCATCGTGCCGGGGCCACCGCCGGTCATGTCGTCCGGCTTCTC
This sequence comes from Sphingomonas pruni NBRC 15498, assembly GCF_001598455.1. Lineage (GTDB taxonomy): Bacteria > Pseudomonadota > Alphaproteobacteria > Sphingomonadales > Sphingomonadaceae > Sphingomonas > Sphingomonas pruni. Next base: position 12,922 of record NZ_BCYZ01000069.1, read on the forward strand.
GGGCGGAGCAGTCGGTGCCGGCGCAGGGTCTGCCGGAGCGGCAACTTTTGGTGGGTAATGTCCTTTGTGAGGGTCCTTGGCACTTTGCGCGCCGACCATCGCCGGCACGCCGCCCATCAGCGCCAGCGCCGCAGCGCCAGCCAATCCATGAAGGGACTTGATCATGTATTTTCTCCTGGAAGGGAGAGGAACTGCAACCGCTGCAGCCTGACCCCGGCTCCGACGGCTCGGGCAATTGTCCAAGGCGCGAAACGCGGCCCGGGGAACACGATATCGCGCTGTAGCGTCCTGTTCCGGTGATGGTGTGTATCGGCGTGGCTCGGAGCCATGATCCACCTCTCGCACCATGGCGATACGGTATCGCTAAAAGGATCGCCTTACGTAATGGTCCCGAGTGCCTGGCGACGCTCTTGACCTAAACATGGTGTCAGGTCCCATATGGCGAGGCGCCGACCAGGAGCAGTGCGATGACGCAGGCCGAACATCGTCCGCACGATCATTCCCATCCCGCCCAACACGGCAAGGTGACAGATCCGGTCTGCGGGATGACGGTCGACGCGGAGACGATCCACCAGGCGGTGAATGGTGGAACGACCTATTATTTCTGCAGCTCCGGCTGCCGCACCAAGTTCATTGCCGATCCTGACCGCTACATAGCGCCTGCCGCGCCTGCCGCATCGGAACCCGTTTCCGGCACGATCTGGACCTGCCCGATGCATCCGGAGATCCGGCGCGACCGCCCGGGCAATTGCCCGATCTGCGGCATGACGCTGGAGCCTCTGATCGTCACGTCGAAAGCCGGACCCAGTCCGGAGCTTGCCGACATGACCCGTCGCTTCGCGATCGGCCTTGCGCTGGCATTGCCGGTCTTCGTGCTGGAAATGGGTGGCCATATCTTCCCGGCAATCCATCATTTCGTGCCGATGCGGATCGCGATCTGGATTCAGCTCGTGCTGGCCACTCCGGTGGTGCTTTGGGCGGGCTGGCCTTTTTTCCAGCGCGGCTGGGAATCGGTGCGGACCCGCAATCTGAACATGTTCACCCTGATCGCGATGGGCACGGGCGTCGCGTGGGCGTACAGCATGGTCGCCGCGCTCGTGCCGGGCATTTTCCCTCCCGCTTTCCGTTCGGCGGATGGCAGTGTCGCGATCTATTTCGAGGCTGCCGCGGTGATCACCGTGCTGGTGTTGCTCGGGCAGGTGCTCGAACTGCGCGCCCGCGAGCGGACATCGGGGGCGATCAAGGCGCTGCTCAACCTTGCCCCGAAGACCGCGCGCCGCATCAATGCCGACGGCGCCGACGAAGAGGTCGGTCTCGACCAGATCGTGGTCGGCGACCGGCTACGGGTCCGTCCGGGCGAGAAGGTGCCGGTTGACGGCATAGTCGAGGATGGCCGCTCTTCGCTCGACGAAGCGATGGTGACCGGCGAATCGATGCCGACGGCCAAGGCGCTCGGCGACACGGTGATCGGCGGCACGCTCAACCAGACCGGCGCGCTGATCATTCGCGCCGACAAGGTCGGTCGCGACACGATGCTCGCCCGGATCGTGCAGATGGTCGCCGCCGCGCAACGCTCGCGCGCGCCGATCCAGCGCATGGCAGATCGGGCCTCGGGCTGGTTCGTACCCGTGGTGCTGGCGATCGCGCTGCTCGCCTTTATCGGATGGGCGATCTGGGGTCCGGAGCCGCGCTTCGCCTATGGCCTGGTCGCCGCCGTCGCAGTGTTGATCATCGCTTGCCCCTGTGCGCTGGGGTTGGCGACGCCGATGTCGATCATGGTCGGCGTGGGACGCGGGGCGGGGCTTGGCATACTGATCAAGAATGCCGAGGCGCTCGAACGGATGGAGAAGGTCGATACGCTGGTCGTCGACAAGACCGGCACGCTGACCGAAGGTCGTCCCTCGGTGACCAAGATCGTCGCCGCCACGGGATTCACCGAGGATGAGGTGCTGCGCCTCGCGGCCGGCGTCGAGCGCGCTTCCGAACATCCGCTCGCCCGCGCGATCGTCGAGGCAGCAGGCAGTCGCAAGATCGCGATTCCCGAGGTCGCGGACTTCGACTCGCCGACCGGCAAGGGTGCGCTCGGCACGGTGGGAGGCAGGCGCGTGCTGCTCGGTAGCGCTGCGTTTCTCGCCGAGCACGGGGTCGACCCCGCTGCGCTCGCCGCGCAGGCCGACGAATTGCGGCGCGATGGCGCTACCGCGATATTCGCCGGCATCGACGGCGTCGTCGCGGGGATCCTGGCCATCGCCGACCCGATCAAGAAGACGACGCCCGAAGCGCTTGCCGGCCTGCGGGCCGCGGGTATCCGCGTCGTGATGTTGACCGGCGACAACCGCACCACCGCCGAAGCGGTCGCCCGGGCGCTCGGTATCGACGAGATCGAGGCCGAGGTTCTGCCGGATCAGAAGAGCGCCGTGGTCGAGCGGCTGAAGCGCGAAGGGCGCATCGTCGCGATGGCCGGCGATGGGGTCAACGATGCGCCCGCACTGGCCGCCGCCGAGGTCGGTATCGCGATGGGATCGGGCACCGATGTCGCGATCGAGAGCGCCGGCATCACGCTGCTCAAGGGCGACCTGATGGGAATCGCTCGCGCGCGCCGGCTCAGTCGGGCGACCATGTCCAACATCCGCCAGAACCTCGTCTTCGCCTTCATCTACAATGCGGCCGGGATTCCGGTGGCGGCGGGGCTGCTCTATCCGCTCTTCGGCACCCTGCTCTCGCCGATGATCGCGGCAGCCGCGATGGCATTGTCCTCGGTAAGCGTCGTCACCAACGCGCTGAGGCTCAACCGGCAATCGCTATGACCAGGGTCACGGCTCCGCTGCCGTAGGAAGGCTGGGCTCTGCCGCCGGTCGGGCTCGATTGCTATTTCGGCATGCCGCTCAAACCGCTCGCCTGCCTCAGCGCAGCTCCGTCGAGGCGATAGCCGTCGAGGAACACGGTCCGGACATGGCGTAGATTGGTCAGGTCCTTCGACACGTCGCCATCGACCAGGATGATGTCGGCGGTCTTGCCCGGTGCGATCGATCCGACGCGGCCGTCCATCCCGGTCATCCGCGCCGGCACGATTGTCGCGGTCTGAAGCGACTCCGCATTGGTCAGCCCGGCCTGCTGATAGAGTTCGAGTTCGCGCACCAGCTCCAGGCCATAGCCGTCGGTCCCGGCGACGATGCGGACGCCGGCCTGGTGAAGCCGCCCGACCAATTCGACCATCTTGACGAAGCTCTTGCGGAAATCGTCGCGCGTCAGTCCGCCGAACAGCGGATAGCCGGGTATTTTCCAGCCACGCACCACCGAGGGCGGCGCGACGTCGGCGAACGGCGCATATTCGGGCGACAGCGCGCTGCCGTCCGAGGTCATCAGCGGCTCCCACACGGTCAGCGTCGGGTCGATGATCGTCCCGCGCTTCGACAGTTCGGCGTAGAACGCCTTCATCGCCGGCGAATCGAGATCGACGTCCTTGCCGTATTTGGCCGGCCCTTCGAGCCGCGCGGCGGTGTTGGCCTTGTCGACCACCTCCTGCGGCATCGCCTGCATCATGATGAAGTTGATATGGGTGACTTCGTCATAGCCGGCGCGCACCGCATCGAGTGGGCGCATCCCCGCCGGCACATGGCCATGGACGTGCAAGCCCAGCTTGTGCGCCTCGGCCGCCGCCGGGGCGATCCAGGCCGGGTTCATCGAGGTGTAGAATTTGGCGCCCCACAACCCCGCCGCCTTGATCTTGTCGACCGCGGCGATCGCCTCGGCCGCCGACGAGACGGTAAGCGCCCCCTGCGCGGCGAGCGGGTCCTTGCGGTCGATGATCACCGATATCTTGCCGTCGGGCGCGAGCAGGTCGCCGGCGGCGCGGCGCTTGTAGATGCTCAGCGCCTCGTCGATCATCGAGCCGGGACTGCGGTAATTGGTCATGCCGGTGGCGAGGTTCTGGAGCAGGTTCCAGTCGTCGCCGACATGCTGGTGCGAATCCCACAGGCCGGGCAGCAAGGTCTTGCCCTTGCCGTCGATAACCGTCGTCCCCGCGGGCGCCTTGAGCGACCCGGCCGCGCCGACCGCGGCAACCTTGCCGTCAGAGATCAGGACCGCGCGGTTCGGCACATATTTGCCCACCACCGAATCGAACATCAGCACATTGTCGACCAGGGTCGCGCTGCGGTTCGCCGGTTTCAGGAAGTCATGCGCGATGTCGCGGACCATCGCCGCGGTCGCCTTGTCCTGGACGTCCTTGAGCTTGGGGCCATTGCTCTCATACCCTTCGGGCAGCAGCGAGACCACGCCGGCATTGCCGAAGAAATGATTGTCGCCGTCCAGCCAGACCGGCGACGGGCTGAAACCATAGCCGGTGATGAAGGCCAGCTTGATCGTCTTCTTGCCCTGCGGGCCGTCGATCTCGACGGGCTGGCCGATCTTGATGCTGGCATGGCCGCTCGGCAGCAGGTCGATGCCGTTGGCGCCGGCGGCGACCAGTGCGTTGACGTCCATCTCGCTGGCGAGCCACGGACCGCCATAAGTATTGTAGCGCTTGGCGGCGAACGGCGCGGAACCCGAATCGACGGCAGTCTTCCAATGCGCGACGCCACCTGCATCGACGTCGAAATTCTCGGTAGCGTCACCCGAATCGGTAAAGCCGCGGATCGCGATCGCCGATGGCCGTTTGTCGGGCGCCAGGGTCACCAGTTCGTCGGTTTCGGTTACCCAGCCGCGCAGCGACATCGACATGCGATAGGCGACCTTGCCGTCGGGCATCGTCCACGACCAGATGTCGCCATGTTTCCCCGCGATCGAGCTGATCGTGTAATGGCGCGCGCCCGCCGGCGCGACCATCAGCTCTTCCTTGGGCGTCGATGCCCCGGCAAGCGATGCGGTGGCGGCGAGCAGTGACGCGAGAAGAATCCGGCGCATATAATCCCCCTGTTCAGTCTCGCCGAGACTGGCGCGGTCGGCCCGCCTAGGCAACCGTATATCTCGGCCGATCGATCAACCGGTGACGGCGACGCGAAAGACTCAGGTATCTCTCTTCAAGCCGGCCAGCTGGATCAGAACGCCGATCATGGAGAGGGCACCGCCAAGAACGACTAATGCGGTCCACCCGCCGACGTTCCAGGCGAAGGTCGCACCGGCCGATCCGGCGGCGCCGCCGAGGAACATGGCACCCATGAAGATGGTGTTCAGGCGCGCGCGCGCCTCGGGACGCAGGGCGTAGACGATGTGCTGGTTCGAGACGAGCGCACTCTGCACGCCGAAGTCGAGCAGGATGACGCCGACGATCAAGCCGGCAATGCTGCCGAAGAGACCGAACACGGCCCAGGCGATCAACGTCAAGATGGCACCCAGAAGGATCACGAGATGTGGCCCGCTGCGATCCGCAACGCGGCCGGCGATCGGCGCGGCGAGCACGCCGACGGCACCCACGATGCCGAACAGTCCGGCAATATCGGCGCCGAGCGAGAAGCGGGGCTGCTGCAGGCGCAGAGCCAGGATTGTCCAGAATGCGCTGAAACAGCCGAACAGAAGCGCCTGGGTGACCGCCGCCTTGCGCAGAGCGGCGAATTCGGACCAGAGCCCGCCGAGCGAGCGGATCAGCGGGACATAGCTGTGCGTCGTATCCGGCGCGCTTCGCGGCAACACCGCCGCCATCAGCGCGCCGGCACCGACCGCCATTGGCACGCCGAGCCAGAACATCTCGCGCCAGCCGGCATGGGTGGCGACGAAACCCGCGAGAGTCCGGCTGAGCAGGATGCCGCAAAGCAGCCCGGCCATGACCGTCCCCACGGTCGCACCGCGCCGCTCCGGCGTAGCGAGATGCGCGGCGAGCGGCACGATCTGCTGGGCGACCGTCGAGAGGATTCCGACGAGCAGCGAGGCGAGGACCACCATCACTGCGTCGGGTGCGATCGCCGCGATGCCCAACGCGACGGCAAGGCCGCCGAACTGGAGAACGATGAGGCGCTTCCGCTCGATCAGGTCACCCAGCGGGACCAGCAGGAACAATCCTGCGGCATAACCGAGTTGCGTGGCGGTCGGCACGAAGCTAGCGAGGGGGCCATGTAGGTCTCTCTCCATGATGCCGAGCATCGGCTGGTTGTAATATATGTTGGCGACCGCAACGCCGGCAGCCGCCGCCATCGCGTAATTCAGCGTCGAATGGAGCCGAGAGCCGCGCATAGCGGCGGCATTTGCGGTCGGTATCATGAAGACCTCGTGGAGATGTAACGATCGGGCTTATGTGAACCTTGTCGGCGATAGGTATAAGTGGCGTCATCCGATAGGCCGGTTTATCATCTGGAGATATGCTGGAGCTCGCAAATCTGGCCGTTCTGGTCGAGGCCGTACGACAAGGTAGTCTTTCAGCGGCCGGCCGTCGGCTGGGACTGACCCCTGTGGCAGCATCGCGTCGGCTGGCGGCGCTCGAGGCGGAAGTCGGCGCCAGGCTGGTGCATCGAACGACGCGGTCGCTGTCGCTGACGCCCGAAGGCGAGGCGTTCATACCCCATGCGGAGGCGATGCTCGCCCATGCGGAAGAAGGACGTGCCGCCGTTGCGAGTGGCGATGAGGGAGCAGGCGGACTGCTGCGGGTGGCGGCGTCGGTTCCGTTCGGCCGCAAGGTCCTGACGCCGATGCTCGTCGGCTTCCTCGCACAGCATCCCCGGGTCAAAGTGGAGCTGCTGCTGAGCGACATGGTTGTGGACATCGCGGCCCAGGGTATCGACGTCGCGATCCGGTTCGGGGAATTGCGGGACAGCACGCTGATCGCGCGCAGACTGGCCGCAAATCCGAGGGGCCTTTACGCCGCGCCCGCCTATCTGAGCGAGCACTCCGCACCGACCAGGATCGCCGACCTGCGGCAACACGAATGTCTCACCACCCCGGCCGCGCGGCACTGGGCGTTCGAGCGCAAGGGAAGGACCGTCCGTCAGGCCATCGGCGGCCGCTTCGCCGCGGACAGTATGGAAGCGCTGCTGGAAGCCAGTATCCGGGGGCTGGGCATCGTTCAGCTTTCCGATTGGAACGTGCGCGACGACGTTGCCGCAGACAGGCTGGTGAAGATCGAGCTGACCGATGGTGCCGTGCCCGACCACGGCATCTGGGCATTACTCCCGACGCGGCGGCTCATGCCCCGCAAGGTGCACTTATTCCTCGACGCTCTCTCCGGCTACCTCTCCAACCCTTAAACCCGCCCCGAGGCCAATCCATGATAAAAGGGCGCCGGATCGCTCCGACGCCCTTTTCGCTACGCTCTACTCACCCCTCCTCAAGCCGAAGCCTGGGGAGGAATTCCGATCAGGCGCTGGCCTGGGTCCGGCCACCGCCGCCCTGGCCGCCACGACCGCGGCGGCGATTTCCACCGCGGCCGCGCGGAGCATAGGGATTGGCCGGCCGCGCCTCGTGCGTCTTGCGCGGCGGGCGAACGCCGCGCGGACCGCGCGGACGCTCGTCACGTTCCTGCTGCGCGGTGACCGATTGCTTCGAGCGGGTCGAGACGATCTTCGCCGCCTCGGCCAGGAAATTCTCCGGCAGCGCCTTGAGCGGGATCTTCTGACGCGTCAGCTTCTCGATGTCGCGCAGATAGGGCCGCTCGTCATCCGCCACGAAGCTGATCGCGATGCCGTCCTTGCCGGCGCGCGCGGTGCGGCCGATGCGGTGGACATATTGTTCAGGCACGTTGGGCAACTCGAAATTGATCACATGGCTGACGCCCGACACGTCGATTCCGCGCGCGGCGATATCGGTCGCGACCAGGACCGGCACCTCGCCCGACTTGAACGCGGCGAGCGCGCGCTCGCGATTGGCCTGGCTCTTGTTGCCGTGGATCGCGTTCGCCGCGATGCCGTTGCCGCCGAGCAGCCGGACGACGCGGTCGGCACCGTGCTTGGTGCGGGTAAAGACCAGCACGCGCTCGATCGCCGGATCGCGCAGGGTCATCGTCAGCAGCGCCTGCTTCTCGGCCTGGTTGACCAGGGTGGCGAACTGCTCGACGCGCTCGGCGGTGGTTGCCGCCGGCTTGATCGAAACCAGCGCCGGGTCTTTGATGAACTGATCGGCCAGCTCGCGGATCGACTGCGGCATGGTCGCCGAGAAGAACAGGGTCTGGCGCTGGCGCGGGACCAGCTTCACGATCTTGCGCAACGCGTGGATGAAGCCGAGGTCGAGCATCTGGTCGGCCTCGTCGAGCACCAAGGTCTCGATCAGGTTGAGGCTGACGAAACGCTGCTCGATCAGGTCGAGCAGGCGGCCCGGCGTGGCGACCAGGATGTCGACGCCGCGCGCCATGTCCTGGCGGTTCTTGTTGATGCTGGTGCCGCCGAACACGGTTGCGACCGACATGCGGCTGAACTTGCCGTAAGCGCGCGCGCTTTCGGCGATCTGGCTGGCAAGCTCACGCGTCGGCGCGAGCACGAGCATGCGGCAATGCGTCGGCAGGACGCGCTTGCCGCTTTCGACCAGGCGCTGGATCGACGGCAGCACGAATGCCGCGGTCTTGCCGGTGCCGGTCTGCGCGATGCCGAGCAGGTCGCGGCCTTCGAGGACGTAGGGAATAGCCTGCGCCTGGATCGGCGTCGGGGTGGAATAGCCTTTGGCCTCGAGCGCGCGGACGAGCGGCTCGGCAAGGCCGAGATCGGTAAAATTGGTCATGGAAACCTTATGCAAAAATGCCTCTCGCATGTCCGAGGGACATACGGGCGGCGGGGAGAAATGACACCCCGCGTGACTTGGGAAGCCTGTCGCTTTAACGACCGAGGCGGAGCCTGAACCCCAGCCAAAGGCATGGAGTTCGATCACGCTGCGTACGCCTCGATGCCGGCCATGTATTTGTTGCAGCGCAAAAAGTCAAGATTGATGGAGCTTGGGTCTGTTTCGGCCCTGCCGAAACAGTTGCGGTGCCGGCCC
>NZ_BCYZ01000070.1 GCF_001598455.1 Sphingomonas pruni NBRC 15498
GGGGGGGGGGGGGCGTGTTCCGCGAGGCACCCTTAGGACATGCCCTCCCCTAACCCCTCCCGCGAGCGGGAGGGGAATGCGTTTGCTTCGCGCGACGCACCATGTTGCGCGACCTTCCCGCCCGCGTGTAGGCAGGTGATACATCATGACCTTGCCCCCGCCGCCCGCGCCCTATCCCTGGATTGACGTCGTCATCATCCTCGTGCTCGTCGCGGTGAACGGGGTGTTCGCGATGAGCGAGCTGGCCATCGCCTCATCGCGCAAGGCGCGGCTGGAGGCGATGGCGCGGACCGGCAGTCGGGGCGCGCGGGCAGCAATCAACCTGGCGGCCGATCCCGGCAAGTTCCTGTCGACGGTCCAGGTCGGTATCACGCTGATCGCAGTGATCTCGGGCGCCTATTCGGGCGAAGCGCTCGGCGGTCCGACCGCGCTCCGCCTGCAGCACTGGTTCGGGTGGAGCAGCGAATTCGCCGATAAGGCCGGCTTCGTGCTGGTGATCGGCCTGACGACGTTTCTCTCGCTGATCGTCGGTGAACTCGTGCCCAAGCAGATTGCCTTGCGCTCGCCCGAGCCGATCGCGGCGGTGATGGCATTGCCGATGACGTGGCTCGCGCGGATCGCGGCGCCGCTCGTCTGGCTGCTCGATTCGACCAGCGCCTTGCTATTCCGGCTGATCGGCCTGAGCCGCGAAAGCGAGGATCAGGTCACGGCCGAGGAACTCCATCTGATCGTCGCCGAAGCGTCCAAATCGGGCGTGATCGAGGAGCATGAGCGGTCGATCATTTCGGGCGTGGTACGGCTCGCCGACCGCCCTGTACGCGAAGTGATGACGCCGCGGACTGAAGTAGACTGGCTCGATATCGGACTCGACGATGCCGGCATCCGCGAAAAGCTCGCGACTTCGCCGCACACGCGACTGCCGGTCGGAGAAGGATCGGTCGACGCGGTGATCGGTGTGGTCCAGGCGCGCGACATCGTCGCCGCGGCGATCCGCGGCGAGCGGCTCGACCTGCGCGAGCTGGTGCGCTCGGCGCCGATCGTGATCGATCAGCTCGACGCGATGGATGCCTTGGTGCGGTTGCGGCGTGCCGAGGTGCCGATGGCATTGATCCACGACGAATACGGGCATTTCGAGGGGATCGTGACGCCGGCCGACCTGCTTGCGGCCATCGCCGGGGCGTTCGCGTCCGATACCGACCCGCACCAGAGCCCCGACTTCGTCCAGCGCGAGGATGGCAGCTATCTGGTCGCGGGATCTGCCTCGGCCGATCTCGTCGCCGAAAAGCTCGACCTCAATCTGCCCGACGATCGCGATTACGCGACCGCCGCCGGTCTCGTTCTGGGGGTGTTCAAGCGCCTGCCGCAGGAAGGCGAGAGCATCGTCGAACAAGGGTGGCGGTTCGAGGTGGTCGATCTCGACGGCCGTCGGATCGACAAATTGCTGGTGTCGCGGGCGCGGGACGAGTGACCTGATCAGGGCTCACGCGACAACGGCGCCCTGACCTCTCTCTAACCCAGCTTGCCGAATTCCGCTTCGTATGCGGCGGTTTCCCCCGCGGCGAGCAGCTTCGCTTGCTCGATCCAGCGATCGCGGGCCATTCGGCCGGTGAACGCGCCCAGCTGCAAGTCGAGCGCGGACGCCTCGTCGGGCGATAGCGCGGCGAGTTGGTCGACGCGGGTGATGCCGCGTTCCGCCAGCATCGCCGCGACCTTCGGGCCGAGCCCCTTGACCGTGGTGAGCGCCAGCGCCTCGCCGTCAGACGCGGCGGCCGCCGCGACCGGTGTCGCCGGCGAGGGCAAGGGCGTGGCAGGCTCGGGGGGTGCCGGCACCGGCTCAGTTTCCGGTGGAGCGGGCGGCGGCGCGGCCGGCTCCGCCGATGCCTCAACGGTGGGCTGAGGCTCGCTAACGGGCTCCGGCTCTTTCTCGACCGCCTCTGCCGATGCCTCGGCAGCCGGCCCGGGCTGTTTCGCCGGTTCGGGCGTTTCGGCGACCGTCTCAGGTTCCAACGCCGGCGCCGGGATCGGCTCGGGGGCAAGCTCGCGCGCGGCCAGCGGCTGCGGCTCCGCGTCGCGCGTTGCTTCCGGTGGGACTTGCTGCGCGGGCTCCGGCTCGGGGCGTGGTTCTTCGGGAGGCAGCGCGGTATCGGCCGCCATCGTCGCTGGCGGCGGTGCGGGGGGCAGGCCGACGCCCGCTTCCTCGGCACGTTCCTCCGCCGCTTCCTCGACGCGATGTCGTTCGGCAGCCTTTTTCTGGCCCCAGATCATGCCGGCGATCACGAGTGCGGCGAACAGCGCGATCACGATCAGCACGATCACCGTCCAGTCCTGGAAGAGATAGGCGGCGGCGCCGACCGGTGGCGGGTTGGTGGAGTCCATGAACAAATTCCCGAACGACGAAAGCCGGCTATCCTAAAGGGACGGCCGACGTTTCGCCAGTGACCGGGATCGGGCGGCCTCCCGCCTTTATCGCGGCCGCCGTCAGCCCTCTCGCGCGACCTCGCGCCAGCCGATGTCGCGGCGGCAGAAGCCTGTGGGGAAATCGATGGCGTCGACCGCGCGATAGGCCGCGTCCTGCGCCGTGCGCACATCTTCGCCACGCGCGGTCACCGCGAGAACGCGTCCGCCCGCCGCCACCAACCGCCCGTCGACAAGCTTGGTGCCGGCCTGGAAGACCTTCGCGCCTGCTTGTTCGGCAGCATCAATCCCACCGATCGCGCCGCCGGTCTCAGGCGTGCCGGGATATCCTGCCGCGGCCATCACCACGGTCAGCGCGACATCGTCGCTGAAGACGGGGACGGGCGCCTCGGCCAACCGACCTTGCGCGATGGCCAGCAGCAGCGGCAACAGGTCGCTGTCGAGCCGCATCATCAACACCTGGCATTCGGGGTCGCCGAAGCGGGCATTATATTCGATCAGCTTGGGACCATCGGCGGTCAGCATCAACCCGGCATAGAGCACGCCCGAATAGGGCATGCCTTCCGCCGCCAGCGTGGCGATGGTCGGTGCGACGATCTCGCGGAGCGCTTGCGCTTCGAGGTCGGGCGTCAGCACGCGGGCCGGACTATAGGCGCCCATGCCGCCGGTATTGGGCCCGGTATCGCCGTCGCCGACGCGCTTGTGGTCCTGGGCCGATCCGAACGCGACCATCGCGCGGCCGTCGGTCAGCACGAACAAGCTGACTTCCTCGCCCTCGAGGAATTCTTCGATCACCGCGCTGGCGCCCGGCTCGGCGAACAATGCCTCGACCGCGTCTTCGGCTTCGGCGGTGGTCATCGCCACGATGACTCCTTTGCCGGCGGCCAGCCCGTCGGCCTTCACTACGACCGGCGCGCCGAACGCGGCGAGCGCGGCGCGAGCCTCTTCCAGCGAGTGGACGGCGCGATAGCCCGCGGTCGGGATGTTGGCGCGGTCGCACAAAGCCTTGGTGAATGCCTTCGATCCTTCGAGCTGGGCCGGCGCCTTGTCCGGGCCGAACACCGCGAATCCGGCGGCGCGAAGATCGTCGCCGATCCCGGCGACCAACGGCGCTTCGGGGCCGACCACGACCAACTCCACCAGGTGCGTGCGGCAGAAATCCACCACCGCGTCATGATCGGTCACGTCGATCGCGACGAGCTCGGCACTTTCCGCTATGCCCGGATTGCCGGGTGCGGCGTAGAGTTTGGTGAGCAGCGGCGATTGCGCCAGCTTCCACGCGAGGCCATGTTCGCGCCCACCCGATCCGATCAGCAGGACGTTCATGCCCGACCCTTTTCCAGAAGATTCGCCGCGGCTGGTAGCCGAGGCCATGCCCGGCGACAATTCCGCCGCCGAAAGCGTGTCCGAACTGTCGGGACGCCTCAAGCGGATGGTCGAGGGCGAATTCGGCCGCGTGCGTCTGCGCGGCGAGATTTCGGGATGGAAGCGCGCCGCCTCCGGCCATTGCTATCTGAGCCTGAAGGATGACCAGGCCGTCATCGATGGCGTGATGTGGAAAGGGCAGGCCGCGCTGATCCCGTTCAGCCCGCAGGACGGGATCGAGGTGATCGCGAGCGGCAAGCTGACCACTTATCCCGGCCGCTCCAAATATCAGATCGTGATCGATCGCATGGAATTGGCGGGCGAGGGCGCGCTGATGGCGCTGCTCGAAAAGCTCAAGGCGCAACTGGGCGCGGAAGGGCTGTTCGACCAGGGACGCAAGAAACAGCTGCCGTTCATGCCGAAAGTGATCGGCGTGGTCACTTCGCCGACCGGCGCTGTGATCCGCGACATCCTGCACCGTCTCGCGGATCGCTGTCCGACGCATGTCGTGGTGTGGCCGGTCAAGGTACAGGGCGACGGCGCCGCGCGCGACGTCGCCGCGGCGATCGCCGGGTTCGATGCCATCGCGCCGGGCGGGCTGGTGCCGCGTCCCGACCTCGTCATCGTCGCGCGCGGCGGCGGATCGGTCGAGGATCTTTGGGCGTTCAACGAGGAGGTCGTGGTGCGCGCGATTGCAGCGTGTTCGATCCCGTTGATCTCGGCGGTCGGCCACGAGACCGATACCAGCCTGTCCGACTATGCCGCCGACCTGCGCGCGCCGACGCCGACCGCGGCGGCCGAGATCGCGGTGCCGGTGCTCGCCGATTTGCGATTGGGCCTCGATTCGTACGCGCACCGCGCCGAGCGCTGCGCCAGGCGCTATGTCGAGCGCGGGCGCGAACGAACCGACGCCTTGGCACGGTTGCTGCCCAAGCGCGATGCGTTGCTCGGGCCGCAGCGCCAGCGCGCCGACGACAATGCGCAGCGGCTCGATCGTGCGCTCGAACGGCGCATTACCCTGGCGCGCGGCCAGCTCGATCGTAGTGCGGGGGCGTTGCGGCCGGCGATGTTGGCGCAACGTCTCTCCGCGGCGCGCGATCGGCTGGCGGGCGCCTGGAAGCTGGTCGAGGCGCTCAACCCCAGCCATGTGCTCGACCGCGGCTATGCCTGGGTCGAGGCGAAGGCGGGTGGCGTGCTGACCAGCGCGGCGGCGGCGCGCAAGGCCGGAGCGTTGGTGCTCCATTTCGGCGATGGCGATGTCGCGGCGCGGGTTGAGGGAGCGGGTGGCAAGGCATATGTAAAGGACAAGCCCGACCAGCCGACTTTGCTGTAACCACGGCCCGGCTGGCCTGAATTTTTTTTTTGAGATTTCGAGGATCGCTGCAATGCTGATGTCCAATACCGATCGGCCGGCGCGCCTCCATTATATGGCCAATGGTTTTCGGGTGCTGGTCCCCGGTGGCCATGTCACCTGCGCGATATCGGGCGTGCCGATCGCGCTCGACGATCTGCGCTATTGGAGCGTCGCGCGGCAGGAAGCCTATGCCAGCGCCGAGCTCGCGCTAGAGGTCGAAGGACGCAAGTGAGACGCGCGCGGCGCTGGGTTCTGGGCCTCGCCGCGATGACCGCGCTGGGCAGCTGCGTCGAGCCCGGCTTGCCGCCGGCCGCGCGCCCGGCTCCCGTCGTCGTGACCACACCGCCGCCGCCCGCACCGCGCATGCCGGCGGTTCCGCTCGGCGATTTCAGCTTTCAGGGCAGCATGATCCAAGGTGGCCTGTTGATCGGCACCGCGCCCCCCGGAACCCGACGCGTCAGCTTCAACGGCGACGAGGTGCCGGTGGCGCCCGATGGCCGCTTCGTGATCGCGTTCGACCGCGATGCCGGGCCGGTGGCGACGGTGACCGCGACGCTGGACGACGGGCGGACCGTCACGCGCACGCTGACGATCAATCCGCGTGCCTGGAACATCTCGCGGCTATCGACCTTGCCGAAATATCCGGTACCGATGCCCGAGTTCGAGAAACTGCGCCCGGCCGAGATCGACCAGATCAACGCCGCGCGGCGGCAGGACACCGGGGCGATGGGGTGGCGCCAACCGTTCATGTGGCCGGCGACCGGGCGTATCTCGACCCTGTTCGGATCGCAGCGCATCTACCGCAACGGCGAGGCAGGATCGTATCATTCGGGCACCGATGTCGCGGTGCCGACGGGAACCCCGGTGCTGGCACCGGCTGACGGTGTCGTCATCCTGGCATCCGATCATCCGTTCCTGCTCGAAGGCAATCTGTTGATGATCGACCATGGCATGGGCCTCAACAGCGCGCTGATGCATTTGTCGCGCATCGTGGTGATGCCGGGGCAGGCGGTGAAGCGGGGCCAATTGGTCGCATATTCCGGCGCGACCGGGCGCGTGACCGGCGCGCACCTCCACTGGAGCCTGCGCTGGCGCAACGCGAAGATTGATCCGTTGCTGGTGGCGGGGGCGATGCCGGCAAGGGAATAATCGCTACTGCCTTAGTGAAATAAGGCACCAACACTGACCCTTTGTGGCAAACTGGTTACGCATTGATTCCAAAAGCTGGTTCGAGCCTGCATGGAATCTTTACAATGCCCGTTTCGGCCTTAACCACGGCCCATCGACCGGTGCTGGAGGGCTTACGGTCACAATCGATGGGGATGTTATCCTGCGCGCGGCAAACTGACGGCGCGCGGGGCTGACCCCCTGTAAATGGGGTTTCACTTAATGGCCATTTTCCAGAACGCGCATCGCAACCGCCTGCTCGCGACTGCCGCGCCGCTCGGCCTGTTGCTTGCGGCTGCGCCGGCTGCTGCGCAGGACAAGCCGGCGACGCCGGCGACCGACGTCGCGTCCACCGACGACCAGCAACAGGATATCGTCGTCACCGGCACGTTGTTCCGTCGCACCGATACCGAAACCCCGTCGCCGGTCACCGTGCTGACGTCCGACAGCCTGGCCAAGGCGGGCATCACCAACGTCTCCGATGCCATTCGCTCGATCTCTGCCGACAGTGCAGGCTCGATCGGCACCGGATTCCAGACTGGGTTCTCGGCTGGCGGTTCGGCGGTGTCACTGCGCGGTCTGGGCGTCTCGTCGACGCTGGTGCTGATCAACGGTCTTCGCTCGGCTAACTTCCCGATCAACGACGATGGCCATAACGCCTATGTCGACCTCAACTCGATCCCATTCAGTCTGATCGACCGTGTCCAGGTACTCAAGGACGGCGCCTCGTCGATCTACGGCGCGGACGCCATCGGCGGCGTGGTGAACATCTTCCTCAAGAAGCAGTTCACTGGGCTCGAGGGTAGCATTCAGGGCGGCACCACCGAAAAGGGCGACGGCTCGCGCTACCGTGCCGAGCTGACCGCCGGGATCGGCGACTATGAGACGAAGGGGTGGAATTTCTACCTCAACGGCGAGTACCAATGGGACGGCCGCATCTCGAACCACAGCCGTGGTTTCCCGTATAATACGCAGGATTTGCGTCCGGTCGGCGGCCGCGACAACAACACTGCCGATGATACGCTGACGGCCAATACGCCGACCGCATATGTTACGCGGGTCGGCCAAACCGACCTGAATAACCCGCTGTCGGGCCAGGCCGGATCGCCGCTGACCAATCAGTATCTTGCTCTCGGCATCGCGAATTGCGCCGGCGGGACCTACGCTATCACCAGCGGTGGCGCGCAAGGTACGGGCTGCAAGTACGACCTGACCGATCTCTATCGCCAGATTCAGCCGAAACAGGAACGATATTCGTTCACCGGCAAGTTCAGCGTCAGGCTGGCGGAGAATGTCGAAGCCTATGTCATGGGCAGTTACAGCCGTGACTTCGTCAGCATCACCAGCGCCTTCCCGTCGGCGATCCGCCAGACGCAACCCTTTGGTGGCGCCCCGGCGATCGCGTCTAGCAATCCAGGCATCGTGCTGCCGGTCTACATCTGCGCATCGGGCGTCAATTGCGCGACCGACCCCAGCCGTCAACTCAATCCGAACAACCCGTATGCCGCCGCCTATGCCGCCAATCCGACGCAGGGCGCGGCACGCATCTATTACCTGTTCGGCGACATCAAGGCGGGCAGCGACCGCGTCAATGAAGTCGCACGCGTTGCGACCGGCCTGAACGGCAGCTTCAGTGGCTTCGATTGGAAGATCGATGGCGTATATGCTCGCGACGACCTGCGGATTACGCAGCACGGGCTGCTCAACATCGCCGGGTTGATGAAGGCGATCAACACGGGCTCGTATAATTTCGTCAATCCGTCGGCGAATACCGACGCCGTGCGCAACGCGATCGCCCCCGACAAGGTGACGCCGTCTTATTCGCAGATGTATTCGCTCGATGCGTCTGTCTCGAAGAAGCTGTTCGATCTGCCGGGCGGGCCGTTGCAATTCGCGGTCGGCGGCCAGGTGCGTAACGAGAAGTTGATCAACCGCAATCAGAACGCAGCGCTCGATACGTACGGCCTGACCACCTCCTCGGCGTTCGGCAAGCACACCGTTTGGGCGGGCTATTTCGAACTCGACGCGCCGGTCCTCGATATTCTCGATATCAACGTGTCGGGCCGATACGACCATTATTCGGAAGGCTTCAGCCACTTCTCGCCGAAGGTCGGGTTCAAGCTGACTCCGATCAAGGAGTTCGCGATCCGGGGCACCTATTCGCAAGGGTTCCGGGCGCCGACCTTCGCCGAATCCGGACCCAACAGCCAATATGCGGGCTTCGTCAGCACGACGCCGCCGTGCAGCTTCATCTTGAGTCATGGCGGGACGGGCACCACGGCGTCGTGCAGCGCCAACGGCAACCCCTACAATTCGCAATATTCGCTCGGCCGTGGCTATGCCGGCAACCCGAACCTGCAACCGGAAACGTCGCGCAGCTTCACCGTCGGTACGATCTTCCAGCCGGTCAAATGGTTCAGCGCCACGGTCGACTATTACAACGTCAAGAAGTCGAACCTGATCGTCGGCGGACCGCTGACGGGCGCGGCGGTTAGCGCCTATTACGCTGCGGCCAACGCGACTGCGGCTTGCGCGGCGGTTGCCGCGGTGGGCGCGGGCTATTCGTGCAACGTGGTCGATGCTGTCGACCCGCTCTACCCGACTGCTCTGCCGCGCCTGCTCATCCTGAACGTGCCGTGGGTCAACGCCAACTTCGCGATCACCAGCGGTATCGACGCGTCGGCGGCGATCAAGTTCTCGGCGGGCGACTTCCGTTTCACCAGCAAGGTCGAAGTCACGCATATCTTCAAATATGACCTGCATACCGCCACCGGCGTGCAGCATTACGCGGGTACGCTCGGACCGTACGATCTGTCGTCGGGTAACGGAACGCCGGACTGGCGCGGCAATTGGCAGAGCACGGTCGAATATGGGCCGTGGTCACTCTCGGCGACGGCTTACTACGTCGGCAAGATCAAGGCGGTGTCGGAGGATCAGGGCCTGCCGCTCGATTGCGCGCACGGCAATCTCTATACGCGATCGGCGCCGCAGAACACCGATCCGCGCTTCTGCTACATCAACTCGTTTATCAATGTCGATTTGAACGCATCCGTGCGGGTCAACGACAAGTTCACTTTCTTTACCAATGTCGGCAACCTGTTCAACGCCCGAGCGCCACTGGCGGCCGCGGCTTATGGCAGCGCGCCGAACTTCCTGACCACCTGGCATTATGCCGGCGTCGTCGGCCGCAAGTTCAGCGCGGGGGCGAACTTCAAGTTCTGATGGAGTCCTCTTCCGGCGGCGGGCGCAATTTGCTCGCCGCCGGGTAGGATAACGATCGCTCACAAATCCGTGCTCCCACGCACGAAAATTTCCGGGCGCGTCAGATGTTGTGACTTTTTGGCGACAGCGTGGTAAAAACTCCGCGCCCTTTCTGAATGTCGCCTTTACACGCCCCAAGGTGCGCTTCATCCCTCTCCCCATGCTTCTTGGGCGCATAGCGTCCAAAGGGGTGGGCAACCCCCGTGTGACCGTGAAATCACGGCCGCGGGTCAAGCGAGGGAAACATTACGTGATCAATCACTCTAAGTTTGCGCATGCGTTGCGCGACAGCACGGCGCTGCGCGCGCTCACGCTGCTCGGCGCCGGCGCGGCTGCGTCGGCACTCTTCGTCGCGCCGGCGATGGCGCAAGACACTCCGGCTCCGGCTCCGGCGGCAGCTTCGACCAACGCGGCTCCGCAGGATGATGCCAAGAACAGCGACATCATCATTACGGGCTCGATTTCCCGCAACCCGGCCGCCGCGACGGCGTCGCCGGTCGTCACCACGACGGCGGAAGATCTGCAGAACCGCGGCGTGAATACCGTTGCCGACGCGCTGCAGCTCCTGACCGCCAACAACGCCGGCACGGCCCCGCCGAGCTGGTCGTCGTTCGGTTTCGCCACCGGTGCTTCGGCGCCGTCGCTGCGCGGTCTCAACGACGCCTATACGCTGACGCTGTTCAACGGCATGCGCACCGCGCCCTACCCGCTGGGCGATGACGGCTATCGCAACTTCGTCGACATCAACACCATTCCGATCTCGATTGTCGATCGCATCGATACCCTTCTCGACGGCGCGTCGGCGACCTATGGTTCGGACGCGATCGCGGGCGTGATCAACGTCATCGTCAAGCGTCAGATTACCGGCCTGCACCTGAACGCCGCGGCGGGCATCTCGCAGAAGGGCGATGCCGGCGCGCGCAGCCTTAGCGCAACCTACGGTTACGGCGATCTCGATACCCAGGGTTTCAACGTTTATATCAACGGCGAGTATCAGAAGAACGACCCGCTGCTCGTCAACTCGCGTGGTTATCCGTTCAACACCGCCGACCAGAGTATGATTTGTGGTACGAGCGCACAAGGCTGCTTGTTCAACGGTATCCGCAACGGCATCCAAGCCGACGGCAGCTATGGCGGTTTCGCATCGACTCGTGCGCCGGCGGCCCGTCCCTACAACACCGACCCTGTCACGCTGGTTGATCCAGGCGGCGTTTCGCACACTTATGGGGCCGGACAGGTGGGGCTCGCGCCTTATTCGTATCTGAACGGTTGTGGCGGTTTGGGCAGCGTGACCCTTACGTCCGCACAGCGCGGCAGCGTGTCACCCTATTCGCCGATCAAGGACAAGAACGGCAACATCACCGGATACAAATTCAACGGTCAGAATTACACTGGTCCCAGTGCGCCAGGCACGGTCTGCCAGGAAGATTTGGTCAACGAATATCGCGCCTACAATTCGAACATTACCCGTAAGGGCTTGAACGGCCGCATCACCGCCAAGCTGGGCTCGTTCGGCGAGGCTTATTTGATGGCCAATTATTATAACACGACCACTACGGGCAACAACGCTGGGCCGCAGGGCTTCACCGGATCGACCGCGGCCGGCGGCGCCACCGTGACCGTCAGCCAGATCTTCCTGCCAACCTATGTCTGCGCGGCCGGAACTTCGACCATTACAGGCGGCGTCCTGATGGCGACGGGCTGTAATGCGGCGAACGGTACCCTGAATCCGAACAACCCGTACGCGGCGGCGGGCAATCTCGCCCGTTTGGTCGCGCTGCCGCAGGTGTCGCGCCAGACGAGCACGGATACTAGGACTTATCGTTTGAGCGGCGGTATCGACGGTACGTTCGGCGATGGCTGGAATGTCAGCCTGAACGGGACGGTGTCGTCGGTCGTTCTGAAGACGAAGAACAATGGCTACATCTACCTTCAAGGCCTGATGGATGCGATTGCCAAGGGCACCTATAATTTCACCGATCTGTCGCAGAACACCCAGGCGCAGACCGATGCGATATTCGTGCCTAACTCCAACCGGTCGGTCTCGAAGCTGACGCAGATCCAGGCGGCGGTGAACAAAGATCTGTTCAACTTGCCTGGTGGCGCGCTCAACGTCGCGGTCACTGGTCAGTTCCGCTATGAGGCGATCCACAACCCCAGCGCCAATGCGCCGAACAACACCAATCCGACCCAGCGGTACTTTGGCGTCAACGCGGTTGGCGTGGACGGCAAACGTCACGTCTGGTCGGCAGGGTACGAAATCACCGCGCCGATCCTCGACATCCTGAAGGTCAAGGCGGAGGGATCGTATGACTCCTATTCGACCGGTCAGAGCCGCTTCTCGCCGAAGTTCGAGGCCGAGTTCAAGCCGATCGAGCAGATCAAACTGCGGAGCACTTATTCGAAGGGCTTCCGTATCCCGAGCTTCAGCGAGTCGTTCGCGCTGCCGACCACGGGTTACGTCAACAGCACGATCAACTGCGCTTCGCCGACGTACACAGCGTTCTGCGCGGCACACGCGAGCAACCCAGGCTATTATTCAGGCGGTTATTCGTACGGCCTGACCTCGGAGGGCAACCGGAACCTCTCGCCCGAAAAGGCGACATCGTTCACCGGCGGCATCGTCCTGCAGCCGACCAAGCGCATCACGCTCACGGTCGACTATTGGTCGACTAAGATCACCAATGTGATCGTGCCCGTGTCAGTGACTCAAGATATCCTGAACGATTATTACACCAACAACGGTGTCGTTAATGTCCCGGGCATCACGATCACCAAGGGCGTTGCTGACCAGGCTAATCCAGGCGCCTTGCCGCTACTCGGCTTCGTCGGTGGTTCGTACAAGAACGCGGACTCGTTCCTCGCCAAGGGCATCGACTTCTCGGCCAGCGGACGCTTCCCGATCACCAATAGCCTCGAATGGAAGACGGCGGCCAACGCCTCGCTGTTGATCCGTCTGCAGCAGACCAACGAAGATAGTTCGGTCAGCCGCTATGACGGCTCGCTCGGCGCCTGCAACATCACGTCGTGCTCGGGCGCTCCGCGCTGGCGCGCGACGTGGCAGAACACGTTGACGTTCAATCAAGCGACGAGCATCAGCGTGACCGCTTACTACACCAGCGGCTATTCGGAAGTGGCGACGGACTCCGGTGGCGTCTATGGCGACTGCCAAGCCAGTGCCGACAACGGTCAGATCCTGACCTACAATGACGGTTCGCCGGTATTGTGCCGCGCCGGGGCGACCTTCAATCTCGATGGCCACATCGAGACCAAGATCGACAAGAAGTTGACGCTGTACGCCGACATTCAGAACATTCTGAATGACAAGCCGCCGTACGAACCGAATGCGGCATATGGCCTCTATCAGTTCAACCCGGCTTGGGCGGACCGCCTGTTCATCGGCCGTTACTTCCGCGTCGGCGCGAAGGTCGACTTCTAGGTCGATCTGCCGAACGGCGAATTTGGGGCCGCTCCTTCGGGAGCGGCCCTTTTTTTGCCGGTAGCCTAGGTGAATACTTCGCCGAAGCTGGTCTATTGGGTGAGCGTGGCCAATTTGGCACAGCTCCGCGCCAAACTTAGCGCACTGATAAGAGGCGACTTTACAGCGGGCGGCGAGGGCGTCATCTCGCCCGCCTGCCTCGATCGCGCCTGGGAGGGTGGTTCGTAGGGGCTTGGCAGCGCTCGCACCGCAAGGGGGGAACGGACGGGCCAAGCAAAGGGATTATTACGTGATCACCAATTCGACTGTTTCGCGCTCGCTCCGCGGAGGTGCCGCTTTGCGCGCACTAATGCTGTGCGGCGCTGGTGCGTCCGCCTTGTTCGCCGTTCCGGCGTTGGCCCAGGAGACGGCCGCGCCCGCGCCCGATGCTTCTGCGGCACCTGCACCGCAGGATGACCAGGCATCGACCGCCGGCGACATCGTCGTTACCGGCACCCTGCTGCGCAGCAAGATCACCGCGTCGCCGGTGACCACCTTGTCCAGCGAAAACCTTGACCAACGTGGCATCAGCACTGTGCAAGAAGGCGTTCAGCGCCTGGCGGCGAACAACGGACCTGCGCTGACCAACAGCTTCTCGGCTAACGGCGCCTTCGCGTCGGGTGCTTCGGCGATCTCGCTCCGCGGTCTGACAACCAATTCGACCCTGGTGCTGTTCGACGGAATGCGCGCGGCTTATTATCCGCTTGCCGACGATGGTACTCGCAACTTCGTCGATCTGAACACGATCCCCGACGATATCGTCGACAACGTTCAGGTCCTGCGTGATGGCGCTTCGGCGACCTATGGTGCGGACGCGATCGCGGGCGTGGTGAACATCATCACCAAGAAGCAGGTTAAAGGTATCACCGGCCGCGCGGAAGGCGGTATTTCGGAGCGCGGCGACGGTTCGCAATATCGCTTGTCGTTGACTGCCGGCATGGGCGATCTCGATAAGGATGGCTACAACGCGTATATCAGCGGCTTTTATTACCATCAGGCTCAGCTGAAGAACAGCGATCGCCCCTATCCGTACAACTCGGATAACTACACGCGCCTTTCGCACAATGGGACAACGGGCGCGAACAACGTCATCGACGGCTTGGACGCGAACGGCAATTACGTGGGTTTCAGCCCCGTCACGACCGGTGGCGGCAGCACGTTGTTCGTCGGGGCCGCGGATCCGACCAATGGCTCGGTGGCGGGCCGTTATCAGCTGCTCAATGCTTCGGCCGGGTGCCAGCGTAGTTCGGCTTACAATTTGACGGCCGGCGAACTCGCCGACAATCCCCATGCGCCGACCACCGTCTGTCAGGATGATCAGACGATGAATTACGGTGTCATCAATCCGGAAATCCAGCGCTTTGGCGTTTCAGGCCGGTTCACCGCACGTTTTGGTGACCGGGGCGAATTGTTCGCGTCGGCGAACTTCCTGCAGACGGACGTGCAGAGTGACGGGCTTCCGGCCGCCATCTATGCCAATGCGCCGGCGCCGTTCTACTTCCCGCGCTACAGCACGCGCGGAAACATCGCCTACTACGGCAACAACACCATTTTGCAGCTTCCGGTCTATGTCTGCCCGCGCGGCACGACCGTGGCTTGCACGGCGGCAAACGGTACGCTGAACCCGAACAATCCGTTCGCGGCTTCGGGGCAGACGGCGGCGTTGATCGGTCGCCTTGCTCCGCTGATCACGCATGACGAAACGCGTACCCGCGCCTATCGCGGCGCGCTCGGGGTGAAGGGCTATCTGACCGACAACTGGCAGTATAATGTGACGGCGACGGCCATGCACGTCGACCTGCGTCGCAAGAGCTCCGGTTACGTCTACATCCAGCACCTGCTCGATGTCATCAACGATGGCAGCTTCAACTTCGTCGACCTCAGCAAGAACTCGCAGGCCCAGTGGGACTATCTGGCACCGACCGTTTCGAACGTCGCGACGTCGGACCTGGTCCAGGTTGATGCCAACGTGTCGGGTGATCTGGCCCAGCTGCCTGGCGGCCCGCTCCAGTTGGCCGTCGGTGTAGGGTATCGTTACGAAGCAGTCGATGCGCCGAGCCTTAACTCGGACATCAACGGTGGGACTCAGCGGTATTTCACGCTTAACGGCTTCGCTGCCAAGGGCAGCCGCTCGGTCTGGTCGGCTTATGGCGAACTTAACGCGCCGATCATTGATGCGGTCACGCTTAGTGCCGGCGCTCGCTACGATCGTTATCCCAATGGAATCGACAACTTCTCTCCGAAGGTCGGTTTGGTTGTGAAGCCAATCCGCCAGATCACGCTACGGGGAACGTATTCGCGCGGATTCCGCATCCCCAGCTTTGGTGAGGCGAACGCGACCTTCCCGACGACGGGTTATGTGACGGTCAATTCGGCAACCTATCCGGATTCCTATCTGGCCCAATACGGATGTTCGCAGGCGACTTTCTCCAGCTGCCCGACCTACATCCGGTCGACGTCCTATGGTGCGACATCGTTGTCTAATCCGAACCTGAAGCCGGAGAAATCGCGCAGCTTCACCGGCGGCGTGGTGTTCGAACCCGTCCGGAATGTTTCGATCTCGGCTGAATATTACAATATTCGCAAGACGAACGTGATCACGACGGCGAACAACGCTCCCGCGATCCTGGCTTACTACAGCGGCCAGGCGATTCCGGCGGGCTACAACATCGTGCCGGACGTGGCGGATGTGAACCACCCGGGTGCGCTGCCGCGTATCGCGTTCGTGCAGTCGGAGTTCATCAATGCCAATACGCTCCAGACCTCGGGTCTGGACCTCGGCATTAATGCCCACTTCAATATCTCCGACAACATCAGGTTCTCGACCAATGCAGAGGCGAGCTACATCTTCGAGCTAAAGACGGAGTTCCCCGATGGCACGGTCGAGCGCTATGACGGTACGCTGGGCAATTTCAACCTGACCGCTGGGTCGGGTACGCCGAAGTGGAAGGGCACCTGGACGTCGACGCTGGATATCGGAAAGTTCCAGCTGAGCGGAACGGTCAATTACTTCGATGGCTACGACCTGTCGGCGATGGATCAGGGTACCGGCTACAAGGATTGCGGCCTGAACGACGGCTCGCTGCCGTGCCGGGTCAGTTCCTATGTGACGGTCGACCTGACCGGGCAGGTGAAGGTCAACGACAAGTTTACCTTCTATGCGACGGTGCAGAATCTCGCCGATCGCCTGCCCCCGATCGATACGGTCACCTATGGTGCCCATGCGTACAACCCGATTCAGGGTGGCGAGGGTATCCTGGGCCGCTACATGAAGGCGGGCGTCAAGTTCGGCTTCTAAGCCGGGACTCGCGCAAAAGAATGGGGCCGCTCCAGCGATGGAGCGGCCCCTTTTTTGTCCGTCGATGACCGCCGATCAGGCGACCGATAGCGTCAGCTTACCATCGCCCTCATCGACTTTGACGGTCTGCCCGTCCTTGACCCCGCCGGACAGGATCAGGTCGGCGAGCGGGTCCTGCAGATAACGCTGCACCGCGCGCTTCAGGGGGCGCGCGCCATAGACCGGGTCGTAGCCGACGCGGCCGAGCCAGTCGCGCGCCGCCTGGGTCAGGTCGATCACAATCTTGCGGTCGGCGAGCAATTTGCCGACCCGTTCGACCTGGATGTCGACGATCGGCGCCATTTCGCTTTGCCCCAATCGGTGGAACAGCACGATCTCGTCCAGCCGGTTGAGGAACTCCGGGCGGAAATGACTGCGGACGATTTCCATGACCTGTGGCTCGACCGAGGCGACGCTCTCGCCGTCGCTCAGGCTCGTCAGGAACTGGCTGCCGAGGTTGGAGGTCAGCACGATGATCGTGTTGGTGAAGTCGACCGTGCGGCCCTGGCCGTCGGTCAATCGCCCGTCGTCCAGCACCTGGAGCAGGACGTTGAAGACGTCGCCATGCGCCTTTTCCACCTCGTCGAACAGGACGACCTGATAGGGGCGACGGCGAACCGCTTCGGTTAGAACGCCGCCTTCCTCATAACCAACATAGCCCGGAGGCGCGCCGATCAGTCGCGCGACCGAATGCTTCTCCATGAACTCGCTCATGTCGATGCGAACCATCGCTGCGCTGTCGTCGAACAGGAATTCGGCGAGCGCCTTGGTCAGTTCGGTCTTGCCGACGCCGGTCGGGCCGAGGAACAGGAAGCTGCCGAGCGGCCGATTGGGATCCTGCAGGCCGGCGCGCGCGCGCCGCACCGCGGTCGACACGGCGCGAACTGCGTCGGCCTGGCCGATCACGCGCTTGCCGAGCTGCTGCTCCAACTGCAGCAGCTTCTCGCGCTCGCCTTCCATCATCCGGTCGACCGGAATACCGGTCCAGCGGCTGACCACTGCGGCAATATCCTCCGCCGTGACTTCCTCGCGCAGCATCGCGCCCTCGGTAGAGCCTTGCGCCTCGGCGAGTTGCTTTTCGAGCTGCGGGATCGTGCCGTAGGAAAGCTCGCCGGCCTTGGCGAGGTCACCCGCGCGCTGCGCCTGCTCGAGCGCGACCCGCGCCTGGTCGAGCTGTTCCTTGAGCTTGGCCTCGGCGCCGATCTTGTCCTTCTCGGCCTGCCAGCGCTGCGTCAGCCCGCTCGACTGCTGTTCGAGATTGGCCAGTTCGCCTTCGAGGTTGGCTAGGCGATCCTTCGACGCCGCGTCGGTCTCCTTCTTGAGCGCCTCCCGCTCGATCTTGAGCTGGATGATGCGGCGGTCGAGAGTCTCGATTTCTTCCGGCTTGGACTCGACTTCCATGCGAATCCGGCTCGCCGCCTCGTCCATCAGGTCGATCGCCTTGTCGGGCAGGAAGCGGTCGGTGATGTAGCGGTTGCTGAGCGTTGCCGCCGAAACCAACGCCGCGTCGGTGATCCGCACGCCATGGTGGAGCTCGTATTTCTCCTTGAGCCCGCGCAGGATCGAGATCGTGTCCTCGACCGTCGGTTCGCCGACGAACACCGGCTGGAACCGCCGCTGCAGGGCCGGGTCCTTCTCGACATATTTGCGATATTCGTCGAGCGTCGTGGCACCGACGCAATGCAGCTCGCCACGCGCCAGCGCGGGCTTGAGCAGGTTGGACGCGTCCATCGCGCCATCGGTCTTGCCCGCGCCGATCAGCGTGTGCATTTCGTCGATGAACAGGATGATGTCGCCCTCGGCGGCCTTCACCTCGTCGAGCACGCCCTTCAGCCGCTCCTCGAACTCGCCGCGATATTTGGCGCCGGCGATCAGCGACCCCATGTCGAGCGCCATCAAACGACGGTCCTTGAGCGTATCGGGCACGTCGCCATTGGCGATGCGCAGCGCCAGGCCCTCGGCGATCGCGGTCTTGCCGACCCCGGGCTCGCCGATCAGCGCGGGGTTGTTCTTGGTGCGGCGCGCCAGGATCTGGATCGTGCGGCGGATTTCCTCGTCGCGCCCGATCACTGGATCGAGCTTGCCGTCGCGCGCCGCCTCGGTCAGATCGCGCGCGAACTTCTTGAGCGCGTCATAACGATCCTCGGCGCCCGCGGTGTCGGCGGTGCGGCCACCGCGCAGCTGATTGATCGCTTCGTTGATGCCTTCGGGAGTCGCACCCGACGCCTTGATCGCCTTGCCGGCAGCGGTGTTGAGGCTGAGCGCCAGCGCGACGAGCAGCCGCTCGACGGTGACATAGGAATCGCCGGCCTTCTGCGCGATCTGTTCGGCCTGATCGAGCACGCGCACGGCATCGTTATTGAGTCCCGGCTGGGTCTGCGCGCCCGAACCCGAAACGGCGGGGATCTTGGACAGAGCGAGGTCGGTTTCGCTCGTCGCCTTTTTCGCGTCGCCGCCGGCCTTCTGGATCAACCCAGCGGCCAAGCCCTGATCGTCCTCCAGCAACGCCTTCAACAGATGTTCGGGCGTGATCTGCTGATGGTTCATGCGGATCGCGACGGTCAGTGCGGATTGCAGGAAGCCCTTGGCGCGGTCGGTAAATTTTTCGATGTTCATTGGTCGTCCCTGATCGAATCTTGTCACGAATTTAGTGTTGCAACTTTGCAACACAAGGGCGTCGGCGCAATTCGTAACTCCCCTAGCGTCTTGATCGTCACGGGTCCGTCACGAACCTTTCTCCGGACTGCAACGCAAATGCCGCCATTGTGCAACGCAGCATGCCTAGGCGCGACCCGGAGGGAACGATTCACGTAGCCCCAAGGGGAATGTTTGATGATCCGCATCGTATCCGCCTGTCTGCTAGCCGGCACCGCATTGTCCTGGTCGCTCGCTGCCCAGGCCGCCGACAAACCGGTTGCCGACGACAAGTCCGCGACCGCGGCGCCGACGGCTGACGATAACGCACCTGCCGCCGACACGACCGATATCATCGTGATCGGCCGGGGTGAATCGCGCCAGGTGCAGCGGATCGGTGCCGCCGATATCGACATCCTGGCCTCAGGGACCAGCCCGCTCAAGGCGATTTCCAAACTGCCCGGCGTCAATTTCCAGTCGGCCGACCCGTTCGGCGCCTATGAATGGTCGGAGCGCGTTTCGATCCGCGGCTTCAACCAGAACCAGCTTGGCTTCACGCTCGACGGCATCCCGCTCGGCGACGGCAGTTACGGCAACGTCAACGGCCTCCATATCAGCCGGGCGATCAGCTCGGAGAATATTGGCGAGACGCGGGTGTCGCAGGGCGCGGGATCGATCGGAACCCAGGCGACCAACAATCTGGGCGGTACGGTCGAATTCTTCTCGTCCGACCCGACCGACACGTTCGGCGTCACCGCCAACGGCACCTATGGCAGCGACAATGCGGTGCGCGCCTTCTTCCGCCTCGACACCGGCACGCTGGGGGACAATGGCCCGTCGGCCTATGTTTCCTACGCCTTTGCCGACACCGACAAGTGGAAGGGCTGGGGCTCGCAGCGCCAGAGCCAGGTCAACGCCAAGTTCGTCGCGCCGGTGACGCCGGGTGTCCGGCTGGTCGGCACGTTCGATTTTTCGGCGCGCCGCGAGAATGATTACCAGGACATGTCGCTCGACATGATCCGCCGCCTCGGCTGGCGCTGGGACAATATCAGCAACAACTTCCCGCTCGCGATCAAGGTCGCCGATGTCGCCAACAATATCGACAATTTCAATAATACGACCGGCGCGGCGGGAGGGGATGGCAGGTCCGACATTACCGGCCTGCCGCCGTCGAATCCTGCGGCGGGCACGGTGTTTCCCGTGCCGATCGGTACGATCGACGATGCCTATTTCGATGCTGCGGGTCTCAGGAACGACTATCTGGCTTCGCTCGGGGCCGAGAGTTCCGGCGACTCCAAAATCAAGTGGAGCTTGAAGGGCTATTACCATTCGAACCATGGCCAGGGCATCTGGTTCACGCCGTACGTGCCGTCGCCGTCGGGCGTACCGATCTCTGTCCGCACCACCGAATATGATATCCGCCGCAAGGGCGTGTTCGGCTCGGTCGGCGGCGATCTCGGCATGTTCGGCGAACTGACCGTCGGCGGCTGGTACGAGCGCAACGATTTCCGCCAGGCGCGGCGCTATTACGGCCTCGACAGCCGGCTGTTCTCGACCCGCAACAGCCTCGATTTCCAGGATTATCCGTTCGCGACGCAATGGGATTTCCAGTATCACACCGATACCGTCCAATATTATGTCGAGGACAAGCTGACCTTCGGCAACCTGACGGTCAATCTGGGCTGGAAAGGCTATGACGTCCGCGCGACCGCCACGCCCATCGTCTCGGGCGGGCTGGCGCAGGGCAAGATCAAGACCACCGACTGGTTCCAGCCGCATGCCGGCTTCGTCTACAAGCTCGGCGGCCAGGCGGAAGTGTTTGGCGGCTTCACCGAAGTGACTCGCGCCTTCGTCGCTTCGGCGACCGGCGGTCCGTTCGCGACGACGCAGGTGGGTTTCAACAATCTCGGCAATCTCAAGCCCGAGACGTCGGACACCTACGAACTCGGCGCGCGCGTGCGGTCGGGGCCGTTCACGGGGTCGATCGCCGGCTATTATATCGATTTCCAGAACCGCCTGATCGCGTTCGCCAACGGCGCCGGGATCATCGGCAACCCGGCGATCCTGCAGAATGTCGGTTCGGTCCGGTCCTACGGCATCGAGGCGACCGGGCAGGTCAAGCTGCCCTACGGCTTCGGGCTGTTCGCGTCCTATGCCTATAACGACTCGACTTATCGCGATAACGTCTACAACGCGCTGGGGGTGGCGATCGCCAACACCGCGGGCAAGACCGTGGTCGACGCGCCCAAGCATATCGCCTCGGGCGAAATCACTTACGACGGCACGTTGTTCTTCGGGCGGATCGGCGCGAACTATATGTCGAAGCGCTACTTCACGTACGAGAACGACCAGTCGGTGCCGGGCCGGGTGCTGTTCGACGCGACGGTGGGCGTCCATCTCGATATCGACGGCCGCAAGTTCGAACTACAGGGCAACGCCACCAACCTGTTCGACAAGAAGTATATCGCCACGATCGGGTCGAACGGCTTCGGCAATCGCGGCGACAACCAGACGCTGCTGGTGGGGGCACCGCAGCAATTTTTCGTCACGCTCAAGACCAAGTTCTGAGAACCGGCTTTCGGGTGAAAAGGGGAGGGGCGCGTCCGGGTGGCGCGCCTTTTTCTTATCGCTCTCCCCTTGTGGGAGAGGGAGGGAGCCG
>NZ_BCYZ01000071.1 GCF_001598455.1 Sphingomonas pruni NBRC 15498
TTAGACCCCGTACAGGATTCGCACATGCCCTCCCCCTAGCCCCTCCCGCAAGCGGGAGGGGGACTAGCCTGACCCTTCCCGCAAGCGAGGAAATCAGAGGCCAAACACGCTCTTCGGGACGTGGGTGATGCGGCACGCCAGGTCAGCCTCGCCGCTCGCGACGATGAAGTGATCGCCGGCATCGGCGATGCCGGTCGAAAAGACGACATTGTCCAGATACATCAGCTCTTTCATCGGCTCGGTCAGATGCGGCGCAGGCTCGAGCAATGGCGTGTCGCTAGTCGCGATCGTGACCGATGGATCGCGCGCATCGAGCAGCGACCAATAGGTGCGATAGATGCCGACCACGCCATAAGGTTCTACCCCGTGCCATAGCGAAAGCCAGCCGCGATCGGTCACCACCGGCGGCGTGCCTCCGCCCATCCGCGCGGTGGCCAGCGTCGCGGCATGCGGCCGGATGCCGGGCTTTTCGTGCGGCTTCCAATGGAGCGCGTCGGGCGAGGTGGCGAGGTTGATCGACGGCCCGGCGCGCCACTCGCTGCCCGGCGGATAAGCGAAATAGAGGTCGCCCAAGGGCCGCGTCTGCGCCCAGTAATTGGCGCCGATGCGATCCTCGAAGATCAGCATGTCCTTGTTCTGATGGTCGAGCACGATTCCTTCGAGCAGCCAGTCGCGCGCATCGTTCGAGGAATAGAGCGTGGTCGAATGCCGCTCCGGACTGACCGAACACGTCGTCATCAGCCAGCGGCCGCCGACCCGGCTGATCCGCGCATCCTCGACACCATAGCATTGGTAGGACGCGCGCGGCGCGATCGCGTCGCGATAATGGACGTCGACCACGGTCCGCCCCTCGGCGTCGAGCTCGACCGGCAACAGCCAGGACAGGCTGGTCAGCGCCATCACTTTCCACCCGCCGCCGCGCATCATGAATTTGCGCGGATCGGCGGTATCGACCATTTCCAGCGGCCAGGCGTCGAGACAATATCTGCCGGCATTAGCCGCCATGCTGTCGCCCGGCTCCCAACGGATCGAATGGATCTTCTGGTCGAAGATCGGCGTCCTGAGCGCCTCGGCGATTCGCACCATCATCAATAGATTGCCGTTAGGCAGGCGCGTCATCCCGGGGTTGAACGCGCCCAGGCAATAGGTCTCGGCGTCGATATGCCCGGCCAAGGGACCTTTGGACAGATCGACATCGCGCGGACTGAAGACAAGCTCGTCGAACCGATAGCTCATTCGTCATCCTTGCGCAGTGGGGCAACGGTGATCTGCTGAACGACCGCGCGGCGCGGCTGGGTCAGCGCATAGTGTACGGCGACCGCGATATCCTCCGACCGCAACATCTTCTCTTGCCGAACCATCTGCTTCTGCTTTTCGGCGTCGATATCGGGATAATGGAAGTCGGCCTGAGTATATCCCGGCTCGATCAGGCTGACCTTGATATCGCGACTTCCCAGCTCCTTGCGCAAAGCTTCTGCGAACGCCGCGATTCCGGCTTTCATCCCTGCATATACGGTCGAAGTCGGACCCAATATGTGCGCCGACATCGACCCGATCAGCACGATATCGCCGCCGGTCCGCATAGCCTCGGCCGCTTCGTGCGCGCTCATCAGATAGGCGGTGAAATCGGTCGCGATCGCATATCGCAGATCGCGCGCGCTCATCTCGCTCAAGCCGCCGGCCGGGATCGCCGCGTTGATGACTGCAACGTCGAGGCCGCCCAGCCGCGCCGTCGCCTCGGCGAAATAGCGCTCGACATTGTCCTGATCGGCGAGATCGATTGCACTGCCCTGCCCCGTGCCGACCTGCCCGATCGCGTCCAGCGCATCCTGCAGATGCTGCTTGTTGCGGCCGCAGATGTCGACGGTCGCGCCCTCGCTCGCCAGCAGCACGGCGATCGCGCGGCCGATTCCGGTGGTACCGCCAGTGACGATGACACGCTTGCCGTTCAAGCCCGGCTTGTCGGTATGGGTATCGTAAATGGCGCCGGACCGCTCGATCAGGCTGTCGGTGGTGTCGGACACGATCGCTCTCCCTGTTGAGCGGGAAAGACGCGTCACGCCGTGACCGGTTCCTTGGTTACCCGATCGAGCAGGCGGTCGATCGCCGCCGCCGCTGCCGGTTCCATTAGCGTAGGCGTGTGGCCGACATCGGGCACCGTCACCAGCTCGGCGCGCCCGAGCCGCGCCGCCATCTTCTCGGCCGTCGCCGCCGACAGGACATCCGAGCGGGCGCCGCGCAGGATCAGCGTCGGCACGTCCTTCAGCGCATCGAGCGCGCGCCACATATCAGGGCCGGCCTCGTTTCCCGGCACGCGGAACGGCTCGGCGATCTTCATGTCGTAATCGAGCACGATCCGACCCGAACTGTTCAGGCGATACAGCCTTTTGGCCATCGCCAGCCATTCCTCGATCCCGTAATGCGGATAGACGTCGGCATTGGCCTCCTGCACTCCCCGCGCCGCGTGCATCCAGGTCGGCCAGGTATTGGCGCGGCCGACATAGGACCGGATCCGCCCCAGCCCCGCCGGCTCGATTTCCGGCCCGACATCGTTGAGCAGCACGCCGGCCAGCTTCTCGCGGCCTGCGCTCGCGAGCAACATGGTGACGATCCCGCCCAAAGACGTGCCGAAGGCGACGTAGCGGTCGATAGCCAGCTCAGCCAGCAGCGCCTCGACATCCTGGACATAGGTCAGCGGCACATAGGACATCGGGTCCTTGGCATAGCCGCTCTCGCCGCGCCCCCTCAGCTCGATCGCGATCACGCGCCAGTCGGGCGACAGTCGCTCGGCGATGTCCTCGAAATCGCGGGCGTTGCGCGTCAGGCCGGGGATGCAGACGATCGGCGGACGCCCGCCGGGGCCAGCATCAGGGCCGGGATAATCCCGGCAATGCAGCCGCACTTCGTCGTTGGACCACCAGTATCGATTTTCGTAAGATGACAATGGTTGCGTCCCCGCTGCCGGCCCACCCATATTGCCGCATGACCGCGCGACCGCAAGCTTATCGCCCCGAAACCGCAATCCTGGATCTGGGGGATGCATTCTACGATCGCGTGACCGCGGCCGATTTTCCCCAGACGATCCTGCTCTTCCGCAACGATCGCGCCGCCGCGGAAGTGGGGCTCGACGCATTGAGCGACGAGGAATGGATCGCGCATTTCGGGCGGTTCGCGCCTCTGTCCGGCTCGCTGCCCGAGCCGCTGGCGCTACGCTATCACGGCCACCAGTTCCGCACCTACAATCCCGATATCGGCGATGGCCGCGGCTTCCTGTTCGCGCAGCTGCTCGGCGCAGACGGCCGGCTGATGGATCTGGGCACCAAGGGATCGGGCCAGACGCCGTACAGCCGGTTCGGCGACGGACGCCTGACGCTCAAGGGCGGGATTCGCGAAATCCTGGCGACCGAGATGCTCCAGGCATTGGGCGTGCCCACCTCACGCACCTTTTCGCTGATCGAAACCGGCGAAGCGCTCGAGCGCAACGACGAGCCCTCCCCCACGCGGTCCGCGGTGCTGGTACGGCTGAGCCATAGCCATGTCCGCATCGGCACGTTCCAGCGGCTGGCCTATTTCCGCGACGAAGATGCGTTGCGCGCGCTGACCGGCTATGCGCTGCTCCGGCTGTACGGGGAAAAGCCCGGCGACAATGCCCCCGCCCGGCTGCTCGACCTGGTGGTCGGGCGCACCGCGACGCTTGCCGGCAAATATATGGCCGCCGGCTTCGTCCATGGCGTGCTCAATTCGGACAATATCAACGTCACCGGCGAAAGCTTCGATTACGGGCCGTGGCGCTTCACACCGACCTGGGATCCCGGCTTCACCGCCGCTTATTTCGACCATGCCGGCCTGTACGCGTTCGGCCGCCAGCCCGAGGCGATCCATTGGGACGCGATGCAGCTCGCGGTCGCGCTGCGCCCGATTTGCGAGGCCGAGCCGCTGATCGCGGCGCTCGACACGTTCGGCGACCGCTATCAGCGCGCGGTCAGCGACGCGATCCTGTGGCGGCTGGGTCTGACCCCGCGCGATCCCGACAGCGACCGCGCGCTGGTCCAGACGATCGAGCCGGTGTTGCGCGGCACGGCGACCGGGATCGATCGCTTCTTCTTCGACGCCTTCGGCGGCCAATTGCCCGACAATTATGGCGAGGCGTGGGGCGAGGTGCGCGAAGCCCTCGCCGCCTACACGCCCCGTATCGACCGTTCCCATCCTTACTGGTCGGGCGAGCCCTGCTCGATGCTGATCGATGAGGTCGAGACGATCTGGTCGGCGGTCGACGAGCGCGACGATTGGGAGCCGCTCTACGCCAAGGTCGCGGCGATACGCGAAATGGGTGAGGCCTTGGCCGGCGAGCCGCTGGCGGCGGCCGCGGCGAACGGGTAGGGACCATGATCCATGTCGGGTGAACTTCTTTCCTACGAACCGGCGACCGGCGAATTGCTGTGGCGCCATGCGATCGGCGACGCCGATAGCGAAGTCGCGGCCGCGCGCGAGAGCTGGGCCGAATGGGCGGCCAAGCCGGTCACGTTCCGAATCGAGACCTTGCGCCGCTATGCCAATGTCGTCCGCGCGCGCAGCGACGCCTTCACCGACCTGATCGCGCGCGAGACCGGCAAGCCGTTATGGGAAGCGAAGACCGAGGTCGATTCGGTGATCGCCAAGGTCGACATCTCCGCCGGCGCCTTTGCCGAGCGCACCGGCCAGCGCCAGCTCGATTCCCCGATGGGCAGCCGCATGGCGCTGCGCCACAAGCCGCATGGCGTGCTCGCAGTGCTCGGTCCGTACAATTTCCCCGCGCATTTGCCCAACGGCCACATCGTCCCTGCTCTGATCGCGGGCAACGCGGTGGTGTTCAAGCCGTCCGAAAAGACCCCGGCGACCGGCGCGTTCATGGTCGATTGCCTGCACGAGGCGGGCGTGCCCCAAGGCTGCGCGCGATTGCTGATCGGCGGCCCGGCCGAGGGCAAGGCGCTGGCCGGGCATGATGGGATCGACGGATTGCTGTTCACCGGATCGGCGCGCACCGGCATCGCGCTCAACCGCCAGTTCGCCGACCGGCCCGAAAAGATCCTGGCGCTCGAAATGGGCGGCAACAACCCGATCATCGTGTGGGATGCGCCCGACCTCCACGCCGCGGCGATCGTCATCATCCAATCCGCCTTCACCACCGCCGGCCAGCGCTGCACCGCGGCGCGCCGGCTGATCGTCGACGAGGCATTGTACGAACCGCTGACGGCAGAATTGCTCAAGCTCACCGGCCGGCTGATCGTCGGCGACCCGCACGCCGATCCGCAGCCGTTCATGGGCCCGGTGATCGACAATGAGGTCGCCGATCTGCTGACCGAGAGCTTCCTCGAACTGATGATGCGCGGCGGCCGACCATTGCGGCACATGGAACGCCCGTTCGACGACAAGCCGTTCCTGACGCCGGGCATCCTCGACGCGACCGAGATGAAGGACCGCCCCGACATCGAATTGTTCGGCCCGATCCTCCAGGTGATCCGCACGAGCGATTTCGACGAGGCGATCGCGGAGGCGAACAACACCCGCTACGGCCTGTCGGCCAGCCTGATCAGCCAGAACCCCGACCTTTACAATCGCTTCTGGGCCAATGCCCGCGCCGGCATCGTCAACTGGAACCGCCCGACCAACGGCGCGAGCTCGGCAGCGCCGTTCGGCGGCATCGGGTGGAGCGGCAACCACCGGCCGAGCGCGTACTATGCGGCGGATTATTGCGCCTATCCGGTAGTGTCGAACGAGGCGGATCAGGCGCGGGCGTCGATTGCGGTGGGATTGCGTGAGGGGTGAGCGGGTTCGGCGATTGAATGCATTTAGTAAAGTGTCACCGCAATTCTGCATCTTTAGTGATGGCGGGCAGACGGGTGAGTGCATAGGGCGATTTATGCGCGTGGCACCGTAAATCCATAGGTCAATTTAGTATAGTGTCCCCGGAATTTTGTCCCCAATTTTGCCCCCGAAATTTGTAATTTCCGTGATTAACAGTTCCTCATCGGGAAGGAGCCTTGTCCTTTAGGAACTGTCTGGACACGCCACTTCTGAGATAGAGCCTTTACCAAGTGATCAGCTAACTTCCGCGCCTTGGCGACGTTGCGACCTGCCGTAAAGCCGAGCGCAACTTGATTCGAAAGAAGACCGAGGTTCCCCGCAGTAACGCCCAAGCCTTCTTTGCCTTCGATCCCCATATTAATTGTTGGGATATGTTCAAGTTTAACCTGCCCCTTGTCACGAACGTCCTGCAGGTAATCTCTTGTTTCCGCACTACCATCTACAAAGCGAAGCCCCTCAGAACGAGCTACTTCGCGCATGATATCCGCAAATTGGGTCGCTCCACCTTCGTCAGGGATGCAAACCTGGACTGCCAAAAACTCCTCTTGCGCCCGCGAGCACTTAGCTGCGCATAACACCATCGCACTCGCCCCAATGACTATTCTCAGGTGCTTAGACATTTTGTCCAACTCCTAGATCATCTGCTACAAACATTTTGCGGATTACGGTGACAGCTTACTAAATACACAGAACTCTCGGCGTCGCCCCTCGCTTCTGTGGCGCCAATACGTGGCCCGTCTGCCGCTCGATCCGCGCTACCCAATCGCGTGCACCGATCGGCCGTCCCGTCGTCTCCGCCCTTCGTAACCTCGCCCAGCATTCCGTATAGTCCGCGGGCGTCCCCAGGAAGGCGGCGAATCGCCATATCTTTCCAGTACGGGCCGGACGCAGACGAACGCATCCTCTTCCCCGGCGAGATGCGCTCGAACGCTCGACCATGCCCAGTCCTCCGCCCGCTCAACCAAGTGAGGCCTGACGGGGTTGAGTGAGACGTAGCGGACAGCATGCGCCAGATGTTCCTCGTCCATCACTACGGCACCGAACCGACCTTGCCTTAGATGCCCTGTCCAGCGATGGCGCGCGTTGATGAAGCCAGTGTAATCGCCTTCCTCGAAGAAGGTCTGTTGCCGGCGATTGCCTCGCTGGGTCACGTGATAAGGATAGCCGGGCAGCACCAAGCTGGAGAGACGAGCCATGAGGCCAACATTAGCGGTCTGCATCACTAGCGGGCGACAACTGCGCCCAATTTGATGCATTTAGTAAACTGTCACCGTAACCCGTAACCCCGTAACCCGGATTATTGCGCCTATCCGGTCGTGTCGCACGAGGCGGATCAGGCGCGGGCGTCGATTGCGGTTGGGTTGCGGGAATAGCTGGAGAGTGAGTCCTGCTAATCCAGATTAATCGCCACAATAATATCGCCGACGAAACGCTGCACAAAAAAGTCTAATCGACGCCGGTTACGTCGTGAACGATCACCATAAGCACGATCAACAAGCAAACCACGGATGCAAATCTGAACCTGAGAATATCATTCTCATTCCGTCTCCCGGAAAGCACTTCATCTTTCCGAAATCGCCTGTAAAACCTGATCGCACCGACGCCGAAAAAACACGCTGCGCCCAGCATTACGACATCCCCTGGGTACGGGCTGTGTGCCGGACTGGGCATGCTACTCGCAACCTTGGGAACTACGGCGTTGACAACCTCCTAAAGACATGACGCTCTCATCGTTCGCCGACTCCATCCGACTTTACGGTTCCAGTTTACCAAATACACGAAACCACCGCCTTCGGCCCGTGCTTTCCGGCGCTCGGTTACGCGGTGGTTCCGCTACCGAAAGTCAGCATCGCCGAACGCCTCGCCTTCATCCTCGAACAGGTCGGGATGAGCTGAATTTGATTGCGCCCGGGCGTGGAACCGGTTGGCAGTTCGGGAATTAGCCGGGATGTGAAACCTGCCAACGACGTCGCCCTGCCTCCCCGCGCGCTCCGCCTGAAGACCGAAGCCGGCAATTGCCTGACCATCGCGGTGGGCAAGACCGATCCGGTGTTTGCCGGCGAGCTGATCGACGAGGCGATGCGGCTGATGCGCCGCGCGCAGGAGCTGGCCAACGCCAAGACGGCCACCAAGGACTGACCCCGCAAAGATTCGCTATTCCAGCCAGTAGCAAGCGTCGGTTGCCCGCATCGCGTCCGCGGCCCATCTGCCCCGCATCATGGCGACACTTCTCGATCCGCACGCGCGTGGCCGCGTCATCCTGGTCGGTGCCGGCCCCGGCGATCCCGGCCTGCTCACCGTTCGCGCGGTCGAGGCGCTTAAAAGCGCCGACGTCGTCGTGCATGACGGGTTGATCGACCCGGCCGTGCTCGACATCGCGCCGGCTGACGCCCACCGCATTTCGGTCGCCAAGAAACGCAGCAAGCACACCTTGTCGCAGGACGCGATCAACGCGTTGATCGTCGCGCATGTAAAAGCGGGCGCGATCGTCGTGCGGCTGAAGGGCGGCGATCCGTTCATCTTCGGCCGCGGCGGCGAAGAGGTCGAGGCGGTGCGCGCCGCCGGCCTGCCGGTCGAGGTCATTCCCGGCGTCTCGGCCGCACTCGGCTGCGCGGCGGAAGCGATGCTCCCCCTCACCCATCGCGATCATTCGTCGGCAGTCAGCTTCGTCGCCGGCCAATGCAAGGGCCTGGCCGATCAGGATTGGTCGGGGCTGGCTGGCAAGGGCCGCACGCTGGTCATCTATATGGGCGTCGCGACCTGCCCCGATATCGCCGACAAGTTGATGGCCGATGGCGTCGCGCCCGACATGCCGGTCGCGGTGCTGGAGCGCGGCACGCTGGCAGGGCATCGCGCGATCAAGACGTTGCTCGCCGACCTGGGCCCGATGGTCGAGCGCGAGAAGGTACAGAGCCCGGCGATCATCGTCGTCGGCGATGTCGTCGAACTGTCGGATGCAGAGGATAAACTGGCCCGGTGGGCACGGATGGCGGAGGCTGCGGCGTGAAGATTCTTACCGGTAACGACCTGCCGACCGGCGACGTGATCTGGTGGACCGGCACCGGCTGGTCGCGCCATGTCGAGGACGCCGTCGATGTCGGCGACAAGGGCGAGGCGATTCTGCATGCCGAGGACGGCGCGTGCCGGGTCAATGGCGGCTATATCCTCGACGCGACCGAAACCCCCGATGGCCCCCGCCCCGCGCATATCAAGGATCGCATTCGTGCGCTTGGGCCCACTGTGCGGCCCGATCTGACGCTCAAGCCGAGCGATCCGAATGCGGGGAGTTGGGTGATATGATGATCTCGCACGAAGACACGAAGACACAAAGAAAGAGTGCTTTTTCGCGCGGAGGCGCGGAGGGTGCGGAGGGGTCTCGCTTGGCTGCGCCAGCAGCCTTTCACTTTCTGCAAGCGGGAAATGAGGGCGCGCTTTCGCGCGCGTTAGCTCAGTGTCCTCTGCGCCTCCCCGCGAACCAAATCTTCGTGTCTTCGCGTCTTCGTGCGCGAAAAATCTCCGCGCCTCCGCGCCTCCGCGTGAACCAAAACCAGGCGAGCAACTGATGTACCGCTACGACAAATACGATCAGGCGATCGTCGACGCCCGCGTCGAGGAATTTCGCGACCAGGCGCGGCGCCGGCTTGCCGGGCAATTGACCGACGACCAGTTCAAGCCGCTGCGCTTGAAGAACGGGCTCTATCTCCAGCTCCACGCGTACATGCTGCGCGTGGCCATTCCCTATGGCACGCTCGACAGCCGCCAGATGCGGATGCTGGGGCATATCGCGCGCAAATACGACCGCGGTTACGGCCATTTCACCACGCGTCAGAACATCCAGTATAATTGGATCAAGCTCGAACAGGCCGCCGACATCCTCGCCGAACTCGCGACGGTCGAGATGCACGCGATCCAGACGTCGGGCGAAAGCATCCGCAACCTGTCGTCGGACCAATATGCCGGCGCCGCCGCCGATGAGGTATGCGACCCCCGTCCTTGGGCAGAGTTGATCCGCCAGGCGACCACCTTCCACCCCGAATTCAGCTATTTGCCACGTAAGTTCAAGATCGCGGTGACCGCGGCAGACGAGGATCGCGCAGCGATCCGGCTGCATGACATCGGGCTCAAATTGGTCAAGAACGACGCCGACGAGCTGGGCTTCGAAGTCTATATCGGCGGCGGCATGGGCCGCACGCCGTTCGTCGCACCGCTGATCCGGCCGTTCCTGCCGGCCGACGACCTGTTCAGCTATATCGAGGCGGCGCTCCGCGTGTGGAACCGCAATGGGCGCCGCGACAATATCCACAAGCAGCGGATCAAGATCCTGGTCCACGACCTCGGCCAGGAGGAATTCACGCGCCAGGTCGAGGCCGAGTGGCAACATATCCTCCAGAACGGCACCAACGTCCCGCGTGAGGAATTCGACCGCATCGCCGCCTATTTCGCGCCGCCGCCGTTCGAGACCGGTTTGAGCGACGAAATCGACCGCAGCGATCCCGATTTCGCTTTGTGGGCCGACCAGAACGTAAAGGCGCACAAGGCGCCGGGCTATGCCATCGTCAATATCAGCCTGAAGCCGGTCGGCGGCATCCCCGGCGACGCCACCGCCGAGCAGATCGAGCTGATGGCCGATCTCGCCGAGCGCTACAGTTTCGACGAACTGCGCGTCACGCATGCGCAGAACATCGTCCTGCCGCACGTGCGCAAGGCTGATCTGTACGCGCTGTGGCAGACGCTCGACGGGGCTGGGCTGGCGACCGCCAATCTCGACCTGATCAGCGACATCATCGCCTGCCCGGGGCTCGATTATTGCAGCCTGGCCAATGCGCGGTCGATTCCGGTCGC
Source organism: Sphingomonas pruni NBRC 15498 (assembly GCF_001598455.1). GTDB lineage: Bacteria > Pseudomonadota > Alphaproteobacteria > Sphingomonadales > Sphingomonadaceae > Sphingomonas > Sphingomonas pruni. The sequence goes on from NZ_BCYZ01000071.1 coordinate 10,687, forward strand.
GCAGAAGATCGCGACGCGCTTCGCCGATCTTGGCCGCCAGCGTGAACTCGGCGAGCTGAAGCTCAAGATTTCGGGCTGCATCAACGCCTGCGGCCACCATCACGCCGGCCATATCGGCATCCTTGGCGTCGATAAGAAAGGCACCGAGAATTATCAGCTGCTGCTCGGCGGATCGGGCGCGGAGGATGCCAGCCTCGGCAAGATCACCGGACCCGGGTTCAACGAGGACGGCATCGTCGACGCGGTCGAACGCGTCACCGACAAATATCTCGAGCTGCGCGACGAGGGCGAGCGTTTCCTCGATACCTATCGCCGCGTCGGCTTCGATCCGTTCAAGGAGGCGATTTATGGGTGATGTGATCGTCGCCCCGGCGGAGGCCGGGGCCGCTGGAGGCATGGTCCTCGCGCCTTCGCCAACGCCCCCGGCCTTCGCCGGGGTGACGGAGATTTTCAATGACTGATCCCCACGTCTCCGTCCCTGCGCTTCATCTTGAGATCCCAGCTTTCGCTGGGATGACGGAGGTTTGAATGGGTGATCCGCTGCGCTTCCGCGACGACGATCCGGCCGAAGAACCCGCGGTCACGCTCGACGCCTTCCTCGACCAGTCGAATTCGTCCGCGGTGCGGCTCGAAGCCGGCGAGGACGCGCGCGCGCTGCTCCCGCACCTCGACCATATCTCGCTGATCGAGATCGACTTCCCGCGCTTCCGCGACGGGCGGGGCTATTCCTCGGCGCAAATCCTTCGCGAGGCTGGATACAAGGGCGAGCTTCGCGCCACCGGCGACGTGCTGGTCGACCAGATCGACCATATGCGCCGCTGCGGCTTCGATGGTTTTGCCCCCAATGCGCCGATCGATCCGGCAGTGCTGGAGGCGAGCCTCAACCGCTATCAATATCGCTACCAGACCGCCGCCGACGGCGCAGTGCCGGTATGGAAGCTGCGGCATGGGTGAAGCCCTGCGCAAGATCGACGTGATCGACACTTCCCCGGCCTTTACCCAGGCCGATGCGGACGCGCTCAACGCGCGGTTCGCCGGCGTCGACACGCTCGACATGCTGAAGGCGTTGTTTGCCGAAGGGACACTCGGCAACACGGCGGTGGTGTCGTCGTTCGGCACAGAGAGCGCGGTGCTGCTCCACCTCGTCGCGCGGGCCAATCCGGCGACGCCGGTGGTGTTCGTCGACACGCTCAAGATGTTCCCGGAAACGCTCGACTATCGCGATCTTCTGATGGCGACCTTCGGACTTTCCGACAGCCGGACGGTCAAGCCCGACCCGGCCGTGCTCGCCGCCAAGGACGCGCAGGAATTGCGCTGGTCCTACGATCCCGACGGCTGCTGCGAGATCCGCAAGGTCGAGCCGCTGAAGCGCGCCAAGGCCGGGCTCGACAGCTGGATCTCCGGCCGCAAGGCGTTCCAGTCGCAAACCCGCCAGAACATCGCCCGGTTCGAGATCGAGGACGGCCGGCTCAAGGTCAACCCGCTGGGCGACTGGGTGAAGGCCGATCTCGAGGCCTATTTCGCCGAGCACGATCTGCCCCGCCATCCGCTCGAGGCCGATGGCTATCCGTCGATCGGCTGCCAGCCCTGCACGTCGAAAGTGCTGCCGGGCGAAGATCCGCGCGCCGGCCGCTGGCGCGGCTGGGAAAAGACCGAATGCGGGATCCACGTGCCCGAGAAGCCGGGCGAAGAGCCGGTTTTCTGAAGATCGTCGCCCTGGCGAAGGCCGGGGTTTAGGACAATATTGCGCTTTCGCCCCCATAACTCGTCATCCCGGCTTAAGCTGGGATCTCAGGCGGTATCGCGATACGGCTGAGACCCCAGCTTACGCTGGAGTGACGATCTGGCTTTTGCCGGGTGCTGGATTACTCGTAATCCGGGCTCGCATAATCCCCGGCATAATCGCTGAACAACGTATATTGCGGCTCGAACCGCAAGATCACCTTGCCGGTCGATCCGTGGCGCTGCTTCGCGACGATCAGCTCGGCCAGGCCATGGACGCGCTCCATTTCCTGGCCCCAGCGCGTATAATCCTCGAACACCTTGGCATCGTCGCCGTCGACCGGCTTCTTGGGCTCCTTGGCCGCGACGTAATAATCCTCGCGATAGACGAACAGCACGACGTCGGCGTCCTGCTCGATCGATCCCGATTCGCGAAGATCGCTCAATTGCGGGCGCTTGTCCTCGCGGCTCTCGACCTGTCGGCTGAGCTGGGACAGCGCCAGCACCGGTACGTTCAGATCCTTGGCCAAGGTCTTGAGCCCGCGGCTGATTTCCGAAATCTCCTGCACGCGATTGTCGCTCGCCCGCGAGCCGCTGCCCGACAGCAATTGCAGGTAATCGACAACCACCATGCCGATCCCGTTCTCGCCATGTCGACGCTGCAGTCGCCGCATGCGCGTATGAAGCTGACCGATCGTCAGGCCCGCGGTGTCGTCGATCACGAATGGCAGGTTCTGCAATTCGCCGGCAGTCACCACCAGCCGGTCCATATCGGCCTGGCTGATCTTGCCCATGCGCAGTTCCTGGCTCGAAATGCGCGACTGTTCGGCCAGCACGCGCGTCGCGAGCTGGTCGGCCGACATTTCCAGGCTGAAGAACGCGACCTTGGCGCCGATCCGCTGCTTCGGGTCGATCCCGTCCCGCTCGTCCTGCATGTAGCGCTGTGCGGCGTTGAAGGCGATATTGGTGGCAAGCGAGGTCTTGCCCATGCCCGGTCGCCCGGCGAGGATGATCAAGTCGGAGCGGTGAAAGCCGCCCATCTTGGCGTTGACCGAGCTGAGCCCGGTGGTCACGCCCGACACGCCTCCGCCCGAATTGAGCGCGCGGTCGGCCATCGCGACCGCCAGGGTCGAGGCCTGGGCAAAGGTCTTGACCGACGCCTCGCTGCCGCCATCGCCGGCGACCTTGAACAATTCCTCTTCGGCCGCTTCGATCTGCGCGCGCGGATTGACCTCTTGCGAGGTGTCCATCGCCTTGTCGACCAGGTCGCGTCCGACCCCGACCAACGTCCTGAGCAGCGCCAAGTCATAGATTTGCTGCGCGAATTGCCGCGCGCCGATCAGCCCCGCGCCCGATCCCGTCAGCCGCGCCAGATAGCCCGGCCCGCCCAATTCCTTCATCGCCGGGTCGGCCTCGAACATGGGGCGCAGGCTGACCGGCGTCGCTGGCATCTGGGCATCGACCATCTTCTTGATCGCGCCGAAAATCCGCCCGTGCAGGGGCTCGAAGAAGTGATCGGGAGTCAGCTTGTCGATTTCTTCGGCGATGCGATTGTCGATCATCATCGCGCCGAGCAAGGCGGCCTCTGCCTCGACATTCTGGGGGAGCGAGGGCGTCTCCGCCCCCGGCAAGGAATGAATCGCTGTCGCCATGCCTCCTTCTACGCCACTCCTCCGCCGGCACAAAGCAGGCAGCGCTGTGGATAATCGCATTGGATGGGGATAAGCGCGGTTCGTGGCGGACCATCGCATCAAGGACATCACACTCGACGATCGCACGATCGTGTGGCGGAGCGCGGACGTCGAACAGGAACGCCGCATCGCGATCTTCGACCTGCTCGAGGACAACAGCTTCCGCCCGTTGCGCGACTATCCCGACGGTTATGCCGGCCCCTATCTCCTCCATCTCGCGGTCGAGGAGGGCCGACTCGTGCTCGCGCTGTCACGCGAGGACGGCTCGCCGCTCGAAACCCTGATCCTGTCGCTCGGCACGCTCAGGCGCCCGATCCGGGATTATTTCGCAATCTGCGACAGTTATTACGAAGCGATTCGCAACGCGACGCCGCAACAGATCGAGACGGTGGACATGGCCCGGCGCGGGATCCACAATGATGCCGCCGAACTCCTGAAGGAGCGGCTGGGGGGCAAGATAGAGGTCGACTTCAACACCGCACGGCGGCTGTTCACGCTGATCTGCGTCCTGCACATCCGCGCGTGATGCGGCGGCTGGCATTGCCGGTCGGGCTCGGCGTCGCGTTGCTCGCGCTAGCCGGTGCGCTTTATCTGGCCGCGCTGGGATGGCGACCATCCGCCAGCGACTATCAGTTCCAGGGCGTCGACGTCTCCGATGCCAATGGCGCGATCGACTGGAATGCGGTCAAGGCGGCAGGCGCCGATTTCGCCTATGCCCGCGCGACCCAGGGCGGCGACCGCGACGCGCGGTTCGAGGACAATTGGCGCGGCATTGCCGACTCCGGGATGCGCCGCGGCGCGATCCACGCCTGGTCGCTGTGCCGGCTGGCGACCGATCAGGCGAACAATTTCAACACCACCGTGCCCAAAGCGGACGATGCCTTGCCGCCGGCGGTGGCAATCGACTTCATCGACGGATGCAACGATCGCCCATCGCGCGATGTCGTGCTGGAAGAGCTCAAACGCTTCATCATCATGGTCGAAGCGCATACCGAGCGCCCCGTGCTGCTGCTCGTGTCGAAACGGTTCGAAGCGAATTACGACGTGACGTCGGCCCTCGACCGCCCCATCTGGAGCGCACAAAACTTCTTCCCGCCCGATTACGCCGCGCGGCCGTGGCGGATGTGGCGCGCGAGCGACATGCGGCGAGTCGACGGGGTCGAAGGGCCGGTGAATTGGGACGTGGTGACGAAATGAACGATGCGGATACGGCGGAACGGCTCATCGAGGCAGCGCGTGGCGCGGCGGCCAATGCCTGGGCGCCCTATTCGAACTTTTCGGTCGGCGCGGCACTGTTGATGGCTGACGGCAGCATCGTCACAGGCGCCAATGTCGAGAATGCGAGCTACGGCCTGTCGCTCTGCGCGGAAACGGTAGCAGTGGCGAAGGCAAGTGCCGACGGACGGATGCGCGAGGTGGTCGCGGTCGGCGTCGTCGGCGGGATGACGGGCAAGGACGGTATCGAGCCGATCCTGCCATGCGGGCGCTGCCGCCAAGTCCTCAACGAGGCGGCGCAAGCCGGCAAGCGCGACCTAAAGGTCTGGTGCTCGGGGCTGACCGGTGGACCGATCGCCGAATATGCCTTGTCGGACCTCCTCCCCCACGCCTTCGGGCCCGCCAATCTCGGGATCGTCTGACCTCCGGGACGTCTAAAGCTGCACGTTACCGCACTGTCCGCGTCACCTTGCCGGCCGCGTCGCGCAGTTCGACGCTGGGAACCCCGTCCTTGCCGACGCCGAGCGTCAGCCGCGGGCGCCCTGCCGGATCGCTGAGGACCAAGGCGACGCTGCCGTCCTCGCTACGGCCGAGCCACGCCCGTCGCGCGTTGGTCAATCCGGCGCGCGCGATCAGCGCGTCGCGCTCGGGCCCTGGCTTCATCGTGCGCATCCGCAGTCCCGCGGCGATATCCATCGGTGCATCGGGGCGATCGTTGACCACCAGCCCCGCGCGGCGATCGGGACCGTCTTCGGTACTGACCAATTGTAGCGTCTGGTCCTGATGCCAACGGTCGAAGGTCAGGCTCCCACCATTGGTCGGCTTGCCGTTCTTCAGGCCGCCATCGAACACCAGACCGCCATTCTCGTCGCCCTGATCGTTGTAGAAGATCATCCCCGCTTCGGTCCGGTTGGGGTGCGGATATTCCTTGCCGCCAATGATGATACCGGGAATCTGCGCATGATTGGCGATCGCCAGCCGCAGCGTTCCATCGGGTTCGCGCACATTGATGCGCTGGACGTCGATCGTGTCGAACTTGGTCGCCGCCGGTGAGACCGCGGCCAGCGTCAGCCACGCCGTCGCCAGGGTCATCACTGCGGCATAACCGCCAATCGCGCGGGAGGGATCGATCCGCATTCCATCATCTCCATGGATTTCACCGGCGCGCGATATCGCGCCTCTTGCCCGCCGGCTTTATTGCCGCGAAAGCTGGTTGCGAACAGGGAGTAGAGAATGTCGATCCTTTCCGACCGCTGGATTCGCGAGCAGGCAACGCAGCACGGCATGATCGAACCGTTCGTCGAAGCGCAGCGGCGCGAGGGATGCATCAGCTACGGCCTGTCCTCCTACGGCTATGACGCGCGCGTGGCGGACGAATTCAAGATCTTCACCAACGTCGATTCGGCGACGGTCGATCCCAAGGATTTCGCCGCCAACAGCTTCGTCGACCGCAAGACCGATTGCTGCATCATCCCGCCCAACAGCTTCGCGCTGGCCCGTACGGTCGAATATTTCCGCGTGCCGCGCGACGTGCTGGTGATCTGCCTGGGCAAGTCGACCTATGCGCGCTGCGGCATCATCGTGAACGTCACGCCGCTGGAGCCCGAATGGGAAGGTCATGTGACGCTCGAATTCTCCAACACCACGCCGCTCCCGGCCAAGATCTATGCCAATGAGGGCGCGTGCCAGTTCCTGTTCCTGCAGGGCAACGAGCCGTGCGAGACGAGCTATGCCGACCGCGCGGGCAAATATATGGGGCAACGCGGCGTGACCCTCCCGCGGCTCTGAGCATCCGCGCCGGGTCGATCAGCTCCGGCGCGTCCGCATCGGAAAACGCGGGCTGTCACGGGCGGAATCAATCAGCACGAAGAATGTCGGTGGGATGCGGATCGATTAGAGCCTAAGCTGGTCCATGTCCGAACCAGCAACCATGATCGAACGCGCCATCCAATTGGCGCAATCCGGCCAATGCATTTCCGTAAACGACGTGCGTCAGAGGCTGCGGCGCGAAGGTTATGTCGGAATCGGCGTTGAATTGGGCGGCGCCGCGATCAACCGCCAACTGATCGAACTGCTTCATGCGGCGCGACACTAGAGCGTGATCTAGGCCTGGTTGGGCTGTCTGCGTCCACGAGTGACCCAGCCCCCGGCAAACGAAAAGAGGCGGCCGTTTGCGCGACCGCCCCTTTCGACGAAACCGATACCCGAAGGCGTCAGAATTCGTTCGCGTATTGCTCGTTGCCGATGAAGCCGAGCTTGCTGATCCCCGAGCGCTTGATGATCGCCAAGACCTTGTCGACCTTCTCGTAGCGCGCGTCCGGAAGCGGCTGGAAGTGCAGCTCCGGTTCGGGCTGGATCTGAAGCGTCGCCTGCAGATACTGATCGAGCTGTTCGTCGCTCGTCACCGGCGTGCCGTTCCACGTCACATTGTCGTTCGCGTCGATGATGATCTTGTTCTTCTGCGCGTCGACCGGCGGGTGATTCTGCGTGTTGTTGACCGGCAGATCGACCTTCACCGCGTGCGTCTGAACAGGGATCGTGATGATGAACATGATGAGGAGCACGAGCAAGACGTCGATCAACGGCGTCATGTTCATATCCATCATCGGGGCGCCATCATCCCTGCCGCCACTCATTGCCATGATTCAAAACTCCTGAGCTAGCGGGGCGATTAGGACGCGGACCCGTCGCGGGGCGGCGGTTGCGAAATGAAGCCGACCTTGATGAAGCCCGAGGACTGCATCGTGTAGATCGCCGCGCCGATACACTTGTACGGGACGTCAACGTCACCGCGGATGTGCACTTCGGGGATCTTGTCCGGGTCGATCGGCCCAGCTGCCTTCAGTCGCTCGATATCCGCCTTCATCTTGGCGGTCGCCTTATCAAGCAGCTCCTTGTGCCCCATCCGGGTCATGCCCCAATAGACGGCGCACTGGCCCGCATCGTCCTTGACGATCGAGAGCGACACGTTTTCCGGCTTAGTCTGCGTCGGATCGAAACGAACCTCCGGCAGCTTCAGCTTCACATTCTGTACCACGACCGGAACCGTGATGATGAAGATGATCAGGAGCACCAGCATGACGTCGACGAGCGGCGTCGTGTTGATGTCCGACATCGGCGTTTCGGAGGAGCCTCCGGTGCTAATAGCCATTAAGCATTCCTATCCTTACTTCGTGCCGCCCGGGCCACGGCCCGGGCGTCTGGCGGAACAGGGCACCGCGCGCGTTCCGCCATCACGTGCTTACGGCTTGGTCGTTACGCCACCGGCCTGACCGGCAGTGGTCGTCGCCGGCTTCGCCGGGGTGGTGGCAGCGGCCGGCTTGCGCGCCGCAACGCTGGGCTTCACCGCGCCGTTCGACGCAAGGTAGCCGAGAACGTCGTTCGCGAACGCGCCAAGCGCTTCCTGGATCGCCTTGTTGCGGCGCTGCAGGAAGTTGTAGCCGAGCACCGCCGGAACCGCGACGACGAGACCGAAGGCGGTCATGATCAGCGCTTCACCGACCGGACCGGCGACCTTGTCGATCGACGCCTGACCGGCGGCGGCGATGCCGAGCAGCGCCTTGTAGATGCCGACCACGGTACCGAACAGGCCGATGAACGGGGCCGTCGCACCGACCGTCGCGAGGAAAGCGAGACCGCCACCCAGCGCCGAGTTGATCGTGTCTTCCGAACGCTGCAGCGAGCCGTGCAGCCAGTCATGCGCCTCGACCGGATCGGTCAGCTTGGCGTGCTGCTCCTGCGCGGCGAGGCCGTCATCGACCAGCTGCTTGTAGGCCGAGTTCTTCTCGAGCTTGGCGGCGCCTTCGCGCAGCGAGTTCGAGTTCCAGAACGTGGCGCGCACGCGCCGGCCCTGGTTGATGATCTTCTGCTGCTCGAACACCTTCGTGAAGAAAATGTAGAGCGTGAAGAATAGCATGACCAGCAGAATGCCAGCCGTTGCGTAGGAGATGGCGCCGCCATTGTTCAGCGCGTTCCAGAAACCGAACTGTTCCTGGGCGGCGCTGGCCGCACCAGCGTTAAGGATGGAGATGCTCATTCGGATGCTTCCTCTAAAAATTTCGTCTCAAGATACAACCCGGCCGGCGCCCGGGTTTCCGGGCGCCGGCGTGAAAAAAGTCATTCGTCCTTCAGCGTCCAGCGGATGCCGGGCAGCGGCCAGCTGTAGGGCTGTGCGTTACCGTCCGAATCCTTCTGCACATTGAAGCGGCCGCGGCGCTGCGCCAGGCGGCACGTCGCGTCGTCAAGCGAGCTGTTGCCGCTCGATGCGGTGACACGACATCCCACGACCTTGCCACTCGTGTCGACGCTCACGATAACCGAAACGCGCCCCTGTGCACCGGCGCGCTTGGCGTCGGCGGGGTAGTCGTCGTCGGTAAACCAGTTCCCAGGATTGCCCCTCGGCCCGCCCTTGACGGCGACAGGCTTGGGCGCCGGCGGCGCGGGCGGCTGCGGCGGCACGACCGGGGCCGGCGGAGTCACCGGGGGGGGCGGCTGCGGCACATTGGTCGTCGCGATGTTGACCGGCGACGGCACCGGCGGCGTGATCGGCGGGATCACGACCTGAGTCGGCGGCGGCGGCAGATTCGGCTGGTCCGGCGGCGGGGGCGGCGGCTTGTCCGGCGGCGGCGGCGGTGGCGGTGGCGCCACGTCGAACGCATTCAATTTTTCCGCAGCCTTCTTGGCGAAATCAACCGCCAAGCCGGTCACGAAAGCATAACCGAATCCCGCAACGATCAGCGAAACGATGATAATCGCTACGATACGGCTGCCGGTTGTATCACGATCAGCATATGACATTCAGAAACCCAACTCCTTCGTGTCCGACCCGCGAATATCGCCGGACGTTAACCGTTCGGCAACGAACCCCTCGGCTAGCGCCAGATCGGGCAGAGCGCGAGTCTCTATCGCCCCACCTGCAACGACGCAAACGCTTTGTCGGGCGCAACAAACGTACAATCGCAGCATGGCAGAATTATTTCTGTAAAGGAACGTTCGGATCGCCTAACTCATTCGATATGTCACGCGTTCCCATGGCTCGATTCTTCTCCATCCTGCTCATTGCGGCCAGTGCACCGGTGATACCGGTGTCAGCAACCAGATTACCACCGCCGCCGCCTGTTTATCGTTATGCCGATATGGCTGATCTGGCGACGAAAGCGCCGGTGGTCGTGGACGCCACTATCACCGACGCCGCCAAGATCAAGCCAGCTGAGGCGACGGGGCTCGCGCCGGGTCATGTACGCTATTATCTGACGGTCACGATCAATGCGTTGATCCGCGCGCCCCGAGGTTTGCCGCCTGAGGTCGGCTATCTCTACGACGCACCGCTCGACGCGGCCGGCCGGGCACCCAAGCTAAAGAAAATGCGCGTAATTATCTTTGCGCGTACGGTCGCCGACCGGCCCGACCAGTTGCAATTGGTGACCCCGGGCGCGCAGTTGCAATGGTCGCCGCAGACCGAGGCAACGGTGCGCAGATTGGCTGCCGATCTGGTGTCGCCAAAGGCGCCGCCGGCGATCGTCGGCATCTCCAATGCGTTCCATGCAGCGGGCACTCTTCCCGGAGAAGGAGAGACGCAGATCTTCCTCAAGACCACCGGACACCCGATCTCGCTTGGCATTCAGCGCAAGCAGAATCAGGCGCCGATTTGGACCGTATCGCTGAGCGAAGTGGTGGAGGATGCCTTGCCGCCGCCCCAGCGCGACACGTTCCTGTGGTATCGCTTGGCATGCGGCCTGCCGGTCGAAATACCAGCCGACACGTTATCCGGACTCGCCCCCGCCGACGCCGCGGCGGTCCAGCAGGACTATTCACTAGTGAAGGAAGGGCTCGGTCCCTGCCGCGCCGGAGCGACTCCGTCCTGACGGATTCGCGTTCGTTCTCTGCCGCGATACCCAGCCGCCGATTGTGCCAATCGACTCGAAACGCTCTTAG
>NZ_BCYZ01000072.1 GCF_001598455.1 Sphingomonas pruni NBRC 15498
GAAGGTCATCTCCCGCGCCAACGGTTCGTCGGCACTTGCGGCTGCCGCGTACCGCTCGGCGTCGCGATTGCACGACGAACGCCTCGACCGGCATCACGACTTCTCGAACAAGGCTGGCGTCGTTCATTCGGAGGTGATGCTGCCGGAGGACGCGCCCGAGCATCTCTCTGACCGCGAGAAACTGTGGAACGCGGTCGAGGCGGCCGAGAAGCGGATCGATGCCCAACTCGCGCGCGAGATCGAGTTCGCGATCCCGCGCGAGATGAGCCAGGAGCAGGGGATCGCGCTCGCGCGCGACTTCGTCCGCCAGGAATTCGTCGATCGAGGGATGATCGCCGATCTCAACGTGCATTGGGATATCGGCGCCGACGGCATGCCCAAGCCGCACGCGCATGTGATGCTGACCATGCGCGAGGTCGGCGAGGATGGGTTTGGTCGCAAGAACCGCGACTGGAACCGCACCGACCTGCTGGAGAAATGGCGCGAGCGCTGGAGCGAGCACGTCAACCGGCGATTGGCCGAACTCGATATTGACGCGCGGGTCGATCACCGTTCGCTTGAAGCCCAAGGCATCGACCTCGAGCCGCAGCACAAGATCGGACCAGCGGCATCACGGATGGCGGCGCTGGGCCTGGCATCCGAGCGGCTCGAAGGACATCATGATATTGCTCGCGCCAATGGCGAGAAGATCATCGCCAATCCCAATATCGCGCTCGATGCGATCACCCGGCAGCAGGCGACGTTCACCCGTCGCGACCTCGCGATGTTCGTGCACCGCCATAGTGACGGGAAGGAGCAGTTCGACCGAGTGATGGGCGCCGTGCGCGCAGCGCCCGACCTGATCGCGCTCGGCAAGGACGGGCGCGGGGAAGAACGGTTCACCAGCCGCGACATGATCGAGACCGAGCGGCGGCTGGAACGCGTCGCCGATCGCGTGGCCGAACGTGTCAGCCATGGTCTCCCGGCGGCCATGAAAGGGGGGATTATCGCGGCCGCCGGGAGTGGCAGCCTGCGTCTCGGGGAAGAGCAGCAGGCCGCGCTCGCGCACATAACCCGGCCGCGCGACCTGGCAATCGTCACGGGCTATGCCGGGACGGGCAAGTCAGCCATGCTGGGCATCGCGCGCGACGAATGGGAGCGCGCTGGCTATCGCGTCGTGGGCGCCGCACTCTCGGGCATCGCGGCCGAGAACCTCGAAAGCGGATCGGGCATCGTCTCGCGAACGATTGCCAGTCTCGAACATCAATGGAGTGGCGGGCGAGAGTTGCTCGACGAGCGAACGGTGCTGGTCATCGACGAGGCCGGAATGATCGGTACGCGCCAGATGGAGCGCGTCATCTCCGAAGCCGAAAAGCGCGGCGCGAAGGTCGTGCTGGTTGGCGACCCCGAGCAACTCCAGGCAATCGAGGCCGGAGCTGCGTTCCGCTCGCTTGCCGAACGTCACGGGAGTGTTGAGATCACCCAGGTTCGCCGCCAGCGCGACGATTGGCAGCGCGATGCGACCCGCCATCTCGCGACCGGCCGGACGGCCGAGGCGATCGCGGCATATGACGAACGGGGGCACGTCCACGCTGCTGAAACTCGCGAGCAAGCGCGTGGCGACCTGATCGATCGCTGGGATCGCGATCGCGCTGCCTCGCCGGGTGCGACACGCATCATCCTTACCCACACCAACGACGAGGTCGGCGCGCTCAATATCGCGGCGCGGAACCGGCTCCGGGCGAGTGGAGCGCTGGGCGACGACTTGGCTATCCAGGTTGAGCGCGGCGAACGGACGTTCGCTCGCGGCGACCGTGTTATGTTCCTCAGGAACGAGCGCGGCCTGGGCGTGAAGAACGGTACGCTCGGCCAGGTGCAATCGGTGACGCCGACGCGGCTCGCAGTGCTGCTCGACGACGGCCGCTCCGTCGCGTTCGACATCAAGGACTATGCGGCGATCGATCACGGTTACGCCGCCACCGTGCACAAGGCGCAAGGGATGACGGTCGACCGTGTGTATGTGCTGGCGACGCCGGGGCTCGACCGTCATGCCGCCTATGTCGCGCTGTCGCGGCATCGCGATAGCGTCGATATGCATTATGGGCGCGATGACTTTGGCGATCGCGACAAGCTGCTTCGCGCCTTGTCGCGCGAGTGCTCCAAGGACATGGCATCGGACTATAAGCGGGACTTCGCGGACCGCCGGCAGATCGTGTTGCCGGAGGCGGTCGTGGAGAAGGTCAGGCCTGTCCCAGCGCGCGATCCGTTCGCCGGTCTCGACCTGAGGCCGATTGCGACACCACCCACCCGCGGCATTGCAACGGAGCTGGACGCTCCCCGGTCGCGGCCAGCACAGATCGTCCAACCGGTCGGCTTGAACCACGCCGTGCAGCGGTTCGCGCGCGCGACGGCCGACATCATGCGCATGCGCAAGGACGGCTACACCGAATTGCCGCATCAGCGCATCGCGTTCGACAAGGCACGCGACGCATTGGAAGCCGTGCGACCCGAGGCTGCGCGAGATCTGCGCGCAGCATTTGCTCGCGACACCGGGCTTATCGAGGATGCCGCCAAAGGGCGGACTAGTGCCGCGATCCGCGCGATGACCTTGGAAGCGGAGCTGCGCATGAGTCCGGAGCGGCGCGCTGACCGGTTCGTCGAGGACTGGCAAAAGCTTGCCCGAGCCCATCGAACGCTTCGCAATGCGGGCGACGAAGCCGGCGAGCGCCGGGTGGGGCAGCAAATGAGCGCGCTCGGCAAGAGCCTGGAGCGCGACGCACAGGCCGAGTCGCTGATCCGAAAGCGCCTGCCCGAACTCGGAATCCGGCCGCGCGAAGGCGCGTCGATATCCCATAGCATCCAGGACTGGCTCGGCCTCTCGCGTGGGCGCGGGCTTGGGCGATAGATCATGCGGAATGGACCAGACCAGCACGCCCGACCCCGACACCAGCCTTGCCGCCCAGGCATTCGGAGATTTGCGCGCCGAGGTGAGCTTGCTCCGCCGGGGAGTGGAACGGCTCACTGACGAGCGAACCGCACAACCCGATTACGCGCCAACGCTGGAAGCCATCGACAAGCGCATCCAGGACGTTTGCGGTTGGGCAAGACGCGTGTCCGAGAAACCGGCGCTGACGCTGACGCCCGAGAGCCTTGCTCGCGAGATTGCGGCGGCAGCGGCCAGCAGCCGCGGCGCTGATCGTCAGATGCTTGAGACGGCGTCCGCCGCCATGGATGCTGCGGCAAGCCGCATCGACGCCATGATCGCGCGATCGCGATCGGTCGCCGAGCAGAACAGAGAGTTGATGAAGAACCGCATTGCGTTTGCGATTGCGGGGATGGCTTTGTCGGCAATTCTGCCAGGCGCCATCGCGCGCTCGCTCCCGGTCAGTTGGGCCGTACCCGAGCGCATGGCGGCGCGCATGCTTGGGACTGACATGTGGCATGCCGGCCAGAGCATGATGGCTAAAGCCGATCCAGACCGATGGCAGCGGATTGTGGCCCATGAGCGCGAGTGTGCGCCGCGAATGGGCGAGCTGCCCGAGAAGTAGCGACCGCTATGCGCCCCATAATCGGTCGTTCAGCTAGTTCTCGGAGCGGCTGAAAAGCGGCCGTTTGTTCATGTCGCCTTGATGTTTGGGCGCCAAGCCTCTGGTCAGCTCGCGAATCAAATCGGCCAGTCGATGTTGGCGAACTTACGCTTACATTCGGCGGCGTAGGACGGCTCGATCTGCTTTGCGAAGCTCAGCAGTCCCTCGATATGATGCCGCATTCCAATGGTGGAGGCAAAGCCACGTGCGCGGGCATGAGCGACAGGACCTATGTCTGTTCGACAAAGATAGTAGAGATGCCGGCGCATGCTCTCTTTGAACTCACGCGGCAGCCGCGGCTCCGCGCCGTCAACCAGCAGGCCCAGCACCATCTTACGCGAACCCGGAGGCGCAACGCGGGATTTGGTCGCGTTTGGCGATAACCCAACGCGACCCATCGCTTTGTAGGCGAGCCCTATGACATGTGCAGCTTGGTCTCTGCTAAACTCTCCTTTAGTTGAAAAGGTCAGGTCATCGGCATAGCGGGTGTACCGAAGGCCGTGCTCGACAGCGAGCTTGTCGACCTCGGTGTCAAACGATCGCATTGCAAGGTTTGCGAGCATCGGACTGGTCGGCGCGCCTTGAGGCAGGTGCCCGACGCGGGCCCCGCCGAAGGGACGATACACATCGTAGGATTTGATCTCGCGCGGCTTGAAATGTACTCGCCAGCGCTCCCCTCTCTTTCTCGTCGTTGGACCACCGAGCCGGGTACAGATACGGGCCATCTCGAATGAGATCAGCGGCTGATATCCAAGCGAGCGAAAGATGCGATAGACCGATATTTCACTGATGGACTCAAAGAAGTTGGTGACGTCGAGCTTAATCAGCCAGCTACTATTACAATGGACCGCCGCCGCATCGCGCAACCGATTTCCTTTCGAAAAGGCAACGCTTGCCTGATGAGGAAGCGCGTTGGCGAGGATCGCTTGCGTGATCCAGCGCTGAACTCGGAGAAGATGCGGTTGCGGAACGGTGATTATGCGAAAGCGTCGCTCGCCTTCGAAAGAGGGGCGTTTCCGGATGCGAAAGAGGCGGTAGGGATCCGGCTCATCGCGCCGCGCGACCGAGCGGAGCTGAAAAAATTCGCTGCCAGTGAGATGGGCTAGATGGCCGAGCGTGAAGACTGGCGGCAGAGCGGGATTGGTCGAGCGGATGACCCTGGCGGCGGTTAGCGCGTTTTGAATTACCTTCGGATCGCGTTCCGCCGAGTCCGCCACGGTCTGAAAGTGTTGAGGGCTCCAGGAGGTCACGTACTTTGACACCCTGGGGGTGAGACACATCGCGCGACGTAGCTAGACACCGACGCGATCCGCCGCAGGCGGCGTTGCGCGATGTGCCTTAGCATCGAGCGAAGGCTTGTCCTGAGAGCAGCAGATTCTGCGCCCCGAAGCACATGGCCCGAAGACCATATGCTGCCGTCGAAACAACAGCAAAGCTGATGCGGCGACGTCAACTATGCGATCCCACAGGAGCCCTCAACTGCTTCGGACAGTAATCGTCTTTGAGTGTCGGCGATAGAGGGAGCAGGGGTCGCGTGACCCTGAGCTGCTCGAGCTCCGCATGCCCCATGTCGGTCAACCGGTTCAGCCCATCGACCCATCCAGATTTAAGCGCCTTCCCAAGCAACCGTTCGACCTCAGCGATAGTAAGACCAGTCCGGAGTGCGACTGAGTGCGCGGTTCTCGGCGGATGGGCGAGCGCTGCCATAGCTGCCGCAAGGCTGCGCCGCTTTGGGTCTGCTGCGTCCGCGACACCAGCAGCGGCGAGCCTGGATTGCCGCATGTCGATTAGTCTCTCGCGAAGGCGTTCGCCCCGATCCTGCTCTTCGGCGAAAGTCTGCCGCGATGCAGCGGTGACCCGTTCGGGGAAGAGCGGTTCCCACGAGCCGCTCCGCTTATGAAAGATCAAAGGGCAGTTATTGGGGGCCCCGTGCGAAAATGCGACGAGGGCGCCAGTCGACCCATAGCCAAGAGCCGGCATACTGGGCGTCCCAAGATAGTATTTTTGGCACAGCGCTAAGATCGCGAGCCGCTTTTCGTAGCTGAAACTGTTGAGCACCGTGGGGCAGACGGCGACCAAATGAACTTCGGGCTTTGAAGGATGCGAGGCGACAGTGGCGACGCCTCGTTCGGTGCCGGTGTAGGCGACAACTTCGAACGACATGCCGTGCTTAGCGCGTGACGACCACCAGCTGCGAACGGATTTAACCCGCCATGCCGCCTCGATGTAGGTACGTGCGCGATCTCCCGATCCGATGAAGTCGGAAACGAGGATGAAGCGCCGCACCTTGAACTTCCGAATCTGGTCAGGGCCCGGGTGGCTCAGGAAGCGCTTCGGATGTCGGCGGGAAACCTCGGACACCAACTGCGCGACGATGCCTTCGCTGCCGATGTCAGCATCATAGGCCCGGAACGTCTGTACGGGCTGTGGACCGGCCCCATGCGCGCGTTTGATCTTGGTATTTGACTGCTTGAATAGGCGTAGCGGCTGGCCATGGCGTTTCCGTACCTCGCGCTCGGCGTAGAGACCCACCGGCTCCGGCCCCGCAGAACACCGGGTGAGCAATAGGGCAATCAGTCGTTCGGTAAATGCGTCCCGCGATACCAGCAGCATCTTGCGGAGCATTTCGATAGCCAAGCCCTGCTCATCCGGAGAGAGCTGACCAAGCCATGCGAGTGTTGGCTCGCTGTTGAGAAAGCGGGTCATCGCTGCCATTTTTGTAGGCTATGATCTGCACTGGCGCTTTCCAAGTACGAAATGCCGCCGGGGCGCCGCCTTTCGATTTCACGCACGCAGCACGCCCCCAGGGGGAGCATCGTCACGCTTCTCGCGCAGCCGGTGATCGACAGCAAGCTGCACGTTCCGGACGACAACGCCCTCGCCGCCTTCCGCCTCGCATTCGCAGAGGCGGCTGCGCGCGCCCCGCTCTGTCTAGGCCGCGGCCACGGCCACGGCCTCTAGCTTTAATCCTAGCAGTCCTGCAAATACGTTGCGCTGAGAACTGCCTCATGCGAGATTCATGGTCCGTTCTGGGAATGCGCGACTATGGCCGACAACAGTGCAATCGAGTGGACGGACGCTACCTGGAACCCGATTACGGGCTGCACCAAGATTACGGCCGGCTGCGACAACTGCTATGCCGCCCGGTTCTCGGAGCGATGGCGCGGCATTCCCGGGCATCCGTTCGAAAACGGCTTCGACCTGACCCTGCGACCGGAAAGGCTCGCCCAGCCGCTCGCCTGGAAGCGGCCGCGGATGATCTTCGTCAATTCCATGAGTGACCTCTTCCACAAGGAGGTGCCCCGCTCGTTCGTGGACAGCGTCTTCGACACGATGGAACAGGCCGACTGGCACGTCTTCCAGGTTCTCACGAAGCGAAGTTCGCTGATGCGCGACTACCTTCGTTGCCGCTATTCGACAGCATCGCCGCCGCAGCACATCTGGCTTGGCGTCTCCGTCGAGGATGCCCGTTCGAGCGCACGCATCGTCCACCTGCAGCAGTCGCCCGCGGCCGTCCGCTTCCTGTCAGTGGAGCCGCTGATTGGACGCGTTGGAGCGGTCGACCTCGATGGCATCCATTGGGTCATCGCTGGCGGTGAGAGCGGGCCCGGTGCGCGGCCGATGGCAGTCGAATGGGCGCGCGAGATCCGTGATTTATGCGCCGCGCAGGAGGTAGCCTTCTTCTTCAAGCAGTGGGGCGGGATACGCCCAAAGACGGGCGGACGCGACCTCGACGGCAGGGAATGGAATGAGCTGCCCGCACCTGTGACCAGCCGAGCTGCCTGATGCCGCCCGACATCGCCCACTACGAGGGCCGCGAACAGGCATACGTCAAGCACCGCTTCCTGGCGCACTACATCGAAAGTCTCGTGTTTAAGATCGCGAGCAGGCGCGACGTCGTCTACGTCGACGGCTTCTCCGGACCGTGGGAGGATCGAGGCGAGCGGTTCGAGGACACGTCCTTCGGAATCGCGCTCCAAGCGCTCCGCAAGGCGAAGGAGACATGGGCCGGCATGGGTCGGGGTCAGCGTACCATGACCGCCCTGCTAGTCGAGAAGAACGCAGACGCGCATGCCCGGCTCCAGGAAATCATCCCCCGTTATCCGGACATCAGGATCAGGACCTTTAACGCCGATTTCGTGTCCGTCGTGCCGGACCTCGTCGCGGCCATTCCGGCTGACGCCTTCGCTTTCGTTCTGATGGACCCCAAGGGCTGGAAGATCGACATGGAGGCGCTTGCTCCGCTTCTCCGCCATCCCAACTCTGAAGTCGTGTTCAATTTCATGTTCACGATGATCAACTGGGCCGCTTCTATGCCAAGCCCTGCCATTCAGGCCTCTCTGGAAGCGCTGATGCCGAGCACTGATTGGAAGGTCCGCTTGGACGCGATCCGGGTCTTCCCCGGAGAAACGAAAGCGGACGCGCGCAAGCGTGTGCTCGTGTCGTCAATCAACTCCGCCATCGCGCGCATTGGCAGCTACCCGTATGTTATGGAAACGCCCGTCCTGTTCCCGGATAAGGAGCGGACCTACTATTCGCTGATCTACGCGACCCGAAGCACCAAGGGCGTGGAAGTCTTCCGCGACTGCCAAGAGGCGGCGCTCAAGACGCAGGACCGGGTCCGCGCAGACCTTAGGTCCGCCAAGCGCGCGGAGGCCACCGGCACCATGGACCTGTTCGCGCCTGTCGCGGAGAAGAACGATTTCGCGGCGCGCTGGACGACCGAGCAGGAAGCCGCCGCGAGACGGGCGATCGTCGACGCTGTACCGCTAAGTCCCAATTCCATTGCGTACGGCGAGCTGTGGCCCCGGATCCTGGCTGAGCATGGCGTTCGGAAGGTTCGCCTCGGCCGGATGGTGGCGGAGATGAAGGCAACCGGGGAACTCACATTTCTTGACTGGGGGCAGCGAAAGCAGGTTCCCGACGACGGCTACCGGCTGACGCGCTGAACGCACGTCTTCGAAGCGTTCCCGCTAGCCGGCAGCGCGCCAGTCCTAGACGTTGGGCGGGGCCGCGACGCCCCTGACCACGCCTGAACGCAGAGTTTGCAGGCCTGCGAAAGGAAGGTTCATGCCAGCCCGAGCCCATTGGCGCCGATGCTGCCGACCGGGACACCCTAAACGTGGGGCAGTTTTTAGGTTCGCCCTTTCTGCCCGCCAGCGGCGAAAAGTGGTCGAGAGCCGTCGGCGGGACAGCCGGACGGATGGTCCTTGATACACTCTCGTCTTGCCGAAACCGAACCGGATGGAACCCACTAACTAACGCCCATAGCGGACTGGCATCTCTTGGTTGGCCAACCCTCAGAACAGGACATAGGTTCGGCTATCCGTTGAACGCTCCCCATTCCTTGATGTGATCGCGCAGATCGTTGCAGGCTGGCGCCATCCGCGCCTTCGCGTCCTTGCCAGCCTCGTAGCTGTAGGGAATCGTTGTGATCCCGCTCAGGTCGCTTGGAAGTTTTAGCTTGTCCTCGCGCGGCTCCATCAGGATGGCCCGCTTCCGTCCGAGCCTTCCCATGAAGAGGCCCAGCTCGAAGACGACATTGTCTCTGGGCGTTGGCCATTCGCTGCCGCGGAAGAGCGTGAGGTCGTCGCTATGGGCCACGGCGATGGCGAAGTCGGCATCGTCGACCGCGTTCTCCAGAGCCTCAATCGCATAGCTCGTTGCTCTGAACACGCCGTCAGTCCAGAGCGTCACAAGTGCATCATGCGCCAAGGCGCTTTGTATGATCTGCGCGACCGGGAGTGTCTCAGCAGAGGATATGATGAAGACCTTTATCTCCTCGCGATGGTTTCCCACCAGCTTGTTGCGCTCAAGTAGCCTTCGGGCGAGGGTGCGGGCAAAAGCCCTGTATATCTCGGGATAGCGCCTTCCCAGGTCGGTAAGATTGGCGTTCGTCAGTTTGCCAACGATGGATGGCTCCACCGCTATGACGCTGGCAGACCGGCGCTGTGTCGGCTCGATGGCCGCCATCTCGCCGACATGGCTGCCTTGTCCCCGAACGGCGATCTGACGACCGTTCACCTCGATGCGGAGGGAGCCTGTGATGATGAGATACAGATGGTCGTCCTCTGCACCCTGCGCGATGATGGTGTCACCCTCGTTCAGCGAAAGCAGCTCAAGCCTGTCGGCCATCTCGGTGGCGAGGTCGCTATTATTGGCAATCATGGCCT
The DNA here is from genome assembly GCF_001598455.1 of Sphingomonas pruni NBRC 15498. GTDB lineage: Bacteria > Pseudomonadota > Alphaproteobacteria > Sphingomonadales > Sphingomonadaceae > Sphingomonas > Sphingomonas pruni. The sequence goes on from NZ_BCYZ01000072.1 coordinate 9,740, forward strand.
GCACCATCATCGCGTCGATAAGGTTGGCCCGTCCTGCGTCATCGAGGAATCTGTCGATCATCGCGGTCATTAACTGATGGCCCTCCAATAGGTCGTCGAGAAGATGGGGTCTTGGTTGTGCTGACCCCATTTCCAGCTCTTCCAGATGTCCTCGCCCTTCGAACCGATTTTTTGGTTATCCTTGAGCCGGTCGTGGACGCGCTTCGTGATCCACGTCGGTTGATCGGCGCTCAGAGCGGTGAGTTTCGCGGCGAGGTTGGCAGCGTTGCCGATCCACACGATGTCATTGTCGCCTCGGACGCCGGTTCTCGCGGCCCGGATTTCGGAAATGTCGATACCGATCACGTGACGGATCTTGAAGTCGGTCTTCCAGCCCTTATCGAGCTCGGCCTGAACGATATTCTTTACCGCATAGTTGATCTCCAGCGCGCAGGACACGGCATCGTTGCACTGATTCTTGGAGATGAAGATTCCCATGACGCGATCGCCATCATAGGAAACGATGGTGCCTCCGTGGCGTCGGATGAGGCGCGAGGCTGCGTAGAGGAAGGTCTTGTAGACCTCCCCGGCGAACTGCCACTTCTTCGTTTCGACGAGATCGGTCGAACCGTCGAGATCTGCATAGAGGACCGTTGCGTCCGCAAAGCGCACGGCATCGTTGCTCAGTTTCAAGTCGATTGCAGCAGGAACGACCTGTCCATCGCGGACCGCCCAACTTACGCCAAAGGCCTCATTGGAGTTCTTCCGTATATCGTCGGCTACGCTCACTATGCCCCACCCCGAAATAATCGTTCTACGGCGCACTCCCCGCCCTCGCTGGGCGAGCGCGTTCATCTTTGTTCGAAATATGGTAATCCCGAAACGGGCTTCAAGTCATCCGCAGATGATTTATGAACAAATTTGTTCGCAATACTACTTTTTTGATTTCACTGAGAGCTGCCCCCGGGGAGCGTCCAAAGTCTCAAATGAGAAGTTGCCGATGTTCTGAGCTTTTTCCTAGCATTTTCGTCGGGAGATCAAGGAGTGATCGACATCGCGTTATTGAGCGGCAGCGGCCATCACAACGTCCTATTGCGAATGTCCGTAATCCAACGGTGGTTGCTCTGAAGCAGACCGGGCGTAAAGTCGCCAATGTCAGCCGTTCCGACCGCAGCCGAGAGCGAGACGAACGAACCGCGGGTTTCGGGCTCGTGCCTAGCCACGCTGAATGGCTGCGATTGGGGTGCCAAGATGCCCACTAGCCCATGCTCTATCACGTGCTATCTCCCAATAAGCTGGAGCGGACATTTTGGTGAAGATCTTCGGTGTCGAACTGGGAAGGCGTGAAACTGACGGGGCTGCAAAGCCCTTCGCGCACGCGTCGCCTGCGCCGCAGGGTCATGTCGGACATCGTCGCGACCTTTGTTGGTGGGAACCTATTCGCTCGCCCGGCATGGTGCTAGAGGCAGAGCCGTTCGACTGGGATCAGGATGACAACTCCGGTCCAACCAGACGTTTCGTATTCGGTCCGACGCTGTCAACGGTGGCCACGCCCGGCGACGCATACAAGGTCGCCGGACTGACTTTTCGCCAATGTGACTTTCAAGGACTTTTTTCGCCCGGCACGATTGTGATTTTCGACACTTGTCGATTCATCGATTGCGACTTCGCCTACTCCGAATGGCGCGACACGCATTTTCGAAACTGCTCGTTCGAGGGTTCATCACTTTCTCTTGCCCAGTTCTCTCGCTGCGAATTCAGAGGTTGCCAGTGGACTGGGATCGGCCTCGCCAGCAAGACGGAAGTGGAAAGGACGTTCGTGGATGACCCCAGGGCGCTGGTCTCGGCCGCGATTAGTCTAACCAACCCGCAGGACACCAGCCTACGCCACCGGATGTATCAATGGTACCGCCTGCAGGGCACGCGGGCGCATTTTCTCCGTACGTTGATGCTGAGTCACCAGACGACGGGCGACGAGCATACCTACTATGACATCGTCGGTCTTCACGAGCGACAGCGTTCGTTCGCCCGCGTGGCCGAAGACCTCTTCACCATAACTTTCGGTCGGTTCGGGCAAAAGCTCGCAGCGCTGGTGGCGCTCTTGTTCCACTTCGCCGACATGATCATCGTCAGCTGCTTGGGATGGCTTAATCGCTGGGGTGAGTCGACCAGTCGCCCTCTGCTGGCTTTGGCCGGGTGTTTCGGCGTGTTTGGCTTCGTCTATCGTCTCTCGCCGTTCCAGACCTCGATCGCGGCGCCGTTGCAGAAGAGTTTCGATATTACCCTTCTGGTCGGTTACGGAAATCAGATCGCGAAGGATGACGCGGTGTTGGAGAGGGTCCAGGATCTCCATGCCCTTGTGGCGATCGTGATCTATTCGCTGTTCTTCGCGACGGTGATTTCCAAGCTGTCACGCGCTCGATAGTGTCCGCGGCTCTCATACTCTACGGCAGTCGTGCGCGGGGCGATGCGCGCGCCGATTCCGATACCGACCTCATTCTCGCAGTCGACGGTGACCGTGTGGGTCAGCCGAGGGCCACCTCGGGCATCAGCGTTCATCAATATGGAAAGGCCTGGCTGCTGAACCAAGCGGCGGCAGGTGACCTGTTCGCCTATCACGTTGCCTATGAGGGCAGCCCGATATTGGACGACTTGCACTTCCTCGCTGAGATGAAAGCCGCCACGCGACTAAAGGTAAGCTATGAGACCGAACGGAGGACAGCGGCATTGGTCATGCGCATGCTGCTGGAACGGGATTGGCAAGATGACGCTGAGATTCGCAGGCGCTATTTCTGGGCATTGCGCACGATTGCGATCACAATCACTGCGGACCTTGGTGCCCCAGTCTTCGCTTCCCGAGACGTGGAGGCAGTGGTCGGCATCGAAGGCCTCTCCCACCACATTGAAGAGCGGAACATTGCCTCTTTTCGCGATTGCGAGTTCTTTGGAATGGCGACCTTGGAAAGGACCGATCTAAACGAACGGAGCGATCTGCGCGGCGAGGCATTGAAGGATGATCTGGTCCGTCTCGGCGGCATTGCAGCCGACTCAGTTCGATTGTTCGAGATGAGGGACGTCGAGAAGGGTGGAGGGTTGGCGATCTATATGTAGTTTTGGTACTCGGTCTGAACATAGGAACGGCCACGACTGGCGCCGGCACCAGGTGACAGTGTGTTTAGACCGTTGGGATACCAACGCCGACCACGGCGATTGACATGATTGCGTGGTGGTGACGTTCACTCAAATGCGTCAGATCTTCATTCTCATCCACGGCGTTGACGCGCTGGGACCGCCAACGTTATTTTTCTTATGACTGCTTTCGGGATCAGCCGTGGCGTGACTGAACGTCTGTAGATGGGCGCATAGCGGTCGCAAGCCGTGTCGCGTCGCTCCAATAAATCTTTGGCCAAGTGGTGGGTAAAATGTGGGGTGGCAACCGGCCGGTTGAGATATTTACAAGTAAAATCAATCTTGTAGAGGAGAATCTGAGATTCCTCCGTCGGAAGCCAAGATTGCTGCCGGGCGATTCGCGCCGGCCAGTTCGCGACCAGGCTCGTCGCGAGATCGGACCGCTATATAGCCCGCGATGTCCGAGAATGTTTTCCGTACGGCGTCTCACATGGGCTGTTAAGTCATTGAAATCATGGCGCACCTGATGGGATTCGAATCTGTGGCCTCTGCCTTCGGAGGGCAGCCCTCTAAGGCGGACAAATGGCGGTTGCCCTCATAGTCCGGATGCTCTCAGCCTGACATTTCACTGACGGTGCTAAAGCTCTCCTATCGCTACACTCGCCTGCGGAACTTCGCTTTGATTACTTTGCCGCCGACGCGAAGTTGGTCCAGGTAGTCGGACCACCACTGAGCCATGCGCACTCGCTCATCCCAATGCGCTCCGCGGTGATAGGCAGCGCGAACCCGATCCCTCTCGCCATGGGCCAAAGCTCGCTCGATCGCGTCCGGATGCCACAGGCCCGACTCGTTGAGCAATGTGCTCGCAAGAGCGCGGAAGCCGTGGCTGGTCATCTCGTCATGCTCGAAGCCGAGCCGCCGAAGTGCGACGTTCATCGTGTTCTCTGATATCGGGCGCAGCGTCGTGTGCAACGCCGGAAACAGAAACTCGCTCGAGCGTGCCAGCGAGCGCAGGTCCTGAAGGATGAAGAGCACTTGACGCGAGAGTGGTACCGCATGCGCTTGCTTCATCTTCATTCGCTCAGCAGGCACGCGCCACACCTTGTCGGCAAAGTCGATCTCGCTCCACTTGGCCTGGCGGAGTTCGCCGGGTCTTAAGAACACGTGCGGCGCTAGCCGCAGCGCGTAGAGCGTTTCAGGCCGCCCGTTATAGTCCTCAATCGCGCGCAGCAGCTCGCCGACCTTCTTGGGCTCCACGATCGCAGCATGATGCCTGACCTGGGGAAGCGTCAGCGCTCCGCGTAAGATATCGGCGGGGTTCTTCTCCGTGCGCAGGGTTGCGAAGCCATAGCGGAAGATTCGCCCTGCAAAGGCGCGCAGCCGGACTGCCGTCTCGTGATGACCACGACGTTCGACGCGCTTCAGCACGTCGAGCAGTTCATGGGGCGTTATAGATGCGATTGGACGCTTGGCGATGCCGCCGAGCAGTTCGAGAAACCAGCGCGCCTTCTTGATAGTGGCCGGCGACCTACCTTCGCGCTCCATCTTCTGGATGTACTCGGTGGCGACGAGCTCAAAGGTGGTCTTCGCAGCGAGTTCGGCCTGCAGGCGTTTCTGCCGCTTCTCGGCAGCCGGATCGCCGCCTTCCTCGACGTCGGCGCGGGCATTGTCTCGCAGCCGCCGCGCCTGCTGTAAGCTGACCTCGGGAAAGGTACCAAGTGACAGCTTCCGCTCAACGCCGAATACCTTGTAGCGGAATCGCCAGAGAAGCGCTCCGGTGGGTTGCACCAATAGGAACAGCCCCCCGCTGTCGGGTACCTTGTATGGACGCGCTTGGGGTTTCAACGCGCGAATCTGCACGGTCGTAAGCATGGTGGACCACGCCTCCTGCGATGTTCGTGGTCCACCGATTCGTGGTCCACTTTGGGTGGACCACGGTGGAACAAACTGGGAAACCGTGGGACCCGCAGGAGCCAATATACCGCAGATTTCTGCGGTTTTCTACAATGTTCTCAATATGTACTGGTGCCGCCTACAGGACTCGAACCTGTGACCCCCGCATTACGAATGCGATGCTCTACCAGCTGAGCTAAGGCGGCCAGCGCGCACCTTCCGGCACGGCAAGGCGGGGCGCTTATCAGGCTTGTCGGGGGCTGACAAGCGCGCCGTCGCGATCATGAGATTCACCCGGTTCGGAATGCCGGAGATGAGCAGCGCTTCCGGCGTCCCCGCACGGTAGCTGGACGTGGCAGGACGTCGATAGCGCCTGGACCTGACACTGCACGATCATGATCTACTCCTCGGGATGCTCGAAACTGGCTGCGTGGTTCCGAAGAGCGCGGCTGGTCATCGAGAACGGCTAATCAACGCAAATTTTCGGCGAGAAAGTCGACAAAGACGCGTATCCGCGCCGGGGTGCTGACGCCGCCCACGAACACGGCGTGGATCTGTTCGACATCGCCTGGATTGAACTCCTCCAGGATCGGGACGAGTTGGCCATTCCCAATCTCCCGCGCGACGCTGAAGGCGCCGACCCGCGCGATGCCGATGCCGATCGCGGCGAGCTGGCCCAGCGTCTCGCCATTATTGGCTTCGATGTTGCCCTTGACGCACAGCGAGAAGTCGGCGCCGTGGCGACGGAACGGCCAGATCGGCTCGGTCCGCCGGAAGTTGAAGTTGAGGCAATTATGCCGGTGCAGGTCTTCGGGCTCGCGCGGCGTGCCATGTCTCGCGAGATAGTCGGGCGACGCCACGATCACGCGGCGCGTCTCGCCAAGCTTGCGCGCGGTCAGCGTGCTGTCGGGCAGCGGGCCGAACCGTATCGCCACGTCGGCTTGCCCCGCGGCGACGTCGACCAACGTGTCGGTTAGCGCGATGTCGACGAGGATATGCGGATAGGATGCGACGAACTCGCCCAATAGTGGGACTACGCACAGCCGCCCATGGGCGAGCGCGGCACTGACGCTGAGCCGGCCACGCGGTGCGCCCTGGTCGGCAATCTGCTGCTCTGCATCGTCGAGGTCGGCGAGGATGCGCCGCGCAGCCTGGAGATAGGATTGACCCTCTGCGGTCAGCGCGAGCGTACGGGTGGAGCGCAGCAGCAGGCGCACGCCCAGCCGCGCCTCGATCCGGTCGATCGCACGGGCGACGGCCGACGGGCTAAGGTCGAGAAGGCGGCCCGCCGCCGAAAAGCTGCCAGTGTCGATCACCGCAACGAACAGCGCCATTTCCCGCGCTCGATCGGTTCCGTTCGCCATCTTTGCGTCCAATGCAATAATCTTTCGCGTAGACTGCGGCTACACGGGGGAAGGCTCGACGTCCATCTATGCGCAGGAAGAACAAGGGATGAGCGTCATGGAATATCGTCAATTGGGATCGTCGGGTTTGCGCGTGCCGGCGCTGAGCTTCGGTACCGGGACATTCGGGGGTCATGGACCGCTATTCAGTGCGTGGGGAACGAGCGATGTCGCCGAGGCTCGTCGGTTGGTGGACGTGTCGCTGGATGCGGGCGTCACTCTGTTCGACACGGCGGACGTCTATTCCAACGGCGCTTCCGAAGAGATTCTGGGCGCGGCGATCCGCGGTCGTCGCGATAGCGTGCTGATCTCGACCAAGACCGGCCTACCGATGGGAGACGGGCCGCAGGACTGGGGCGCGTCGCGCGCCCGGCTGATCCGCGCGGTCGAGGACGCGCTGCGGCGCCTGGGCACCGACTATATCGATCTGCTTCAGCTTCATGCTTTCGACGCCTCGACACCCGCCGAGGAGGTCATGGGCACGCTCGACCAGCTAATCGCCGCAGGCAAGATCCGCTATGCCGGCGTTTCCAACTATCCCGGCTGGCAGATCATGAAGGCGCAAGCGATCGCCGATCGCCACGGTTGGCCGCGCCTCGTCGCGCATCAGGTCTATTATTCGTTGATCGGCCGCGCTTACGAAGCCGAGCTGATGCCGCTCGCCGTCGATCAGGGGCTTGGCGCTTTGGTCTGGAGCCCGCTCGGATGGGGGCGCCTGACCGGGAAGATCGGGCGGGACCGTCCCGTACCCGCGGGAAGCCGGCTGCACGAAACCGAACAATTCGCGCCGCCCGTCGAAACCGAGCACCTCTATCGTGTCGTCGATGCGCTCGAGACGGTGGCGGCGGAGACAGGCAAGACCGTGCCCCAGGTCGCGATCAATTGGCTGCTGCGGCGTCCGACCGTCTCGTCGGTGATCATCGGCGCGCGCAACGAGGAGCAATTGCGCGATAATCTTGGCGCCATCGGCTGGTCTCTTACGCCCGAACAGGTCGCGGCGCTCGATGTGGCGAGCGACGTGCTGCCGCCTTATCCGCACACGCCTTACCGGCAGCAGGAGGGCTTTGCCCGCCTCAATCCGTCGTTGGTTTGAGGGGGAGGCGGCAATGAAGTTCAATCCCGGCCTCATGGCCTTGTCCGTCGGTGCGTTCGGCATCGGTGTGACCGAGTTCGCGCCGATGGGTTTGCTCCCCGTCATCGCGAAAGATCTCGGGGTCTCCATCCCGGCTGCGGGCCTGCTCATAAGCGGCTATGCGCTGGGCGTGATGATCGGTGCGCCGCTGATGACGCTGACCACCGGCCGCGTGCCGCGTCGGACGCTGCTGATCGGGCTCGCCGGCATCTTCACGCTCGGCAATGTGCTGGCGGCGATCTCGCACAGCTATGCATTACTGCTGGCGGCGCGGATCCTGACCTCGTTCAACCATGGCGCCTTTTTCGGTGTCGGGTCGATCGTCGCGGCGGGCCTTGTGCCGCCGCAGCGGAGGGCAAGCGCGGTGGCCGCGATGTTCATGGGGCTGACCGTGGCCAATGTCGTCGGCGTGCCGCTCGCGACCTGGGCCGGCGAGCATCTCGGCTGGCGCGCCTCGTTCTGGGGCATCGCCGCATTGGGCGTGGCCACGATCGTCTCGCTACGGCTGACCTTGCCCGCGCTCCCGGCGCCGCGGGACGGCGACGCGCTTGCCGAATTACGCGTCTTGATGCGCGGTAAAGTGCTGGGAGCACTTGCGCTCACCGTGATCGGATCGAGCGCGATGTTCACCGTCTTCACCTATATCGCCCCGATCCTGCGAGAGGCGACCCACGCCTCGCTCGGCTTCATCACCGCGACGCTGGTGACCTATGGTCTGGGACTGACGGTCGGCAATTGGGCCGGCGGCAAATTCGCGGACCGGTCCGCCGATCGCACGCTGATCGTCACGCTGGCGTCGCTGTCAGCGATCCTGATCGCCTTTGCCGTGACGATGTCTTATGCCATCCCGACTGCGATGCTGGTCTTTGCCTGGGGCGTGGCGAGCTTCGCCCTGGTGCCGCCGCTCCAGGTGCGCGTGATGGCGGCGGCCGCGGACGCGCCGAATCTCGCCTCCTCGGTCAATATCGGTGCCTTCAATCTCGGCAATGCCTTTGGCGCTGCCTTGGGGGGAGGGGTGATCGCCGCCGGATGGGGCTACCCCGCCGTCGCCTTGGCGGGAGCGGCGACGTCGGCGATCGGGCTGGTCGCGGTCGTGCTCGCCGCCAGGCGGCACTCGTCGCCCGCTTATCGCCCGTGTTCGGCGCTGTAGTGTGTCGCCCCGGTCGTCCGCGTTTATCGCGGGCGATGCCGGCGTCGAGGTTCCGATACGTAGAATTGCGAGATTGACGAGTGGTACCGGGGGACGGAAGCGCTCCTGTCTCTGGGCAAGGCCAGCATTTGCAAGCGACGGTGCTCTTACTGGGACAACAACGCGACGAGATTATCTGACATTTCCGTGTCGATGGTGTAGCATTCGCGTCGGGGAAGGGGCGATTGACGGGCGAGTTTGCAAACAGCCTTAAAGAGGCGCTGAGGCGTGATCTTGGTTATTCGGCGGCACATGATGTAGTCGCCGCTGGTCGTGCGCTGCTCGCGACGATCGCGTTAGGCATCGTCCTGGCGATCCCTTTCCCGATTGCCGCCCTCGATCGGGCCGTCCGGTGGTGCTTCGCGGCCTATCTGCTGCTCGCGGTCGCGGGGCTGGTCGTAAGATTGGTGTCCTGGAAGGCGACGTCGCTGATGCGCCTTATCGGTTCTGTCGCCGATGAGGCGATCGGGCTCGGCGTGCTGATCTTCTACCCGACCGTCACCATTCTCTATCTGCCGTTCGTCGTTTTCCTGTTGGTCACCAAGCGGATCCGGTCGAGCATCGTCAGCGTAGCGCTCGAATATCTGATCCTCTCGCTCGTCATTCTTCTCCACGACCGGGCCGCGGCATATTGGCCGGCCTTGCCCCGGCTGGGTGACGGTCAGCGGATGCTGCAATTCTCGCTGGTGACGTTCATTGCCGCCGCCGCGCTGGTGGTGAAGATGCGGCAGACGGATGGGACATCGACCGACCGCTGGAACGGCGAGTTGCTGGCCACGGGCATGCGCGCGCGATCGATGCCGATCGAGGAGATCGCGGCGCGGCTGGCGAGCCGGTTCCAGGTGTCTACCATCCTGATCTGCTGGCGGGGCGGGGAGGACGACGACCGGCATTTCTATCGTTTCGCGGAGGGCGCGCTGTCCCGGATCGATCCGCCCTCCGCGATTGCCGATCGCATGCTGCTGCCGACCGGCTGGGACGAAGCCTATCTGTGGGAGGCGCGGACCGGAAAGGCGATGGTCAACAATAGGGCTGCTGGCGATCCGGTTGTCCGTGCGGTCGAGCCCGGGTTCCTGCCGGAGGAGGTGATCGACGGTCGGGCGATCGTCGGCGCGATGCCGATCGCGGCCAATGCGATGGAGGGCTATGTCTATCTGATCGGGCTGCCGCGCGTATCGGAGGTCGTGCTGGGCCAGGTCGCCAGCGCCGGCCATGCTGTCAGCGCGACGCTCGACCGTTATCAGATGTTCGAGGCGTGGCGCGAAAATGCCTTCGCCAATGCGCGGCTGGAGATCAGCCGCGACATGCACGACAGCGTGCTGCAGACGCTCGCCGGACTCCGGATGCAGGTCGCGGTCCTGATGAAGGAAACCGACATGCCGATCGCCAAGCGGCAGGAGCGGTTGAAGGGTCTGGAGTCGATCATCTCAGCCGAACAGGCGTGCCTGCGCGAACTTATCAACGACAGTGCCCAGCCGGTCAGCGAGCGGATCGATCTCGCCAGCCATCTGGCGCAGCGCGCCGAATTGCTGTCGCGGCAATGGGGCATCGACTGCTCGGTCCAGGCCGAGCCCGCGGTGCTGCCCGTTTCTCCCGATATCGCGCTCGAGGTCGAATTCCTGGTGCGGGAAGCCGTCTCGAATGCGGTGCAGCACGCGCATGCGTCGGTGGTCAAAGTGGTCGCGGCGCTGCGCGATGAGGCGGTGTTCATCGCGATCCGGAGCGACGGCGCGACAATCATCGACACCAGCGCCAACGCCGCCGATGTCGAAGGCGTGTTGTCGCGCTCGCTGACCAAGCGAGTGAAGGCGCTCAATGGGCGCGCTTATACCGATCCGATGGAGCGCGGTGTGCTATTGTCGCTCAGAATTCCATTAAAGGCTGGTGTCCATGTCGAAACTGCTGCTGGTTGACGATCATCCGATCTTTCTCGAAGGGCTGCGCCAGTTCCTCGAGACCAATGGCCATGTCGTCCAGGATACGGCGCGAACGTCGGTCGATGCGATCGACCGCGTCGCACATAATAGCTTCGACTTGCTGGTGCTGGACGTCAGCATGGCCGATGGCGGTGGCTTGCACATCCTGCGGACGTTGCGTGGCGCGGGCAACCAGATCCCGATCATCTTCCTGACCGTCGGCTTGAAGCCGGCCGAGACAATGGAAGCGGTCAAGCTCGGCATCAACGGCATCGTCCTCAAGCACAACGACCCGAGCAACCTGATCACCTGTATCGAGGCGGTCAAACGAGGCGATACGTGGATCGATCCGACCATCATCGAGCGTGTGTTGAAACGCAGCATGGCCGGCCAATCGGTGCCCGTGTTGCCGCAATATGGATTGACGCGCCGGCAGGAGGAACTGGTCAAGCTGGTCGGCGAAGGGCTGCGCAATCGCGAAATCGCGCGGCGCTGCGGGCTGACCGAAGGGACGGTCAAGCTCCATCTGCACCATATCTATAGCAAGCTGGGGATCAGTTCGCGCGCTCAGCTCATCATGATGTTAGCCGCCGAAGCGATGTGAGCCGGTCAAGCTGGCCGGATCGAGATACCACGCT
>NZ_BCYZ01000073.1 GCF_001598455.1 Sphingomonas pruni NBRC 15498
TCGCGCAGCGATGGTGGAGGGGGCCCGCGATGCGGTTGCCACATGCGTGCGGCTAGTTTGTGGTGTACCCCCTCCACCACGCGGCTCACGCCGCGCGGTCCCCCTCCTCGTGCCGGGGAGGAGTTATCACCCCGCCAACACCTTCTCCGCCACTTCCTCCATGCTGCCGACGACAAGCAGCGAGTCGCCGCCGACCAGGCCGACCTTGGTCTGGCCGTTCTCGTCCGCCCGCAGATAGGCGATGTTCGCCGCGACCACGAGATAATCGCCGCCGCGCGACTTGAGCAGAATGAACTTCACGATCGACCTCCAGGGATTCCCGGGCGGCCTAGATCGTTTTCATTGATAATCCGTCACGAAGATCCGAACGGTGCGAAACCCGGCTTGCGGCTTTCAGGCCGCGTACCGTCCCGCGGTCGCCTTGATCAGAGCGATCATGTTGGGGATGCCTTGCGTCCGGTTCGAGCTCAACTGATTGCGCAGGTCGAACGGCGCCAGCGCGGCATCGATATCGGTCACCAGGATCTCGGCGGGCTGGCGGTCCTGGACCGTCAGCAGCACGAGCGCGATGATCCCCTTGGTGATCGCGGCGTTCGAATCCGCCAGGAAATGGAGCGCGCCGTCGTCGCGGAGCGTGGGATAGACCCAGACCGACGCCGAACATCCCCGCACCAGCGTCGCGTCGGTCTTGAGCGCGTCGGGCATCGGCTCGAGCGCGCGGCCGAGATCGATCAACAGGCGATAGCGATCGTCGGCGTCGAGAAATTCATATTCGTCCTGCAGGTCGGAAAGGGTCGTCATGGTCGCGCTATAGCGCGCCGTCCGCCCAATCCAACCGTCACTCTGAGCTTGGCTCAGAACCCGAAGTCCTCGCCGCAGACATCGGCGGCGCCTCCATCGGACCCCGGGCCCTGAGCCAAGCTCAGAGCGGCGGGGGAGCGGACCTCAGAGGTCCACTCCCGAAGCGATCGCCTCGAGCTTGCGGATCCGCTCCTTGAGGTCAGCGATCTCGATCCGCGCGCTGGCATTGGGCAAGGTCGGGCCGTCATGTCCGCCATGATCGGCATAAGCGTTGATCTCGCGCTCCTTGAGCGCCAGCCATCCGCGCCAACCGGCGAGCGAAGCCATGCAGATCATGCCCAGGCCGGCCAGGCCGGCGCCTGCCATGGTGAAATACAGATTGGGGTCGGTCATCATTGACGTCTCCATTCGATTATCGCCGACCGCCCTCAGCGGTCGCGGTTGCGCAGCGATTCGATCTCGCGGTCGAGATTGGCGCTGCTGCTGTTGGTGTCGGTGATCACCCGCTCGAGGACGGCTATGCGGTCCTTGAGTTTGGTGATCTCATTGCGAAGCTGGCGATTTTCCTCGCCCAGGCTCGGGTCTCGCAGGCTGTATTCGTTACCGTGCGTGTCGCGGCCGACACCCATCTTTGCACGGATGATGCTGCCGATGGTGACGATCAGGACGATGCCGATGACCATTTCGAAGGGGTTCATCTGGGGAGGCTCCCGACAGGCGTTGGATTATTCGGCGGGCTGCATGCCGGCCTGGCGCATGGCGCGGCGGCGTGGCCGGTCGACCCGCTCGGCGAGCCAGACACCGATGCCGGTGGGGATCGCCAGGATCACGACGAAGATTGCTAAGCCGATCATTGTTCTTGTCCTATTCTGTCTGTTCAGTTCAGCGGCTTGGGCTCGTCGCCCCGCAGCTTGTCGATTTCATCGGCGACCGCGATGCCGCGGTCGGTCGCGATCCGCTCCAGCACGCGCACCCGTTGTTCCAGGCGCTCGGTCTGGGCGGCATATTGCGCCGCCTTTTCGGCGACCTTGTCGGCTTCGAGTTCGAGCTGGCGCTCCTTCAGCTTCAGCCAGGGGCGGACGAAGACGCCGCCGAAGATCGCGAGCAGGCCGCAGCTGATGCCCAGGATCGGAATGAGGAGGGGATTGATCATCGTCTTGGCTCCTCAGTTCAGCGGCTGCGCGTCGCGCAGCTTTTCTATTTCTTCGGCAACATCCAGGCCGCGGTCGGTGACGATCCGTTCCATGACACGCATCCGCTGTTCGAGCCGTTCGGTCTGGGCGGCATATTGCGCGGCCTTCTCGGCGGCCTGGGCGTTGAGCGCCTCGGCCATCTTCTCGCGGTGTTGCGTCCAGGTCTTGAGCATCTCGCTGCCGATGCCGAGCGCGGCGGGGATACCCACGACCACCAGGGCAAGCATGAAGATGGTGAAGCCGTTAGTGGCGAAAAAATCGGTCATCTCGTGCTTCCTCAGTCGCGGTTGCGGAGTTCGTCGATCTCTCGAGCGACGCGCTCACCGGGATCCGTTGCAATGCGTTCGAGGACGCGCAGGCGCTCCTCCAGGCGGCCGATCTGGCTGACGAGCTTGTCATTCTCGTTCGACAGCAGCTCGATCTTGCGCTGCGCTTCCAGGTCGCCACTGGTATCCACGAAGCCCCGGCGCATCGCGCGGCGGTTATTGCGGTCTTCCAGCGGATAGCCGTGCTTTGCCTTGATCGACATCTTGATGATGCCGCCGATCGTCGCGATTGCGATGATCATCAGGACGAAGATCTGACCTTTATCCACGTTCGTTCTCCTCGGTGGGCCTGCGCTTCAGCGCAGGCCTTCGATCTCGTGGGCCAGCCGCTTGGGCTGGTCGGTGACAATCGCTTCGAGCACTGCCAGGCGCTTCCGCATTTCCGCGGTTTCCCGCTGCTGATGGAGAAGTTCAGGCGACGGTCCGACCGGTGCGGCTTGCGCCTTGAGCGCCTTCTTCACCTTGCGATTGGCGAACCACTGGATGGACAGCGTCGCACTTGCTCCGAACAGCGTGCCCATCAGCCCGCCGACGATTAGAAAAGGTGTCGGGTCCATTATTCTTATCCCCTATTTCCAGCGGCCGGCTCAGCGCAGGGCGTCGATCTCGTCGGCCAGGCGGGTGTTGCGGCTGGTGTAGAGCGTCTCGATGTCGGCGAGCCGGCGGTCGAGATCGCGGAACTTGGAGCGGACCTCGGCGGTCGAGCGGCTCGGGTTCGAGCGCACGCCTTGCCAGAACTTCGCGTCCTCGGCGTCCTCGTACAGGCCGAACGGCTTGCACGGCGCCAGCCAGGCGGTGATGAAATAGGCAGGAATGACCCAGCCCGAAGTCACCAGCGAGAGGATGACGGTCCCGACCCGGACGACGGTGACGTCGATCCCCGTATAGTCGGCAATACCGGCACAGACACCCAGGAACTTCTTGTTCTGCTTGTCCAGGTAGAATTTGGTGCGGCTAGCGGACATCTTAGTTGCTCCGTGAAGCGATTTGGTCGGCCGGTTCGGCGAGCGGCATGCTCGCTTTCCAGTCGGGATGGTCGGCAGCGACGATGCGCTCGACCGTCGAAACGCGATCCTCGAGGCGGCGGGCGAGCGAGTAGAGCTCATCCAGCAGTTTCTCGTCCTCGTTGGTGATCTTCGGCGCCTGGCGCCACTTGGTCACGTAGTGGAGGATGATCCACGGGAGCCCGATGAAGAGCATCCCCACGATCGCGACCGGTAGAAGGAATTCTTCCATCGCTCAGGTCCTTATTTTTTGTTGAGCCGGGCCTTGAGCGCTTCGAGCTCGGCATCGACCTTTTCGGCTGCCTTCAGCTCGGCGATCTCTTCCTCGAGCGTCTTGGGCAGTCCGCCCAGGTTGAGCGCCTCCGCGCGGCCCTCGGCCAGGTCGACGCGGCGTTCGAGCACGTCGAAGCGCGAGAAAGCGTCCTGCGTGCGGCCGGCCGAATAGACCTCGCGGATCTTGAACTTGTTGTTCGCGCTTTCCAGCCGGGTGGCGATCGAGGACTGGCGGTTGCGCGCCTCGCTCAGCTTCTTCTGAAGCTTGGCGATATCCTCTTCCGAACCCCGCAGCGCCTCGTCGAGCACGCTGATCTGCTGACTGAGCTCGACGACCATGTCGGTCGCCTTCTGGCGCTCGACCAGGGCCGCCTTGGCCAGATCCTCGCGATCCTTCGACAGCGCCAGTTCGGCCTTCTCGGTCCAGCTTTCCTCGAGCTGGCTGAGCTTGGCGATATGGCGGCGCATCTCCTTCTGGTCGGCGATGGTGCGCGCGGCAGAGGCGCGAACCTCGACCAGCGTCTCTTCCATCTCCAGGATGATCATGCGGATCATCTTCGCCGGATCTTCCGCCTTGTCCAAAAGGTCGGTGAAGTTGGCGGCGATGATGTCGCGGGTTCGCGAAAAAATGCCCATGTTGGTGTTACTCCTCGGATGTACGCTTTACTCGGATTGGTGGGACCGCCGAGGCGGGAAGCAAGGGGGAAACCCGCCCCGGCGGTTGTCCGTCACGCCTTCAGCGCGACGGGAACCTGCGGAGCCGGATTGGCCTGCGCCAGGCCCGGGCCGACGGCCGCGAGCATCAGCGCCGAACCGCAAGCGAAGGTGCTGGCGACCACCACCAAAGTGCGACCCAGACCATTAGAAACCGACTGCATTGTTCTTACTCCCTAGTGTTTCGTGCCGGTCAACCGGCGATGCTGGAAGTATTGCAGGGGGCGTGCCAATTCCGAAAAACGGCGGAAATCTGCGGTTTTCGTTCTGGAAAGAGGTGAGGTTGGCAATTTCCACTTGCCAATGATTGGGAAAATACACCAAGTCGTGGGGCATGGAACGGACGACGCAGGTTATCGGGCAATCGGGGCCCTTTCTCGATGCGCTGGAACGCGCCAGTCGCGCCGCCGCGCTCGACCGTCCGGTATTGGTGATCGGTGAACGCGGGACCGGCAAGGAGCTGGTCGCCGAGCGCCTCCACCGGCTCAGCCCGCGTTGGGACCAGGCGCTGATCATCATGAATTGCGCGGCGTTGCCCGAGACGCTGATCGAAGCGGAATTGTTCGGCCACGAAGCGGGCGCGTTCACGGGCGCGACCAAGGCGAGGGCAGGGCGGTTCGAGGAAGCCGATGGCGGCACTTTGTTCCTGGATGAACTCGGCACGCTAAGTATGGCCGCGCAGGAGCGGTTGCTGCGCGCGGTCGAATATGGCGAGGTCACCCGGATCGGCGCGTCGCATCCGATCCGAGTGGATGTCCGCATCGTCGCGGCGACCAACGAGCATCTGCCGGACAAGGTCGAGCGCAATGAGTTTCGCGCCGATCTGCTGGACAGGTTGAGTTTCGAGGTGGTGACCCTGCCGCCGTTGCGCGCGCGACCGGGGGACGTTCCGGTGCTGGCCGAGCATTTCGGGCGGCGCATGGCCGCCGAAATGAACCGCGACTGGCACGGCTTCTCGCCCGAGGCGCTCGACTCGCTGATCGACTATCGCTGGCCGGGCAACGTGCGCGAGCTTCGCAACGTGGTCGAACGTGCGGTCTATCGCTGGGAACATGATGGGCCGATCGCGCATATCGAATTCGACCCGTTCCAGTCACCGCATCGTCCGGGCAGCAGCAGCACGCAGCCGGCGCCGATGGTCGATCATGTCGCCCCGCCGCCGCCGCCGCCGGGCGAGAGCGAGCCGGCCGATTTCAAGAGCCGGGTCGCGCGGTTCGAACGCGACGTGCTGACCAAGGCGCTTGCCGCCAATCGCTTCAACCAGCGTCAGACGGCGGACGCTTTGGGGCTGAGTTACGACCAGCTGCGCCACGCTTTGCGCCGCCACGATCTGTTGCCGGGATAGAAAGCGTGCGCCGGGCGACGGAATCGCTTGCGCAACGAGTTCGCTGGACCCATTTGGCGGGCATGGGCGTTCGGCATCCGACGTCCCCTTTAGAGCCGTTCAAAGAAGGAGGAGCTTCCCCATGGCTTTCGAACTCCCGCCGCTTCCTTATGGATATGAATCGCTGGCGCCGACGATCAGCGAAGAAACCATGAAGTATCACCACGACAAGCATCACAAGGCGTATACCGACAATCTGAATGCCGGGATCGCCGAGAGCGGGCTCGAGGGAAAGTCGATCGAGGACATCCTGGCCAGTGCATCGACGGCGTCGGCCAAGGTACGCAACAATGGTGGCGGCTATTGGAACCATGACTTCTTCTGGAAGATCATGGCGCCCGGTGGCGGTCAGCCGTCGGGCAAGCTGGCCAACGCGATCGCCGAGTTCGGCGGCCTCGACAAACTCAAGGAAGAGTTCAACGCCAAGGGCGCCGGACAGTTCGGCTCGGGTTGGGCCTGGCTGATCGCCGACGCGTCGGGCAAGCTCAAGGTTACCTCGACTCCGAACCAGGACAATCCGCTCATGGACGTCGTTGCCGATCGCGGCACGCCGATCCTGGGCAACGACGTCTGGGAGCACGCTTATTATCTGACCTACCGCAACGACCGCGGGGGCTATTTGAAAGCGTGGTGGGACGTCGTGAACTGGAACGAGGCTGGCCGGATTTACGACAGCGTCGGCGGCTGATCGCCGCTACGATCGAACGATGGAGGGCTCCGCCCTGGCGGGGCCCTTTTTCGTTGCTACCGGCACCCGTTCGGCCGGCGCAAGACCGACGGAGGCGCACAGCTCGCGCGCGATCCGGCGATAGAACAGACAGACATCGTCCAGATCGCCGCGCGTCACGTTCACGTCCTGGCCGACCATCACGCGATCGAGCGGTGCATTGCAGCCTGTCCGCGCAGGCCATCCGACCGTCATCGCTATCCCGTCGCGACGATCGCCGCGTCCGACACGCCCGCCGCAATGGAACAGGCAGTCGCGCGACCGCCCCAGCGCGCGCAACCGGTCTCCGTCATGGTTCGGCAGCGATTTCGCGGCGCAATAGGTGGACAGCTTGTTCGCGGTGTTGTGCTGTCCAGGCCTCACGGGCAGTCCTTCCGCGCTCGAGGCGGCGTCGATCAACAGGTTGAGGAAACGGTCGAGCTCGCGCAGCCCGTTGCCGATAACCTTGGCGCGATAGCGGCCGGCGATCGCGAGCGATCGAGTCTCGGTGTCGTGCGCGACCGGCGCCCGCAGACAGCCGCCCAGGAAATCCGCCCCGCGGAACAATGTGGCGGCGGCATGCTGCATCTCGTCGGTGACGGCGCCGGGTGGCATGCGCGTTAGGCTTGATGGTTCGTCGGCGCGCGCCATCAGGCCGAAAACGACGCGGATACGAGATAGGGCGGCATTCGCCCGAGCCCGACAGCATCGAGACAGGGCTGCGTAAGCTCGTGAATCACGTCCATGGCACCGCTTCGGCTGATGTAAGCGGGAGCGCGCCGGTCTCTCAGCTGCTGGCGCCTACGGACGGAAAACCAGCAGTCGCATGCCAATACACGTCCCGGCCCTAAATACCTAGCGTGCCCGCTTCCTTGCGAAGCCGGGGGGGGCAGCGGCTGCTGCAGGGACGTTACGCCGCCACCGGCAGTTCGTGACCCATCACACGGGTAGGTACGCCCTGATAGCGCAGGCCCGGCAGCAGGTGTTCGTGCTTCATCACCACGCTATGGGCGCCGACATAGGTGTTCTCGCCGATCACGGCGCCGTACAGCGGCACCGTCGCCGCGGCCACGGTTGCGCCGGCTCCGATCGTCACCCTGTCGACCTTCAACACGCGATCCTCGAACGTATGCGCCTGGAACATCGCGGTGACGGTCGCACCATCGCCGATCCGGATCATGTCGGGGTCGACGACCTGGGCGAATTGCGGTCCTAGCACCGCACGCTTGCCGATCCTGAGACCCATGGCACGAAGATAAGCGGGCAGGAGGAAGGTGCCTTCCAGCCCTTGCAGGAGCAAAGTCGCATATTTCGCCCAGGCGACGTACACGAAGTCCCAGCGGCTGCACCAGCACGACCACAAGGCATGGTGCCCGGGTTTGACCCGGCCGATCAGCATCCATTTCAACGCAAGCACCGTCGCGCACAAGGCGACGAGCGGTATTAGTGCGGCGAGCGGGATCACCACGAGCTGATAGACGATCGGTGGGGCCGATTCCTCATCGACCATGATCGTGTACCACAAAAGGGTCAGCATGAGCGGCACCACCGGCAGCGCGAAGCGCAGCAGTTCCCAGAACAGCCGGTTGAGGTAGCGGATCGCCGACGGATCGTGCGTGAGCCGGCGGTCTGCCTCGACGATCTCGCGCCGCGGCAAATCGAAGCTGGGATGACCGAAGCGAGATTGGCCCTGCTCGATCAGCGACGAATCCGCGACTGTGCCGATCCCGATCAGGATGTCGTCGGGCAAGGTCTCGCCCGCCGGGATGACGGCATGGTTGCCGAGAAAGGTGTTGCGTCCGAGCCGGACCGGGGCGAGCCGAACGCTGCCCTGGCGGACCTCGGCGCCACCCAGATAGATGCCGTCGGCGAAGAAGGTTTCCTCACCGATCGTGATCAGTTCGGGCACGACGTCGAGGATCGTGCTGATCTCGCATTTGGCGCCGATATCCATGCCGGCGAGCCGCAGCCATTTCGACCAGAATAACGTTCCGCTCAGCCATTCGCCTGCCGTGTGGAGCATGCCGGTCTTGATCCAGACGCGGATATAAGCAGCGCTCCAACGGCCGATCGTGCCGGCGCGGACGCGGCCCATCAGCCGGAACATGAGTGCGGTCCAAACCAGGGTCAGCGGTATGCTGACCACCGTCAATCCGATCACGACCATCGCGGTGCGCGACGCGAACACCGGATGGTACATCCAGCGCCAGATCTGACCGAACCCCACACCCGATAACCGGCATGCGGCGAGCGTCAGCACTTCGGCGGGGAGCGCCGCGATCATCGCTGCGGCACCTTCGGCCAGCATCAGCAACAGGCTGTGCCGCCACGGTTTCATTTGCCGCGAATGTATCGGGAGGGCCGGGGCAGGGGCCACCACGCCGGTATGGCCGGCGGGCACGCCATCCCAGATCTCTCCCGCCGGGATCGTGCCGCCGGCATTGAGCACCGACAAAGCGGTAAGCACGCTGCCCGTGCCGATCCTGCAACCGCCTTCGACACCGGCGCGCACCATCATCGTCGCGCCGTCCTCCAGCGTGACCGACCCGACCACGATGTCGCCGCGATCGAGCTCGACCAAGCCGATATGCGCGTCTTGTCCGATCGCGACGTCGTCGCCGATCTCAAGCAGATCCCAGCCGCCCCGCCGCAGGTCGACGCCGCGATGCAAGTGGACGCGCCGTCCGATCTTCGCGCCGAGCGCCCGCAACGCCATTTGCTGGAAGACCGTTCCTTGCAGCATCGGCCAGGGGATCAGGCGGGCCGCCTGGCAGACGATCCAGTGGCGGAGATAATAGGGACTCCAGACCGGCGCACGGATCGGACGATATTTGCCGATCACCAGTCTTTTCACCGCGACGGCGAAAGCGATCGACAGCGGGATGTAGAGCACAGCCGCCGCCAGCGCGAGCAAGGGCGCGAGCAGGATGAAGGCGGGCAGGCCAAGGTCGCCGAAGATCGGGGGAAGCAGGATGAAGGCGGCGAACCAGGTCGCCCAGGCACCGACAAGCAATTGACCGCTGAGCCAGGCTATCTGCACGATATTGGCGAGCAATGGGCGAGCCTCGCCCTCGCGGAGCAGCGGCGGCTCGTCCGACGCATCGGCAAAGGCCGGAATGCGCTCGGCGAGCTTAGCCAGCCCGCGCACGGTACGCGCATCATAGATGTCGCTCACCGTGATCCATTCGGTGTGATGATGGTCCCGGAGCAATGTGACCAGCATCGCCGCGCTCAGCGAATCGCCCCCAAGATCCTCGAAGAAATCGGCATCGACCGAAACTCCACCGGGCCGCTTGAGGATGTCGGCCATGCCGTCCGCAAGCAAGCGCTCCAGGTCGTTCTGGGGTGCAACGATCCCGCCCGTTTCATGCTCCGTCGAGACCGGCATCTCCGGCAGCGCGGCGCGATCGATCTTGCCGCCGACCGTGGTCGGAATTTCGGCGATCGTCGCGATGTCGCGCGGGACCATGTAGCGCGGCAGTGTTGTGGCAAGTTGCGCTTTCAACGTGTCGCCACGCGGCGGGTTCGCCGGGTCTTCGGGGACGATATAGGCGATCAATTCCTGCGCGCCACGATGGTCCTGCACCCGGCATCCGGCCGCGCGCACCCCGGGCAAGGCCGCCAGCCGCGCCTCGATCTCGGCCAGTTCGACGCGATAGCCGCGCAGTTTGACCTGGGCGTCGATCCGCCCGTGATAGAAGAAGTCGCCATCGGCCTCGCGATGGACGAGATCGCCGGTGCGATAGATCCGCCCGAATTCGGGATGCTCGATGAACTTCTCGGCGGTGAGGTCTGGGCGATGGCGATAACCGCGTGCGACGCCCGCGCCGCCGATGCATAGCTCGCCGCGTTCGCCATCGGCGACCGGCTGCAATTCCTCGTCGAGCGCCCAGGCCGCCATGCTCGCGATCGGTTTGCCGATCGTGATCGGCAGCCCCGCGGCGATGTCGCCGCGCAGGCACGTGACGGCGCATTCGGTGGGACCATAGCCGTTGACCAGCCGTCGCCCCTGTGACCACAGATCGGCGATGTCACGTGGCAGCGCTTCGCCGCCGACATAGAGCAGTTTGAGGTCGGGCAGTTCGCGCGCGGGATCGCTGCAGCCGCTGCTGCGCAACAAGGTCGGGGGTGGGCAGAACACCGTCGCATGCTCGTCGCGCAACCAGCGCACGATGTCCGGCCCCAGCCGGGCCGCGGCGTCGTCCATCACGACCAGGGTGGCGCCGGAGGCAAAAGCGAGCCAAGTTTCCTCGAGCGAGGAATCATAGGCGGCGGACGAGCCCTGGATTACCCGATCGCTCGCGCTCAACGCGAACTCGGTCAGATCGGAAGCAACCAGGTTGGCGATGTTACAATGCTCGATCAACACGCCTTTGGGGCGCCCGGTCGTGCCCGATGTGTAGATGACATAGGCCAGCCGTTCGGGTTGCAGATCTGCAGGGAGCGTGACGGGCGGTGGGTCGGCGGCGAGCAGCGCTGCTGCGTCGAACAAACGCACCGGTAGGTCGAGCGCGCCGAGGCGCGCCATGCCCTCGCGATCGGTCAGCATCGCGACGGGGGCGGCGTCTTCGACGATCTCGCGCATGCGATTGTCGGGAAAGGACGGGTCGAGGCAGGTGAATGCCGCGCCCGCTTTCATCGTCGCGATCTGCGCGACGTAGAGCAAGGGCGACGTGCGCGGCAGCAGCAGGGCCACGATCGCCTCGTCCGATACGAGCGGCGCCAGATGGCGGGCCAGGCGATCGGAGCGATCCGCCAATTCCCGATACGTCATGATCTGGCGCGTCTCGCGGCCGCGACCCGGCGGAATGTCGATCGCGGCATGGTCGGGTTGAGCCACGACTACGGGCTCGAGAAAATGGTGCAGCAACAAGGGCGCCGGGCTCAAAGCCTGCGCTGTGGACAAGACGGGGTCTTCGAGTGCCATGAAATCGCCCCTAGCGAGGCTTTGATCCACGTCAATCGCATGCGCCCTATTCGGGTAGCGCACCTGTGGACAGGATTACGTGCTGGCCAGCCCGCGAGTCTCGCCGAACTTCATGCCGGCATCTTCGTGCGGCCGGATATAAACCCGATAGATACTGGGAAATTCCGCCTGAAGGTCGCGTTCGATGGCGTCGATGATCCGTTCGACATCGCCGGCATTCAGGCGGTTGTCGAAATCGACATTGACCGCGGCGACGATCTGCTCGGGCGCGTTGTGGATGGTCATGATCTCGCCCACGCCGGTAATCCCTTCGCGCGTCGTGGCGCGGCGGATACCGGCGATCAGCTCGGGATCGGCGGCCTCGCCGATCAGCAAGCCCTTGGCCTCACGCGCCAGGAAGAGCGCGACGACGCCGAGCAACACCCCGATCAGAACCGAGGCTACCCCGTCGAATCGCGGGTCGCCGGTCACTTGCGACAGCGCCAGCCCGACCGCCGCGATCAGGATGCCCGCCATCGCCGCGCCATTCTCCAGCAACACGATCACCGTGGTCGCGTCCTTGGTCGAGATCAGCGCCTGCAGCCACGACTGGTCGCCCCGCGCGGCGTCGAATTCGCGGAATGCAGCAACCGTCGACCCGCCTTCCAGCGCGAACGCGATCGCCAGCACGCCATAGGCGATCAGCGGAGAAACCGCGGGCTCCGGTTCGAGGAAGTGCAGAACGCCTTCGTACACTGACACGCCCGCGCCCAGCGCGAACACTAGCAAGGCCACGACGAAGCTCCAGAAATAGAGTTCGCGGCCATATCCCGCCGGGTGGAGCGCGTCGGCCGGCTTCGCGGCGCGCTTCTGGCCGTACATCAGCAGCAATTGGTTGGTCGAATCGACCAGGCTGTGCACGCCTTCGGTCAGCATCGCCGACGAGCCCGTAATCGCCGCCGCGACGAACTTGGCCACCGCAATGCCGACATTTGCGGCCAGCGCAATGATCAATACTCTATTATTTTCCGCTTTCATGAACTGCGCCTAAGCATGAAGCGATCGGCCGGGCCAGTCCCGTGCCGATCATTTCCGTGCGGCGGCATTCAGTCGCCGTCGATTGGCACGGACCTTTCGCCGATAGAGGCGCACGGCGCGCTCGGCACCTTGCAACGGCGTCAGCGACAGCCCGCCGGCGACCAACGACGCCTGCAATTCGATCGCGGCGGAGATCTTTTCGGACGTCATCAGCGATGCTTCGGCCAGCGTGCCGTCGCCGCGTGCGATTTCGGCGAGACGCAGGCCGACGACTGCCGATGCTTCCCACGCCAATGCCCAGCTATCGAACGCCAGGCCGCTCCACGCCGACAATGGGGAGCGCGCGGTCAAGAGCGTCCCGCCGTCAGGTTGCGGTGTGACGCGTCGCGTCGGGCTTCGATATGCATGAAAATGGCTCCTCCAATCGACCTAGAACGGCGCGGAGCGCGGCAGCGTTCCTGCCCGGCAAACTTAATTGCCGTTTCGTCACTCGGGCGGGAGTTCCTTGGCCGCCGCGTCGCCGACTTCGCTCATCAGGCCGTGCTTCATCATCATCGGCACGTTGGCGAGCGCGAAGATGAAGGTGAGGGGGATCGCACCCCAAAGCTTGAACGCGGTCCAGAAATCGAAACTGGTCGAACGCCAGACGAGCTCGTTGAGGATCGCCATTCCGAGAAAGAAAAGCGCCCAGTTGCGCGTGACTTTCTGCCAACCGAGCGGCGACAGGCCGGGATAAGCCGTGCCGAGCAATTGCTCGAGCAAGGGCTTGCCCGTCAGCAGGCCGAAACCGAGGATCGCCGCGAATACGGCATAGACGAAAGTCGGCTTCATCTGGATGAATTTGGGATCGTGGAAATAGATGGTCAGCCCACCGAACACGAGCACCAGTGCGCCCGAAATCCACAGCATCGGCGAGATACTTCCGAGTTTCACCCGCGATACGATCAATGCGACCACGGTCGCCAGCATGAAGGCCGCCGTCGCGACGATCGCGCGCGACACGACGAGCGCGGACATCTGGTCGAGGTCCGACAGCGAATGGCTGAGGCTCGAAACGAGCTTCATCGTCAGTGCCTGCGGGGCAAGGAAATTGACCAGGAAAAAGATCACCAGCGGCGCATAATCGATCGCCAGGCGGAGGCCCGCGGTCCCGTTCGTGCCCGCGTTCTTGTTCATCGTACTCATCGCACCAGCTCCTCGACGCCCGCGATGATCCGGGCGACTTCCTTGGGGTCGAAGGGGCGCAAGTCGCTCAGCGTCTCGCCCACCCCGATGGCGTGGATCGGCAGGCCGAATTGCTCGGCGGCCGCGACCAGTACGCCGCCGCGCGCGGTGCCGTCGAGCTTGGTCATGACCAGCCCGGTCACACCCGCGACTTCCTTGAAAATCTCGATCTGGCTTAGCGCGTTCTGGCCGGTAGTGGCGTCGAGCACCAGGATCACGTCGTGCGGCGACGCCGGGTCGATGCGCCCGAGCACGCGGCGGATCTTGGCCAGCTCGTCCATCAGCTCGCGCTTGTTCTGCAGGCGCCCTGCAGTGTCGACGATCAGCGCGTCGATGCCTTTTTCGGTCGCCTGCTTGACACCCTCGAACACGATGCCCGCGGCATCGCCGCCTTCGGCACCGCGCACGATCGGAACGCCGACGCGCTCGGCCCAGGTCGCGAGCTGGCCGATCGCCGCCGCGCGAAACGTATCGCCCGCCGCCAGCATGACGCCGTAATCCTGCTCGACGAGCCAATGCGCGAGCTTGGCGATGGTGGTGGTCTTGCCCGATCCGTTGACGCCGATCACCAGGATGACCTGCGGTCGCGGAAACGCTTCGATCTCGAGCGGTTTGGCGACTTTCTCGAGCACCTTCTCGATTTCCTCGGCGACGATCAGGCGGATGCCGAGTTCCTCCATGCCGCGTTCGAAACTGCCCTCCGCGAGCCGGTCGCGGATGCGCTTGGCGGTGGCAGGGCCGAGGTCGGAGGCGATCAGCGCTTCCTCGATATCGTCGAGCGTAGCGTCGTCGAGCCGCGCGGTGCCGAGACCGGCCAGGTTGCCGACCAGACGGTCGGAGGTGCGCTTGAACCCGCCGAGCAGGCGCTGGTGCCAGGATGGGGTGGTGCTCATGCGGTTACGGCCATTTCTCTTTCTTCGTCACCCGCGCTTTCGCGGGGATGCCGGATATGGGCTGGGTCGATTACGATCGGCAAGATGGAGCCCACCGGATGGCGGCTCCCCAGCGCGAAATCGGCGAAGCTAGCGCTATGCCCGCGGTCGCCAGGCGCTTCGACCAGTATCTCTTGCGTCGTGCCGATCAGGCTGTCGAGCCACCGCGCCTTGCGCTTCGCTGCCGCCTCTCGCAGGCACGCGGCGCGCTCGCGGCGCAGGTCCAACTCGACTTGCGGCATCCGTGCGGCCGGCGTCCCGGCGCGCGGGCTGAAGGGAAAGATATGGGCGTGGACGATGTCGCAATCGTCGATCAGCGCCAGGCTGTTCGCCGCCATCGCCGCATCCTCGGTCGGGAAGCCTGCGATCAGGTCGGCGCCGATCGCGATCTCCGGCCGCGCGGTCTTGAGGCGCTCGACCAGCCGCACCGCATCCGCACGCATGTGGCGGCGCTTCATCCGCTTGAGGATCATGTCGTCGCCTGCCTGGAGTGACAGATGCAGATGCGGCATCACCCGCGCTTCCTGCGTCAGCAGCTCGAACAGGCGGTCGTCGATCTCCGGCGCGTCGATCGAGGACAGGCGCAGCCGCCGAAGGGCAGGGACCCGCGCCAGGATACGCTCGATCAGACTGCCCAGCGTCGGGCTGCCGGGCAGATCGTGTCCGTAACTCGTCAGGTCGACCCCGGTCAGCACGACCTCGTTCTTGCCCGCCGCGACCACGCGCTCGATCGCCTCGATCACCGCGCCGGCGGGCGCCGAGCGGCTCGGTCCGCGTCCGAACGGGATCGCGCAGAAGGTGCAGCGATGGTCGCAGCCATTCTGCACCTCGACGAACGCACGCGCCTGGTCGACCGCAATCGCCAGATGCGGCGCGATCTCGGTCAGGCGCGCCATGTCGCCGACGATCAGCGCGTCGCTCGACGCCCAGGCTTCGGGCAGCAATTTCTCGCCATTGCCGATCACGCGATCGACCTCGGGCATGGCGGCGAAACTTGCCGGATCGATCTGCGCCGCGCAGCCGGTGACCGCGAGCATCGCCCCGGGTCGGGCGCGGCGGGCGCGGCGGATCGCGGTGCGGGTCTGCTTCACGGCGCTATTGGTTACCGCGCAGCTATTGATCACCACGACATCGCGCCCGTCCAGCATGCGCTGGATCGTCTCGCTTTCTGCGATGTTGAGACGACACCCGAGACTGATTACCTCGGGCTGCGGAAGGGAAGACATGGGCGACGATCTAGGAGCGAAGCGCAGGGAAGTCCACGACGAGGCGGCGCATGTCCTCCACTTCTGGTTCGAGGAACTGAGCGAGGAACAGCATTGGGTCAAGTCGATCACGCTCGACGAGGCGATCGCGGAACGGTTCGGATCGCTCCGGCTGAACGTTGTGGAGAATTCGGCTCGGGGATGGCGCGGCACCCCCGATACCTTGCTTGCTGCGATCATCCTGACCGACCAGTTTTCGCGCAATATGTTCCGCGACGAGGGCGCGGCGTTCGAGCATGACGAATTGGCCCGCGAACTGACGCTATATGGGCTTTTGCGCGGGTTCGATCGCAGATTGCCGAGGGAGCGCTGCGCCTTCCTCTACATGCCGCTGATGCATGCCGAGGATCCGGATTTGCAGCGGCTCAGCATCGAGCGCTTCACCGCGCTCGGCGACGAGCATAATCTGGGCTTCGCGCATGATCACGCCGCGGTGATCGAGCGGTTCGGGCGCTTCCCGTCGCGTAACCGGGCATTGGGTCGACGCTCGACCGTGATCGAGCGCGAATATCTCAGCCAGCCAGGCGTCGGCTGGTAGCGGGATCAGACTCTGCGATGACCTCGGCGGCATCGGGCGCGATCAGCAAGCGGCGCTCTGCGAGCAGGCGACGCGCGCTGCCGGCCGTCAACGGGCGCCCATAGACATAGCCCTGTCCGCGCGCGCAACCCAGGCTACGCAGGCGCTCCTCGATCGCCTTGTCCTCGATCCCTTCCGCGGTGATCGGCAAATTGAGGCTCTCGCCGAGGCCGACGATCGCGTTGACGATCGCAGCACTCTCGGGATTCTGATGGACCGACATGACGAAGCTCCGGTCGATCTTGATGCGGTCGAACGGCAGCGCGCGAAGATGCGCGAGACTGGAATAGCCGGTGCCGAAATCGTCGAGCGCGAGCTTGATGCCCTGGTTCTTCAGGCTGGCGACGATCGACTGCGCCATCGCCAGATTGTCGAACAGCGCGCTTTCGGTGATCTCGATCTCCAGCCGGCTCGGCGCGAAGCCGGTTTCGGTGAGCAGCTTGATGATCTTTTGCGCGAGCCAGGGATCCTTGAGCTGCCACGGCGAGATGTTGACCGACAATTGCAGCTGCGGATGCCAGTCGCGCGCGGACAGGAATGCCTGGCGCATCAACGACAGCGACAGATCCGCGATCATGCCGGTTTCCTCGGCGATCGGGATGAACTGGTCGGGGATCATCACGCCGCGCTGCGGATGTTCCCAGCGCGCCAGCACTTCGAATCCGGTCAGACGTCCGGTCACCAGGTCGATCTGCTGCTCGAAATAAGGGACGATCTCGCCGCGCGGAATGGCGACGCGAAGCGAACTCTCGAGTTCGTTACGCGACTGGAGCTCGCGCTCCATCGAGATGTCGAACCAGGCGTGGCGGTTACGCCCGGCATTCTTGGCCGCGTACATCGCGATGTCACCCGAACGGAGCAAGGCATCGATCGTCGCCGCGTCGCGATCGCTGCGGGCTATGCCGATCGAGCAGCTGACGTGAAGATGGCGTCCCTCGACATAAAAGGGCTGGCTCATCCGCGACACGAGCCGTTCGGCGACGCGCTCGACGCTGTCGGGGTTCTGCGGGTCGAACAGCATGGCGCAGGCGAATTCGTCGCCGCCGAACCGCGCGACCAGCGCGCTTTCCGGCAACGCGGCCGCCATCTCGTCCGCCACGGCGCGAAGCAGCGCGTCGCCGACGGTATGACCATGCATGTCGTTGACCGTCTTGAAATGGTCGAGGTCGAGCATCATCAGCGCCATCGCCTTGTGACGGCGGTCGGCGCGGATCAGCATTGCGGCGCCTTCCTCGGCCAGGCTGCGGCGATTGAGGAAGCCGGTGAGCGGATCCTTCGATGCCAGGACGTTGGCGCGTTCCTCCGCCGCGGCACGTACCGTGACTTCGTTGGCCAGGTCGCGATGGCGACGCCAGCCGAACAGGATCAGCGCCACGTTGAGGAGGAGAGCGATGATCAGCGTCTGGTTGGTGCCGCCGTCATGGTGCATCCAATTGCTCAGCACCATCGACAACACTTGGCTGCCGGTACCGATGAACATCAGGATCGCGGCGACCGTGATCGCGCCGCTCAACAGCTCGCGCCGGGCCGCTGCCGGTTCGCTCATGCCCCAAATCCCCTTCTTCGAGACCGCGCGTCCGCGGCTCTATCCAGCGCCGTTGATGGCATCGCGAGGTCAAGAAGATGTTAAAGGGGGTGCCGCCCGCTTGCCTTTTTCAGGTCGAGCCGTTATCGGGCCGGCACCGTTCCCTTTGCGAACGCGACAAGGAGCACCCATGTGGTGACGCCGGCCGACGAGGTTTCGTCCGCCGGCGCTTTGTGCGTTTTGGGGTTCGGATGGGAGTTTTGATTTTATGTTCGACAGCCTGAGCGATCGTCTTGGCGGCGTATTCGACCGGTTGCGCGGCCGTGGCGCGCTGACCGAGGCGGATGTGCGCGCGGCGATGCGCGAAGTGCGCGTCGCGCTGCTCGAGGCGGACGTCGCTCTGCCGGTGGCGCGCGATTTCGTCGACAAGATCACCGAACAGGCGGTCGGCCAGCAAGTGCTGCGGTCGATCACGCCAGGGCAGCAGGTCGTCAAGATCGTCCATGACGGGCTGGTCGAGATGCTCGGCGCCGACGAGAGCGAGCTCAACCTTGGCGTGACGCCGCCGGCGGTCATCATGATGGTCGGGCTTCAGGGCTCGGGCAAGACGACGACGACGGCCAAGATCGCCAAGCGGCTGACCAGCGGGCAGGGCGGGCGCGATCGCAAGAAGGTGCTGATGGCGTCGCTCGACGTCAATCGCCCCGCCGCGCAGGAGCAGCTGGCGATTCTCGGCGAGCAGACCGACGTCGCGACGCTGCCGATCGTTCAGGGGCAGCAGCCGGTCGATATCGCGCGGCGCGCCCTCCAGGCGGCGAAGCTCCAGGGCTACGACGTGCTGATGCTCGATACCGCGGGTCGCCTGCACGTCGACCAGGGCCTGATGGACGAGATGAAGGCGGTCGCGGATATCGCGAAGCCGCAGGAAATCCTGCTCGTCGTTGACAGCCTGACCGGTCAGGACGCGGTCAACGTCGCGCGTTCGTTCTCCGACCAGGTGCCGCTGACCGGCGTCGTGCTGACCCGGATGGACGGCGATGCGCGAGGTGGTGCCGCGCTGTCGATGCGCGCGGTCACCGGCAAGCCGATCAAATTCGCAGGCACCGGCGAAAAGCTCGACGCGATCGAGGGCTTCCACCCGAGCCGGGTCGCGGGCCGTATCCTCGGCATGGGCGACGTCGTCAGCCTGGTCGAGCGCGCCGCCGAATCGATCCAGCAGGAAGATGCCGAGCGCATGGCGCAGCGGCTGTCCAAGGGTCAGTTCGACATGAACGACCTGCGCGGCCAGCTGCAGCAGATGAAGAAGATGGGCGGCGTCGGCGCACTGGCCGGGATGATCCCCGGCATGAAGAAGGCGCAGGCCGCGGTCGACCAGGCCGGGGGCGACAAGGTGCTGGTGCGGATGGACGCGATCATCACCTCGATGACGCCCAAGGAACGGTCCAAGCCCGAACTCCTCAACGCCAAGCGCAAGATCCGCATCGCCAACGGCTCGGGGACGACCGTCCAGGAAGTCAACAAGCTGATCAAGATGCACCAGGAAATGGCCACTGCGATGAAGCGCATCAAGAAGATGGGCGGCCTCAAGGGCATGATGGCGATGCTCGGCAAGGGCGGCCTCGGCGGTTTGGGCAACGCGATGGGCGGTCCTGAGCTCGGCGACGCGATGAACCAGATGGGTGGGCTGCCCGGCCTGCCCGGCACCGGGGCCAAGCTGCCGCCGGGGTTCCAGAATTTCATGAACGTGAAGAAGAAGTGACGGCGACGCCGTCATCCCGGCGCAGGCCGGAGTCCAATTAAATCAGAAGCTTGAAGAAGGAAGTACAACTACCATGGCACTGAGCATTCGTCTTTCGCGCGGCGGTTCCAAGAAGCGCCCCTATTATCGTATCGTCGTGGCCGATGCGCGCAGCCCGCGTGACGGCAAGTTCATCGAGAAGATCGGCAACTACAACCCGCTGCTCGCCAAGGACGACGAGAAGCGCGTCGTGCTCGACGCCGACCGTGCCAAGCATTGGCTGAGCGTCGGTGCGCAGCCGACCGACCGCGTCGCCCGTTTCCTCGACGTCGCCGGCGTCAAGGAGCGTGCGGCCCGCAACAACCCGAAGAAGGGTGAGCCGGGCGAGAAGGCCAAGGAGCGCCTCGAAGAGCGTGCGTCGAAGGCCGCCGAGGCTGCCGAAGCCGCCGAAGCCGCCAATCAGGCCGAAGCCGAGGCGGTGATGGCTGCCGAAGTCGAAGCCGCGACCGAAGAGCCGACGCCCGAGGCGGAAGCCGTCGCCGAAGCGGTCGCAGAGGAAACGCCGCCGGTCGAAGTGGCCGCTGAGGAAGCGCCTGCTGCTGAGGAAGCTCCTGCTGCCGAAACCGCTGCCGAGGAAGCGCCTGCCAATGAAGCGACGCCCGACAGCGACGCCGGTGACACCGGCGCCGATGAGGCCAAGAGCGCCGAAGCTCCGGCCGAGGGCTGATAGCCGTGTCCCCCTCCCGCTTGCGGGAGGGGCTAGGGGAGGGCATGTCGACTGCGATGCCGCAAAAAACAGACCCTCCCCC
>NZ_BCYZ01000074.1 GCF_001598455.1 Sphingomonas pruni NBRC 15498
GCGACCGAAGGGAGCTCGCTGCGCTCGCCACCCACCCCCAGCCCCTCCCTGGAAGGGAGGGGAGATTTCGGTTGAGCCATTCGCGATGACCAACGCGATCCTCCTCGCCATCATGCTGGCGATCGTCGCGCTCAACATCGTCGCGGGCCCGCGCGGCTATCGTTTGCTAGCGGAAGCCGGCGGGGTCGGGCGCAAGACCTTCTACCGCCGCATGCTGGCGGCGCAGTTGCTGCAGTTCACATTACCACCGATCGTCGGCTTGCTGGTGCTCGGCCGGATTGGGGCAGTGACGGAACTGCCCCCCGAACTCTGGGACGCGTCCTCCGTACTGCGCGGCGACGCACCGGCGATCGCGGTCGATTCGTTCCTCGCCGGATTGTTCGTCGCGGCGACGATCGCAGCGCTTCCCCTGGGCGCGTTCCTGACATGGCGACGCCAGCGCAAGGCCAAAGGTGCGCCTGCCTATCTCGGCCATGTCTCGGCGCTGTTGCCGCGCGATCGCGCCGAAGTGGTGTTGGCCGCAGCGATCTCGCTGGCGGCCGGGATTGGCGAAGAATTGTTCTTCCGGCTGCTGCTGCCGATACTCCTCGCAGCCTTCATCGACGCCATCGCCGCGGTGGTCCTCGCCATCCTGCTGTTCGGGCTGGCGCATGCCTATCAGGGATGGAGAGGTATTACCGTCACGACCCTGGTCGGCGCGCTGTTCACCGCGATGTACCTGATGAGCGGCAGCCTCGCGGTGGCGATGCTGTTTCATGTCGTCATCGATTTGATGTCGCTGGTCGTCCGCCCGGTGATCCGTGGTGCGTGGCGCTCGCAGCCTGTGGCGACCGCCACCGATTGACCGCGCGCGCTGCGCCCGACAGGGTGCGCGCCAAAGGGAGACTCACATGCGCGCCAAAGGGTTGATCGCCGCCATTTTATTGCTGGGTGCAAGCGGGATCGCCCTCGCCCGACCGCAGACTGCGCCGCCGCCCGCCGTCGGCGATGTCGCGAGCCAGTTCACCTATACCAAGGTGATGGTGCCGGTGCGCGACGGTGCCAAGCTGGAAACCGTGATCATCGCGCCCAGGAATGCGAGCGGCAAGCTGCCGATCCTGTTCCAGCGCACGCCCTATGGCGTTCCCCAGGCACTGCCCCCGGCGATGCCGGCGAGCTGGAAGCCGCTGGTCGCCGACGGCTATATCTTCGTGTTTCAGTCGATGCGCGGGCGGTTCGGGTCGGACGGCGTGTTCACCTTGTCGACTGTCGTCCATCCCAACGATCCCAAGAAGACCGACGAGGCGAGCGACGCCTATGACGCGATCGACTGGCTGGTGAAGAACGTGCCCAACAATTCGGGCAAGGTCGGGATGTGGGGCGTGTCCTATCCAGGCTTCGCCGCCGCCGTAGCACTCGCAAAGCCGCATCCGGCGCTGAAGGCGGTCAGCCCGCAGGCGGCGTGGATCGATTATTGGCTCTCGGACGATCTCCACCGAAACGGCGCGCTCCGCCTGAGCTACGCGACCGAATGGGTGTCGAGCCTGCAGGTCGACAAGCTGCAGAACAAGGAACTCAGCCTGGACGGGCTGACCGACGCCTATGACTGGTATCTGCGGATGGGGCCGGTCGAGAATATCGATAAGCAGGTGTTCAAGGGCACAGTACCGATGTTCACCGCGTTGCTCGACCACCCCAATCACGACAGCTTCTACACCGACCAGAATTGGCAGAACGCGCTGGGCAAGACGGTCATTCCGACGCTGAACGTCGCCGGCTTCTGGGACCAGGAGGATCCCTGGGGCTCGTGGCAGATCTACGCCAAGCAAAAGCAGAACGACCCGGACCATCTGGCGCAGATTGTGTCGGGCCCGTGGCGCCATGGCGGCTGGCAGGGCAAGGGCGATTTCCTCGGGCCGATCCCGATCGGCACCGAAAGCGGGACCGAATTCCAGACCCAGATCCAGGCGCCGTTCTTCGCTTATTGGCTCCACAATAAGGGCGCGCGGCCCGACTTCACCGCCAAGATGTTCGAGTCCGGATCGAACGTCTGGAAAAGCTATGCCTCCTGGCCGCCCAAGGGCGCCAAGCCGACCGAGCTTTATCTCCACGATGACGGCTCGCTGTCGTTCGCTGCACCCGGGGCAGGGGAAGCGTGTCGCGATTATGTCAGCGATCCCGCCAATCCGGTGCCGTTCCGCAAACGCCCGATGAGCCGGACCTATGCCACACCCGATTGGGCCTGGTGGGAAAGCGACGATCAGCGCTTCGTCGATCATCGCCCGGATGTGTTGAGCTACGTTTCCGCGCCGCTCGACCACGATCTGACGGTGACGGGCAAGATCGCCGCGACTCTGATGGCCTCGACCAGCGGCACCGACAGCGACTTCGTGGTCAAGTTGATCGACGTCCTACCGAGCGATTACGAAGCGACCGAGGGCAAGCAATGGGCGGTCGGCGATTATGCCAAGACGCTCAATGGCTATCAGTGGCCGATCGCGATGGACGTCCGGCGTGGGCGTTTCCTGACGAGCGATACCAACCCGCAGCCTTTGCTGCCGGGCAAGGTCGTCGCTTGGGACGTGCCGCTGCGCGACCACGACCATGTGTTCAAGGCCGGGCACCGCATCATGGTCCAGATCCAGTCGACCTGGTTCCCGGTGATCGACCGCAACCCGCAGACTTTCGTCGCCAACCCGTATCGCGCCAAGGCGAGCGATTTCGTCAAGGCGACGCAAAAGGTGTGTTCGGGATCGAAGGTGACGTTGCCGGTGATGTGAAGGCCTCAATCCTCCCCACGCGAAGCGTGGGGAGGGGGACCGCCGGCGCAGCCGGTGGTGGAGGGGCCGAGCGTAGCGGGGTGGGGATACTCGGCAACGGCGTCGCCATTTCCCCTCCACCGTCCGCTGCGCGGCCGGTCCCCCTCCCCATCTGCGATGGGGAGGACTTAAGTGTCACTCAATTCTTCAGCCGGTACCCCGTCCGGAAAATCCACGCGATCACTGCCAGACACAGCAGCATGAATCCGCCGGTGGCGGCCAGGCTGATCCCCACCGGTACGTCGCCCTTGTCGAAGAAGCTCCAGCGGAATCCGCTGACCAGATAAACGACGGGATTGAACAGGCTGAACGTACGCCATGGATCGGGCAGCTTGCTGATCGAGTAGAAAGCGCCGCCGAGGAACGTCAGCGGCGTGATGAGCAAGGCTGGCACGAAGTTCAGCTGCTCGAACCCCTTCGCCCACACGCCGATGATGAAGCCGAACAGGCTGAAGGTGATGCTGGTCAGCAGCAGGAACGCGACCATCGCGAACGGGTGGTGGATCGGGATCGGGACGAACAATGCGGCGGTCGCCAGGATGATGAGGCCGAGCACAACCGACTTGGTTGCCGCGGCGCCGACATAGCCGATCACCATCTCCATCGAGTTGATCGGGGCGGAGAGCAGTTCGAAGATCGTCCCGGTGAATTTTGGGAAGTAGATGCCGATCGACGCGTTGCTGATGCTCTGCGTCAGCAGCGACATCATGATCAGCCCGGGCACGATGAAGCTGCCATAAGCGATGCCGTCGACCTCCTTGATCTGCGATCCGAGCGCGCCGCCGAACACGACGAAATAGAGGCTGGTGGTGATCACCGGGGTGACAAGGCTCTGCCACAAGGTGCGCAGCGCGCGCGCCATCTCGAACTTGTAGATGGCCAGGATACCATGGACGTTCATTTGCCGCCCTCCTTCACGAGGTCGACAAAGATATCTTCGAGGCTCGACTTCGACGTCTCGAGATCCTTGAAGCCGATATTGAGATCGGCGAGCTTGCGCAGCAGCGACGGGATACCCGTCCGCTCGGCCTGCGCGTCGAACACATAACGCAACGTCTTGCCCTCGTTCTCGAGGCTGAGCTCCCAATCCCCCAGGTCGCCGGGGATCGTGCTCATCGGCTCGTTGAGTGCGATGTCGAGCTCGCGCTTGCCGAGCTTCTTCATCAGCGCGGTCTTTTCATCGACGACCAGGAGCTTGCCGCCCGAGATCACGCCGACGCGGTCGGCCATTTCCTCGGCTTCTTCGATATAATGGGTGGTCAGGATGATCGTGGTGCCCTTTTCGCGCAGGCGATGGACCAGCTTCCACATGTCGCGGCGGAGTTCGACGTCGACCCCGGCGGTCGGCTCGTCGAGGAACAGGATGTGGGGTTCGTGCGCGAGCGCCTTGGCGATCAGCACGCGGCGCTTCATTCCGCCCGACAGTTCCATGATTTTCGACTTGCGCTTGTCGTAGAGCGACAGGTCCCTGAGTACCTCTTCGATATGATCCGATTTCTGCGGATGGCCGAACAGGCCACGGCTGAACCGGCAGGTCGATTCGACCGTCTCGAACATGTCGGTGGCTAGCTCCTGGGGCACCAGGCCGATCTGTCGCCGCGCGCGCTTGGGCTGGCCGATCGCATCGAACCCGCCGACCGTAATGGTACCGGTCGACGGCGTGACGATACCGCAGATGATGCTGATCAACGTCGTCTTGCCGGCGCCGTTCGGGCCGAGCAGCGCGAAGATCTCACCCTTGTTGATATCGAGATCGACGGCGTGGAGCGCGTGGACGCCCGAGGCATAGGTCTTCGAGACGCCGCGGACGCTGAGGATCGGTTCGGTCATGCAATTCCCCTAGAATTCGGGGAGATGGGGCGGCGCGGTCGCGCGTGCAACCGCTTCCCCGCGGCTTATTTCTTCCGCGCCGCGGCGACCGCCGCCTGCATCGTCTCCAGCGGCTGCAAGCCGGACAGCACGCGGTCGCCGATCACCCAGGTAGGCGTGCCGGACATGCCGAGCGGCGCGGCCATCGCCAGATTGTTCTCGATCGTCCGCGCGACATCGGGCGCCTTGGCCGCCTCCTTGACCGCCGCCGGGTCGAGCCCGGCAGTCCGCAAGGCAGCGTCCATGCTCGCATCGCTCAGCGGACCGCCGGCATAGAGCGCGTCGTGCAGCGGACGATATTTGCCTTGCTTGGCGGCGACCACGGCATAGCGCGCGGCGACCTTGCTTTCCTCGCTCAGCACGGGAAGCTCGCGGAACACGATCTTCACCTTCGGATCGCTTGCGACCAATTTGTCGAGGATCGGCAGGCTCGCGCGGCAATAGCCGCAATTATAGTCGAGATATTCGACCACCGTGACGTCGCCATTGGGATTGCCTGCCCAGGCGCTGCCAAGAGCGGGAAAGATGCGGTCGCGATTGGCGGCAATGAAGGTACCGGTCTGTTTCGACTGCTCGGCCTCTTCGCGCTCCCGCAATTTCTGCATCGCCTCAGGCAGCACTTCGGGATGCGCGAGCAGATAGTCGCGGATCTCCCCGCCGTCGGTCGGACGCTGCGCGAGCCAGGTGGCGCCGGCGCCAAGCAGGGCGGCGGCGACCGCTACCAACGGCAGCGCGAAGCGCGATGACAGGAAAGCGCTCATCGTTTGCGCTTCTTCTGGTCGAGTTCGTTCTGTCCGGTCATCGCGATGTCCTGCGCTCGGATCCAGTCCGAGCTGTTGGGGGGGAGATTGGCCATTGCCGTCCGCGCGCTCATCACCGCACGCGCGGTTTCGCCGGTCAGGCTCGCTTGTTCGGCCGCGGCCAAGGAGGCGCGGGCGCTATCGCCCGTCAACTCGTAAGCGGTGCCCAGTTGATACCATCCGAACGGATTGTCGTCGTCCTTGTTGGTCGCGATCTTGAGCACGCGGATCGCTTCGGGATAATTGGCCTTGTCTTCGGTCGCGATCAGCGCGTGGCCATAGGTGGTGGCGATCAGCGGGCTGTAGCGGGTCAGCTCGGTCGCTTCCTTCAACGGCGCGATCGCGTCGGCGGGCTGGCCCGCCTCGAGCAGAATCTGGCCGCGGATTTCGAGGAAATAGGGATCGTCGGGCTTCAGCTTGATCAGCGCGCGCGTCTCGGCATCGGCTTTGTCGGGATAGCCGGCTTTGTGCCAGGCATATGCGCGCGCGTAATGCGCGTAGATCGACTGGTCGCTTTCGGGATATTTGTTGAGCGTCGACGCATAGGGCGCGACATAGCCGTACAGCTTCGCCTTGACCCGCTTGAACCGCTCGTCGAGCGCGGCGTCGGGCGGGTTGTTCCAGGCGGGCGACTCCTTCACGTCGGCATAGAGCGTGTTGATGCGCTCGTTCGACAACGGATGGGTCTGCGCATACGGATCGATATTCTGCAGGCCGTAGCGATATTCCTCATTGGCCAGCTTCTTGAAGAAGCTGATCATGCCCTTGCCGCTGACATTGCCCTCGCGCAGGAACTTGGCGCCGGTCGCGTCCGCGGTCGCTTCCTGCACGCGCGTGAAGGCGAGATATTTGCCCATCGCCGCCTGCTGACCCGCCGCGAGGATGCCCGCGCCGGCATCGCCCGCGCCCGCCGCCATGGCGGCGATGCCGAGCACCAGGCTGAGCAGCGAAATGCCCATGGCGGGTTTGGCGCCGGCATCGGCCAGCACGACGTGACCGTCGGCGATATGGCCGAGCTCGTGCGCGATGACGCCCTGCACCTCATTGGCATTGTCGGCGGCCTGGATCAGGCCCGAATGGATATAGACGGTCTGCCCACCGGCGACGAACGCATTGATCGAATCGTCCTGGATCAACACGACCTGGACATTGGCCGGGGACAGGCCGGCGGCGACGATCATTGGCCGCGACATGTCCTTGAACAGCGATTCGGTCTCGGCATCGCGCAGGATCCCCTGTGCATAGGCCGGCTGCGCCCAGAGAAGGATTGCCGTCGCGAATAGCGCGATAAATCGCTTCATCGTCCGGTCATCCGCTCGGGTCGCATAGGGCGCATGCGGCCGGCCCCTGCGCCGGGACGGGTGAACCTGTCCTGAAGCGCGAGGGGCCGACCTGTGCGATCATGCGCCGAAGGTGCGCTGCCACCAGCCGCGGCGCGGCGAGCCGTCACCGTCGGTGTCGCCGGCGGCGTCATCGGCCGGCGCGGCGCCGTCGGCATCGGCCACGACCGGCGTCTCGTCGGCGTCGTTGGCCGCTGCCGGCGAGGGTACCGGCATCTCCGCTTCGGCGGCGGTATCGGCCGGCGCGGCCTTCTTGCGGCTGCGCTTCGGCTTGGCTGCGGGCTCTGCCGCTTCGATCGACGGAGGCGCGCTCGCCGCTTCTGCCGCCGCGGTCACTTCGACCGGGACGGGTTCCGCATTGGCTGCTTCCACTTCGACCGGAGCAGCCTTCTTGCGGCTGCGCTTGGGCTTGGCCGCCGGCTCCGCCGCTACGGGCTCGGGCTCCGGCGCCGGGGTTGCTTCTACCACGGGGGCCGTTGCCGTTTCCTCGGCGATCCGCGCCTTGGGGCGACGGCGCGTGCGCTTGGGCGCGGCTTCGGCTTCGGGCGCGGCATCGGGCTCTACCGCGACCGGCACGTCGGGATTGGCGTGCGTCGCGATGACCGCACCGGCATCGCCGGCATCGGCTTCCCCGGCCTCGGTAACAGTGTCGCTCGTTCCTTCGCCACGGCGTCCGCCGCGACGGCCACGACGGCGACGGCGGCCGCGCGTTTCGCCTTCGCCTTCGGTCTCGCCCGCAGCGGCATGCTCGACGGCTTCCGCCTCTTCGCCTTCGCTCTCGGCCTCGCCGTCTTCGCGCGGTTGCTGCGTGACGACGTCGTCACCGGCTTCGTCACGGCCGCGACCGCGGCGACCACGCCGGCGGCGGCGGCGCTTGCGCCCGGCATCGCCTTCATCGTCCGACCGTTCGCGCTGCTCGCCACGCTCGGTCCGCTCTTCCTCGGCGTCCTCTTCCTCGTCGAGATCCTCCTCGACGAAATCGTCCTCTTCCTCTTCCTCGATCAGCGCTTCGAAGCGCGGAGCATGGACCGGCGGCGGACCCGACGCCTCGACCGTCATCCGAGCGCCCTCGGTTTCGCCATCCGACAGGATGACGACCTGGACGCCGTAACGGTCCTCGATCTCGGCGATGTCGGCGCGCTTCTTGTTGAGCACATAGAACGCCGCTTCCTGCGAGGCGCGCAAGGTGATCTGCGAACCGCGGCCGCGTGCGGCCTCGTCCTCGATCATGCGCAACGCCGACAGTCCCGCCGACGAGGCGGTACGAACCAGACCGGTGCCTTCGCAATGCGGACATTGCCGGGTCGATGCTTCGAGCACGCCGGTGCGCAGGCGCTGGCGGCTCATTTCCATCAGGCCGAAGCTCGAAATCCGGCCGACCTGGATGCGGGCGCGATCGTTCTTCAGCGCCTCCTTCATCGCCTTCTCGACTTTCCGGACGTTGGAGCCGTTGTCCATGTCGATGAAGTCGATGACGACCAGGCCCGCCATGTCGCGCAGGCGCAACTGGCGCGCG
This sequence comes from Sphingomonas pruni NBRC 15498, assembly GCF_001598455.1. Lineage (GTDB taxonomy): Bacteria > Pseudomonadota > Alphaproteobacteria > Sphingomonadales > Sphingomonadaceae > Sphingomonas > Sphingomonas pruni. Next base: position 8,324 of record NZ_BCYZ01000074.1, read on the forward strand.
ATTTCCTGCGCGGCCTCCAGGTTGGTCGCGGTCGCGGTCTGCTCGATATTGTGCTCGCGCGTCGAACGGCCCGAGTTGATGTCGATTGAGACGAGCGCTTCGGTCGGGTTGATGACCAGGTAACCGCCCGACTTGAGCTGCACCACCGGGTGGTACATCGCCGACAGCTGATCCTCGACGCCGGCGCGCTGGAACAGCGGCACCGGGTCGCTGTAATGCTTCACGCGGCGGGCATGGCTCGGCATCAGGAGCTTCATGAACTCCTTGGCCTGGCGATAGCCGTCATCGCCCTCGACGATCACCTCGTCGATATCCTTGTTGTAGATGTCGCGGATCGCCCGCTTCATCAGGTCGCTGTCGCCATAGACGAGCGCCGGTGCCGCCGAGGCGAGCGTGGTCTCGCGAATGCCGTCCCACAGCCGCGCGAGATAATCGAAGTCGCGCTTGATCTCGACCTTGGTGCGCTGGAGGCCTGCGGTGCGAACGATGCAGCCCATCGACGGCGGCAGCTTGAGCTCCGCCATGATCGTCTTGAGCCGCTTGCGGTCAGAGGCGTTGGATATCTTCCGCGAGATGCCGCCGCCATGCGACGTGTTTGGCATCAGCACGCAATAGCGCCCGGCGAGCGACAGATAGGTGGTCAGCGCCGCACCCTTGTTGCCGCGCTCTTCCTTGACGACCTGGACCAGCAGCACCTGACGGCGGCGGATCACGTCCTGGATCTTGTAGCGGCGGCGCAAGTTCATGCGGCGCTGGCGCAGCGCCTCGACCTGATCTTCCGATCCATTGTCCTTGCGGCCACGGCGGCGGCGGCCACCGCTGCTTTCCTGCTCGGCGGCGACGTCCTCGTCGGGCGCGCCATCGTCGTCGAGCCGCTCGATCTCGTCCTCGGAAGGCTCGTGATCGTCGTGATCGTCGTGCTCGTCATCCTCCGCGTCGAGTTCGGCGCGCAGCGCGGCCTCCTCGGCGGCGTGCTCGGCTTCCTCGCGGAGCAGCGCGTCACGATCCTCCTTGGGGATCTGATAGTAATCGGGGTGGATTTCCGAGAAGGCCAGGAAGCCGTGACGGTTTCCGCCGTAATCGACGAACGCCGCCTGAAGCGACGGTTCGACCCGGGTAACCTTGGCTAGATAGATATTGCCTTTGAGCTGCTTGCGCTCGGCACTTTCGAAATCAAACTCCTCGATGCGGTTTCCCTTGACGACCGCCACCCGGGTTTCCTCCCGGTGGCGTGCGTCGATCAACATACGCATGGTCATTATTTTCTCTCCGGGCGCGCCGGACCTTCGATGAGGGTAGGGGCGCGCCAATAAGTCGCGCGGCGTCGGTGGACGGATTGTCGTTCCGTGACCGGCCGGTGCGGGATGGTGGATGTGCGTCTGTTCGCTGCGCACGCCCGGGCATCACGGCCGGGGCACCCGCGCCAACGCGCCCGCCGGCAATGGCCGGATCGAGCACTAGGCGAGGGAAATGCATCATGCGAACGTCAACCTGATGGACCGCCTGCCGATGAACGCCGGGGCGGCCGTGGGGCCGGCAACGTCCGGACAAATCATTGTCGCGGTGCCGGTTACGGATCAGGTAGCACCTGCCAACGTCCGCTTCAACCGGCAGGTTTCTGCCGATCGTGTCGGCAAAATCATGCCGAACGGCGCATTAACCGTCTCGTTTCACCGAGTTTGAGTAAGCGGCCCGGTAACCCCGTTTCAGAAGAGCGAGTAAAAGGGGTTCTTCCAGATGGTTTTTCGCTGGACCGGTTACCGGCCCGCGCGCCATTACGTGCGTGTGTCGTTCATTCTTGCCATGCTGGCCCTGTGGTTCGGCGGCAGTCCTGCTTGGGCTGCGACGATCGAGCGCGTGGACGTCAGGAACGACGCCATTGTGGTGACGTTCGACGAGAAGGTCGCCGACGCCTCGAGCTTCCTGCTGGTCGCGCCGAAGCGCGTCGCGCTCGACGTGGCCGACGCCACGCCGGGAGGTGAGGTCGCGATCGGCGGGCCGGTCGATGCGGTGCGCGAAGGCGCACGCGACGGCGGTGCGCGCGTCGTGTTCGATCTGACTCGTCCCGCCGTGGTGACTGAGGGCTCGTTCGGCGCCGACGGCCGCGTTCTGACGTTGCAGCTCCGCACCACCGACGATTCTGGCTTCGCTCGTGCGGCCGCCGCCGGACGGATGAGCTTCCTGCCCCCGTTCAACCTGTCCGACACCGCCGGCTCCAGCGCGCGCTATTCGGTTTCGGTGCCGGTCCCCGCCGCCAGCAAGACGCTGGCGCTGCCGCGGATCGATGGCGATGCGGGCCGACCTTTGGTGGTGATCGATGCCGGCCATGGCGGGTTCGATCCCGGCGCGATCTCGCCGACCAGCGGGTTGCGGGAAAAGGACGTGACCTTGCGCATCGCCAAGGCGATCCGCGACGAATTGCTCAAGTCCGGCCGCGTTCGGGTAGCGCTGACGCGCGAGGATGATCGCTTCCTGGTGCTGCAGGAACGCTATGGCGTCGCGCGCAAGCTCAAGGCCGATCTGTTCATCTCGATCCATTGCGACAGCGTAGGGGCGGGGGACGCGTCGGGCGCCTCGGTCTATACTCTGTCCGAAGTCGCCTCGGACAAGGAAGCCGCCCGGCTCGCTGCGCGCGAGAACAAGGCCGACGTCATCGCCGGGGTCGATCTGGGGAGCGAGAATGCCGACGTCTCGTCGATCCTGATCGACCTCACGCAGCGCGAGACGATGAACGCCTCGGCCGCCTTCGCGCGATTGCTCGGTCGCGAAGCCGAACCGAACATTCCGCTGCGCCCCGGTTTCCACAAATTCGCGTCATTGATGGTGCTGAAGGCGCCCGACATGCCGTCGGTCCTGTTCGAGACGGGCTATATCTCGAACCCGAAGGACGCCGCTTTTCTCGACTCTCCGGAAGGTCGCAAGCGCATCGCGCAAAGCGTCGAACGCGCGGTCGAAGTCAATTTCGCAAGGAAGCTTGCGTCGAATTGATGCGCCGAAATACTGGCAACGGCCGCCGGACCTGCTAAGGCCCTGACGATTATGGCGGCGGACAGTTCGGACTCGGTCAATTTTCGGATCAAGCGAGAGGCCGGCGGTGTCGCCGGCTTCATGCGCGACGCGTGGAAGCGCCGGTGGGTCAAGGCATTGGTCGTGCTGGCGGCGCTTTGGGGCATTGCCTGGTTCCTGATCTGGCTGTTCGTCGCGCGCGATCTGCCTTCGGTCGACCGGCTCAAGACTTATGAACCCGATCTGCCGTCGAACGTCCGCGATACCAACGGCATGCCGGTGTTCAGCTTTGCGCGCGAACATCGCGTCCAGCTGAAATTCGACGAATATCCCAAATTGTTGGTCGCCGCGTATCTGTCGGCCGAGGATCGCACCTTCTTCTCTCATCATGGCGTCGATTATCCGGGCATCGTCTCGGCGATGATCGACAATCTGCGCAGCAAGCACGCGCGTGGCGCCTCGACGATCACGCAACAGGTGGCCAAGAACCTGCTGGTCGGCAACGAGCGCAGCTATACGCGGAAGCTCAAGGAAGCGATCCTTGCTTATCGCATAGAGGATACGCTGACCAAGCAGCAGATCCTGGAACTCTATCTCAACACGATCTTCCTCGGCCGTAACGCGTACGGCGTTCAGGCGGCGTCACGCGCTTATTTCGACAAGGACCTCGATCAGCTCACCATCCCGCAATTCGCCTATCTGGCGATCCTGCCCAAAGCGCCGTCGGGCTACGATCCCGACCGCCAGACTGCGCGCGCTACGGCACGACGTAACTGGGTGCTCGGGGAAATGCTGCGGAACGGCTACATCACGCAGCAGCAGCACGATTGGGCAGTCACGCAGCCGCTCGGTACGGTCAACAAGCGCACCGTCCAGTTCGAATCGGCATCGGGCTATTTCATCGAGGAAGTTCGCCGCCAATTGATGGACAAGTTCGGTGAAGCGTCCGACGGCGGCCGCAATCCCTACAGCGTCTATGGCGGCGGTCTGTGGGTGCGGACCTCGTTCGATCCCAAGCAACAGGCGTTGGCGCAAAAAGCGCTGCGCGACGGATTGCTCCGCTATGACGGCAATCGTGGCTGGACCGGCCCACTCGGCCATGTCGACGTGTCGCAGAACTGGCTGAGCGCGCTGCTCGCGAGCAACATCGCGCTCGATTACGAGGATTGGCGTGCGGCGGTCGTGATCGACGATAGCGGCGATTTCACGCTCGGCTTCTCGAACGGCGCGACCGGCACCCTGCCGCGCGGCGCCGCGTCGATGCCGATCCGCGGCGGTGGCGGGCCGGCGTCGAGCGCGATCAAAGTCGGCGACATCATCGCGGTAGCGCCGTCGGGCAGCTCGTACGTGCTCAAGACGCTCCCCAAGGTGTCTGGCGGCTTCGTCGTCGAAGAACCCGCTACCGGCCGGGTGCTCGCGATGCAGGGCGGCTTCGACAATCGCGTCCAGTCGTTCAACCGCGCGACGCAGGCGCTCCGCCAGCCGGGCTCAACGATTAAGCCGATCGTGTACACGGCGGCGCTCGAACACGGGCTGACGCCCTCGTCGATCATCCAGGATGGCCCGTATTGCGTGAACCAGGGCACGCAATATTCGAAATGCTTCCGCAATTTCGGCGGCGCCGGCGGGTCGGGATCGCACACGATGCGCTGGGGCCTCGAGCAATCGCGCAACCTGATGACGGTACGCGTCGCCGCGCAGACCGGCATGGCCAATGTCGTCAAGGTGATGGACGAGATCGGCGTCGGCAAATATCCGCCCTATCTGTCCTTCTCGCTTGGCGCCGGCGAAACCACCGTGCAGCGCATGGTCAATGCCTATTCGATCCTGGAGAATAACGGCCGCGGCCGCGCGCCGACCCTGGTCGATTACGTCCAGGATCGCCACGGCAACGTGATCTGGCCGGAAAATTGGCGTGCGTGCGATCGCTGCAACGCGCCCGACTGGAACGGCAAGCCGATGCCGCGTCCGGTGATCAAGCTGAAACAGGTGGTCGACCCGCTGAGCGCGTTCCAGATGGTGCATATCGCCGAAGGCGTCGTCCAGCGCGGCACCGCGACGATCCTGCGCGATCTCGATCGCCCGATGTTCGGCAAGACCGGCACCAATTCGGGGCCGACCGATGTGTGGTTCATCGGCGGCACGCCGCAAATGATCGCCGGCGTCTATCTGGGTTACGACAAACCGAGCGGCCTGGGCGGCTATGCCCAGGGCGGGACGGTGTCGGCGCCGATCTTCAAGGAATGGGCGGTCAAGGCCTATGAAGGCCTGCCCAAAATCCCGTTCCGGGCTCCGCCCGGTATCCGTATGGTCCGCGTCGATCGCCTCTCCGGCAAGCCCGTGTTCGGGGCGTGGCCGTCGCCCGGTGGCGATCCCAAGGCCCAGGTGATCTGGGAAGCGTTCAAGCCGGAAAGCGAAACGCGGCGCTCGCCGATCCGCCGCGATCTACCGACGCCGACCGCGACCAAGGCCGTGCCGCAGGAATCCAAGCCCAGGGAATCCAGCGGCGATCGCGATTTCTTGCAACGGCAGGGCGGTATCTACTAGGGGCTCGGGGTTGGCGTCGCCCCGGTGAAGGCCGGGGCCGCTGGCGACAGGAGTTCGCCCTTCTTACATGACGGCCCCGACCTCCGCCGGGGCGACGAACTGAATTTGGAGTTACCGATGCGCGCCGAAGCGCAATCGCATGTCGATACGATCAATGACGCGCTTAGCCTGTTGCGCCGCTTCCTCGATTGGGACCGCGCGCTGCGGCGGCTCGACGAGCTCAATGCGCGCGTCGAGGATCAGAGCCTGTGGGAAAATCCCAAGGCGGCGCAGGAAGTGATGCGCGAACGCCGTCGTCTCGATGAGGCGATCACCGCGACGCGCGCGATCGAAAGCGAATTGAGCGACAATATCGAACTCGTCGAGATGGCCGAGGCCGAAGGCGATTCCGATATGGAAAGCCAGGCGGTCGAGGCGCTTGCCGAGCTCGCCACCCGCGCCGAGGCGGACAAGGTCAAGGCGCTGCTGGCGGGCGAAGCCGACGCCAACGACACCTATATCGAGATCAATGCCGGCGCCGGTGGCACCGAGAGCCAGGACTGGGCCGAGATGCTCCAGCGCATGTATTCGCGCTGGGCCGAACGTCACGGCATGAAGGTCGAACTGGTCGACTATCACGCCGGCGAGCAGGCCGGCATCAAGTCTGCTACCTTGCTGGTCAAGGGCGAGAATGCCTATGGTTACGCCAAGACCGAAAGCGGCGTTCACCGCCTGGTCCGCATCAGCCCCTATGACAGCGCGGCGCGGCGCCACACGAGCTTTTCGAGCGTGTGGGTCTATCCGGTGATCGACGATTCGATCGATATCGAGATCAACGAAAGCGAACTGCGCATCGACACCTATCGTTCGTCGGGCGCGGGTGGCCAGCACATCAACACGACCGATTCGGCGGTGCGCATCACCCACTTGCCGACCGGGATCGTCGTCGCCTGCCAGAACCAGCGCAGCCAGCACAAGAACAAGGCGGAGGCGTATAACCAGCTGCGCGCGCGCCTCTACGAGCATGAGCTCAGGAAGCGCGAGGAAGAGGCCAACGCGGTCAACGCGACCAAGACCGATATCGGCTGGGGCCACCAGATCCGCAGCTACGTGCTACAGCCCTATCAGCTGGTGAAGGACCTGCGCACCGGCGTGACCTCGACCAGCCCGTCCGACGTGCTCGATGGCGATCTCGACCCCTTCATGGCGGCCGCGCTGTCACAGCGCGTGACCGGAGAGACGGTCGAGGTAGAGGACGTCGAGTGATGCGGTGGTCGGGGGCGTTGATCATCGGCCTGCTGATGCTTGCCGCCTGCGACGGCGGCCCTCCGGTCGTCCATAACGAACAGGATGATGTCGGTCCGTTCCCCGCCGCCGATCGGCCGGTCGCGCGGATCATCTCGCCGCGCTGGTCGACCGAGGAAGCGCGCGATCGCCTCAACGAGGCAGGAACGGTGATGAACAAGGCGGGGATCGCCAAGGGCATGACCGTTGCCGATATCGGCGCGGGTGAGGGCTATTACACGATCCGCCTAGCCAGCCGCGTCGGCAAGGACGGCCGCGTGCTGGCCGAGGACATCGTGCCCGAAGTGCGCGACGCGCTGGCCGAACGCGTCGCGCGCGATCGGCTCGACACGGTCAGCGTGCGGCTGGGCGAGCCGGCCAATCCCAAATTGCCCGACAACAGCTTCGACCGCATCCTGATGGTACACATGTACCATGAGATCGAGCAGCCCTATGAATTCCTGTGGCGGATGCGTCCGTCGCTCAAGCCCGATGGCGAGGTGGTCGTGGTCGACGCCAATCGCCGCACGCAGAATCACGGCACGCCGCCCAAATTGCTCGAATGCGAATTCGCCGCGGTCGGCTACAAGCTCGTCGCGCTCGACGACATGCCTTCGGCGGGCGGCTATCTCGCGCGGTTCAAGGCGGTAGGGCCTCGCCCCGAACCCAAGGACATCCGCGCCTGCCGGCTGGTGCCGCCGCCGGCCCAGGCACCAGCCGCATCCTGACCGCGTTTTCCACAGCAGTGACGCGGGCGCCGCTTGGCGACGCGGGCGGCAGGCGGTAAGCCAGCGTCATGCGGCAATATCTCGACCTGATGCAGCGCGCGCTCGACCACGGCGCTGAGCAGATGGATCGCACCGGCACCGGCACGCGATCGGTGTTCGGGCATCAGATGCGCTTCGACCTGGCGCAGGGCTTTCCGGTGTTGACGACCAAGAAGCTGCACTTGCGCTCGATCATCGTCGAATTGCTGTGGTTTCTGCGCGGCGACACCAACGTGAAATGGCTGCAGGACCGCAAGGTCAGCATCTGGGACGAATGGGCCGATGAGAATGGCGACCTCGGACCGGTCTATGGCAAGCAATGGCGCGACTGGGCGACCGCCGAGGGCGGGCATGTCGACCAGATCGCCGAGCTAATCGAGACGCTCAAGATCAATCCCGCCAGCAGGCGAATGGTGGTCAGCGCGTGGAACCCCGGGGAGCTCCATGCCATGGCGCTGGCGCCCTGCCACTGCCTGTTCCAATGCTATGTCGCCAACGGCAAGCTCAGCCTGCAACTCTATCAGCGCTCGGCGGACATTTTCCTCGGCGTGCCGTTCAACATCGCGAGCTACGCGCTGCTCACCCATATGCTCGCGCAGCAAGCCGGGCTGGAGGTCGGCCAGTTCGTCTGGACCGGCGGCGACTGCCATCTCTATTCGAACCATCTCGATCAGGCTCGCGAACAGCTCGGTCGCGAACCTGGGCCGCTGCCCAGGCTCGAAATTCTCCGCAAACCGCCGTCGATCGACGCCTATGAATATGAGGATTTCCAGCTCGTCGGCTACGAGGCGCAGGCGCATATCAAAGCGCCGGTGGCGGTCTAAACTCCCCTCCCGCTTGCGGGAGGGGCCGGGGGAGGGCATGTCCATTGCGTGCCAGCTATAGACAGACCCTCCCCTAACCCCGTGCGAGGTGAAGAGCGCCCCGCGCTCTTCAGACCATGCCGGGGGCATGGCCGACCTCGCGCGCGCAAGCGGGAGGGGAATAAGTGATCTCCTTCCATCTCGCGCGCGCCGATAATGGCGTGATCGGTCGCCACGGCAAACTGCCGTGGCACCTGCCGGCTGACCTCCAACGGTTCAAGGCGCAGACGATCGGACGCCCGATGATCATGGGCCGTAAGACGTTCGAGGGCTTCCCGTCGCCCTTGCCCGGGCGCCGGCATATCGTGCTGACGCGCGATCTCGGCTGGACGGCCGAAGGGGCGGAAGTGGCGCATTCGGTCGACGAGGCGCTGGCGCTGACCGGTGACGACGCCGCGGTCATCGGCGGGGCGGAGGTGTTCGCGCTGTTGCTCGATTGTGCGGACCGGGTGGAGCTGACGGAGGTCCATGCCGAGCCCGAAGGCGACGCTACCGTGCCGGCCTTCAATGACTGGCGCGAGACTGCGCGTGAAGATCACCCGGCGGAGGGCGACCGGCCGGCGTACAGCTTCGTGACCTTGGTTCGCCCATAACCTCAATCGTCACGCCGGGCTTGTCCCGGCGTCCACTGTGCCGCACACCCAGAAGCGACGGGTTCGCTGCCCGGTGGATGCCGGCACAAGGCCGGCATGACGAAGGGGGGTGGTATGCGCAAATGGCTACTCGGCATCGCGTCGCTGCTCGTGATTGCCGCGATCCTCTTCTTCGTCCTCGCGCCCGGCATGGTCGAGAAATCGATGAACAAGGTTCAGCCGGTCGCGCTCAGGATCACGCCGCGCGCGCTAGCGCTGCAAAAGACGCTCGACGTCGCCGACATGCACGCCGACTCGCTGTTGTGGAAACGCGACCTGCTCGCGCGCTCCGATCGTGGCCAGGTCGACTTGCCGCGGCTGCAGGCGGGGCATTATGCGCTGCAGGTCTTCTCCTCGGTGACGAAGACGCCGAAGCATCAGAATTACGACGCCAATTCGGGCGATACCGACAATGTAACCACGCTCGTCATGGCCGACCTGCAGCCGATCCGGACATGGCGTTCGTTGCTCCAGCGCTCGCTCTACCATGCCGAAAAGCTCAAACGCTTCGCCGACCGCTCGGATGGACAGTTGCGATTGATTACTACGTCCGCTGATTTGCAGAAGCTGATCGCCGATCGCGCGGATCCGCGCAAATGGGCGACGCAACCTCACAGCATCGCGACAATGGTCCCGACGCCGCCGGTCGGCGCGATGCTGTCGATCGAGGGACTGCAGGACCTCGAGGGCAAGATCGATAATCTCGACACACTCTATGCCGCCGGCTTCCGCATGGCTGGCTTGGCGCATTTCTTCGACAACGACATTGCCGGATCGATGCATGGCGTGAAGAAAGGCGGCCTGACACCGCTCGGCCGCGCGGTCGTGGCGCGGATGGAAAAGCTCGGCATGGTGGTCGATGTCGCGCATTCGAGCCACCAGACGGTCGCCGAGGTAATCGCGATGGCGCGTCGCCCGATCGTCTCGAGCCATGGTGGCGTCCAGGCGACGTGCAAGGTCAACCGCAACCTGACCGACGACGAGATTCGCGGCATCGCCAAAACCGGCGGGGTGATCGGCATCGGCTATTGGGATGCGGCGATCTGTTCGAACAAGCCCGAAGATGCGGCCAAGGCGATCGCCTATGTCCGCGATCTGGTCGGGATCGACCATGTCGGGCTGGGCTCCGATTTCGACGGTGCGGTAACCACCGGGTTCGATGCGAGCCAGGTCGCTGCGGTCACGCAAGCGCTGTTCGATCGCGGCTTTTCCGACGAGGATATCCGCAAGGTAATGGGCGGCAATGTCATCCGCGTGCTGATGACAGGGATGGTGCCGGGACAATAAATCCTCCCCGTGCCGGGGAGGAGTTGAGTAACCGCGCTCTGCCCCCTAAGGCCCACGCCATGGAGCGGCTTTCCGGCGGCTCGACGGTGCCCGAGCGGTTTCGCGGGGGCTATGTCGCGCTCGGCAATTTCGACGGATTTCACTTGGGGCACCAAGCGGTGGTCGGCCGCGCGGTGGAGCGCGCGCGCGCCGCGGGCCGCCCCGCCATCGTCGCGACCTTCGACCCGCACCCGATGCGCTATTTCCGGCCCGACAGTCCGTGGTTCCGCCTGACCAGCATGGATCAGCGCGCGCGCTTGATCGAGGCGGCGGGTGTAGACGCGATGTACGTGTTCACATTCGACGCCGCGCTCGCCGGATTGTCGGCGGAGGAGTTCGTCGATCAATGTCTGGTCCGCGGCCTCGGTGTCGCCGGAGTTTCGACCGGCGAGGATTTCACCTTCGGCAAGGGGCGCAGCGGCGACATTCCGCTGATGCGCCGATTGGGCGAGGCCTACGGCTTCATCGTTGACACGATCCCGCCGGTCCAGCTCGACGGCGAAACCGTGTCCTCCACCCGCATCCGCGAGGCGTTGCGCGCGGGCAAGCCGCGCGAAGCGGCGCGGTTGCTGACCCGGCCCTATGCGATCGAGGGTGTGGTCCAGCATGGCGACAAGGTCGGGCGGACGCTGGGGTTCCCGACCGCCAATCTCGACATGGCCAATTACCTGCGCCCGAAGTTCGGCATCTACGCGGTGCGCGGGCATTTGCCCGGCGGCCGCGTAGTCGACGGCGCGGCCAATCTGGGCGTGCGGCCGAGTTTCGACCCGCCCAAGGAATTGCTCGAACCCTATTTCTTCGATTTCTCGGGCGATCTGTATGGCCAGACGATCGAGGTCGACCTGGTCGACTTCATCCGGCCCGAGGCGAAGTTCGACGATATGGACGCGCTGATGGCGCAGATGGCCGAGGATGTCGCGACGGCGCGCCGTATGCTGTCCCCCTCCCTGTAA
>NZ_BCYZ01000075.1 GCF_001598455.1 Sphingomonas pruni NBRC 15498
GGGGAATGGCGGCGCCATTGCCTCGCACCCAAACCTCGCTTCGCTCGGCCCCTCCACCACCCGCTTCGCGGGCGGTCCCCCTCCCCAAGCGAGCTTGGGGAGGATTTAGCATCCCTGATTCAACCCCCCGTCAGCTTCTTCATGATCGACATCGACTGTTCGTTGCCCGATTGCGGGGTCAGTTCGCCGGTGCGATCGGTGATCTCCGCCCAATGCGCCGCAACGCCTTCGGGCGAAAGCTCGTCGCCGGTCAGCAGCTTGCCCTGGGTCAGCGTGACATAGGCCGCCTGGAATACGCCGGCGCCGGCGCCGACGATCGCATTGGTCGGCGCATCCTCGCTGACCAGATAGAGCGCGGCAGGAGCAACCTTTTCGGGGGCAAACGCCTTGAACGCCTCGGCCGGGAACAGATCCTCGGTCATCCGCGTGCCCGCGGTCGGGGCGATGGTGTTGACCTTGATGTTGTATTTGGCGCCCTCGAGGTAGAGCGTCTTGGTCAGGCCTGCCAGGCCGAGCTTGGCGGCGCCGTAATTTGCCTGGCCGAAATTGCCGAACAGCCCGGTCGACGAGGCGGTCATCAGGATGCGGCCATAGGCCTGTTCGCGCATCGTCGCCCACACCGCCTTGGTGCAATTGGCCGATCCGTTGAGGTGGACATCGACGACGAACTTGAAATCGGCCGGCTCCATATTGGCGAAGCTCTTGTCGCGCAGCACGCCGGCATTGTTGATCAGGATGTGGACGCCGCCCCAGGCTTCCTTGGCCTTGGCGACCATCTCGACCATCTGTTCGTATTCGGTCACGCTGCCGCCGTTCGACATCGCCTCGCCGCCCGCAGCCTTGATCTCCTCGACGACCTTCAGCGCCGCGTCCGAATGGCCGGTACCGTCGCGTGCGCCGCCCAGGTCGTTGACGACGACCTTCGCGCCACGTGCCGCCAGCGCCAGCGCATATTCGCGGCCCAGGCCGCCGCCCGCGCCGGTCACGATGGCTACCTTGTCGTCGAAACGGATGGTCATTCTATCGCTCCCTAATGTTTCCGACGCTTCCTAGGACTTTCGCTGCGCTGCGCAATAGTCCGTACCGAAAATACGAAAAGCCCGGCGCGGGCGTGCCGACCCGCGCCGGGAAAGGGGAGCTTACGACCCGTTTCTTATACTTATTTGGGATCGTGCCGCTGGATGCACTTGTCGAACTGGCCGCGCTTGCAGGGCGGATAGCTCGCCAGTGGAGCGGGCGGCGGAAACGCAATATCGGGCGGAGGCGCCGGCTTGAACACCACGGTAGCATTCGGTGGGGGCGGGGGCATCGGCGGCGGAGCATAGCCCCCGGGCGGATCGCCCGCGCTTTGTGCCGGCGTCGGCTGGGTCGACGCCGGAGTCTCCTGCGCCAAGGCAGGCATCGTCACAGCGATGGCGGCCAAAAGGATCAATCTCATCCTGACCTCCTCAGGGACGGCGGAGCCGGGCGCCGCCCGGCTCCGCTTCGTTCAGGCGATCACCGGGATCACCCTCGCGGCGGGCGAGGCGTGGTGTGCAGCCGCGCGCCGTTCGGCGCCGAATGCTCCTTGCAATGATCGACTACGGTCTTGGTGCACCACGGGACGTCAGCGCCGGTGGCAGGGGCAGCAGCGTCAGGCAGCGGCTGCACTACAGGCGTTGACGGTCCCATGACCATTTGCGCTGGGCCGGCAGGCGGTCCCGGCGGGGCGGGCAGCGGCGCAGGCGCGGCCTGAGGATCGGGAGCAGGCGACGGCGCCGGTGCGTTCTGCGCGATGGCGGGCATCGCGATCATGGCGGCCGCCGCAACGAGTATCAGCTTCATGCGACTCTCCTTGTTCTGCACAATCTCTGCGTGACAGGGGGCCCAACGCGCCACTCTCGAATTGGCTCCCTCGTTTCGGGTGCGATTCTTTACGCACCCGAATCGAGCGCATAGCCCGCCGATCGCACCGTACGGATCACGTCTGGCTTGTCGCCGCGATTGATCGCCTTGCGCAGGCGGCGGATATGAACATCGACCGTGCGGCTCTCGATGTCGCTGTCGTGACCCCATACCGCGTCGAGCAGCCGCTCGCGGCTGAATACCCAGCCGGGATGTTCGAGGAAATGCTTGAGCAGGCGGAATTCGGTCGGACCGAGCGGTACGACTTCGCCACTGCGGCGGACCTTGTGCCCCACCGTGTCCATCTCGATGTCACCGTAAGTCAGCTGCTCGCCCGCCAGAGCCGGACGAACGCGGCGCAGTACAGCGCCCACGCGTGCGACCAGCTCGCGTGGAGAAAACGGCTTGGTGACGTAATCGTCGGCGCCGGTTTCCAGCCCGCGAACGCGATCCTCTTCCTCGCCGCGTGCGGTCAGCATGATGATCGGGATGTTCGCGGTTTCGGGCATGCGGCGGAGACGCCGGCACACTTCGATCCCGGAAAGGCCCTCCACCATCCAGTCGAGCAGGACGATGTCGGGCGTCGCTTCCTTGGCGAGCAGCAGCGCCTCTTCGCCGTCGGGCGTGTGCGCGACCTCGAAATCCTCGCGTTTGAAATGATAGACCAGCAGCTCCGCCAGCGCGGCGTCGTCTTCAACCAGCAACATCTTGGCCCGTGCCATTACACTTCCCCTGACTTGCCGCGCTCACGCTCGGTCATTTGCGTGCCGGTGGCGGCGAAATAGATCATCTCGGCGACGTTGGTCGCGTGGTCGCCGATCCTCTCCAGGTTCTTGGCGACGAACAGCAGGTGCGCGACCTGACCGATCGTCGCGGGATTTTCGACCATATAGGTGACCAGCATGCGGAAGATGCTGTCGTAGAAATCGTCCAGCGCTTGGTCGCGGACGCAGACGTCGACCGCCGCCCGCGCATCGCGCGCCGCGAAGGCGTCGAGCGCGTCGTGCACCATTTCCGCAGCCATCTTACCCATCGCGGGAATGACCGAGATCGGCTCGATGCGATGCTCGCTTTCGATCATCGGCACGCGCTTGGCGATGTTCTTGGCATAATCGCCGATCCGCTCGATCACGCCGGCGATCTTGAGCGCGGCGACCACCTCGCGCAGGTCGTTGGCCATCGGCGCGCGCAACGCGATGATGCGGACCGCCAGCGTCTCCACCTCCGCCTCGATAAAATCGATCTGCTTGTCCGCGAGGCGGACTTGCTGCGCCAGGTCGAGATCGACCCGCTGCAACGCGTTCATCGCGTCGTGGATCGCCCGCTCCGCTAGACCACCCATCTGGCTGATCAGGCCGCGCAGATGGCCGATCTCGTCGTCGAAGACCTTGACCGTATGTTCCTGGCCGGTTGCCATTCGCTCTAACTCCTCAGCCATAACGGCCGGTAATATAGTCGCGCGTCCGCTCCTCGCGCGGGTTGGTGAAAATGTCCGACGTCTGGCCATATTCGACCAACTGGCCGAGATGGAAAAACGCGGTGCGCTGCGACACGCGCGCGGCCTGCTGCATGTTATGGGTGACGACGACGATCGCGTAGCGGCCCTTCAATTCGTGGATCAGTTCCTCGATCTTGGCAGTCGCGATCGGATCGAGCGCCGAGCAGGGCTCGTCCATCAGGATCACTTCTGGGTCGACCGCGATCGCGCGCGCGATGCACAGGCGCTGTTGCTGGCCGCCCGACAAAGCGGTGCCGCTGTCGGACAAGCGATCCTTGACCTCTCCCCACAGGCCGGCGCGCGCCAGCGAACGCTCGACGATGCGATCCATATCGGCCTTGGACGATGCCAGTCCGTGAATACGCGGCCCGTAAGCGACATTCTCGTAGATCGACTTGGGGAAAGGGTTAGGCTTCTGGAACACCATGCCGACGCGCGCACGAAGCTGGACCACGTCCATCTCGCGCGCATAGACATCCTCGCCATCCAGCCGGATATCGCCTTCGACTCGTGCAGAAGGGATCGTGTCGTTCATGCGGTTGAGCGTGCGCAGGAAGGTCGACTTGCCGCAGCCCGACGGACCGATGAACGCGGTGACCTTGTCCTGGTCGATATCGATCGAGACATCGCTGATCGCTTCCACCGCGCCATACCAGACGCTGACATTGCGCGCGGTCATCTTGTGATCAGTGAGGATGGTCTTGTCGGTCACCAGCGGGTCTCGAAGCGATTGCGGAGGTAGATGGCGATGCCGTTCATCGCCAGCAGGAAGACGAGGAGGACGATGATCGCGGCGGAAGTCTTCTCGATGAAGCCGCGGCTGACTTCGTCCGACCACAGGAAGATTTGCACCGGCAGCACGGTCGACGGGTCGGTCAGCTTGCCCGGCGGGGTCGCGATGAAGGCGCGCATGCCGATCATCAGCAGCGGCGCGGTTTCGCCCAGCGCGCGCGCCATGCCGATGATCGTGCCGGTCAATATGCCGGGCAGCGCGAGCGGCAGGACGTGGTGGAATACCACCTGGACCGGGCTGGCGCCCAGCGCCAGCGCCGCGTCGCGGATCGACGGCGGCACGGCCTTGATCGCGTTGCGGCTGGCAATGACGATCACCGGCATCGTCATCAATGCCAAGGTCAGACCGCCGACCAATGCGGCGGACCGAGGCAGTTGGAATGTGTTGAGGAAGACCGCCAGGCCGAGCAGACCGAAGATGATCGACGGCACCGCAGCAAGGTTGTTGATCGACACCTCGATCAGGTCGGTCCAGCGGTTCCGCGGCGCATACTCCTCGAGATAGAGGGCGGAGAGCACGCCGATCGGGAAGGCAAGCACCAGCGTCACCAGCATCGTCAGCAACGACCCCTTGAGCGCTCCCCAGATGCCGACCGCGGTGGGATCGGTTGAATCCGATCCCGACAGGAAGCCCCAGTTGAACCCGGTGCGCAATTGCCCGGCGTCGGTCAGTATCTGCGCGCGCTTCTCGGCCAAAGGCGTGCCATCGGCCTTGGCCGCGGTATCGATATCGGTGGAGGCGGGCAGCCATAGCCGCGTTTTTCCGATCGCCAGCGCCGGATCGGCCTTGAGCGCGCGGCGGACCACCGCATCGGCGCCATCGGAAAACAATGCCGGCCCATTGGCGCCATATTGTGCCACCGCCGCGCGATCGGTCACCGCGTCGAGTTGCGCGCCGGCGAGTGCGAGATCGCCGCCAGGCCCCTCGATGCGATCCGGCGTCAGGCCGAGTCCGGCCGCGGGGAAATCGATCGTCAGGGCGACTTCGGTGGTGACGAAGCCGCGCGCGCCATTCGCCACCATCGTCACCAGCAGGAACAGCAGGAAGCTGACCGAAAGCACGATCGCCGCCAGCCCGAACAGCCGGAAGCGGCGCTCGGCGGCGTAGCGGCGGCGCACGCGCCGCTCCATCTGCGCGGTCTTCCAATCGGTCGGCACGCGCTCGATCTTGGCGGGGGCGAGCGGCCTATTCATAGGCTTCCCGATACCGTTTCACGACGGTGAGCGCGATGATGTTGAGCAACAGGGTGATGACGAACAAGGTCATTCCCAGCGCGAAAGCGGCCAGCGTCTTGGGGCTGTCGAACGCCGCTTCGCCGGTCAGCAAGTCGACGATCTGCTTGGTGACCGTAGTCGCCGAATTGAACGGATTGAGGCTGATCGTCGCGGCGCCCGATGCGGCCATCACCACGATCATCGTCTCGCCGATCGCGCGGCTGATCGCGAGCAATACGCCGCCGACCACGCCGGGCAGAGCGGCGGGCAGAAGGACGCGGCTGATCGTTTCGCTAGGCGTCGCGCCCATCGCCAGGCTGCCATCGCGCATCGCCGCCGGGACCGCGGCGATCGCGTCATCGGCCATCGACGAGACGAACGGGATGATCATCACCCCCATCACCAGCCCTGCGGCCAGCGCGCTTTCCGACGTGGCGCCGGCTATTCCGATCGCGACGCCCAGTTGGCGCAGGGCCGGCCCGACGATCAGCGCGGCGAAATAGCCATAGACGACGGTCGGCACGCCCGCGAGAATCTCGAGCGTCGGCTTCGTCCACGCGCGCAGGCGAGGGGATGCATATTGCGTCAGATAGATCGCGCTCATCAGACCGAACGGGATCGCCACCAGCATTGCGATGACCGCGCCGATGAAGAACGTTCCCCAGAATAACGGTACCGCGCCCAGGCTGGCGCCGGGATTGCGGGGGTCGATGACCTGCGGACTCCAATGCGTGCCGAACAGGAAATCGGTGATGGGCACGCTGCCGAAAAAGCGCGCGCTCTCGGCTAATAGCGACGCGACGATGCCCATCGTCGTCAGGATCGCGATGAGAGAGGCGGCGAGCAGGCCGGCCATCACGATCCGCTCGATCCTGGTGCGCGCGTTGAAGCCCGGGCGGATGCGCAGGAAAGCGAGTGCGCCACCGGCAAGGCCGAGCAGCAAGGCGGTCGCTCCGCCGATCCAGCCATAGCGGGCCTGCTCCACCGCGTAAGCCGGCGCGAGCTGGGTCGAGATGGGATTGAGCGGCGTGCGGTGACGGTCGTTGGCGATCGCGCGCGCTTCCGACAGGATCGCCGCGCGCTCGAAGCCGGGCGGCGGGAGCTGCGCCGCCGCGGGAGTCCGGAGCGCGGCGTCTGTCGCCAGACCGGGCGCGCAGGCGCTCCAGACGGCGAGGAACAGCAACGGCGGCAGCACCGTCCACATCGCGGCGAACGAGCCATGATGACGCGGCAGCGAGGAGAAACGCTGCCCCGGCGCCTTGCGGAACGCGATCGCGCGGACGCGACCCGATAGCCAGGCGATCAGCCCGAGTCCCGCGACGAGGAAAAGGAGCGCAAGCGTCGACACGTCAGCTCAACGTCTTGGGGTCGAGCAGCGTCTGGCGTTGCACGATCGCCGCCGAGCGCGCGCGCACATCGGCGGGCGCCGAGATCAGCCCGCGGCGGACCAGCGGCCCGTCGGGCGCCCAGGATTGCGCATAGGCGTTGAGGAACGCCCTGAGGTTGGGAATCGCACTCAGGTGCGCCTTCTTGACGTAGAGGAACAAAGGCCGCGACCCCGGATAGCGGCCGCTGGCAATCGTCTCGTAGGTGGGCTCGATCCCATTGAGCGGCACGCCGTTCAACCGGTCCTTATTCTCTTCCAGATACGAATAGCCGAAAATGCCGATCGCGTTGGGATTGGCCTGGAGCTTCTGGACGATCAGATTGTCGTTCTCGCCGGCGTCGATATAGGGGCCGTCGTCCCGTACGCGCATGCACGTCTTGGCGAAATCGTCCGGATGGGTGTCCCGGATTGCGGCCATGGCCGGCATCATTTGTTCGCAGCCCCGCGCCAGGATCAGCTCGGCGACCGCGTCGCGCGTGCCGCTGGTCGAGGGCGGGCCATAGACCTGGATGGCGATCGCCGGCAGCTCCGGGTTGACGTCGCGCCAGGTCTTGGCGTGATTGCGCTGGCCGCCCGGTTCGGCCGCCAGCGCCTTGTAGAGATCGATCGGGGTCAGTTGCAGCTTGGGCCCGTCATTGGCTTCGGCAAAGGCGACGCCGTCCAACCCGATCTGGATTTCCATCAGCTCGCCGGCACCGTTCGCCGCGCACCTCCGATATTCGCTCGCCTTGATCCGCCGGCTGGCGTCGGCAATGTCCGGATATTGCCCGCCCAGTCCCTTGCAGAACAGGTTCATGCCTCCGCCCGTGCCGGTCGATTCGATCACCGGCGCCGGCACACCCGGATTGGCCGCGACAAATTGTTCGGCGACCAAGGTGGTGAAGGGATAGACGGTGGAGGATCCGACCACGCTGATGCGGTCGCGCCCGGCACCCGCCATCGACGCCTGGTCCTGACACGCCGCTAGCAACAGGGATGTCGCGCCGATGAGCGCGATCGAGCGAATCATGATGGGCCTTCCCGCCGGGGCGACTCGCCCCTTGCCGGCGCGCTATCACGCCGGTTTCGGGCCCTCTGTGACAGTCGCGTTACTCTTTGATGACACTGCGGCCGGGAGCAGGATGGTGACCACGGTGCCGCGGCCCACCTGGCTCGCTATGTCCAGCCGGCCGCGATGCCGTTCGACGATATGCTTCACGATGGCGAGTCCCAGGCCGGTGCCGCCCAGCGCGCGGCTGCGCCCCGAATCGACCCGGTAGAATCGCTCGGTCAGGCGCGGAATATGTTCGGGCGGAATGCCGTCGCCTTCGTCGCCGACCGACAATCGGACCATGTTGCTGGCGTCGCGCGACAGCTTGACCGTCACCGGCGTTCCGGCGCGGCCGTACTTCATCGCGTTGCCGATCAGATTGTGCAGCGCCTGGCTCAATTGGGCACGGTCGCCGCCGACCGGCGGGACGTTCGCGGCGATATCGGCGACGATGTCCGCCGCGCGCCCGTCCGCGCTGTCCATCAATTCCGAATGAACCTCCGACACCAGATCGCCGAGATCGACCGAGGCATCGGGCAGGCGGTATTTTTCGGCCTCGATCCGGCTGAGCGAGATCAGGTCCTCGACCAGCCGCTGCATCCGCCGGGCTTCGTCGGCCATGACCTTGAGAAAGCGGTCGCGCATTTCCGGGTCGTCGCCGGCGCCATCGGCCAGCGTCTCGGCGAACCCCAGGATCGAGGCGAGCGGGGTGCGCAATTCGTGACTGGCATTGGCGACGAAATCGACCCGCATCCGCTCGGCGGCATAGCTGCGCGTCTGGTCGATCAGATGCGCGACGCGGCGCCCGTCGGGCAGGTCGGTGACGCGCAATTCCCAGCGCTGATCGAGCGTGCCGAGCCCGACGAGATTGATCGCGTCCGACGTCCCTTCGCCGGCCGGCGCGGTCAGTCGTTCGGCGGCTGCCGGGTGGCGGATGGCGAGCCGCACATCCTGGCCGATAATGTGGTTGCCGAGCACGTCGCGCGCCGCACCATTGGCTTCTTCCACCCGGCCACCGGCGATCACCAGCACAGGCTCGACGATCGCCTCGAGCACCGCGCCGAGCCGGGCCGGAGGGGGACCCGAGGCTTCGGGCTCTGCAGGAGCGGCCGGACTGGGATCGACGCCCAATGTCACCAAACCGGCGATGATCCCGCCGACCAGCGCGACCAGCGCGCTGGGCACGTCGCCCGACAGAATGAACACGGCGATCGCCGCGACCAAAGCGGCGAGCATGCCGAGCAGAAAGCGGGGACCGAAGCGGTTCGTCATGACCCATCGGTTCCTAGGGGGTGGGCCGGCGACCGGCAATGCCCGAGCTCGCCCCTGCGCGGTAACCATTTCATCACCTTGCCAGCCGCGCGCTAATGTGAAAGGCGTCTCAACCATGGACGGGGACATGACCGATCGCCAGGCCGACGAACCGCATCCGACGCGTCGCCGCGCGCTGATGCTCGGTGCCGCGACTGCGTCGGTCGTGATCTCGATCCGTCCCGCGCTCGCGCAGACCAATGCCTCGGTGCTGACCTGCGAGATTCCGGTGCCTGATGCCGGCCGCGCCGGCATGTATGTCGCCGCCGACGGGTCGCTCGTGCCGAACGGCACCAAGGATGCGTTTCCCGGCGCGACCAAGCCGTTCAAGGCGGAGGACGTTCGGACCGCGCTCAATGGCGGTACCTTGCCGGGCACCACCGACGAGCAGAGCCGCGCCTATACCGCCTATATTCGTCGCCTGCAGCACGGTACTGCCGGCTTCACCTGCTTCGCCTCGCTGCAAATGCCCCGCGGCTGAGCCGCCGGAGGTCGGGAGATGGCGACCCTCTATCGCGCCGCATCGCCTGACAGCCTGATCGTGGTGCCGGTCGACCTGCTCACTGCCATCTATCATCGCGCTTCGAGCCAGACGCATTTGATGGCGTCCCCGGCGCCCGAGATCCTGCAGGCATTGGCCGGAGTGCCGCTCGATGCCGCGGCATTGCTGGCGAAACTGCGCGCCGATTACGATTTGGTCGACGCCGATCCGGGCGCGTTGATCGCGCGGCTCGACGAACTGGTCGAAACGGGGCTGGTCGAGCGGCGATGAGGCACCATTTCTCGGTCGCGATCGGCCCGGTCGGATTCCGCGTCGGGTCGGATTGGCGCGGGCCGGTCGCCGCCCTCGAACAGCTTTACGCTAGCTATCCCAAGCCACAGGACGGCATCGCCGATTTCACCGTGCGCCTGTTCGCAGATCGTCCGTGGCGGCGCGTCTTCCGCCCCAAGGTAATGATCGGTGGCGACTTCGTCCTGCCCGAAGCAGCGCCGCTCAGCCTCGAACACGGTCTGCTCGCGGCCGAAATGGCGATGAACCTGCAAATGGCGCTCGGCCAGCGGCGTTATCTGCTGCTCCACGCCTCGGCGGTCGAGCGCGATGGCAAGGCGCTGGTGATGACTGGCCTGTCCGGTGCGGGCAAGTCGACGCTGGCGGCATTGCTGATGACGCGCGGCTGGCGGCTCATGGGCGACGAATTCGCTTTGCTCGATCCGGCGACGGGCCTGATCCATGCCTTTCCGCGCCTGATCAGCCTGAAGAACGAAGCGATCCAGGTAATGCAGGAGGCCGCGCCCGACGGCATGTTCGGCCCGTTGCTCGCCGATACGCCGAAGGGCGCGATCCGCCACTTGGTCCCCGATGCGCGATCGATCGCCGCGATGCTCGAGCCGGCGCGGCCGGCGCTGATCCTGTTCCCGACGTTCGGACACGCAGCCGTGACGCGCGAGGTCGCGGCGAGCGAAGTGTTCGTCCGTCTCACCCAGGCCTCGACCAATTATGTGGCGCTCGCCGAGCGCGGATTCGCGGCGCTGACCCGGTTGGTGACGGAGACGTCCGCCCGCGCGATCGACTATCCCGATACCCAAAGCGCGATCGCACAGGTGGAAGCATTGTGGCGCGCTCTGTGATTCCCGAAACTTCGATCTATCACGCCTCCCCGGCGAAGACCGGGGCCCAGCTACTGCGTCCTCAGTTGGCGAGGGCAATCCTAGCCAACGCACTTCATCGATACTGGGCCCCGGCCTTCGCCGGGGAGGCGTTATGATGGTGGCGGACGGCATGTTGCTCGCTCGCGCGCTGGCCGATCCTTCGTCGGTCGAGATGCTAGACAGCGCAGGCTGGCAGGCATTGCTGACCATGGCGCGTGCCGAATTGCTGAGCGCGACGCTTGCCCATCGGCTCGACGGTATCCCCAAGCCCGAAGCGGCGCAGCGCTTCCTCGACGACGCCAAGGCGTCGTGCGCGCAGGGACGCCTCGTCGCCTTGTGGGAAGTCGAGATGGCGCGCCGCGCGCTGGGCGACCTCGGCATGCCCATCGTCCTGCTCAAGGGCAGCGCGTTCATCGCCGCCGGGCTGGCGGCAGGGCGGGGCCGGTTCGTCGGCGATCTCGACATATTGGTGCCGCGCGCCGAACTCGACCGCGTCGAAAGGGCATTGCTCGGCGCCGGATGGGAATGGGTCAAGCCCGATCCCTACGACGATGCTTATTACCGCCGCTGGATGCACGAGCTGCCGCCGCTCATCCATCGCGACCGCGACCGCATGATCGACGTGCATCACACCATCCTGCCGCTGACCGCGCGCCCGATGCCTGATGCCGACGCGCTGGTCGCCGACAGCATGAAGCTGGAGAACGGGCTGCGAGTGCTCAATGCCAACGACATGATCTGCCACGCCGCCGCGCACCTGTTCGCCGATGGCGACCTGTCGGGCGGGATGCGCAATCTGTGGGATATCCACTGCCTGGCCGACGACTTTGGCGTCACTGGCCTGGCCGAACGCGCGCGGCGACACGGTTTGACCTCGGCGGTGCGCCGCGCCCTGCGGCTGTGCCATGCGCTGTACGACACGCAATTGCCCGACGGCTGGGTGCGATCGGCAAGCGATGACGACCTTTATCTGCGCAGGCTGACGGCGCGTGACGGTTGGGGGCGGCAGACGCGTCCGATCACCCGGCTCGGCTTCTATGTCCGCTCCCACTGGCTGCGCATGCCGCCGCTGATGCTGGCGCGGCATCTCTGGACCAAATGGCGCAAACAGGCGGGCTGACGACCACCGGATCGCGATGATATGAAGCGGCGATTCGGGGGAGACATCATGACCAGAAAATGGATTGCCTTGGCGATTGCCGGGTTGTGCGTGGGTAGCGGCGCTGCCTGGGCGGAAAGCGCGCAGATACGCGGCAAGTTTCCGGCCAATGTCCGGGAGGCGGATTTGCTCGAAAACGTCGTGGTCGACCGCTTCAACGGCCGCGACGGGCGCCAGTTCGAAGCCGCGCTGGAACAGGCGATCGGCGTCCCCGCCGGGCGGCCAGACGGGGTATTGTCAGGCGGCGTCACCACGGGTGTCGAGGAAAGCAAATACCAGGGCAATGAGGAACGCTGCGTCGAGTGGAAGGACGGCAAGCAGGACGGCACCTGCACCAAGCGCGCCAAGGTCGACCTTCCGTGCTTTCGCCGCGTCATCAACCTGACCGTCAGCGTTCGCTTGCTCCGCGTTACCGACAACATGCCGGTCTGGTCCGACAACAAGCCGTCGCGCGACGAGACGACATGGTGCGAGGGCAAGGTGCCCTGGCGCACCACCGAGGAAGCGGTGTCGGCGATGATCACCGATCTGGCGCAGAAGATTCGCCTCGATGTGCGGCCGCGCTGGGAGACCTACAAGGTTCGCTTTCGCGAGGATCGCGCGGGCATGCCCAAGGACATCGGCAGCGAGTTCAAGGAAATCGTGAAACTGTCCAATCGCGACGTGCCCTCGGCGTGCCGGCAATGGGCCGATCTCAACGGCCGCCTGCCCAACCATCCTTCGGTGCTCTATAATCTCGGCGTATGCGCGGAAGCGGCGGGCAGCTATGCCGACGCCCAGAGCTTCTATCGTTCGGCGCAGGCCGCTTTGCCGAAACGGTCGAGCGAGATGGCCGATTCGGCGGACCGCGTCGCGCGCCTGATGATCGCGCGCGCCGATGACGAAGAACGGGCGCGGCGGCCAAGCAATCCGCGCTAGCCGTGGCGCGTGCGCTGCGGCAGACTGATCGCGATAGGCACAGGAGGGGAATGATGCGCTTCGCGACATTGCTGGTTGCCGCCGCGGCGTTGGCGGGATGTTCGATGGGCCAGGACATGTCGGCGGCCGATTCCGCGGTCGCCGATTTCCACGCCAAACTGAATGCGGGCCAGTTCAAGGCCATTACCGATGCCTCCGGCCCCGAAATCAAGACCGGCAGCGTCGATTTCACCCAGCTGATCGCGGCGGTCCACACCAAGCTCGGCACTTTCCGGTCGACGTCCCGGCAGGGCTTCAACGACAATATCAACAACGGCGACCACACGTTCACCGCCAGCTATGCCAGCGTCTACTCGACCGGCCCAGCGACCGAGAATTTCGTCTATCGGTTGAACGGCGGAAAGCCCGTGCTGATCGGCTATCACGTCGAGTCGGCGGCTTTGCTCAAATAGCGGGTTGCGTCGCGGCGATGCGCTCCAACGCCGGCAGCAACTCGCGATAATCCGCGAAGGTCGCATTCGCGCCTGCAATGCTGTTGCCGTCCGGGGCGAATAGCGCAACCGGCACGCCGGCGGCGCGCGCCGCGTCGACATCGTAGATCGAGTCCCCGACAAATGCGGCGGGGCCGGACCCGCTACATTTGTGCAGCATGAGGTCGATCGGCGCGCGGTCCGGCTTGATCGCGGCGAGACCGGGCGTATCGCCGCCGACGATGCAGGCGAAGCGATCGGTGAGACCGAGCGCATCGAGCAGCGCGACGGACAGCTGTTCGCGCTTGTTGGTCACCACCGCCAGCGCCACGCCCTGCGCCTGCAGACTATCGAGCGCGTCGACAACGCCGGGGAAAGGCCGCGTATGGTCGACGATGTGGTCAGCGTAGAAGTCCACCAGATCCGGCAGTAGGTCGTCGAGCTGCGCGTCTCCTCCCGTCGCGATCAGCGCGCGCTGCAACATCACGCTCGATCCGCCGCCGATCATCGGTCGTACCTGGTCGATCGTCAGCGGCGCCCGCCCTATTTCCGCTAGCGCATGATTCACCGCGGCGGTCAGGTCGGCGACACTATCGACCAGCGTGCCGTCGAGGTCGAAGCCGACCAAGCCAAAAGGGAAATCGTTCATCCCGACGCCGCCTGCCAGCAACGCTATGGAAAAGGCAATATGTTCGTGGCAGGGCGCGGGCTACGGAGACACCTGTCATGACCAATCCAATCGCCGCGATCATCTTAGCCGCCGGCATGGGCACTCGGATGAAATCCGATCTGCACAAGGTCCTTCATCCGATCGCGGGCCGCCCGATGCTGCTCCACCTGATCGACAATGTGCGCGTACTCGATCCCGAGCGGATCGTCGTCGTAGCCGGTGCGCGCCGCGAGCAGGTCGAGGCGGCGGTGACCCCGCTCGGGGTCGAGGTCGCGATCCAGGCGGAGCAACTCGGTACCGGCCACGCCGTGCGCCAGGCAGAGGCGGCGCTCTCCGGCTTCGACGGGGATGTGCTGATCCTGTACGGCGACGTGCCGCTGGTCTCCACCGCTACGATGGCGCGGATGGTCGAGCGGTTGCACAGCGACGGCGAGCCCAGTGTCGTGGTGCTCGGCTTCCGGCCCGCCGACGCCGCCGCTTATGGCCGCGTCATCGCCGATAGGGATGGCCGCATCGCAAAGATCGTCGAGTATAAGGACGCTTCGGCCGACGAGCGCGCAGTGACCCTGTGCAATTCGGGCCTGATGGCCGTGCGCTCGGCCGATCTGTTCCGGTTGCTCGCCCAGGTGACCAACGACAATGCCGTCGGCGAATATTATCTCACCGATCTCGCCGAACTGGCGGTGAAGGACGGACGCGGCGCGGTGGTGGTCGAGACCGCCGCCGATGAAGTGGCCGGGGTCAACAGCCGCGCCGAACTCGCCGCGGTCGATGCCAGCTGGCAGGCGAAGCGCCGCGTCGAGGCGATGGCTGAAGGGGCGACGTTGGTCGATCCGGCGACCGTCTGGTTCTCATTCGACACCAAAGTCGGTCGCGACGTGCTGATCGAGCCCAACGTCTTTTTCGGTCCGGGCGTGTCGATTGCCGATGGCGCGACGATCCGCGGCTTCAGCCATATCGAGGGCGCGACGATCGGCAGCGGGGCCGAGGTCGGCCCTTACGCCCGACTGCGCCCCGGCGCGGTGCTCGGCGAGAAGTCCAAGGTGGGCAATTTCGTCGAGGTGAAAAAGGCGGTGCTCGGCAAGGGCGCCAAGGCCAATCACCTGACCTATCTGGGCGATGCCGAAATCGGCGCCGGCGCGAATATCGGCGCGGGCACGATCACCTGCAATTACGACGGTTTCTTCAAGTACAAGACGGTGATCGGGGAGGGGGCATTCGTCGGCTCCAACTCTGCTTTGGTCGCGCCGGTGACGATCGGCGCAGGGGCGATCGTCGGTGCGGGATCGACGGTTACCAAGGATGTGGAGGCTGACGCGTTGCGCTTGGTTCGACCAGAGCAGCAGACCAAATCGGGCTGGGCGAAGCGGTTTCGCGAGATGATGACGGCGAAGAAGGCGGCCAAATAGCGCGACTCTATTGACATGATATCACGATATGATATCGGGATATCATCGTGACCCGGATTCTCGCTGATCTTCCCGAAGACGACCTCAAATGGCTCGACCAGCGCGCGGCCGAACTCGGCAAATCGCGCGCGTCGGTGCTGCGGGAGGCCGTCGCGTCCTATAAGGCGCAATCGCTCAGTGCGAAGAACGCTGACTGGCTGGAGATGGGCGTTGGCTTGTGGGCGCGCCACGGCATTTCGATCGACCGGAACGAATATGATCGCCAACGGCGGGCCGAATGGACCAGGCCGTGGGACGACGATTATGAGGAAGTCCGCGCGGAATCGCCCGAATATTTCACCGAGGAAGATGATCGGGAGCGGGCACATTATCTCGCATTGACGCGGAAGGCTGCGGAGAAGCGCAAGGGCGCCGCATGAGCGGCTACAGCCTCGACGCCAACATTCTGATCGACGCCTTGCTCGACCATCCGCCGGCGCACCGTGAGATGTCGCGTATCGTTCAGGCGGGCTCGCGCATGTGGATCAGCCGCATGGTCTGGATTGAAGTCTTGTCCAAGGGCAATGACGCAAGCGTGCGCGAGGCAGTGCAGTTTCTCGACCGGTTCGGTCTGGATGAGATCGATGATGAAATCGCGTTGCGCGCGGCCGCGCTTCGACGCGAGCGCCCACGGTTGAGGTCGCCGGATGCCATTATCCTGGCGACGGCGCAGAGCCGCGGCCGGATCCTGGTGACGCGCAATACCAAGGATTTCCCGGCGGAACTGCCGGGCATCCGCATCCCTTATACCTTCTAGTAGGAAAGCCCCCCAACCATGTGCGGAATCATCGGAATCGTTGGCAAGGAACAGGTCGCTGACCGGCTGGTCGAGGGGCTGAGACGGATGGAATATCGCGGCTATGATTCGGCCGGCGTCTGCACCGTCCAGGATGGCCAGCTGATCCGCCGCCGGGCAGAGGGCAAGCTCAAGAATCTCGAAGCAGTGCTCGCTGCCGATCCGGCGCCGGGCACCACCGGTATCGCGCATACCCGCTGGGCGACACATGGCGCGCCGACAACCTCGAACGCGCACCCGCACGCGACCAAGGAAGTCGCGCTGGTCCACAACGGTATCATCGAGAATTTCAAGCCGCTGCGCGAAGCGCTCCAGGCCCGTGGCCGCGTGTTCGAGAGCGAGACCGATACCGAAGTCGTCGCGCATCTCGTCAGCGAGCAGGTCGAGGCAGGCAAGTCGCCGCAGGACGCGGTCAAGGCCGTGCTGCCGCAGTTGCGTGGCGCTTTCGCATTGGCGATCGCGTTTCGCGAACATGCCGATCTGCTGATCGGCGCGCGGCTCGGCTCGCCACTTGTGGTCGGCTATGGCGAGGGCGAAACCTATCTCGGTTCGGATGCGCTTGCCCTGGCCGGGCTGACGCAACGCATCGCTTATCTCGATGAAGGCGATTGGGTCGTCATCACGCGCGAGGGCGCGCAGATTTTCGACGCCGAGAACAACTTGGTCGAACGCGAGATCACTGTGTCGGGCGCGACCGGAGCGATGATCGAAAAAGGCAATTATCGCCACTTCATGCTCAAGGAGATCCACGAGCAGCCGATCGTCGTTGCGCAGACCCTGCGCTCGTACATTCGCGGGGTCGAGCAGACCGTCGCGCTGCCGCAGATGGATTTCGACCTGTCGACGGTGAAGCGCATCACGATCGTCGCCTGCGGCACCAGCTTCTATGCCGGGCTTGTCGCCAAATATTGGTTCGAGAGCTTCGCGCGCGTTCCGGTCGATATCGATGTCGCCAGCGAGTTCCGTTACCGCGATCCAGTGTTCGAGGATGGCGGGCTGGCATTGTTCATCAGCCAGTCGGGCGAGACCGCCGACACGCTCGCGGCCCTCCGCCACGCCAAGAAAGCCGGGCAGAAGATCGCCGTCGTCGTCAACGTGCCGACCAGCACGATGGCGCGCGAGGCCGACCTGCTGTTGCCGACCCATGCCGGGCCGGAGATCGGCGTCGCCTCGACCAAGGCCTTCACGTGCCAACTTGCGGTGCTTGCCGCGCTCGCCGCGCACCTCGCGGTGGTGAAGGGGCGGATGAGCCGCGAGGAAGAGGTCGCGGTGGTCAAGCAATTGATCGAGGCGCCCGCCGCGCTCAACGCCGCGCTCGCTTATGACGATGCGATCGCCGGCATGGCGCACCTCATCGCGCCGGCGCGCGACGTGCTCTATCTCGGCCGTGGCCCGGATTATCCGCTGGCGCTGGAAGGCGCGCTGAAGCTCAAGGAAATCAGCTACATCCATGCCGAAGGTTATGCGGCGGGTGAGATGAAGCACGGGCCGATTGCGCTTATCGACGAGAACGTGCCGATTATCGTCATCGCCCCCTCGGGGCCGTTGTTCGAGAAAACCGTCAGCAACATGCAGGAAAGCCAGGCGCGCGGCGGCAAGATCGTGCTGATTTCCGACGCCGACGGACTGGCAGAAGCGGGCGACAGCTGCCTCGCCACGATCGAGATGCCCAAGGTCCACCCGCTAATCGCGCCTCTGGTCTACGCCGTGCCCGTGCAGTTGCTGGCTTATCACGTGGCGGTAGTGAAGGGGACCGACGTGGATCAGCCGCGCAACCTCGCGAAATCGGTCACGGTGGAATGATCCGGGGCCATGGCGCCGGTCACTAGTCGTTTCGGGTGACCGGCCGATTGGCCATCGCGGCTCGGCTGCGGTAATCAGCACCATGGCCTACGCTCACACGTTCGATGCCAATCCGCATTGGCTGCCGCGCAACCCGGGCCGGTCGCTGGCGCATATCCCGGGCGATGACGGTCTGCCGATCGTCGGCAATTCGCTTCGCCTGTTGTCCGATCCGGTCAAGTTCGGGCGGGAGATGTTCGAGCGGTACGGGCCGGTCTATCGCAACCGCGCGCTCGGCAGCACCAGCGTGACCCTGCTGGGTCCCGACGCCAACGAGCTTGTCCTGTTCGATCGCGACCGCTTGTTCTCGTCCGAACAGGGCTGGGGACCCTTGCTCAACCTGCTGTTCCCGCGCGGGCTGATGCTGATGGATTTCGACATGCATCGCGCCGATCGCAAGACTCTGTCGGTTGCCTTCAAACCCGAGCCGATGCGGCATTACGCGACCCAACTCGATGCCGGCATCGCCGCGCGGATCAGCGAATGGGGCGGTTGCCTGCGCTTCTACGATGCGATCAAGAAACTGACGCTCGACCTCGCCGCGACCAGTTTCCTCGGCGTATCGCTCGGGGCGGAGGCCGATCGCATCAATCAAGCGTTCGTCGACGAGGTGCAGGCAAGCGTCGCCCCGATCCGCTCGCCACTGCCCGGCACGATGATGCGGCGGGGCGTCAAGGCGCGCGCGTATCTGATCGACTGGTTCGAACGCGAGATCCCGGCGCGGCGGCGAGGCGCGCGGGGCGGCAATGGCGAGGACTTCTTCTCGCAATTCTGCCGTGCGACCGACGACGACGGACAGGAGCTGTCGGCCGCCGCGATCGCCGATCACATGAATTTCCTGATGATGGCCGCGCACGACACGATCACCTCGTCGGCGACGACCCTGGTCATGCTGCTCGCCCGCAATGCCGATTGGCAGGAACGATTGCGCGAAGAGATTGCCGGCCTCGACGCACATATGCCGCTGACCGAGCAGCTCGATCACCTGACCTTGACCGATTACGCGTTCCGCGAGGCGCTCCGCCTGATGCCACCCGTGCCCTCGCTGCCGCGCCGCGCGTTGCGCGATTTCAGCTTTGGCGGCTTCGACATTCCCGCCGGCACCAATGTCGGGATCGGCATCGCCTGGACACACCGCATGGCCGACATCTGGCCGGACCCGCTGCGATTCGACCCGATGCGCTTCACGCCGGAGGCGTCGAAAGGGCGGCATCGCTTCGCCTGGGTGCCCTATGGCGGTGGCGCGCATATGTGCCTCGGCCTGCATTTCGCGCAAATGCAGATGAAGCTGCTGATCGCGCACTTGCTGACGCGCTATCGGGTCGAGATCGACCCAGGCGCCGGCGATGCCTGGCAGATGTTCCCGATCCCGCGGCCCAAGGACGGCCTGCCGATCAGGCTGATGGCGCTAGGGTAGGACTATTCAGCTTAATCCTCCCCCGCCAGGGGGAGGTGTCAGGCGCAGCCTGACGGAGGGGGCGGAAGCACGACGGGTAATGTGCCGCCGTCCTCCCCCCCCCCCCCCC
>NZ_BCYZ01000076.1 GCF_001598455.1 Sphingomonas pruni NBRC 15498
GAGCGTGGAGCAAGCGGTTCGAGCCGCGGGATCGAGGCACCTTGGACCCCGGCACAAGGCCGGGGTGACGGCGTGGGCTATTCGCGCTCGTCCCGCAGCGGCCGGCTGAGCAGCGCGCCGATCACGTCGCCGACCGGGGCGCCGTCGAGCAGCGCACACACCGCCTCGGTCACCGGCATATCGATGCCCGCTTCGGCCGCCGCCTCGCGCAATACCGGCGCGGTGAAGGCGCCTTCCGCGACGGTGCGGCGATCGGCGAGCAGCTCGTGCGCCGACCGCCCCTCGCCCAGCCCGACGCCGAGCGAGAAATTGCGGCTGCTGGTCGACGAGCACGTCAGCACCAGGTCGCCGAGCCCCGACAGGCCCGCCATCGTCTCGGCCCGGGCGCCGCGCGCGAGACCGAACCGCGTCATCTCGGCAAAGCCGCGTGCGATCAGCGCGGCGCGGGCATTCTGTCCCAGGCCCGCGCCCTCGACCACGCCGCAGCCGATCGCCAGCACGTTCTTGACCGCGCCGCCGATCTCCGCGCCGATCACGTCGTCCGACGCATAGGGCCGGAAGGTCGGCGAGGCGAGCCGCTCGGCCAGCGCCGCGCCCAGCGCGACGTCTTCGCAGGCCAGGGTTACCGCGGTTGGCAGTCCCGCCGCGACTTCATGCGCGAAGGTCGGGCCCGACAGTACCGCGATCGGCGCCGACGGTTGAACCGCGCGCGCCACTTCCCCGACCAGCAGCTTGCTGCCCGCCTCGATCCCCTTGGCGCAAAGGACAAGCGGCTTGGCACCGAAATCCTGCCCGCCCAGCACCGCGCGGACATGTTGCGCCGGCGCCACCACCAGCAGCGCGTCCGCATCGTGAAGCGCGTCGAGATCGTCGGTCGCCACAATGCGCTCGGACAGCGGCACGCTCGACAGGAACAGCTCGTTGACGTGCCGCGCGTTGATCGATTCGACTACCTCGGGCTCGCGCGCCCACAAGGTGACGGACTGCCCGTCGGCCGCCGCGACTTGCGCCAATGCGGTGCCCCAGGCGCCGCCGCCGATCACGCCTATCCTCACGCTTTCACTCCCGCGCCACGCACCTTTTCCGCGTCCGGGTCGAGCGGCCAGCGCGGCCGCGCGGCGATATCGAGCGGGTCGGTCAGCCCTGCCGCGAAGCGCTCGGCACCAGCCCAGGCGATCATCGCGGCATTGTCGGTGCAC
Organism: Sphingomonas pruni NBRC 15498; assembly: GCF_001598455.1. Lineage (GTDB taxonomy): Bacteria > Pseudomonadota > Alphaproteobacteria > Sphingomonadales > Sphingomonadaceae > Sphingomonas > Sphingomonas pruni. The sequence goes on from NZ_BCYZ01000076.1 coordinate 1,200, forward strand.
AGCCATTGCGGCGGCACGCTGAAGGGCAGGCCATAATCGCTCGCCAGCGTTTCGAGCGCGGCGCGCACTGCCGTGTTGGCCGCGACCCCGCCGGCGACGACCAGGGCGGTCGCGTCGGTATCGCCCAATTGCCGGCGCGTGCGGTCGACCAGGCAATCGACTGTGGCTTGCTGAAAACTCGCCGCGATGTCCTCGACGCGCCACTGCCCGGTGTCGTGCGCGCGAAGCACCGCGCTTTTCAGCCCGGCGAAGGAGAAATGCGGCTCGGCCGACCCGAGCAACGGGCGCGGCAAGGGCACGATGTCCTTACCCGTGGCGGCGGCCCGCTCGACCGCGGGGCCGCCGGGAAAGCCGAGCCCGAGGATCTTGGCGGTCTTGTCGAATGCCTCGCCCGCCGCGTCGTCGATCGTGGTGGCGAGGCGGCGATAGCGCCCGACGCCTTCGACCAGCAGCAATTGGCAATGCCCGCCCGAGACGAGGAGGAGCAGATAGGGGAAATCGAGATCGGGATCGGCGAGCCGTGGGCTCAGCGCATGGCCTTCGAGATGGTTGACCGCGACCAATGGCTTGCCTGCGGCATGGGCCAGCGCCTTGCCGGTGACCAGCCCGACCATCACGCCACCGATCAGTCCCGGTCCGGCCGTCGCGGCGACCGCGTCGACTTGCGACAACGTCACGCCGGCCTCCGCGAAGGCGGCTTCGATCAACGGCTCGAGCGCCTCGACATGTGCGCGCGCGGCGATCTCCGGCACGACGCCGCCATAGGGTCGGTGCGCGGCTTCCTGTCCGGCCAATTTGTGCGAAAGGATGCGGCGGTCGCTGGTGACCAATGCCGCCGCGGTCTCGTCGCACGAGGATTCGAGGCCAAGGATGAGAGTCATGGGATCGCTCTACACCCGCGTCACGGCATTGACTGCATCCGCAGCGCGCAGCGCAGCCATCAATTTTTCGAGATGCGCAGCGTCGCGGACTTCCAGGTCGATCTGGTTGGTGTGAAAGCCGGTATCGCTGGTGTCGAACCGGATGTTGATGATGTTGGCACGGTGCTGGCCGATGATCGTCGACACGGTACCGAGCGCGCCGGGTTCGTTCTTCAGCGTCACCTCGATCCGCGCCAGCCCGCCTTCCGACTTGTCGCCCCAGGCGAGATCGACCCAATCGACATCGTCCGAATTGGCCAGCACCGGGCAATCGATGCGATGGACCTCGATCTCCTGGTCGGGCCGTCTCAGGCCGACGATGCGGTCGCCCGGCACCGGATGGCACAAGGTGTCGAGCTTGTAGGCGACGCCTGGCGTGAGGCCGGTGATCGAAATCGCCGACGATTGTTGCGGCAGCGCGCGCCCCGCATCGGTGCCGGCCGATCCCGGCATCAGCGCTTCCATCAATTCGGCATCGGTAATCCGCCGCCGCGCGACCGCCTCGATCAGGGCGTCCTCGTCGGGCAGCTGGAGCTTCTTGAGCGCGGTCTTGACCGCGTCGACCGACAATGGCGCCGGCAGGCGATCGACGATCTCGTCGTACAGCTTGCGGCCGAGGGTCAGCGTTTCCTTGCGCTCGATCGCGCGCAAATGGCGCCGGATCGCCGCGCGCGCCTTTCCGGTGATCGCGAAGTTGAGCCAATTGGGCTGGGGCGATTGCGCCTTGGAGCGCAGGATCTGCACCTGGTCGCCATTCTCGATCACCGTGCGCAGCGGCACATGGCGTCCGTTGATCTTGGCGCCGACCGCCTGGTCGCCGAGATCGGTGTGCACCGCATAAGCGAAATCGATTGGCGTCGCGCCCTTGGGCAGCTGATGCAGCTCGCCCTTCGGCGTGAACGCGAAGATGCGATCCTGGTACATCGCCATGCGCGTATGCTCGAGCAGCTCCTCGGGCGTCTCGGCGGTTTCCAGGATCTCGACCAGGTCGGTGATCCAGCTATGTTGCCCGTCGGCGCGGACCTTGCCGGTCTTGTAAGCCCAATGCGCGGCGAGCCCATATTCGGCCTCGGCGTGCATTTCTCCGGTCCGGATCTGGATTTCGACGCGGGTGTCGCCGGCGTGAATGATCGAGGTGTGGAGCGAGCGATAACCGTTGCGCTTGGGGGTCGAGATATAGTCCTTGAACCGTCCCGGCACGAACGGCCAGCGGCGATGGATGACGCCCAGCGCGCGATAGCAATCCTCCTCGGTCGGCACGATCGCGCGGAACGCCATGATGTCCGAGAGCTGCTCGAAGCTGATGTGCCGCTCCTGCATCTTCTTCCAGATGCTGTAGGGGTGCTTCTCGCGGCCGGAAATGTCGGCGTCGACGCCGTGGCGCGACAAGAGCAGCTTCACGCCGGAGCCGATCTTGGCGATGCGGTCGCCGCCTTCCTGCAATTGATCCAGGCGCTTCTGGATCGATTCATACGCCTCGGGCTCGAGCTGCGCGAAGGCGAGCGTCTGCATCTCCTTCATGAACTCGTACATGCCGATCCGCTCGGCGAGCGGGGCATAGATGTCCATCGTCTCGCGCGCGATGCGCTTGCGCTTGTCCGGATTGGGGATGTGGTGGAGCGTGCGCATATTGTGCAGCCGGTCGGCCAGCTTGACCAGCAGCACGCGGATGTCGTCCGACATCGCCAGCAGGAACTTGCGCAGATTCTCCGCGGCGCGCTCGCTTTCGGTCTGCGCCTCGATCTTGGACAGCTTGGTGACGCCGTCGACCATCCGCGCGACATTGTCGCCGAACAATTTCTGGATCTGCTCGGGCGTGGCGACCGTATCCTCGATCGTGTCGTGGAGGATCGCCGTGGCGATCGTCTCGTCGTCGAGATGCAGGTCGGTCAGGATGCCCGCGACTTCGATCGGATGGCTGAAATAGGGGTCGCCCGACGCGCGCTTCTGAGAGCCATGCGCCTGGAGCGAAAAGACGTACGCGCGGTTGAGCAAGGCTTCATCAGCCTCGGGGTCGTAGGAGAGGACCCGATCAACGAGTTCGTACTGGCGCAGCATTACCGCTCAAGATGGGGCCGGACCACGCTGCTTTGCAACAAAATGTTGGCCGCGAGCAATTAAAGGCGCGCGGCCAACGAGGGGATGGTGATGTTTTGAGGAGCGCGGTGCTGGCACCGCTCTCCAATCAGTTCGCCTTGGCGTTGCACTTCGACAGCGCGTCGGCGTCGAGCGCTTGGCCGCCAGCGGTGAACGCGGTCAGCTTGCCGACGCGCTGCGCAACGAGCTGGCACAGCACGATGTCGCGCTCGGGAGCCTTGGCGGCGGCGAACGCGCCATCATGGAACTTCCACACGGTGTCGCGGGTGATCAGGCTGGTCTTGGTCGGCGCCGCGGCGGGGGTCGCGGTATAGTAACCGGGACCCTGAGGCTGCGCGAGAGCGACGGTGCTGCCGAACATGGTGACGGCGACGGCGGTGAGAATCCTGGGGGCGATGCGGGACATGTATTCCTCCTGTGTACGTTGCAACGCACAATAGGTTGCGAATCACCACCTACTCCTATAGGTTTTCAGTTGCAACTGGAAATCTGCGTGGCATTTTCATGACGTGGGAAATGGGTTACGCTTCGATGCTAAGAGAGGAATATTGATGGGCGGACACCTGAGAGAGCCGCTGCGCGACCTCGTCGAATGCAGCCTGCCGGCGGCACTCGAAGCGATGGGTGAACGCTGGAGTTTCATGATCTTACGCGCTGCGTTCAACGGCCTGCACCATTTCGAAGAGTTCCAATCCGAACTGGGCATCGCCCGCAACATCCTGGCCAATCGACTGGCGCGGCTTGTCGAGCACGAGATCCTGACGCGAGAGGCCTTGCCTGAGGATCGCCGCAAGATCCAGTATCGGCTGACCGACAAGGGCATGGCGCTTTTGCCGACCATGGTTGCACTGCGGCAATGGGGCGAGCGTTGGGAAACCGGCGTCCCGGCGACCCCGGTGCTGGTCGATGCGCGCGACATGCGGCGCATCCGGCCGATCGAGGTCCTGTCGCACGACGGCCGCGTGCTCGGCAAAGGCGACATGCATTGGGCCCTGCCCGAAGACGTGGTCGGCGACGACGAGCCGCTGCAGGCGGCGGCGGAATGACGACATGAGATCCTCCCCGTGCCGGGGAGGATTGCAAATCATCCCAATCTCTCGATGAAATCGCGGATGGCGTCCGGGATCGGCACCGGCTGCCCGGTCGGCAAATGGACGTTGACCGTCACCAGCCGCACGATCGAATGCAGCTCGCCGGTCGCGGCGTGACAGAGTTCGAACACCTGGGTCATGCTGGTCGACCCGAGCCGCTCGACCTTGGCATAGGCCTGGATCACATCGCCGTAGAAGAACGGCTTGAGGAACTCGACCTCGGCATGGCGGACGTGGAATTCGGTTTCGGTCCAGACCGGCCCCAGCGCGTCGGCGATCCCGGTCCACTCCCAGAATTCGGTCCCCGCGACATCGGCATATTCGAGATAGCGCGAGTTGAAGACGACCTTTTGGCCGTCGATCTCGGCATAGCGGACCTTGATCGGGGTGGAGAAGGCGAAGCCGGGACGTGTCATGCGCCCGCCTCTATCGCGCGTTTCGCTCATCCGCACGCTAGAATAGCAACCGCACGCCTACCAACGCCAACACCACCGCCAGGATCGGGCCGAGTACGCGGTCGGAGATGCGGCTCGCCAACAGGCTGCCGGCGATGATGCCGGGAATCGATCCGATCAGCAGCGAGACGAGGAGCGCGCCGTCGACCGATCCCAATATCCAGTGCCCGATGCCGCCGAGCAGGGTCAGCGGCACCGCATGCGCGATGTCGGATCCGACCAGCTTGTTGACCGGCAGGGTCGGGTAGAGGATCAGCAACGCGGTCATGCCGAGCGCTCCCGCGCCCACAGAGGTCAGCGACACCAGCACGCCGAGCACCGCGCCGAGCAGGATGGTGTACCCGGCGCGCCGCTTCTGGTTCACCGTGCCGAAGCGCGGGGTCAAATACGCGACGATCCGCGCGCGCAACAGCGTCGCGCCCGCCGACAGCACCAGCGTCACGCCCAGGATCGTCGACATGGCATGGCCGGTGCCGGACGATTCCGGTCCCGCGCGATTGAGGATCAGCAGGGTCACCAGCGTCGCCGGCACGCTGCCCAGCGCCAGCCGCGCGACGACGCGCCAGTCGACCGTACCGCGCCAGCCATGGACCGTGGTCCCGACCGTCTTGGTCGCGGACGCATAGAGCAGATCGGTGCCGACCGCGGTAGTCGGGTGGAAGCCGAACGCCAGGACGAGCAACGGCGTCATCAGCGATCCGCCGCCGACCCCGGTCAGCCCGACGACCAGCCCGACCAGCACGCCGGCCAGCGAATAGAGCAGGTTGATCGTCATCGCGGGCTGCGCGGCGTCACGAGACTGGGCCGGCATGCGCCGGCGCGGCGACCGGGCGGACCGAGGAGGGAAGAACGGGTTGCGCCCGTTCAGCCACTATTGCTCGCCGGAGTGTTGACGCCCATCGACTGGAGGTACCGCCGCACGTTGCGCGCCGCCTGGCGCAAGCGTTGCTCGTTCTCGACCATCGCAATGCGCACGAACCCTTCCCCATTCTCGCCATATCCCACCCCTGGCGCGACTGCGACCTTGGCGTGAGTCAGCAATTGTTTGGAGAACTCAAGGCTGCCTAAATGCGTGAGCGCGGGCGGCAGCGGCGCCCAGGCGAACATGCTCGCCGGCGGGCTGGGAATATCCCAGCCGGCGCGGCCGAAACTTTCGACCAGCACGTCGCGGCGCTTGTGATAGAGTTGGCGGTTCTTCTCGACGATGTCCTGCGGCCCGTTGAGGGCGGCGCAGGCGGCGGCCTGGATCGGGGTGAAGGCGCCGTAATCGAGATAGGATTTCACCCGGGTCATCGCCGCGATCAGCTTGCGATTGCCCACCGCGAAGCCCATCCGCCAGCCGGCCATCGAATAAGTCTTCGACAGGCTGGTGAACTCGATCGCGACGTCCTTGGCGCCCTTGACCTGGAGGATCGACACGGTCGGCTTGCCGTTGAAATAGAGTTCCGAATAAGCGAGGTCGGACAGGATCCACACCTCGTTCTCCTTCGCCCAGGCGACCAGCCGCTCGTAAAACGCCAGGTCGACGGTCTCTGCCGTCGGGTTGGACGGATAATTGACCACCAGGATCGACGGCCGCGGCACGGTGAAGGCGATCGCGCGTTCCAGGCTCTCGAAATAATGCTCGTCGGGCGTCGTCGGCACGGCGCGGATCGTGGCGCCGGCGATGATGAAGCCGAACGTGTGGATCGGGTAGCTCGGATTGGGCGCGAGCACGACGTCGCCGGGCGCGGTGATCGCGGTCGCCAGGCTGGCCAGCCCTTCCTTCGACCCCATCGTCACCACGACTTCGGTCTCGGGATCGAGGTCGACGCCGAAGCGGCGGCCATAATAATTGGCCTGGGCGCGGCGCAGCCCGGGAATGCCCTTGGACTGCGAATAACCATGCGCGTCGGGCTTTTGCGCAACCTCGCAGAGCTTGTCGATCACATGCTGGGGCGGCGGCAGATCGGGATTGCCCATGCCCAGGTCGATAATGTCCTCGCCTGCCGCACGCGCCGCTGCCCGCATGCCGTTTACCTCGGCAATGACATAAGGCGGCAGACGCTTGATGCGGTAGAATTCGTCGGACATTCAAAACTCCTTTCGCCTCCCTCCTTAGGGCATAAGCGGGCGGCGGCGAAACCGCGTTGTTCCGGATGCGCCAATCCGTGCCGAAAAGCGGAGACAAAAGCGGGCTTGCCGCGTTTCCCGGCGTGACGACGACCCAAAGAACGACGCCGTCGCCGCCGCAGGACGCTTTCGCGCGGAGCGCCGCTGCCGTAAGGACGGACGGCGCGGCGCGCGCATGACCTTCGCCGGGGAACAATGACGATGGCCGACCAGATCGACGCACCCAGCCTGGAGGACATGCAGCACTGGACCTGGGTGATGGGCCGAGCGCAGCAGATGATGCTCGAAGCCGGGCTGGGCGCGGGCATGCCGGTGGTCCCGGGGTTCAACGACCCGGCCACCTTGGCGCGGGTCGGCGATTTCTGGTCGGACAGCCTCAAACTGTGGCAGCGCTTCCTCGATCCCAAAGCGGCTGAAGAGAGTGGCGCGACGGTAAAGGACAGGCGCTTCAAGTCCGAGTCCTGGCAGAACCCCGTGTTCGACTGGATCCGCCAATCCTATCTGATGATCGCCGACCAGATGCTCAAACAGGTCGACGCGCTGGAAGGGCTCGATCCCAAACAGCGCGAGCAACTCCGCTTCGCCACCCAGGGGTTCGTCGACGCGATGAGCCCGTCCAACTTCGCCTTCACCAATCCGGACGTGATCCAGAAGACGATCGAGACCCGCGGCGAGAACCTGCTCAAGGGCTTGTCCAACATGCTCAACGATCTGGGCAAGGGACAGCTGACGCACACCGATGACCGGGCGTTCGAGGTCGGTCGCAATCTCGCCACCACGCCGGGCAAGGTGATCCATCGCGGCCCGCTGTTCGAGCTGATCCACTACACGCCGACCACAGAGAGCTTGTTGGCGATACCGCTGGTGATCTTCCCGCCGTGGATCAACCGCTTCTACATCCTCGACCTGACACCGGAAAAGAGTTTCATCCGCTGGGCGGTCGATCAGGGGCTGAGCGTGTTCATGGTGTCGTGGAAATCGGCCGATGCCAGCCTGGCCGATATCAGCTGGGACGATTATGTGCTCGCCCAGATCGAGGCGATCGACGTGATCCGCGACCAGCTCGATGTCGAGGCGGTGCACGCGATCGGCTATTGCGTCGCCGGGACCACGCTCGCCGCGACCCTGGCCTATCTGACCGCCAAGGGAGAGGCGGACAAGGTCAGGACCGCGACCTTCTTCACTGCCCAGGTCGACTTCGCCGATGCCGGCGACCTGCTCAATTTCGTCGACGACGCCCAGCTCGACATGATCCGGCAATTGTCGCCGGAGGGGTATCTCGACGGGCGCTACATGGCGATGACGTTCAACCTGCTGCGCGGGCGCGATCTGATCTGGAATTACGTCGCCAACAACTATCTGTTGGGCCAGGACTATGCGCCGTTCGACCTGCTGCACTGGAATGGCGACACCACCAACCTGCCGGCGAAATGGCATCTGTCCTACCTGACCGATCTCTATCGCGACAATCTGCTGGTGCGGCCGGGCGCGCTGGCCATCGACGGCACGCCGATCGACCTCACCAAGGTGGTAACGCCGAGCTACATCCAGGCGGGACGCGAGGACCATATCGCCCCGGCAGGGAGCGTGTGGAAGATCACCCACTTGTTCGCCGGACCCCTCAAGTTCGTGCTGGCGGGCTCCGGCCATATCGCCGGCGTGGTCAACCCGCCGGCCGCCGGCAAATATCAATATTGGACCAACGACAAGCCCGCCGCGACCCTGGCCGAGTTCGTCGCCGGAGCGACCGAAACCAAGGGCAGCTGGTGGCCCGACTGGATCGCCTGGCTGCGCGGCCAGGACGCGACAGAGGTCAAGGTGAAGGGCGCTCGCGTGCCTGGCCAGGGCAAGAAGCATCCTGCGCTCGCCGATGCTCCGGGAGAGTATGTGCGCGCGCGTTAGTTGGTTTCAGCGGTGCTGAAACGGCTGCGGAGGGCGGCACCGTCTAAAACTCGCCCCACCGCCAGTTTTTCAAACGCTAAGTGACCGTTTCGTGGCGGTTGTTACGCATATGTTGCACTGCACAAAAATCGCTTGACCTTTGCCTTCCATGCACTATTTTGTGCAATGCAGCAATCATGCGGCGGAGGATGTGATGGTGAGCAAGACCCCCGAGACCAAGGCGGCGAAACCCGCAGCCAAGGCGCCGGTGAAGCGCGCGCCGGTCAAATCCACCAAGCCGGCCTCGGTTCCCGTCAAGGCGAAGCCCGAGCCGACTCCCGCCGCGCTGGTTGCCGAAACCCCTGCCGTAGAGCAGCCGGCGGCGCCCGTCCTCGAGACCGCAACCGTCGAGACCCCCGCAGTCGAGACCGTGATCCAAGAAGTGACAGAAACCGTCGCCGCAGTCGCCCAAGAGGCGCCGGCCACCATCAAGAAGGAAGTGACCAAGATGAACGACACCATCAAGGACGCCGCTGAAAAGGGCCAGGCCTATTTCGCGGAATTCAGCGCCAAGGCGAAGGCCGCGGCCGAAAAGGGCGCCAAGGCGTTCGAAGACATCAACGAATTCGGCAAGGGCAATGTCGAAGCGCTCGTCGAGTCGAGCAAGATCGCGGCCAAGGGCTTCGAGACGATCGGCCAGGATTATGCGGATTATGCGCGCAAGCAGTTCGAAGGCACCACCGCCGCGCTGAAGGGCTTTGCCGCCGTCAAGTCGCCGACCGAGTTCTTCAAGCTGCAGGCGGACTTCGTCCGTGGCCAGTTCGACTCGTTTGTCGCCGAGAGCTCGAAGAACACCGAAGCGATGCTGAAGCTGGCCGGCGATGTCGCCAAGCCGATTTCGAACCGCGTCGCGCTCGCCGCCGAGAAGATCAAGGTCGCCGCGTAAGCGTCACCTTTCTCGCAAGAGACATCGAAAGGGCGGTCGCCATCCGGCGGCCGCCCTTTTCGTTTGGGCGAACCGGACGACAGCAAATCTCCTCTCCCCTGGAGACGAAGGGGCCCGCTCGGCGCAGCCGAGTGGGAAGGTGAGGGCAGGGAGGGGGATAGCGCCGCCCTCACCCTTCCGCCGCCTTTGGCGGCTCCCTCCCTCTCGCTGGGGGAGAGGGATTGTGAGTACTGAATAGGTAAGCGGCGGCTCCATAACGGCCGCATTCGGTGGTTAGCGGAGATAAACGGGAGCAGCCTCGTCTATCGAACCGGCCGACCAATGAACGTGTGGCGAAAGGCCGGAACAATCGGATCGACGGATTTTCTCCGTTGGTCGATAATCCCAACGACTGTCAGTACCTCTTCTCGGCGCGTCAGATCGAAAGCCAATTCCTCCGACAGATAGTATGAGTCTGCGACACGCGGGCTGCGCTTTTGGAGCCCGGTAAATTCGGGAACCCGGGACAAGGTGAGGGATACAAGCATCGACTCTGGTGCATTTGGAAAGATCCGATTCCTGCCGCGGTATTCGCGCACTTCGAGATTCGCGATATCACCGTAAGCTATCTTTCGATCCCGAGAATGCTGCCCCCTTATGACGAGCGCGTCCGGCCACAGCTCAAGCGTGTCGCCCCTGCTCTTGTGGGTGCCGGAACGCAGGATCATCGGCGCGTCAGCCATGCCGACTATATCGCCCGTCGATCTTAAATCTCCGCAAATGGGTCGGCCGCCGACAGCCCGCTTTCACGATTCTCTTGTCCAGGACCAGTCAGACGCCACCCTCCACAGGGGCCCCAACGACGAAAAGCACTTAACGGGCGCCGCACCCTCTTGCCCCGGCGTGCCGCAATGCCATATTTTGCGCTCTGACATGCGAAACCCCGATATCATGATGGCCAACGATCCCGATGGGGTCGGCAGCGGCAACGATGGCGATGAGGGCACCGGCGTCGGTCTCGCCACGCGCACCCGGACGAAGACCAAGCAGCCGACGCCCTATCGCGTGCTGATGCTCAACGACGATTACACGCCGATGGAATTCGTCGTGCTCTGCCTGCAGCGCTTCTTCCGCATGTCGACCGAGGAAGCGACTCGGGTGATGTTCCACGTCCACCAAAAGGGCGTCGGGGTATGCGGCGTGTTCAGCTACGAAGTCGCCGAGACCAAGGTCAGCCAGGTGATGGACTTCGCGCGGCAGAACCAGCACCCGCTGCAATGCACGCTGGAGAAGGCGTGAGGGTAGCGCTCCGGCTTCGGTAGCTGTGCTCCTGCGAAAGCAGGACACGAAGCAAGTAGATTTATCCGCATGGAAGGGCCGCCGGCGAAGCCGTCGGCAGGATCGAGGTTGCACCTCGTCCGCCGGCCGTGCGGGGCGGTGCGCAGGCGCACCGGCGCGGGCGTTGCCGCGCCTCCGCCCCGCAAAATTACATTAACCATCAATCGTTTCGTCGCGGGACACGGCGGATTCCGAGGGCGCTTCGGTAAGCTTTTCGCGGTAAGGCGCTTCGCGCCCGGTCGACGTGCCGGGCGACAGCGAAGGACAAAGCTCGCACGTGATCGATTGGCGCAACTGGACGGTCCGGCAGACTCGCGTGGCATTGCTCGCGGGGCTGGTCGGCGTGCCTATGCTCGCCGTATCGGCCAAGGCCGCGGTGATCGCTTATTATGCCGCACAGGCCAAAGCCGAGGCGCCGCCGCTGCCGCCGATCGGCTATGAGAGCGAGGATCATTTCCCCGGCGCGGCCTTGTTCTACGTCGCCGAGGAACAGGCGGCGCCGAGCGCCGGGACCACCGGCACCACCGCGCTGCCCGATCTGCCGGTCCCCGCCAATGCCGATCTGACTCCCGATACCGACGGCACCGTCCGCCCGGCCTTGCCCTTCTCGATGGCCGGCGCCAGCACGCTCGACAAGGCGCGCGCGCTCGATTGCCTGGCGACCGCGATCTATTACGAGGCGGCGTCGGAGAGCGAAGAGGGCCAGCGCGCGGTCGCGCAAGTGATCCTCAACCGCGTCCGCCACCCGGCATTCCCGTCGACCGTGTGCGGCGTCGTCTATCAAGGGTCGGAAAAGTCCACCGGTTGCCAGTTCAGCTATGCCTGTGACGGATCGATGGCCCGGGTGCCGATGCGCGCGGCGATGGACCGCGCGCGCCGTTACGCGCTCGATGCGCTCGACGGCTATGTCGTGAAGGCGGTCGGGCTGGCGACGCATTACCACACCTATCAAGTGACGCCGGCGTGGAACCGCAGCCTGGTGATGACCGATGCGATCGGTATGCACTTCTTCCATCGCTGGAAAGGCTATTGGGGCACACCGGCCGCGTTCAGCAACGCGCGCTATCGCGGCGGCGAGCCGGTGCCGGGACCGCACGCGAAGATCGCCCCGCCGCTCACGCCGCCGCCATCGACCCAGTTCGCGGCCTACACGCCGGGGATAGCGACGCCGCCGGTGCCGGGGATCGTTCCCCCGCCTGCGCCGAGCACCAACCTTGCGCTGATCCAGCCCAAATATCAGGACACCAGCGTCGCCCGCACTGTGGCACCGGCCGCCGACGACACCCTGCCCGGCGCTTCGCAAGTCCTCGACCGCTGGAAGGACTCGGGCAAGCCGCTGCGATAGAATTGTGCCCGCGCCCTCGTCATCCCCGCCTACGGGGGGATGACGCCCAAAGCGAAACAGGTCGTGGCGTTAACGCAGCGCGGCGCAGGCGGTCTGGATGCGCTCGCACGCCTCGCGCAGCAATTCGTCCGAGGTCGCGTAGCTGATCCGCATTGCGGGCGACAGGCCGAACGCCTCGCCCTGCACCGCGGCCACCTTGGCGTCGTCGAGCAGATAAGCGACGAAATCCTCGTCGGTCGCGATCGTCCGGCTATTGGGCGTGGTCTTGCCGATCAGCGCGGAGAATTCGGGATAGACGTAGAAGGCGCCCTCGGGTCGCGGACAGGTCATGCCGCTCGCCTGGTTGAGCATCGACACGACCAGGTCGCGGCGGCGCTCGAACAATTTGGCATTGTCCTTCAGGAACGCCTGGTCGCCGGTCAGCGCGACCACGCTAGCGGCCTGCGCGATCGAGCAGGGATTGCTGGTCGATTGCGACTGCAGCTTCGACATCGCCTTGATCAGCCACGGCGCACCGCCGGCGAAGCCGATTCGCCAGCCGGTCATCGCATAGGCCTTGGAACAGCCATTGGCGGTCAGTGTGCGGTCGTAGAGCGACGGGCAGACCTGGGCGATTGATGTGAACTTGAAATCGTCGAACACGATGTGCTCGTACATGTCGTCGGCATAGATCCAGACATGCGGGTGGCGCTCGAGTACCTCGCCCAGCGCCTTCAACTCGGCCTCGCTATAGGCGGCGCCCGTCGGGTTGGACGGCGAATTGAGAATCAGCCACTTGGTCCGGGGCGTGATCGCCGCCTCGAGCTGCTCCGGCTTGAGCTTGTAATTCTGCGCGGCGCCGGCCGCGGCGAACACCGGAGTACCGCCGGCGAACAGCACGACATCGGGATAGCTCACCCAGTACGGCGCCGGCACGACGACTTCGTCGCCCGGATCGAGCGTCGCGACCATCGCGTTGAACAAGGTGTGCTTGCCGCCCGCGTTGATCGTGATCTGGTTGATGTCATAATCGAGCGCATTGTCGCGCTTGAACTTCAGCTGCACCGCTTCCTTCAACTCGGGCGTGCCGTCGACATTGGTGTACTTGGTCTTGCCGTCGCGGATCGCCTTGATGCCCGCTTCCTTGATGAAGTCGGGCGTGTCGAAATCGGGCTCGCCGGCACCCAGGCCGATCACGTCGACCCCGGCGCGCTTCAATTCCTGAACGCGGCTGGTGATCGCCAGCGTCGGAGAGGGCTTGATGCGGGCGAGCGCGGCGGAAGGCTGCATGATGGGCTCCTGATGGTCGCACGCGCTATAGCGATGCGCCCGGCCTTCGCAACCGCACCAAAAGTTTCGGGGCTTTATAGCTTCGCTGTGCCGGCCCTCGCCTTACCGCTCGCGCGTCGCCGCGAACTTCACCTTGGGATAGCGCTCTGCGACATAGCCGACTTCCCAGGCGGTCTTGGCCATGAACACCGGATTGCCGTCCCGGTCCTTGGCCAGCGCGCTCCGGTTGAGGTCTAGGAATTGCTTGAGCGCCACCGCATCGTCCGACGAAATCCAACGCGCGGTTTCGTACGGCGCCATCTCCAGCCCGGCCGCGACCTTGTATTCGGCCTCGAGCCGGCTGATCAGCACTTCGAGCTGGAGCTGGCCGACCACGCCGATCACCCAGTTCGATCCGATCTCGGGATAGAAGACCTGGGTCACCCCTTCCTCTGCCATGTCGTCCAGTGCCTTGCGCAGCTGCTTGGTCTTGGTCGGATCCTTCAGCACCACGCGACGCAGGATTTCGGGCGCGAAATTGGGCAGGCCGGTAAAGCGTACGTCGGCGCGCTCCGATAGCGTGTCGCCGACGCGCAACGTGCCGTGATTGGGGATGCCTATGATGTCGCCCGGATAGGCCTCGTCGGCGACCTCGCGGTTCTGCGCGAAGAACAGGATCGGCGAGTGCACCGCGATCGGCTTGCCATGGCCGGTCGGGGTCAGCTTCATGCCGCGTTTGAACACGCCCGAGCACAGCCGCATGAACGCGATGCGGTCGCGATGCTGCGGGTCCATGTTCGCCTGGACCTTGAACACGAAGCCAGTGACCTCGTCGAAATCGGGCGAGACCGGGGCGGGCTCGGCCGGCTGCGGGCGCGGCGGCGGGGCGTAATCGGCCAGCGCGGCGATCAGCTCGGCGACGCCGAAATCCTTCAGCGCCGATCCGAAATAGACCGGGGTCAGGTCGCCGTGGCGATAGGCCTCGGCGTCGAACGCGGCATAGCCGGCCTGCGCCAGCTCGACTTCCTCGGCGATGTCGATCGGCAGCTCGGGCGCATCGTCGACCTTGCCCAGGAACTCGCGGCTGTCGCCCTCGGGCCGGCTGACCTTGTTGGTGGTCAGGTCGAGCACGCCCTGGAACTGCCCGCCCATCCCGACCGGCCAGCTCATCGGCGCGACGTCGAGCGCGAGCACATCAGCGATCTCGTCGAGCAGTTCGAACGGCGGCCGGCCTTCGCGATCGACCTTGTTGACGAAGGTGATGATCGGCACCGAGCGCAGCCGGCAGACCTCGAACAATTTGCGCGTCTGCGCCTCGATGCCGCGCGCCGCGTCGATCACCATCACCGCCGAATCGACCGCGGTCAGCGTGCGATAGGTGTCCTCGGAAAAATCCTCATGGCCCGGCGTGTCGAGCAGGTTGAAGGTGATGCCGTCCTTCTCGAACGTCATCACCGAACTGGTCACCGAAATGCCGCGCTGCTGCTCGATCTTCATCCAGTCGGAACGCGCGCGTCGCGTCTGGCCACGCGCCTTGACCTCGCCGGCCAGGTGGATGGCGCCGCCGAAGTACAACAGCTTTTCGGTCAGCGTGGTCTTGCCGGCGTCGGGGTGCGAGATGATCGCGAAAGTGCGGCGGTCGGAAATGCTCATGGTGCGCGGCTCCTAGGGTGTGGCGGCGCTACCGGCAAGTTGAGCGGGATCAGGCGGCGAGCGCCGGTCGTCGCTCGTCGTCATTGGCGGGCGGGCGCTGTCGCTTGACGCGCGGCCGGCGAGCGCGGGGCCGGCGCGGTGCAAAACTACGGACAAGTCATGGGTCGACCACGCGCGGTAATAACGCCCCAATATGGTTTGAATTCAACGCGTCACACATTCGTTACGCGCCTAATATCGATCAAGGCACCGAGTCGGGTGCCGAACATGCGGGGAAAAGATCATGGCTGACTCGAACACATTATACATCGTCAATTATTTCAACACCGACATCGACGTTGCGGTCACCGACAATGATTGGAATTGCTGCGACGCGCCAAAGCCGGGTTTTGTCGTCGGCGATATTCCGTCGGACGGTATTGAGAGCATGGTCTATGTCCGTACCGATGGCCATGGCTGCAACGGCAGGCAGGGCCAGTTCCAGTTCGCGATGAACAGCACCATGCTGCTCGACATGGACTTCGATTCCGGCGGTGCGATCCAGATCAGCAGTCAGCCGTCGACCTTCGCTGCTTTTCTGTCCCAGAACAGCGACGGCACCTACACGCTGGTCGTCGGCCCAACGCCGCACGCCTGATACACTCTCTCGCTGCCGTAACGCTGTGCGGACCCGGTCAGGGAGCGCACAGCGTCACCGCCATCGAACACGACCAGTCCGCGCCCGGTGCGACCTCGAACACGCCCGGCTTGGTCCGGAAATCGCCGTCGAAGCCCGCCGGATCGGCATGACCATGCCAAGGCTCGATGCAGACGAACGCGGCGCCGGGCTTGGTCCAGATGCCGAGATAGGGCGTGTCGGGGAAATCGACCCGGAGCTGCGGGCCATCGGGCGCGCCATAGGTCACGCTTTGGGAGGCGACGGGGTCCCAGATCACTGCATCATGGGCGAACACGTCGTCAGTGAGATGGAGGACGCGGCCATCGAGCGGAGACGGGCGCCGCGCTGCGAACAGCCCGTCGGCCAATTCGATGATATCCCTCGGCTCGTCGGCGGCGAAACGGATGCGATGCTCGGCGCGCGGCCGCCCATAAGGCAGCGGCCAGGCAAAGGCGGGGTGAAAACCCAGGCTCGCGGGCAGAGGCACCACGCCGGGATTCGACACCCGGACGCCGATCGTCAGGGTTGCTTCCTCGATCGTGAAGCTCACTTCCAGACCGAACTCGAACGGATAGCATACCCGCGTGTCGTCATTGGCGGTCAGCCGGAACGACACGCCCGTGGCGGTGCGCGCGGCCAGCTCGAAGACCTGACCCCGCGCGAAACCGTGCTGCTTCATCGCATAGTCGCGGCCGTCGAGCCGCAGCGTGTCGCCGTTCAACCGGCCGACGACCGGGAACAGGATCGGCGCATGCCCCGTCCAATAGCCCGGGTCGGCATCGGTCATCAGCTCGCGTCCCTCGGCGTCGCGCAGATGGGTGAGCTCGGCGCCGAGCGGGTTGATCGCCGCGGAGAGCTGTGCGTTGCCGATCTCGATCAAGCCGTCGGTCATTCTCGTCCTTTCAAATCGCGTATCGCGCGCCAGGCGGAAACGATCGCGTCGGCGGTCAGGTCCGCGTCATGCTCGGTGGTCGCCGACGAGCTCACCGATAACCGCATTACCCATTGCCCGCACCATGACGCGCCGCCGATCCAGGCGATTGCATCGGCCTGGACGCGGTCGATGGTGGCGATCGTCGCGGCGTCGTCGTCCCCGAAGCGGAACATCGCCTGGTTGAGCTCGGGGTCGAGGATCACGGCGATGCCCGGCTCCCGCCCAACGCGGTCGGCGATGCGCGCCGCCACGCGGCAGCAGCGCTCGACCATCTCGGCGACGCCCTCGCGGCCCAATTGGCGGATCATCGCCCAGGTCGCGAAGCCGCGAGCGCGACGCGATAATTCGGGCACGTAGGAAGAGGGATCGCGCTCGCTGTCCGCGGCGGGCGGCAGATAACTGGCCGAGATCGCCATCGCACGGCGGTGCGCCTCGGCATCGCGGACGATCGCGAATCCCGAATCGTAGGGTGTCTGCAGCCATTTGTGACCGTCGGTCGCCCAGCTATCGGCCAGCTCGACGCCTCGGGTCAGATGCGCGCGCGACGGACACGCCTGTGCCCAGAGGCCGAACGCGCCGTCGACATGCAGCCACGCGCCCGCCGCTTGGGCGATGGGGGCGATCTCGGCGAACGGGTCGCTCGCGCCGGTGTTGATCTGTCCTGCCTGGGCGATCGCGATGACCGGCCCCGGCGCCGCCTTCAGCGCGGCCTCGAACGCGGCCGGCAGCATTCGTCCGGCCTGGTCGGTTGCGATTATCGTCACCCGCTTGGCGCCGAGGCCGAGATATTTTAGCCCCGAAAAGACCGTTGCGTGCGCATCCGCCCCGATCAGCACGTGGATCGGTGGCGCGCCGAACATGCCGTCGCCCTCGACGTCCCAGCCCGCGCGGCGCAACACCTCGCTGCGCGCGGCAGCCAGGCAGACGAAATTGGCGACTGTCGCGCCGGTCACGAAACCGACCGACGCCTCTGCCGGCAGCCCGAGCAGGTCGAGCAGCCATTGGGCCGCGACCGCCTCAACCGCGCTGGCGGCGGGGGCAGCGACGACGTTCGCGGCATTCTGGCCCCAGGCGGCGGCCAGCCAATCGGCCGCGACACCGGTCGGATGCGAGCTGCCGATCACCCAGCCGTAGAAGCGCGGCCCGGTCGACGCCCGGATGCCCGGAGTCGCGCGCTCGATCAGCTCGGCGATGATCGCGTCGGGGTCGCCGCCCGTTTCGGGTAGCGGGGCGTCGAATGCGGCCAGAATGTCGGCATAGGTTGCGGCCGGCGTCGTGTCGGCGGCGGCAATGGCACGACGATAGTCGATCGCTGCCTGTGCGGCGCGCGCCATCGCGCAGAAGTCGGAGTCGCTCATGCGCGCAGGTGTCGTTGCGCAAGCGACCTGGCGCAACCCGAAACCTGCGGCCGAAGTGTGGAGCGAAACCTCCCCTCCCTGCAAGGGAGGGGTCGGGGGGTGGGTGCGCGCGTCCGCGCGCCCATAAAGACTCAATAGCTGCTGGGTAGAACAGCGCCGTACGAGGCATCGAGCCTCGTCCAGCGCTCACCCACCCCTAGCCCCTCCCTTCCA
>NZ_BCYZ01000077.1 GCF_001598455.1 Sphingomonas pruni NBRC 15498
CTCGAACCTCCACGCCCTTGCGAGCGCCAGCACCTGAAGCTGGTGCGTCTACCAATTCCGCCATCTGGGCACGGGGTAGGGGGCGCGCTCTATTGGCGCACCTGCTGGTTGTCAACCGCAACCGCGACCGCTTGCGGCGAGGGCCGTCGCGCGGCATGGGAGGCCCCACGGATTTTTCGAGGATCGTCATGAAGGACAAGCTGGTTACGCTGATCGGCGGGGGCGGGTTCATCGGCCGCTATGTCGCGCAGGAATTGCTCGCCGCGGGCGCGCGCATCCGCGTGGTCGAGCGCGATCCGCGCCACGCCTGGTTCCTGAAGCCGCTCGGCGGGCTCGGCCAGATCCAGTTCGTCGCGGCCGACGTGACCAAGCCGGACACGATCGCCCGCGCGGTCGCCGGTTCGGACGCGGTGGTTTACCTGCCGGGGACCTGGGGACCCGATTTCCAGGGTATCCACGTAACGGGTGTGCGCGCGGCGGCTAGGGCGGCGCGCGAAACCGGGGCGGCGGCGTTCCTCCTTCTCTCGGCGCTCGGCGCCGATGCCGAATCGCCGTCGCGTTATTATGCGAGCAAGGCGGCGGGCGAAGCCGCGGCGCGCGAGGTCTTTCCGGATGCGATCGTGCTGCGTCCCTCCGTCGTATTCGGGCCGGAAGACAAATTCCTCAACCGTTTCGCCGGAATGATAAGTCATGCGCCGGGGGTGTTCGGCCGCGCGGCGGTGCCGGTGCTGCGACCCGACGCGAAATTCCAGCCGGTCCATGTCGTCGACGTCGCGCGCGCAATCGTGCGGGCGTTGGCGGATAGCGATTCGTGGGCTGGTCAGACGATCGAGGCGACCGGACCAGAGATCGTCACGATGCGCGACCTATTGCGCTGGCTGGCCGCCACGATCGGGCGCGAGGCCGACTTTATCGAACTGCCCGATTTTGCCGGTCAGGCGATCGCTTATGCCGGCTTCCTGCCGGGCGCGCCGATCAAGCTCGACCAGTGGAAGATGCTGAAGACCGACAACGTCGCGAGCGGCGCGCTCCCCGGGCTCGAGTCGCTCGGCATCACCCCCACGCCGATGGAGGCGGTCGCACCGTCCTGGCTGGTGCAATACCGCAAGGCGGGCCGGTTCGGCCTGCGCGCCAAGGCGGCCTGAACTTACGACAGACATCCGTTCGCGGCGACGTCCGCGTATAGGGAGTATCCCCCGTGAACGACGTGATTACCGCCATCATCCTCGGCATCGTCGAGGGCGTGACCGAGTTCCTGCCGGTGTCCTCGACCGGCCATCTCATCCTGGCCAGCGCGCTGCTCGGCTATAACTCCGAATATTGGGCGCTGTTCAACATCGTCATCCAATTGGGCGCGATCCTGGCGATCGTGGCGCTGTATTGGCGGACGTTCTGGGCAGTGTTGCAGGGACTGTTGAAGTTCGACGCCGTTTCGGTCCGCTTCGTCCGCAACATCCTGGTCGCCTTCCTGCCCGCCGCGGTGATCGGGCTCGCCTTGCACAAACAGATCGAGAAACTGCTCGGCTCGCCGCTCACCGTCGCTGTCGCGCTGATCGTCGGTGGCCTCGCGATTATCGGCATCGAGCGCACGGTCAAGGAAGGCCATGTGAAGGGCGTCGCCGACATCCCCCTGCCCAAGGTGATCGGCATCGGCTTCATCCAATGCCTGGCGATGATCCCGGGCGTCAGTCGATCCGGCGCGACGATCCTGGGTGCGCTCAGCCTGGGAGTGGAGCGGCGCACCGCGGCCGAGTTCAGCTTCTTCCTCGCCATCCCGACGATGCTCGGCGCGACCGTGCTCGAGCTCGTCAGCAAGCGGCACGAATTGATGGCTGCGAACAGCGTCGGGTTCGGATTGATCGGGGTCGGCTTCGTGGTCGCGTTCTTGGTCGCGTTGCTGGTGGTGAAATGGTTCGTCGGGCTGGTCGGGCGCTCGGGGTTCAGCCCGTTCGGTTGGTACCGAATCGTTGTCGGTGCGATTGCCATGGCACTTTTGCTAAAGTAGTACCGTATCGGCCGTAAATATCGGGTGGACTCCGATGTGTTGCGATGAGGCGGATCGAAATTGCGGCTAATTAGGTCCGATAGAGGACTAATTGGTCGAATTTAGATGACGTAAGGAGGAAAAGCGGTTAGCGGCCGTTCCGAAGGGAGCGGGCGATGGCCGGTGATATGCTGAAATTCGTGGGTGTAACGCAGGCCTATCCGGCCAAGCGTGACCCCCAGCAGCGCGCGGAGGACTTCCGCGAGATCGCCGAACGCTATGGCGTGCCCGCGGCCGAGGAACAGTCGGCGCGATGCTCGCAATGCGGCGTGCCTTACTGCTCGGTGCACTGTCCGCTCCACAATCATATCCCGGATTGGCTACGGCTGACCGCGGAAGGGCGGTTGCGCGAGGCCTATGAGCTCAGCAACGCGACCTCGACCATGCCGGAGATCTGCGGCCGGATCTGTCCCCAGGACCGGCTGTGCGAAGGCAATTGCGTGATCGAATTCTCCGGCCACGGGGCGGTGACGATCGGCTCAGTCGAGAAATTCATCACCGACACCGCCTGGGAAAATGGCTGGGTCGAACCGATCGTGCCTGGGCCGGCCCGCGGCCAGTCGGTCGGGATCATCGGCGCCGGGCCGGCCGGCCTGACTGCGGCCGAATTGCTGCGTGTCGCCGGGTACGAGGTCCATATCTATGACCGCCACGACCGCGCCGGCGGTCTGCTGACCTATGGCATTCCGGGCTTCAAGCTCGAAAAGCCGGTGGTCATGCGCCGGGTGGACCGACTGAAGGAAGGCGGCATTGTCTTCCACGAAGGGTTCGAGGTCGGGCGCGAGGCTGGGCTCGAGGAATTGCGGACGCGGCACGACGCCATCCTGATCGCGACCGGAGTGTACAAGGCGCGCGCATTGGCCGCGCCCGGCGTCGGTGCGAGCGGCGTGGTCGAGGCGCTCGACTATCTGACCGCGTCCAACCGCAAGAGCTTCGGCGACGACGTACCCGATTTCGACAGCGGTGCGCTCGATGCGGCGGGCAAGAATGTGATCGTGGTCGGCGGGGGCGATACCGCGATGGATTGCGTGCGGACCGCGGTGCGCCAGGGCGCGACCTCGGTCGCCTGCCTCTATCGCCGCGATCGCGCCAACATGCCCGGCTCGCAGCGTGAGGTCGGCAATGCCGAGGAGGAGGGCGTCGAATTCGTCTGGCTATCGGCGCCTGAAGCATTCGGCGGTGGCGAAGCGGTCGACAGCGTGTCGATCGCCAAGATGCGGCTCGGCGCGCCCGACGCCAGCGGCCGCCGCGCGCCGGAACCCGATGGCGGCGAGAGCGAAGTGCGGCGCGCCGATCTGGTGATCAAGGCGCTCGGCTTCGATGCCGAGGACCTGCCGCGATTGTTCAACGCGCCCGAACTCGGCGTGACGCGCTGGGGGACGTTGCTGGTCGACAATGCCACGCTGATGACCAGCCTGGACGGCGTGTTCGCCGCCGGCGACATCGTTCGCGGCGCGAGCCTGGTGGTCTGGGCGGTGCGCGACGGGCGTGACGTGGCGGCGCATATGGACAAGTATTTGCGCGCGAAGGCGATGGGTGAGAGGAAGGCGGCGTGAAGCGGCCTCTAGCGATACTGGCCGTCTGTGTGCTGGGTAGCGGCGGTTTCGCACGCGCCGAGACCGAGCCGCCGGCAGCAATTGCGGCAGTATATTTCAACGATACACGGGCTAATCAGATCGGGGCCTACCTTCACGGTAATGCAGCTGAATGTGTCGCGAAGGGAGGTCTGTCTAAAGACCGGGCACTTGAAATAGATGGGTCGATCGACCGATATATCGCCGAGACCAAGAAGCTCGTGCCCGAAATGCAGGCGGATTTTGCAGCGGCGATCACGCAGCTTTTGTCTGCAAAAGAAATGATCGACTTCCAAGATTTCTTCAATTCGTCGGCAGGGCGCTCCTTTATGGATGCCATAACCAAGTCGGCAACAGTCACGGCCGCCTCACAAATGAGGTTTTGCCAAGCACAGACGCTGCTGGTGCTCGACCCGAATAATATCGTTCAGGACGCAATAGCGGCGTTGCCGACGCAGGACCGAGATGCCCTTCGGGCATTTGCATCAACACCGTCCGCGAAAAAAATCTCGTCGATCAACGAAGCTGTTGGCGAAACGAGTGCAAAATACAAAATCAAGTTCGAATTAGCGGCGACGACTGCCGGATTGACTAGATGGATCGTCAAATGACCATGACTGACCAACGCGCCCGCCTCGCCGCCGAGGGGATGTACCGACCCGAATTCGAATCCGATGCTTGCGGCGTCGGCCTTGTCGCTGCGACCGACGGCCAGCCCTCGCGCCGCGTCGTGCAGTCGGCGATCGATGCCTTGAAAGCGGTGTGGCACCGCGGCGCGGTCGATGCCGATGGCAAGACCGGCGATGGCGCCGGGCTGCATATCGACTTGCCGATGACCTTCTTCGACGAGGCGATCCAGGCGTCGGGGCATCGCGTTGCCGACAACCAACTCGCGGTCGGCATGATCTTCCTGCCGCGCACCGATCTCGGTGCCCAGGAATCGTGCCGGACGATCGTCGAAAGCGTGATCATCGAAGCGGGCTATTCGATCTATGGCTGGCGTCAGGTGCCGGTCGACGTGTCGGTGATCGGACGCAAGGCGCAGGAGACGCGACCGGAGATCGAGCAGATCATGATCGCCGGCCCCTTACCGGGCACGCAATCGGCCGAGGAGTTCGAAAAGGATCTCTATCTCGTCCGCCGCCGCATCGAAAAGCGCGTCATCGCCGCGCAGATCAACGGCTTCTACATCTGCTCGCTGAGCTCCCGGTCGATCGTCTATAAGGGGCTGTTCCTCGCCGAGAGTCTGTCGGTCTTTTACCCCGACCTCAAGGATCCCCGGTTCGAGAGTCGTGTCGCGATCTTCCATCAGCGCTATTCGACCAACACTTTCCCGCAATGGTGGCTGGCGCAGCCGTTCCGCTGCCTCGCACATAATGGCGAGATCAACACGATCCGCGGCAACAAGAACTGGATGCTCAGCCACGAGATCAAGATGGCAGCCACTGCGTTCGGCGAAGCGTCGGAAGACATCAAGCCGGTAATCCCGGCAGGGGCGTCGGACACCGCCGCGCTGGACGCGGTGTTCGAAGCGATCTGCCGGTCGGGCCGCGATGCGCCGACCGCCAAGCTGATGCTGGTCCCCGAGGCTTGGGGCGTGAAGGGCGAGATGCCCAAGAAGCATCTCGACATGTTCAAATATCTCGGCTCGGTGATGGAGCCGTGGGACGGCCCCGCCGCGCTGGCGATGACCGATGGCCGTTGGGCGGTCGCGGGCATGGACCGTAACGCGCTCAGGCCGCTGCGTTACACCCAGACGTCGGACGGGCTGCTGATCGTCGGGTCGGAAGCGGGCATGGTCGTCGTTCCGGAGACGATGATAGTTGAAAAGGGCCGGCTCGGCCCGGGTCAGATGATCGCGGTCGATCTCGAGCAAGGCCGCCTGCTCCACGACCGCGAGGTCAAGGATCGCATCGCCGACGAGCATGATTATGCCAAGATGGTCGGCGACTTCGTGACCATCGACGACCTCAAGCTCCCCAAGGGCGAAACCGTCACTCGCTTCGACCGCGCAGAACTGCTGCGCCGCCAAGTCGCCGCCGGCCAGACGCTGGAAGACATGGAATTGATCCTGTCGCCGATGGTCGAGGGCGCCAAGGAAGCGGTCGGCTCGATGGGCGACGACACGCCGCTGGCGGTGATTTCCGACAAGCCGCGGCTGATCAGCCAGTTCTTCCGCCAGAATTTCTCGCAGGTCACCAACCCGCCGATCGACAGCTTGCGCGAACGCCATGTCATGTCGCTCAAGACGCGCTTCGGCAATCTGGCCAATATCCTCGACACGGCGGTGCGGCAGGACCGCGTGCTGGTGCTTGAAAGCCCGGTGCTGACCGGTGCCGATTGGGCCAAGCTCAAGGCGCATTTCGGCAGCCAGGTGGCGGAGATCGACTGCACGTTTCCCGCCGGCGGCGGCACCGATGCGCTCCGCACCGCGATCCAGCGCATCCGCAACCAGGCCGAGCAGGCGGTACGAGAGGGCAAAAGCGAGATCTTCCTGTCGGACCGCGCGATCGGTCCGGACAAGGTCGCGATCGCCGGCGTGCTGGCGGCGGCGGCGGTGCACACGCATCTCGTCCGCCGGGGCCTGCGGTCCTATTGCTCGGTCAATATCGAGACCGCCGAATGCCTCGATACGCATTATTATGCAGTGCTGATCGGGGTCGGTGCGACCACGGTCTATGCCTATCTGGCCGAAGCCGCGATCGCCGATCGTCATGCGCGCGGGCTGTTCGGCGACGTCAGCCTCGACCAATGCCTCGCTAATCATCGCAAGGCAGTCGACGAAGGCCTGCTCAAGATCATGTCGAAGATGGGGATCGCGGTGATCTCCAGCTATCGCGGCGGCTATAATTTCGAAGCCGTCGGCCTGTCGCGCAGCCTGGTTGCCGACCTGTTCCCCGGCATGCCTGCCAAGATCTCGGGCGAGGGCTATGCCTCGCTCCACCTCAATGCCGAACTGCGCCACCAGCAGGCGTTCGATACTGGTGTGGCGACCTTGCCGATCGGGGGCTTCTATCGCCAGCGTTATGGTGGCGAGACGCACGCGTATTCGGCGCAGCTGATGCACTTGCTGCAGACGGCGGTCGCGACCGACAGCTATTCGACCTATCAGAAGTTCTCCCGCGGAGTCGCCGACTTGCCGCCGGTCTATCTGCGCGACCTCCTCCAGTTCAATTTCCCCGACGAAGGGATCGCGGTCGATCAGGTGGAGCCGATCACCGAGATCCGCAAGCGGTTCGTCACGCCCGGCATGAGCCTGGGCGCGCTGTCGCCCGAGGCGCATGAGACGCTGGCGATCGCGATGAACCGGATCGGCGCCAAGGCGGTGTCGGGCGAGGGCGGCGAGGACAAGCTGCGCTATCAGCCTTACGAAAATGGCGACAATGCCAATTCGGGAGTCAAGCAGATCGCCTCGGGCCGGTTCGGCGTGACGGCCGAATATCTCAACGCCTGCGACGAGATCGAGATCAAGGTAGCGCAAGGCGCCAAGCCGGGCGAGGGCGGGCAGCTGCCCGGCTTCAAGGTCACCGAGTTCATCGCCAAGCTGCGCCACGCCACGCCCGGCGTGACGTTGATCAGCCCGCCGCCGCATCACGACATCTATTCGATCGAGGACCTAGCGCAGCTGATCTACGACCTGAAGCAGATCAATCCGCGCGCCCGGGTATGCGTGAAGCTGGTCAGCTCGGCCGGGATCGGCACGGTCGCGGCCGGCGTCGCCAAGGCGCATGCCGACGTCATCTTGGTCGCCGGGCACAATGGCGGTACTGGCGCCAGCCCGCAGACCAGTATCAAATATGCTGGCACGCCCTGGGAAATGGGGCTGTCGGAAGTCAACCAGACGCTGACGCTCAATAATCTGCGCGGGCGGGTGAAGCTGCGCACCGACGGCGGGCTCAAGACGGGGCGGGACATCGTCATCGCCGCGATCCTGGGCGCGGAGGAATTCGGCATCGGTACGCTCAGCCTAGTCGCGATGGGCTGCATCATGGTGCGGCAATGCCATTCGAACACCTGCCCGGTCGGGGTTTGCACGCAGGATCCGAAGCTGCGCGCCAAATTCACAGGTTCGCCGGAAAAGGTCATCAATCTGATGACCTTCATCGCCGAGGAAGTGCGCGACATCCTGGCGCGGCTCGGGGTGCGCAGCCTCGACGAGGTCATCGGCCGCACCGAATTGCTGCGTCAGGTCAGCCGCGGCGCCGAGCATCTCGACGATCTCGACCTCAACCCGATCCTGGCAAAGGTCGACGCCGACGAGGACCAGCGCCGGTTCAGCTTGCAGACCTGGCGCAACGAAGTGCCCGACAGCCTCGACGCGCAGATGATCAAGGACGCGGCGCACGTTTTCTCGCGCGGCGAGAAGATGCAGCTGACCTATTCGGTCCGCAACACCCACCGCGCCGTCGGCACGCGGCTGTCGAGCGAGATCACGCGCACGTTCGGCATGGACAAGCTTGCCGACGGGCACGTCACCGTGCGGTTGCGCGGCTCGGCCGGGCAGAGCCTGGGCGCGTTCCTGTGCAAGGGCATCACGCTCGAAGTGTTCGGCGACGCCAACGACTATGTCGGCAAGGGGCTATCCGGCGGCACGATCATCGTTCGTCCGGTCGTCTCCTCGCCCTTGGCGAGCCAGGAGAATACGATCATCGGCAACACCGTGCTCTATGGCGCAACCAGCGGGCGCTTGTTCGCCGCGGGTCAGGCCGGCGAGCGCTTCGCGGTCAGGAACTCCGGCGCAACAGTGGTGGTCGAGGGCTGCGGCGCCAATGGCTGCGAATATATGACCGGCGGCATCGCCGTGGTGCTCGGCGCGGTCGGCGCCAATTTCGGCGCGGGCATGACCGGCGGGATGGCGTTCGTGTACGATGCCGGCGCCAGTTTCGAACGACGCGCCAATGGCGAGTCGATCGTCTGGCAACGGCTCGCCTCCGCGCATTGGGAGGCAGTGCTCAAGGACCTGATCGCTGCCCATGCGGCGGCGACCGACAGCAATTGGTCGCAGGGTATCCTGGACGATTGGGACCGTGCGCGGGGCAAGTTCTGGCAAGTCGTTCCCAAGGAAATGCTCGATCGGCTGCCGTACGCGCTCGACGATAGCGAGGAACTGCAAGCCGCGGAGTAGCGTTGCAGGGTCGATCGGTGCTATAGACGACTCACCGATTGTCAGTCGGATGATGTGCCATGCGTAATTTTGTCCTGCTTCCTGCCCTTGCCTTGGTAGCCACTCCTGCATTCGCGCAGGATCGCGACGGGTCTCCGTCGTCGATTCCCCAAATGAACGCGCGCGACGCGGCCAGGGCCCTCAACAACCCGATGGTGCAGAGCGGCGTCGTCGGGCTGATCGACGCGCTGACCGACGCGGTGATGGAAACGCGCGTGGGACCGATGGCCACGCTCGCTCCCGATTCGAGCATTCGTCCCAATGATACGCTCGATAGCCTGGCCGCGCGGCGCAACCCCGATTATCGCAACGAGATTCATCGCAACGCCAAGCAGACGGTGACAGCCGCCGGGCGCACCGCGAGCGCCGCCGTGGCGATGTCGGATGAGCTCAAGGCAACGACAGAGCGCGTCCGCCGCGTGCTCGGGATGCCCAACCCCAACTGACTGCCCGGAATGTCGGGTATGCGGATCCGGCAGTCTTGCTGCCGGCCTTGTCGAATAGCGGGTATCGTTTAGGCTCTCCCCAAAACGATGGAGAGGTGGGATGAGGCTCAGTCAGCCGCGCGTGGCGCCGCTTGCCGACAGCGAACTCGACGACGAACAGCGAGAGGTGCTTGCGCCCTTCGGCGGGCGCGTGCTCAACATCTTCCGCACGATGGCCCGCGCGCCCAAGGCGCTCAAACGCTTCAACCTGTGGGGCGGGTACATCTTGTCCGACCGCAATTCGCTGGCCCCGCGCGAGCGGGAAATCCTGATCCTGCGCACCGGCTGGCTGTGCCGCTCAGGCTATGAATGGGTGCAGCACACGCGGATCGGGCTGCAATCGGGGCTCAGCCAGGAAGAAATCGACCGGATCAAGGCGGGTCCGGACGCGTCCGGCTGGAGCGCTGGCGATGCGGCGTTGCTGCGCGTCGCCGACGATCTGGCGCGCGACTTCTTCGTCAGCGATGCGACCTGGGCTGGGCTGAGCGATTTGAGCGAGCGCCAGCGGATGGATGCGGTCTTCACCGTCGGCCAATATACCCAGGTATCGATGTTCCTGAACAGCTTCGGCGTCCAGCTCGACGAGGGACAAGTGCTCGACCCGGACTTCCCGCAATGACGGGGCGAGTCGCCGGATGCGTGGCATTGGTGATGGGGGCAGGGCAGACGCCCGGCGCGACGATCGGCAATGGTCGTGCGATTGCCACCTTGCTGGCGCGCGAAGGGGCGAGCGTGCTGTGCGCCGACCGCGACCTGGCGCGCGCCGAGGAGACCGCGGCGGCGCTCCACGACGTGGGTGGCGATGCCCGCGCGCTTGCCTGCGACGTGACGAGCCGCGCCGATTGCGAAGCAGCCATAGCGGCCGCCGGGCCGCTCGACATCCTGGTCAACAATGTCGGCATCGGCGGCAATGATGGCCCGGCGCATATCATTGCCGAGGACGCGTTCGACCGTATCCTGTCGGTCAATCTGAAGGGCGTGCTCAACGGCATCGCCGCCGCCATTCCCGGAATGCGCGAGCGCACGCGTGGCGCAATCGTCAACATCTCCTCGCTGGCGGGCATGGCCGGTTGGCAGATGGTCGCTTACGAGACCTCCAAGGCGGGAGTGAACCGGCTGACCCAATCGACCGCGCTGGCCAATGCCAAATACGGGATCAGGGTGAATGCGGTGGCGCCGGGGCTGATGGATACGCCTATGGCGATCGACGGCATTGCGCGCGCCCGGGGCCTCGACCGCGAAGTGGTGCGGGCGGAGCGGGCGTCGCGCGTGCCGCTGCTCGCGCAGATGGGCGACGCCTGGGACACCGCTTATGCCACGCTGTTCCTGGCATCCGACGAGGCGAAGTTCATTACCGGCGTGGTCCTGCCGGTCGACGGAGGTATGGGCGCGCGGATCGGATAATCGCCACCTGCCACCAAAGCTATCTTCCCCCGCCCGCCGCCAGCTTATAACAGCGATGGAATGTGGCAACTCCTCCAATTCCCGCTCTGTCCCTTCTCGCGCAAGGTCCGGCTGCTGCTGGGGGAGAAAGGCGTCGGCTATACGCTCGTGCGCGAAAACCCCTGGGAGCGGCGCGACGAGTTCATCGACCTGAACCCGGCCGGCCAGACGCCGGTGATCACCGATGCCCAGCGCGACATCCGGCTGATCGATTCGCTGGTCATCTGCGAATATTTCGAGGAGACGGTCGACAAGGCGCAGATGATCAACGGCACGGCGATCCAGCGCGCCGAGATCCGCCGGCTGGCAACCTGGTTCGATACCTTTTTCTTCCGCGACGTGACCGAGCGTCTGCTGGGTGAGCGCGTGCTCAAGCGGATCGTGACCAAAGCCAGCCCCGATGCGCGCGTGCTGCGCGAGGCGATGAAGTCGGCGGTCGAGTATCTCGATTACACCGATTATCTGCTCGACCGGCACAATTGGATGGCGGGCGCCACGCTGAGCCTCGCCGACCTCGCAGCGGCGGCGCAGATCTCGGTCGCCGATTATCTCGGCGGGATCGACTGGAAGAATCACGAACAGACCGCGCGCTGGTATGGTGGGATGAAGAGCCGCCCGAGCTTCCGCCCGCTGCTGAGCGAGCGGATGGAGGGCATTCCCGCATCACCGCATTATCACGATGTGAATTTCTGATGCACGTGACGCACGACGCCGCGGCGCCCGCCGCGGAGACGATCACGTTCGACGATTTCCTCAAGGTCGACATTCGCATCGGCACGATCATCGCCGCCGACCCTTTCCCCGAAGCGCGCAAGCCCGCGTTCAAGCTGACGATCGATTTCGGCGACCCGATCGGGGTCAAGCGCTCGTCGGCGCAGATCACCGAACATTATGCGCTTGAGGACCTGGTCGGCCGCCAGGTCGCCGCAGTGGTGAACTTTCCTCCGCGCCAGATCGGGCCGATGCGCTCGGAAGTGCTCACGCTCGGCTTTCCCGATGCCGACGGCAAGGTCGTACTGATCGGACCGAGCGAGCCTGTGCCCAACGGCGGCAGGCTGTTCTGACGATCCGGGTCGGCACCGCCGGCTGGTCGATCCCGCGCATCGCGGCCGACGCGTTCCCGGAGGCAGGCAGTCAGCTCGAACGTTACTCTGCGGTGCTGAACGCGGTGGAGATCAATTCGAGCTTTCATCGTTCGCATCGCCGCGCGACCTATGAGCGCTGGTCGGCGAGCGTGCCCGACGATTTCGCCTTCGCAGTGAAGATGCCCAAGACGATCACGCACCAGGCGCGCCTGGTCGCCGTCGCCGCGCAGCTGGATCGTTTCCTCGAAGAGAGCAGCGGCCTCGGGGCGAAACGCGGCCCGATTCTCATCCAGTTGCCGCCGAGCCTTGCCTTCGATCGCGCGGTCGCTTCCGATTTCTTCGCACTGCTGCGCGCCCGCACGGCGAGCGAACTGGTCTGCGAGCCGCGCCACCGGAGCTGGTTCACGCCCGAAGTGGACGCCTTCCTGGTCAGCTATCGGGTGGCCCGCGTCGCGGCTGATCCGGCGCCAGCTATTGGAGCCGGAGCGCCGGGAGGTTGGCCGGGATTGCGGTACACGCGGCTGCACGGATCACCGCAAATGTATCGGTCGAGTTACGACGCGGCGGCGATCGAGCGTTATGCCGCTGGGGTCCGTAAGGCCGGCGTCGATGGCTGGATCATGTTCGACAATACCATGACGGGTGCGGCGACGCTGAACGCACTGGCGATGCGGAAGATGCTGTAGAGCTCGGGGTCAGCGGCTGGCGATCACGCCGACGAATGCCGCCAGCGTCACGATGACGAGGAAGCCGTTGATGCCGATCAACAGCGGCGCGGGCAGCCGCCGCGCGCGCGGCTTGGGCGGCTGGACGCTCGGCGCGACCTCGCGCCACACCGCCGCGACAAAGCAGAAGCCCGCGAACAGGATCAGCATCGCGCCGGTCGAGCGGGTCAGCCAGTCGGCGACGACCTTGTCGAGCAGTGCCCGCGCACCGATCCCCGAGGCTAGCGCCGCCAACCCGGTTCGCACCCAGGCCGCATAGGTCCGCTCGGCGGCGAGGATGGTGCGATCCGCCGCGAGCTCGGTCCGACGATCGGCACTGTCAGTCTGCTCGAGCGCGCTCACCTCGAGCGTCGCAGCCGACTGCTTGATCTTCTCGTGGGTCTTGCGCGCCTGGGCTTGCGAATTCGCCATGCTCGGGAAAACGCCCCAGCCGCCGGGAGGTATCCTTATCCTTCCAGGCTCTTCGACGCCTGCTCGAACAGATCCTTCGACAGCCCGGGCGTTGCCAGGATGCGCTCGAGCTCGGCCTTCATCAGCGCCGCGCGCGTCTCGTCGAACCGGCGCCAGCGCCCCAGCGGCGGCAGCAGTTTCGCGGCGGTCTGCGGGTTGAGCCGATCGAGTGCGATCAGATTGTCGGCCAGGAAGCGATAACCCGCCCCACCCGCGGCGTGGAACGCGCGCTGGTTGACGCTGAACGCCCCGACCAGCGATCGCGCGCGATTGGGATTGGCCAGCGTGAAGTCGGGATGCCGCGCCAATTCCTCAACGATCGCCGGCGTATCGTCGCGCGACGACAGTGCCTGGGTCTGGAACCATTTGTCGAGCACCAGCGCGTCGGTCGAATAGCGATTGTAGAAGATGTCGAGCGCGGCGACGCGCTTGTCCGACGTGCCGTTGGCGAGCGTGGTCAGCGCGCCCTGACGGTCGGTCATGTTGTCCGCCTTCTCGAACTGCGCGAACGCCAGATCGGCGGCATCGTCCGCGCCCGAGGCGGCGATATAGCCGAGGGCGACAGTCCGCATCCGCCGGTCGGCCTTTGCCGTCGGCGAATAGACGAACGGCGCGCCGTTCGACGTGTCGGCATAGGCCTGGCGCCACAAGGGCGCGAGCGTCTTGCCGAGGTCGCGACGCAGGGCTTCGCGCGCGCGGAACACCGCCTCGGGATCGACCCGGTCGAGCTGGTCGCCAATGAAGCTGTCCGAAGGCAGCAGCACCGCCTCGGCGACGAACGCATGATCGAGCGCGGGGTTCTCCAGCGTGCGGCGCACCGCTTCGATCACCGGACCATGATCGGCGCGACCGAGTTGGGTCGCGGTCACCAGCGTGTCGAGCATCAATTGCTGCATCGCTTCGTAACGGGCGAACGGATCGTCGTCATGCGCCGACAGGAAGGCGAGATCAGCGGGCGATCGGTCGCTTTCGACAATCACCGGGGCCGAGAAGCCGCGATTGATCGAGAGGACCGGGGTTTCGGTAACGCCCTCGAACACGATCTCGCTGGACGGTTGGTCGAGCAGATAGAGCTGCTCCTCCCCCAGAGCCGTGCCGGACGTACCGCCGAACAGCTTGAGCTTGAGCGGCAGGACCATGGGCTGCTTGGCGGCTTGGCCCGGCGTCGGCGGCGTGTTCTGGGCGAGGCGCAGGGTAGCGCAGCCGGACTGGGCATCGTGATCGAGCGCGGCGGAGACGCGCGGCGTTCCGGCTTGCGAATACCATAAGCGGAACTGGGTCAGGTCGATTTCGCCGCCTTCTTCCATGCAGCGGACGAAATCCTCGCAGGTCGCCGCGGTCCCATCGAAGCGGTCGAAATAGAGGTCGGTGGCGCGGCGGAAACGATCCTTGCCCAGGATCGTCGCCATCATCCGGATCAGTTCGGCGCCCTTGTTGTAGATCGTCGCGGTGTAGAAGTTGGAGATTTCGATATAGCTTTCGGGCCGCACCGGATGTGCCAGCGGACCATTATCCTCCGGGAACTGGCTCGCGCGCAGGCCGCGTACATCCTCGATCCGCTTGACCGCCGCCGATCCCTGGTCGGCCGAAAAGCTCTGGTCGCGAAAGACGGTGAAGCCTTCCTTCAGGCTGAGCTGGAACCAGTCGCGGCAGGTCACGCGGTTGCCCGACCAATTGTGGAAATATTCGTGCGCGACCACCGCGGCGATCGCGTCGTAATCGTAATCGGTCGCGGTATCGGGATCGGCCAGGATGTAGCGGCTGTTGAAGATGTTCAGCCCCTTATTCTCCATCGCCCCGAAGTTGAAATCGTCGACCGCGACGATGTTGAACACGTCGAGATCGTATTCGCGACCATAGACCGTTTCGTCCCATGCCATCGCCAGTTGCAGAGCCTGGAGGGCATGCTCGGTCTTGGCCAGATCGCGTTCGCGCACCCAGATGCCGAGTTCGACCTTGCGCCCCGACTTGGTGGTGAAGGTCGCGCGGTTGGCCGCCAGGTTGCCCGCCACCATCGCGAAGAGGTAGCTGGGTTTGGGAAACGGATCGCGCCATTCCGCCCAATGGCGGCCGTCATCCAGGTCGCCGGAGGCGATCGGATCGCCGTTGGCGAGCAGGATCGGAAAGCGCTTTTTGTCTGCCGCCATCCTGACCGAATAGCGCGCCAGCACATCGGGCCGGTCGGGGAAGAAGGTGATGCGGCGAAAGCCCTCGGCCTCGCACTGGGTGCACAGGTTTCCGCCCGATGCGTAAAGCCCCATCAATTGGGTGTTGCGATCGGGATGGATCTCGACCTCGGTCTCGACGCGGTGCTGCCCACCGGGAAGGTCGATGACCAGGTCGGTGCCGTCCATGCGCCAGTCGTTATGCGCATTGCCGTCGACCCGCACCGACAGCGGCGTCTGTCCGTCGCCATCAAGGCGCAGCGGCCGCTCGTGATCGCCGTTGCGCGTCACGTCGAGCGCCGCCTTGACCCGCGTCGTCGCCGGATCGAGCTCGAAATCCAGCGCGATATCGGGGACCATCCAGTCGGGCGCCTGATAATCCTCCCGATGCGTGACGGGCGGATTGGCGAGGGCGGACTGGGCGTCGAGCATAGGGTTCCTGTGCGGTTCTTCGTTGTGGCTGTATCACTCGCACAATACGCGATTGCCAACCTTAACAAGCGTGCTACGCGCCACGACAAAGACAGCCAAGAGGAAAGCCATGTTGAGACTGATCGGCGCAGCCGCGTTGATGCTCGCCGCCGGGACCGCGATCGCCCAGACCGAAAAGGCTCCTCCAGCCCCTGCCGCTCCCGCGAAGGAAAGCGCAGCATCGATCAACGAGCGGGTCAACGCTTCGCTCCCCGCCGATCAGGCAGCGATGAAGGCCCATGTCATGTTCCTGGCATCGGATGCGATGCGCGGGCGCGAGGCGGGCAGCCACGAATTCGACATCGCCGCGCAATATGTCGCTGCTCAATTCTACGCCGCCGGGCTGCGTCCGGGCGGAGATGAAGGCGGCTATCTGCAGAAGGTGCCGCTGATCGGCTACAAGCTCGCCGACAAAGGCAATTTCGTCTGGACGCCGACGGGCGGGCAGCCGCAGACGTTGGTCTTCGGCGAGGATTTCGTGCCCGCGCCCAATGCCTCGAAGGCGGAAACCAGCCTCAGCGCGCCGATCGTCTTCGTCGGCTACGGAATCGTCGCGCCGGATTACAAGCGGGACGATTATCGCGGCGTCGACGTCCGCGGGAAGATCGTCGCTTATATCGGCAGCGCGCCGGCCGATTATGACGGTGAGGAGCGCGCGTTCTTCTCCAGCGCTCCGAGCAAGGCGCGCATTGCCGCGGAGCATGGCGCGATCGGCGTCATCCAGATCGAGAGCCCCAGAAGCGGTCGCGGTGCGGCACCGTTCGCCGCCACGGTGAGCCAATGGCAGCGCGAGCGCGTCACCTGGGCGCGGGCGGGTGACCGCGCGAGCTCCGACAGTGCCCCGATCCTAGGGACGCTATCAATGGCGGCCGCGGCGAAAATGTTCGCCGGCGCCGGCACCTCATGGGACCAGGTGCGCAAGGCGGCGGACAGCGACAAGGCCGTGTTCAAGCCGATTCCGCTCAAGGGTGTGTTGACGGTCGCGATCAACACCGAGACGCGGCCGATGCCGTCGTCGAACGTGATCGGCATCATCCCGGGCGGCGACCCCAAATTGAAGGATGAGGTCGTCATCCTGTCGGCGCATCTCGACCATATCGGTGTCGGCAAGCCCGACAAGACCGGCGACACGATCAACAACGGCGCGGAAGACAATGCGATCGGCATTGCCAGCCTGATCGAGGAAGCCAAGCGCTTCGCCGCCTCGGGCAAGCCGCCGCGCCGTACCGTCATGTTCCTGGCCGTGACCGCCGAGGAGAAGGGACTGGTCGGCTCCGACTATTTCGCCAACAATCCGACCGTGCCGCTCAAATCGATCGTCGCCGACGTCAATCTCGACATGCCGCTGATCACTTATCCGTTCGAGGACATGGTGGTGTTCGGCGCGCAGCGCTCGACGCTCGGGCCGATCGTCGAGCGGGCTGTGGCGTCGGTCGGCGTGTCGATGTCGCCCGACCCGATGCCGGAGGAAGGTATTTTCGTCCGCTCCGACCATTTCCGCTTCGTGCAGAAAGGCATTCCGTCGGTCTTCCTGTGGCCAGGCGAGAAGGGGGCCGGCAAGGCGGCCTGGGCCGACTTCATGGCGAACCATTATCACCAGCCGTCGGACGAGATTTCGCAGCCGCTCGACTGGGCGCAGGGCGCGCGGTTCGTCACTGTCAACTACGCCATCGCGCGAGAGATCGCCGACAACGACGAACGTCCGCGCTGGAACAAGGGCGACTATTTCGGCACGTATTTTGGCGGCTATGGCGCGAAATAATCTTCTGATCTTCGGCCTGGGCTATTCGGCGAGCGTCGTCGCGGCCCGGCTCGACGGATGGGAGATCGCCGCGACCGGCAGTGCGGGCAATCTCGATTTCGACGATCGGGAGGGCGTGATCGCGGCGATCGATCGCGCGACGCACGTCCTGTCTTCGGTGCCGCCGGACGAGGTCGATCCCGTTCTTGCGCGCTACGGCGCGGCGCTGACGGATGGAGGCAAGTGGCTCGGCTACCTCTCCTCGACGGGCGTCTATGGCGACGCCGGCGGGGCGTGGGTCGATGAAAGCGCACCGATCCTCGGGCGGCGACAGGCCCGCAATCGCGCGGACGCCGACTGGTTGTCGCTCGGCGCGCGCGTGTTTCGCCTGCCGGGCATTTACGGCCCCGGCCGCTCGCCGCTCGATCGCGTGCGCAGCGGGCGGGCGCACCGGACCGGGATTGCCGGACAGGTCTTCAGCCGCATCCACGTCGACGATCTCGCCGCCGGCGTGATCGCCGGGCTCGACTCCCCCCCGGGAGCCTACAACCTCGCTGACGACATGCCGATGAGCCAGGACGCGGTGATCGAGTTCGCCGCAGAGTTGCTCGGCATCGATCCACCGCCCGTCGTCCCGCTCGACGCGCTGACGCCCGAGGCGCGGGCCTTTCATGCCGAGAACCGGCGTGTGTCCAACCTGAAGGCGAAGCGCGTGCTGAGCTGGCGGCCGGCCTATGCCGACTATCGGTTGGGTCTGCGCGCCCTCAACGCGATAACCAGGCCGAATGCGGCGAGCGCAGCGCCGCCGATCGCCAGTCCCGACCAGCGATAGCCTTCGAACAAGGTCGACAGCATCATCGCAATCACCGGCACGATGACGCTCGAATAGGCGGCCTTGGCCGGCCCGATCGTACGGATCACTCCGAAATAGAGCGGGAAAGCGAGTGCCGAGGCGAACACGCCGAGATAGAGGATGCCGAGGACATAGACCGGGCGATGCTCGATCACCGGAGCGCCAGTCGTAGCGTAAGCGAACATCGCGTCGATCGCGGCGCCGACGAGCATGGCCACCGCTACCGTCGTGCCCATCGGATAGCGTGCGGCGGTCGGCGTCGCCTGCATGACGTTGGCTGTCGACGCGCAGAGGATCGCGCACAAGGTAAAGCCAATGCCCGCCAGCACCTGGCCCGGCCCGTGCGGATCGACTCGCGCCTCGCGTACGAACAGCAGGATGACGCCTGCCATCGCGATCGCCGATCCGATCATCAACTGACGGCCGAGCTTCTGACCGAGGAAGACGCGCCCGAACAACGCGTTGGGAATAAGCAGCATCGCGAACACCACCGACACCAGGCCCGAAGTGACGTGCTGTTCGGCGCGATAGACGAAATTGAAATTGCCGGAGAATTGCAGCAGCCCGAGCAGCGCCGCGAAGCCATAGCCGCGAGCGCCGAGCCGCCAGCTCTCGCGCTTCCACAGCGCCCAGCCGGTCATGCAGATGCCGGCGACCAGGAAGCGATAGGTCACCGACCAGCTTGGTGGCACCACGCCCAATTGATCGCGGATCACCAGCCAGGTCGATCCCCAGATCAGGGTGACGATGCCGAACGGAATCAGTACGCTGAGCGTGGTCGAGCGGGGCTTGGCTTGAGGTGGCTGCAGCACGATCCGCCTCTACTCCGGTGCGCGCGCGCAACAACCCGGCTTTTGCTTGTGCGGTGACAAGGTGAGTCTATCGATAAACCAAATCCTCCCCGTCGTAGATGGGGAGGGGGACCGACCGCGTAGCGGGCGGTGGAGGGGCCGAGCGAAGCGAGGAGGATGGGCTTATCCTCGCCGCTTTCGCGGCTGGG
>NZ_BCYZ01000078.1 GCF_001598455.1 Sphingomonas pruni NBRC 15498
GAGCGAAGCGAGGTTTGGGTGCGAGGCAATGGCGCCGCCATTCCCCTCCACCATTGCTGCGCAATGGTCCCCCTCCCCGAGCCAAGCTCGGGGAGGAATTGAGCAGTCAATCCCCCACCGTCCGCTGGATCAAATCCCGCAACCACGCCGACGCAGCATCGGCATCGCGCTCGACCGGATGGAACAGGAAATGGCGGTCGATACTCTGCTCGATAGGCAGTTCGACCCCGCGCACCTCGAGCTTCGGCCCATAGGCGGCAATCAACCGTGACGGCAGGATGGCGACCAAGTCGGTCCGCGCCACCGCCATCAGCGCCTGAAGATAATGCGGTACGACCGCGGCGATGCGGCGGTGCAGCCCTTGGTCCGCCAGCCAGTCGTCGACCGGATCGCTAGTCGCCCCCGCACCGACCACCGCGACATGCGGCGCATCGAGCATTTCGAGCACCTGCCGCCACGTCGCCGGCTGCCCGACATGGACCGCTAGCACGTCATGATCGTCGAACAGCGGCGCCATGCGCAGTCCGGCAAACAACATCGTGTCCGTGCTGATCGCGAAATCGAGCGTTGCGATGACCGGATCGTTCGGCCGCGGCCAGGGGATGAGGTCGATCCGGCAGCCGGGTGCCTCGCGCGCCATCGCCTCGATCAACGGGGCGAGCATTGTCGCGGCGACCACGTCGGGAATCGCCGCCCGGAACACGCGCTGCGCCGCCGCGGGGTCGAACGCCTCGCCCTCATACAAGGCGGCCGCTTGCTTGAGCAGGGCACGGACGGGATCGGCGAGCGCTTCCGCGCGCGGCGTACGCTTCATCCCCGCCCCGCTGCGTACCAACAGAGGATCGCCGAAATCCTCGCGCAGGCGAGCGAGGATGCGGCTCATTGCGGGCTGCGACACCGATACGATCTGTGCAGCCCGGGTAACGCTGCCGCTTTCGATCATTGCCAACAGGGCACGCAACAAGTTCAGGTCGTAGCGACCAATATCCAATTCCGACATGCGCGATATCAGAACTATTCATTTCTAGGATAGTCAACCCGAAGGCATATCCTTGTGGGACAAGGAGAATGTCATGAGCGGCGAGCGGAACAAGCAGGTGATCGAACGCTTCTATGCCGCGATGGCGCAGGGCGACCGGAGCGTCTTCGCGGCGTCAGTCCATCCGGATTATGTATGGCGCTTTCCGGGTCATTGCAGTTGGTCGCGACGGTTCGAGGGGCAGGAGACGATCCATCGCGATTTGCTACGCCCCCTCTTCGCTCTGTTCGCGACCGATTATACCGCGCGGGCGATCAATCTGGTGGCGGAAGGCGAGATGGTGGTCGCGGAAGTGCGCGGCGACGTGATGCTCAAATCCGGCAAGCGGTACGACAACCACTATTGCTTCGTCTTCCACTTCCGGGACGGCAAAATCGCCGAGGTGGTCGAATATTGCGACACCGACCTCGAGGAGCGCGTGCTCGGCAATTACGACGCGGTGCTGGCCGCTCATCAAGCCGCCGAACGGCGCTGAGCCGCCCCACTACCTTAGTGTGTTGCTACACTATGTCACTTATGGTACATGATCTCCGCAGAGGAGGAGTGCCATGTATAGTGAAAGCGACCTGGAGGGCGCGGTGGCGGCGGGTGTGATCCCGCAGTCGGCCGCCGACGCTTTCCGCCAGCATATCGCCGCGATGCGCGTCGCGCCCGCGGTGGACGAGGAAAGCTTCCGGTTATTGACCGGGTTCAACGACATATTCGTCGCCATCGCCATCGCGCTGTTGCTGACGTCGATCGGCTGGCTCGGCGGCTGGGTTAAGACGGGCTTGGGCGGGTTCGGAGTCGCCGTCGCTGCCTGGGCGCTGGCCGAATATTTCACCCGCGTCCGGCGCATGGCGCTTCCCAGCATCATCCTGCTGCTCGCGTTCGCCGGCGGCGTCGCGGCGACGATGGTCGGCACGTTGGTCGACATCAACCCAGACTGGAGCGACCAGACCAACGCACTTATCGCGACCGGTATCGCGGTGGTGACCGGTGGCGCGACCTGGCTGCATTGGAAGCGGTTCATGGTACCGATCACCGTCGCGGTGGGCGCGGCAAGCGGCGTCGCTGCCCTGGTCGCGCTCTATGTCGCGGTGACGCATGTCGGCGAGGAGGGCATCTTCCCGTTGGTGTTGCTCGGCGGCATCGGCACCTTCGCGCTCGCGATGTGGTGGGATGGATCGGACCTCACCCGCACGACGCGGCGCAGCGATGTCGCATTCTGGTTGCACCTCGCCGCCGCGCCGATGATCGCGCATTCGGTGTTCCACATGCTCGGCGTGTTCCAGGGCCAGATCGGCGTCGCCCAAGCGCTCATCGTGATGGCGCTGTACCTGGTGTTTGCCTTCATCGCGCTGGCGATCGATCGCCGCGCCCTGCTGGTATCGAGCCTGGCCTATGTGCTCTACGCTCTGTCGATGCTGTTCCGGCAGGCGGGCGCGGTCGAACTGTCGATGGCCTTCACAGCGTTCGTGATCGGATCGGCGCTGCTGACGCTCTCCGCCTTCTGGCACCCGATGCGTCGCGCGGTGATCGGCACGCTCGGCAAGCTCGGCAATCGCCTGCCCCCGGTGCAGATGCCCGTCGCGGCCTGACGCTCAACGCTTACGCGCCCCTTGTCATCAAGGCGCGATCCTACCCGGCGGCCCATCCGGCCGCCGGGTTTTTTGTCGGCAGAATAATCGACCCGCGGAATCTAGCCCTATCTTGCTATGCGAATTGGAAATTTGGCATAACTTGCGCCCAATAAGGGGGGGATCTGATGGGCGCGACGAGTCTGATTGCATTGCTGGGCGCGCTGGCCGCCCCGATGCCGCCCGCAAATCAGTGCCGTGCCGAGACAATCGCGACGTTGCCGGTGACGATGGCCAACCTGCAGCCAATGGTGGATGCTCGGATCGGCGGAAAGCCCGCTCGTTTCATCCTCGATAGCGGCGCCTTCTACAGCACTCTCTCCCGCGCCAGTGCGACGGAATACGGCCTCAAGGTCGACATGGCGCCTCCTGGATTTCGCATAAGCGGGTTTGGCGGCGAAACCTCTGCCGGCATTACCGAAACCGATGAGGTCTCGCTTGCCGGTAACGAGCTTCCGAAGGTGCTGTTCATCGTCGGTGGCAGCGACATGGGCGCGACCGGCATGCTGGGCCAGAACATCCTGGGCTTTGCGGACATCGAATATGATCTGCCGCATGGAGCGGTGCGGTTGATGAAGTCGATAGGGTGCGAGCGCGCCGTCCTGGCCTATTGGGCGGGGGACAAGCCTTACACCATGGTCGAGCTCGACCCGCCGGATAGTGAATTCCGGCCGCGGACGATCGGCACGATCCTGCTGAACGGATTCAAGCTCAAGGCGATGTTCGATACCGGTGCAGCGAATTCGGTGATCTCCCTGGCGGCCGCCAAGCGCCTCGGCGTCTCACCGGACTCGCCCGGGGTGGTTGCCGTCGGACAGGGCAGCGGGATCGGGACGCGAAAGGTGCCGACCTGGCGCGCGACCTTCAACAAGATCGAGATTGGCGGCGAAGCAATTCGTGCTCCCACGCTCGATATCGCGCAATCCGACTTCGGCAAGGTGGACATGCTGATCGGCGTCGACTTCTTTTTGACGCACCGCATGTACGTGTCGAACGTGAACCACAGGATGTTCATCACCTATGAAGGCGGCCCGGTGTTCGGCCTGTCGCCGAAAGGCGTGCGGACGTCGGACGGCAAGCCGCTCGACCTAGCCGACAAGTCTGGCGAACCGACCACTGCGGACGGATTCGCGCGTCGCGGCGCGATCTTTGCGTCCAATCAGAAACTGACCGAGGCATTGGCGGATTTCGACAAGGCGATCGCGCTCGCC
Organism: Sphingomonas pruni NBRC 15498; assembly: GCF_001598455.1. GTDB lineage: Bacteria > Pseudomonadota > Alphaproteobacteria > Sphingomonadales > Sphingomonadaceae > Sphingomonas > Sphingomonas pruni. Next base: position 3,870 of record NZ_BCYZ01000078.1, read on the forward strand.
CCGAACGACAGTCGTTATGTCTATCAACGCGCTTCGGCTCGCTTCGCCAAGGGCGACCACGCGGGAGGGCTTGCCGACCTCGACCGCGTGATTGCGCTGTCCCCGGACAATGCCGGCGCAAGGCTGGACCGTGCGCAAGTCCGGCTGCGCGACGGGCGCGAAGAAGGCGTACAGGCGGACGTCAAGGCAGCCGAAGCCGCCCTCGCCCCGTCAGCCGACAAGCGTCTGACGGTGGCATTGCTGTATGATCGGCTCGGAGATCCCGAAGCCGCGCTTCCCAACTACGATCTCTGGCTCGCCAGCCATCCGGAAGACAGCAGCCGGGGAATCGCGCTCAACGGCCGGTGTTGGGCGCGGGGCCTGCTCGACCGAGAGCTCGACAGGGCGATGGACGATTGCAACGCCGCGCTCCGGGCAATGCCCCGCGATGCCTCGATCCTCGACAGCCGCGCGCTGATCCGGGTACGGCGCGGCGAATGGAAGCAGGCACTGGCCGACTATAACGCCGCCCTGGCGATTAACCCGCGCGGCGCCTGGTCGCTCTACATGCGCGGGCTGGTCGAAGCGAAATCGGGCCAGGACGCGCAGGCCAAGTCCGATCGCGCCGCGGCGATCGCCATCGACGCCAAGGTCGCCGACCGCGCGAAGAAATATGGGATCGAAGGATAAAGGGGCGCCTGAAAAAATTCCGGCGCCTGTCGAATCCGCTCCCGCTCGCGCGTCTCCGCGGTACGATCGCATTCCGGCGGTCGCAGGAGATACAAGATGCATTACATGATCCTGATCTACGAGGACGAGAGCGTCTATGGCGACAAGAACGATACGCCCGAGATGCAGGCGATCGTCGCCAAGCATTGGGACCTCGTCAGCGAACTGGGTGACCAGTACAAGACCGGCGCCGGCTTGGCGCCGACGGCTACGGCGACGACGGTCCGTACCGTCAACGGCAAGCAGACGGTCCATGACGGCCCCTTCGCCGAAACGCGCGAACAACTCGGCGGCTATTATGTGATCGAGGCGGACAATCTGGACGATGCGATCGCAATCGCGCGCCGCGTGCCCGTTCGCTTCGACGGCTCGATCGAGATCCGCCCGTTGCTCCACCCGCCGGGCAAGTGATGCTCGACGCGGTGCTGCGGGCGGATGGCGGGCGAATCACCGCCGCGCTCGCCGCCTGCTTCCGCGACCTCGACCTTGCCGAGGAAGCGCTGGCGGAGGCGTGCGCGCGGGCGGTTTCTGCCTGGGCCGACGCCCCGCCGGCCAATCCGGCGGGGTGGCTCTATCGCGTCGCGACCCGCGTCGCGCTCGATAGCTTGCGGCGCAGCGCGGTACGCCATGCGGCCGCGCTGCCCGAGCCGGAGCCAGAACCGACCGTGGAGGAGCTGATGACCGCCGCGCCGCTGATCCCCGACGAACGGTTGCGGCTGATCTTCGTCTGCTGCCACCCCGCAATCCATCCCGAGGCGCGTGCCGCGCTGACCCTCAGGCTGGTGTGCGGCCTGTCGGCACAGGAGATCGCCCGCGCATTCCTGATCGCGGAACCCGCATTGCTGCAACGCCTGACTCGGGCAAAGCGCAAGATCGCCGATGCCGGCGTGCCGTTCGAGGTGCCCGGCCCCGATCACTGGAGCGAGCGGCTCGACGCCGTGCTCTCGACGCTGGAAGTCGCTTACGCCCACGCCCATGCCGACAGTGCCGGGACCGGGCGCCATGCCGGTTATGCCGAGGAGATGCTGAGGATCACAGCGGCACTCGCGGCAATGCTCCCGACGGAACCCGAGGTCCAGGCGCTCACCGCGACCGTCCGCTTCGCCGAGGCGCGGCGGCCCGCGCGGGTCGATGCCGATGGCATGATGGTGCCCCTCGCCCAACAGGATCCTAGCCTGTGGGATACGATGTTGATTGCCCAAGGCCGTCGCTATCTCGCTGGCGTCCTGACGCGCTCTCTTGGCGCACGCAGCCTCCAGGCGCTGATCCACGCCGAATGGTGCGCGCGCCGTTCGCTCGCCGAACCCGCGCCCTGGCCCGCGATCCTGACGCTTTATGACGCGTTGCTTGCCTGCCGCGACGATCCCATCACACGCCTCAATCGCGCGGTGGCGTTAGCCGAGACACGGGGACCGGCAGTCGCGTTGGAGGAGGTCGACGCGCTCAGCCATGCCGGCCTGGCCGATTACCTGCCCTATCACGCATTGCGCGCCGACCTGTTGGCACGGCTGGGCCTCGCCGATGCCGCGCGTCGGGCCTATGACGCCGCCCTCGCCCTTGCGCCGGCAGACGCGGAACGGCGCTGGCTGCTCCGCGCCCGCTCGAAATACGTGGATTGAAGTGCCTTTCCCGGTAAACAGGCCGGGAACCTTTCGTCTGCCGCGTGGTTGAATTTGGCTAGCCCGCCGCTGCACGGCGGGACGAAGGGGACCCGGGTGTGAATCGCGAACACCGTCACACCGATGCGAATTCGGAAAACGACCGCTATCGCCTGCTGGTAGACGCGATCACCGACTATGCGATCTACATGCTCGATCCCGACGGGATCGTCACCAACTGGAATGCCGGCGCGCAGCGCTTCAAAGGCTACACCGCCGAAGAGATCGTCGGCCAGCATTTCTCGCGTTTCTATTCGCCCGAAGATCGCAGTGACGGGTTGCCCGCGCGAGCGCTGGCGATAGCCCGCACCGAGGGCAAGTTCGAACGCGAAGGCTGGCGGATCCGCAAGAATGGCGAGCGGTTCTGGGCGCATGTCGTCATCGACCCGATTTGGGCAAAGGACGGCACGCTGATCGGCTTCGCCAAGATCACGCGAGACCTGACCGAACGCCGGGCCGCCGCCGAGTCCCTGCGCCAAAGCGAGGAACAGTTCCGGCTGCTTGTCCAGAGCGTCACCGACTATGCGATCTATCGCCTCGATCCCCAAGGTCACATCGCCAGCTGGAATTCCGGTGCCGAACGCATCAAGGGCTATACGCCGGCCGAAATCATCGGCTCCCATTTTTCGCGCTTCTACACGGCAGAGGATCGCCTCGCCGGTGAGCCCGAACGCGCCCTATCGATCGCACGCGAACGGGGCCGCTTCACGGCGGAGGGTTGGCGCGTCCGCAAGGACGGCAGCCGGTTTCGCGCCAGCGTCCTGCTAGACCCCATCCGCGACGACAAAGGCGAGCTCCTTGGTTTCGCGAAGGTAACGCGAGACGTGACGGAACGAGACGAAGCGCAGCGCAAGCTCGACATCGCGCGCGAAGCGCTGTTCCAGTCGCAGAAGATGGAAGCGATCGGTCAACTGACCGGCGGCGTTGCGCATGATTTCAACAATCTGCTGATGGCCATCCTCAGCAGCCTGACTCTTCTCGAACGGCGCGTCTCGGGCGACGCCTCAGCGCAACGGCTGATCGACAATGCCCGGCAAGGCGCCGAACGCGGCGCTGCGCTCACGCAACGCATGCTTGCCTTCGCGCGACGTCAGGAACTCAACCCGGAGCCGGTCGATATTCCCGCGCTCCTCCGCGGCATGAACGACCTGCTCCAGCGCACGCTCGGCCCGTCGCACCCGATCGGGCTGCAATTCCCGTTGTCGCTCCCTTGGGTGCTCGCCGATGCGAACCAGCTCGAAATGGCCTTGCTCAATCTCGCGGTGAATGCGCGCGATGCGATGCCCGACGGCGGCGCCATCTCGATCACCGCCAGTGAGGCCACGGTCGACGATCGGAAACCCGATGGGCTCGCCCCCGGCCGGTACGTCAAGCTGGCTGTTGTCGACACCGGTACCGGCATGGACGCCGCCACCCTGGCGCGTGCCACCGAGCCGTTTTTCACGACCAAGGGAATCGGCAAGGGGACGGGGCTCGGCCTGTCGATGATCCATGGCCTTGCCGATCAGATGAAAGGCGAGCTGGTATTGCGCAGCGTGATCGGGCGTGGAACCTCCGCCGAATTATGGTTGCCGGTCACCGACCCGCGCCAGGACGCCGGCGTCGCGCCGACATCGGCTCCCGAGACGGTCGACCAGCCACGCAGTCTCCGGGTGCTGGTGGTTGACGATGACAGTCTCGTCCTGATGAACACCGCAGCCTTGCTCGAGGACATGGGGTACGTCGTGACCGAAGCGAATTCGGCGGTCGAGGCGTTGGCGTTCTTCAAGGACGATACCGCGTTCGACCTGCTGATCACCGACCAAGCCATGCCAAACATGGTCGGCACACAGCTGATCGAGAGGGTGCGCGAGATCGTCCCCGACCTGCCGGTCATCCTGGCGTCCGGCTATGGCGAACTTCCCGAGGCCGCGATTCAGAACATCATCAAGGTCGCCAAGCCGTTCGGCCAGGCCCAACTCGCCGCCGCGATCCGCAAGGTAGAAGTGGAGCAACAGGCCTGCAGCAGAGCCGATCCTGCGCCCGCGAGCGTCGTCGTGAGATGATCGCGCGCAAATCGGGCGCAACCGACCATGCTATATCAAGAGTAAACGAGATATTTTCATCTCAATAATACGCAGATTATTCAATATAATACAGAATATATACAGCGATGTGGCGCTACAACCGTCGATATATTTTTGAGAATTTTCAAATTAATTTCGTACACACACAAGTTATCATTTGGCCGCCCCATCCCCACCATCCGCGTTCAACGCTCTTCAGAGCGACATAAGCTATGTCCTAAACTCGAAATGGGTATGCGCAAACGCGCCAGCGCATTGCGAATCATCAAGTTTCCGGCCATGTCGGCCATACTGCTTTGGCAAACAGCAGCATCACTCGGGGCCGCCTTTGGGCGGCCCCTGTTTTTGTCAGGCCCGCTCTGGAACCCTATTTCATCTGCCGCTTGACCGAGGTCATCGTCGCCTTGCCATAGGGTGGCTTGAGTCCCGCGAGCTTGGCGATATCGAAGCGTGCCTGGCGATACACCGCTTTGGCATGGCTGAACGTCTTGAACCCGTCATGGCCGTGATAGGCGCCCATCCCCGATGGGCCGATCCCGCCGAACGGCAATTCCTCGTTCGAGATGTGAAAGATCACGTCGTCCAGCGTTACGCCGCCGGAGATCGTGCGGTCGAGCACGCGGCGGCGCTCCGTGTCGTCGCTGCCGAAATAATAGAGTCCGAGAGGCCGGTCGCGGCGGTTCACCTCGGCGATCGCTCCATCGATATCGTCGTAGCGCCGCACCGGCAGGATCGGCCCGAAAATCTCCTCCTGCATCACCGTCATGTCGTCGGTAGCGTCGCGGACGATATGGAGCGGCATCTTGCGGCTGTTCGACGCGGCGAAATCCTCGTTGGCCGGATTGACCGTCTCGATCGTCGCGCCCTTGGCTCGGGCGTCCTCCAGCCAATCCTGCAGTCGCTGGTGATGCCGATCGTTGATGATCGAGGTGTAGTCGGGATTGGCGAGCAAGGTCGGATACATCGCCGAAACCGATTGCTTCAGGCCGTCGACCACCGCCTGCTCCTGGTCCGACGGGACCAGCATGTAATCGGGCGCCAGGCAGATCTGGCCGGCATTGAGCATCTTCCCGATCGCAACGCGCTCGGTGCCGCGCTTCACGTCCGCCGACCGCCCGAAGATCACCGGCGACTTGCCGCCGAGTTCGAGCGTCACCGGGGTCAGATTGTCCGCCGCGGCGTGCAATATATGCCGGCCGATCCCGGTGGCGCCGGTGAAGATCAGGTGATCGAACGCCAGGCCGGAGAACTCCTTGCCGATCTCCGGTCCGCCCGAGACGAAGGCGAGCTCGTCCGCGGCAAAAAAGTTCGGGCAGACTTCCTCGAACAATGCAGCGACGCGCGGGGTGAATTCGCTGGTCTTGACCATCGCACGGTTGCCCGCCGCGAACACCCCGGCCAGCGGTGCCATGATCAGGTTGACCGGGAAATTCCACGGCGAGATCACGCCGACCACGCCCTTGGGCTGGAACTCGATCCAACCCTTGGCGCCGAGCAGGCCGAGCGGCGCGGTCACCGGACGGCGCTCCGGGCGCGACCAGCGATCGACATGCTTCAATGCGTGTTTGAGCGGCGCGACCGAGGCGGCGATATCGGTCAGCATCGACTGCTCGCGGCTGCGATGCCCGAAATCCTCGCTCAGGGCTTCGCAAAAGCGATCGGCATTGTCGGCGATCATCGCGGCGGCGCGCTTCAGCCGGTCCTTGCGCACGGTGAGGCTCACCGGCAATTCGGCCGTGAACGCCGCGCGTTGTGCCGCCAGAATGTCATGCATCGTCATCGCGTCTTTCCTCCCCAGATTCTTCACGCGCACCCGATCGCCCCGGCGACCGGTATCACCACGCTGGCCCGGCCTGCGCGGTCGATCCGCAACGTGGCGTCTGAAATTGACCCGCTTTTCGGGGTGCCGGCGTCGGTCTTCACGACAACCTGCAAGGTCGCGGTCGTGCCCGCGCCTCTATATTCGGTGATCTGCGAATAGCCCAAGCCGCCGATGCCGTTCTGCGCGCTGATCGGAAGGTCCGTCACTTTGCCGTCGATCGGCAGCCGCAGCGACGCAGGATCGGTGGTCGCCATCGCGACCAGCGCCATGCTGGGCGTCCGCGTCCACAGAAACGCCGCGCAACCTTTGGCGGGTAATCGCTGGGCCGGCAGCGCGCTGATCGGAAGGCCATCCACCGAGGATGCCGGATCGATGACATGCGGAGCGGGCGGCGACACCGGCGGCACCTTGGACGACGCCGCTTCCTGCGCGGCGGCGGGCGCGGTTACCAACAAAGCGAGCAGCAACGTCCTCATCGCCACTTTGCTATCATGGGTTAACGTAAAGGGTAAGCGCGGATCGCGGTCAGCTGACCGCCTTCTTGCGGATCAGGTACCGATAGATGCCAAAGACGTCGATCGCGAGTAGCGCGACATTCTGCGTCCCCAGCGCGCCGTCGCGCGACAAGATGGCGCCGGCCAGCCAGCACAAAGCAGATCCGCTGAAGATGACGAACCCCCAGCCGGTCACGCGCCTGCCGGAATCGAGCGACACCATCAGCGCGGCGACGATCCCGCTGATCGAAGCGACCCATTTGATCGCGGTTACTAGGGTTTCCATGGTCATTTCCCTAGCGAACGAACGGCACGTCGGAATTGCCGCAAAGCAAGGCCGCCAATTTGAATTCGCCGGCTCGCACGCCTAGATCGCCGTCAACATGCTTTCCGGAGTTTCTTCATGACCGCCGACCCGATCGTCATCCTGTCCTACGCGCGCACGCCGATGGGCAGCTTTCAGGGCACGCTGACCGGCGCCAGCGCCACGCAATTGGGCGCGACCGCAGTCAAGGGTGCGGTCGAGCGCGCGGGCGTCGATCCCAAACAGATCGAACGCATCTATATGGGCTGCGTCCTCCCCGCCGGGCTCGGCCAGGCACCTGCGCGCCAGGCTGCGATCAATGCCGGGCTGGGCGAGCATGTCGAGGCGACCACGGTCAACAAGATGTGCGGTTCGGGCATGCAGGCGACGATCATGGGCAGCGAGGCGCTCGCCGCCGGCTCGGTCGACCTGATCGTCGTGGGCGGCATGGAGAGCATGACCAATGCGCCCTACCTCTCGATGCGCCACCGCGGCGGCGCGCGGATCGGGCACGACGTGCTCAAGGATCACATGTACCTCGACGGGCTCGAGGATGCCTATGAGCCCGGCCGGTTGATGGGCAGCTTCGCCGAAGAGACCGCGCAGGAATATCAATTTACGCGCCAGGCGCAGGACGATTACGCGATCGCCAGCCTCGAGCGTGCGCAGGCCGCGCAGAAGTCCGGCGCGTTCGAGCGCGAGATCGTCGCGGTCGAGGTGGTCGGGCGCAAGGGCACCGACACGGTCACGCTCGACGAACAGCCGGCAAAGGCGGATCCGTCGAAGATCCCCACACTCAAGCCCGCTTTCGCCAAGGACGGCACGATCACCGCGGCCAATGCTTCGTCGATTTCCGACGGCGCCGCTGCATTGGTCCTCACCCGCGCCTCGGTCGCCGACAAGCTCGGCAAGACACCGGTCGCGCGGATCGTCGCGCAAGCGGCGCACGCCCACGCGCCGGCCAAGTTCACCACCGCCCCGGTCGCCGCGATGCAGAAGGCGCTCGACAAGGCCGGCTGGACCGTCGCCGATGTCGACCTGTTCGAGGTCAATGAGGCGTTCGCGGTGGTCGCGATGATCGCGATGCACGACCTCGGCATCCCGCACGACAAGATCAACGTGAACGGGGGCGCTTGTGCGCTCGGCCACCCGATCGGGGCGAGCGGCGCGCGCATCCTGACGACGTTGGTCTCGGCGCTTCAGACGCGCGGGCTCAAGCGCGGCGTAGCGTCTTTGTGCATCGGCGGTGGCGAGGCGACGGCGGTAGCGGTCGAACTGATCGACTAAGCTGGTGCGCAGCGGTCTTGATGGCCGCCGTGCGGAATCGTGGGGCAGTTAGCCGCTACACAGACCAAGTCGATCGATGCTCGAATCTGATGAAGATCGGCGAGAACCTCCAGCTCGAGTTTTTCGCGCTGTGCGCGGACCGCAGTGAATGCCTGGCTCGGCGGCCAAGCCAGGATGCCATCGTCGCGATCTTCGGTGATGCAGTCGCTGATCGTTCGCGGTTACAGCTCGATGCTGAAATAGCGGCTGAAACGGATATCGCTGTAATTTCCGAACGGCGCGCAAGGTAGAAACCCCGCGCGTTCATACAGCGCCCAGGCTGGAGCGAACGGCGCATTGCTGCCCGTTTCGAGGCTGAGGCGACGATAGCCCCGCGCGCCGGCCTCCCGCACAATATGATCGAGCATCGCGCGCGCGACGCCCCGGCGAAGCGCGGTGGGTGCCGTGCGCATCGACTTGATCTCGCCATGCTCCGCGCTGAGCTGCTTCAACCCACCCATGCCAAGCAGGTCTTCGCCGTCCCACACGGTCCAGAATGTCACGTCCGCATGTTTCAACCCCGACAAATCGAGCGCGAACACGCTGTCGGGCGGCGAAATCTCGTGCATCGAGCGCAGATGATATTCGACCAGCGCGACCACTTCGGGCCGCGAGACGTCATCCAGCTCGATCCGCATCACTCGATCGTTTCGGTCGGGTCGACGCCCCAGAGATGGCTGATCTCGATGAAACCGCCCCGCCCAGCCACGTCGAGATAGCACCAGCCATTGCCGCATTTGTTGACGCGACCGATCACGCCGGGCTGCGCGCGCCAATTGACCTTGCCCGCGAAGCGCGGCGAGTCGCGCAGTTCGGCGATATCGCCCATCACCATCGCGGTGCGCTGATCGCTGATCAGGTTCGCCTGCATCCAGCCCTGCGTACCGCCCGGATCCTCGATCTTGCGCCAATAGGCGCCCCCGCCTTTTTCCTTGTAATTCTCGACGATCTTCACCGGCAGACCCTGACGCTGGTACTTCCAGCTGACCGGATAGATCCGGCTCGGGCCGGTGCGCATGAACGCCGATTTCGCATTGATCGACGCGAAATAAGGCGGCTTCTTTTCCACCAGCGCGGCGATCGCCGGCACCGCAATCGCCGCCGCCGCGATCCCCGACAACGCCCAGCCGATACGCATGGCCATCCCCCTTCTTTACGCCACCATCGATTCCTACCTATTGCGCAGGCGTGGCAGTGCATCAACCGCATTGACCAAAACCCGTGAAGCCGCCAAGCCGAACATATGGCCGGGTCAAAGCGCAAACCTCGGGTGATCGTCACGCGCGAACTCAGCGATGCGGTGATGGACCGCATGGCGCAGTTGTTCGACGCCCAGCTCAATCATCGCGACGCGGCGATGACCCGCGATGAGATCGTCGCCGCCGTTCAGGACGCCGACGTACTGGTCCCGACGGTCACCGACACGATTGACGCCGACCTGATCGAGGCGGCCGGCGAACGGCTTAAATTGATCGCCAATTTCGGCAACGGCGTCGATCATATCGACCTGAAGGCCGCGCGCGCCCGCGGCATTCTCGTCACGAACACGCCGGGCGTCCTGACCGAAGACACCGCGGACATGACGATGGCGCTGATCCTGTCGGTGCCGCGCCGCCTTGCAGAGGGCGAAAAGCTCGCGCGGTCGGGCCAGTGGAGCGGATGGAGCCCCGGCGCGATGCTGGGCCACCGCATCGGGGGCAAGGCGCTGGGCATCGTCGGCATGGGCCGGATCGGCCAGGCGGTCGCGGTCCGCGCGCGCGCCTTCGGCCTTACCGTCCATTATCATAATCGCCATCGCCTGCCCGAACAGGTCGAGCAGGAGCTTGCGGCGACCTGGCACGAAGACCTGGACGAAATGCTGGCCGGATCGGATTTCATCTCGATCCACACGCCTCACACCGACCAGACCGAGCGATTGATCGACGCCCGCCGCTTGGCCCTGCTCAAGCCCCAGGCCTATCTGATCAACACATCGCGTGGATCGGCGATCGACGAAACCGCGATGATCGACGCGCTCGAACAGGGCCGGCTGGCGGGCGCTGGCCTCGACGTGTTCGTGCACGAACCGGCGATCGATCCCCGGCTGCTCGCGCTGCCTAATGTCGTGCTGCTGCCGCATATGGGATCGGCAACGTTCGAGGCGCGCGCCGCCACCGGCGAGCGCGTCATCCGCAACATCCAGCATTGGGCCGACGGCCACCGCCCGCCCGATCAGGTGCTGGAAGGATGGGTGTGATCGTGAATAGGGGATTCGTGCTCGCACTGGTCCCGCTTGCCGCAGTGATCGCCCTTCCCGCTCACGCACAGGACGCCGCAGATAGCGGGAGTGACAGCGGCGCCGGCTGGGAACTGCCGCGTCATCAGATGGCCGGGATGCCGTCGAGCGCTCCCACCACGTCCGATTGCAAGAAAAAGGCCTGCATCTACCTGGTCAATCTGAGCAATCACCGCGTCACGGAATTCCGCTACGCCGTGGCCGAGAAGAACGGCGCGCCGCAATGGAGCGGTAATGCGTTTCCGAGCAATTTCGCCTTCAATTCGAAGCGCTGGACGATGTGGTTCCCGCCCAAGTCGATGGGCTGCCAACTCGACCTAAAGGTCGTGATGTCGATCGACGGCAAGAATCACGAGGAAAACGGCAAGTTCGACGTCTGCGCCAATCCTACGCTCTTGTTCACGATCCGCGATCCGCTGGACAAGGGCAAGGTCGGAACCGTGACGGTCGATTCCGTCGCCCCGACGTCGCCTACGCCCGCCGCCAAGCCCTGACTTGGTCGACTGCCCGGATGGTGCGAAGTTCGACGGGAGTCGGACCGGTACGGCATCGCCTGCGGAGGTCTGCTCCGACGTTGGTAGAGGATAATAGGCTGAGGCGACAGTCTGCGAATAGGCGATGCAGTTGCGTCCATTCGCAGCCCCAGCCATGGTGCGTAGCGAACACAGGGTCGATGCTGGATGAATCGCTTCGCGCTTGCGCTCTCAGCTTTGGTACTTTGGCCAAGCAACGACGCCCCGTCGCGGGCTCAGCGTCGAACAGATTGCCTTTTGGGCCTTAGGTCGGCGCTCGTCACCGGCTCCTTCTCGGGCTCAACCGACTGTAAAAATGACCAATTGAGAGTCCGAAAGCTCGGCAGCGTTCAAAGGTCCGGCGACCGCTACACGGTTTACGATTACCGCTATCGCCTGCGGCCGACTTGCCGGGAGTGTGCTATCCACGGCGGCCAAAGAATTATCTTTATGAAAAACGCCCGCTATTTGGGCCAATACGGCGTCCTGACGTACGGTGTGCGTGCGACGTTACGCGGCGACAGATTGACGTTGACCCCTGAAAGCGACGCCGGTGTCGGCCAGCCCGTTACTCTCCGTCTAACAGCTGACGGCCCGCCGCGCCGCGGCTGGTTTGACGGCGAAGCACTCGAATTATTCAGGTAAGGACGTCGTCTGCTTTCGCCCACGATCGGCCGCGCCATCCCTGCGTCGACTGCGCCTGTTGCTGCACACCCAGCCTAGCTGCCCAGCCCCGCCAGCCACTCCGCGATCATCGCCCGTCCCGCAGCAGCCGCCGGCGGGCCGAGCCGGCCATGGTCGGCGCGCAACGCCTCGGGAGTCATGCCCACTTCGGCAATGTCGACGATGTCGTTCGCCAGCCAATGTTCGAACCGCTCGTCCTCACCCATCTCGGCATGGAATTGCAGCGCGAGCAGGTTGCGGCCGCGCGCGAACGCCTGAGCATAAGGCGCTGTCGTCGCGAGCAAATCCACCTCGTCAGGTACATCGAAGGTATCGCCGTGCCAGTGCAGAACCTCCACGCCGTCGAGATGGCGTAGCGGCCCCGCTTTTCCAGGCTCGGTCAGTTCCAAAGGAGCAAACCCGATCTCGCGTACCGGACCCTTACGCACATCCGCGCCCAGTGCCGCGGCAATCAACTGGCTGCCCAGGCACACGCCGAGCGTCGGCAGATCGGCCGCGAGGCGGCGCCGGATCACAGCGATCTCCTCGCTGAGCCACGGGTAACGGTCGGTATCGTAGACGCCCATCGGACCGCCCATCACCACCAGCAAATCGGGCGACATCGTGTCCAACCGCGCGCATCCCGCATGATGCGCCGCGACTCGCTCGATCGCGTAGCCAGCGGTTTCGATCGGCTCGCGATACCCGGCGATGCCTTCATGCTCGACGTGACGGAGAACCAGTGCGCGCTTCATTAGGGTCAAGCTAGCGCATCATGGTTGCTCGGCAATTAACCTTCCTTTGGCCGCGCCATAGCCGCGCTGCTCGCTCAATCCCCGGTCAGGATGCGATCGACCAATTGCTTCACCGTCGGCACGAAGCCGTTCGAATAGAACGGGTCCTTCTTGAAATTATACGCGCCATGCCCGGCGAACATCAGATTCTGGTCGACGTCGCCGCCATGCGCGATCTCCTGCAACGTCTTCTGGATGCAGAAGCTGCGCGGATCGGCCAGCCGCCCGGTCGAGTTGGTCTCGCTATCGGCCCAGCTCGAGAACAGGCATTGCGACAGGCACCCCATGCAATCGGCCTGGTCCTTGCGGATTTCGGCTTTTTCGGTCGGCGTGACGAACACCAAAGTATTGTCCGGCGTCTTGAGCGCCTCGGTGAAGCCATGGCCGAACCATTCGCGGGCGCGGAGCAGGTCGTTCCTGGTCACCCAGAAATTCTTGCCTTTCACGCCCACATCTAGCTGGAAGGTGTGATCGCCGGCTTCCTGCGTCGAAAAGGCGATCTGCCGCTCCGACCGCGCTTCGAGCGCACGGAGGAACGGATTGCGGACCGCGGACGAATAAAAGCCGGTCGGCGAGAAACGGTGCAGCAGCACGTCGCCTTCCTCGATCTGCGTCAGCCTGGCCTTCCAGGCTTCGGGGATCGGGCTTTCCTGCGTCAGCAAGGGCCGGGTGCCGAACTGGAACGCGATCTTGCCGAGTTCGGGATTGTCGATCCAGTCGTTCCAGTCGCGCAGGAACCACACCCCGCCCGCCATCACGATCGGCACGTCGTCGGAGATACCGCCCTCGCGCATCGTCTCGCGCAATTCCTTGACGCGCGGATAGGGGTCCTGCGGTTCGAGCGGGTTCTCGGCATTGGACAGGCCGTTATGCCCGCCCGCCAGCCAGGGATCCTCATAGACCACTGCGGCAAGCCATTCCGCCGCCTTCGAATAAGCGCGCTTCCACAGCGCGCGGAAGGCGCGGCCGGAGCTGACGATCGGCAGGTAATTGACGTTGTACGATGCGGCGATCTCGCTAAGCTTGTAGGGCATCCCGGCGCCGCACGTCACCCCGGCAACCAGGCCGCGCGTACGTTCGAGCACGCCATGCAGCACGCGCTGCGCACCGCCCATTTCCCACAGCACGTTGATGTTGATCGCACCCTTGCCGCCGGCGATCTCGAACGCGCGCTTGACCTGCTGGACCGCGCCTTCGATCGCATATTCGACCAATTCCTCGTGGCGCTCGCGGCGCGTCAACGCCTTGTACACCTGCGGAATGATCTTGCCTTCGGGATCGTAGCTGTCGGCATTGACCGCGGAAACCGTACCGATACCGCCCGCGGCGGCCCAGGCGCCTGCGCTGGCATGATTTGTCGCGGCGACACCTTTGCCGCCTTCCACCAAGGGCCACACCTCGCGGCCATTATACACGATAGGCGTCAAGCCCTTGAACACGTAACTCTCCTGCGACCAATAACGCAGCCTATAGCGTTTCGCTGCCCGTAGGCGAGCAAAATACTCGTTACGACAGGGCGCCCGCCCTGCCCAGTGCCTCTTCGTACAGGTGCGCATAGGCGGCAATCATCGCCTTGGCGTCGTACTCAGCGATTGCCTTGGCCCGATTGGCCTTGCCCACCGCCGCGCGCAGCTTGGCGTCCGCCGCCAACGCCTGGATCGCGTCGCGCAGGTCGACCTCGCCCGAATGCGGGGTGATGTAGGGGCGGTTCTCCTCGCTCACCATGTGCGGAATGTCCCCCGCCGGGACAGAGGCGATCGGCAATCCCGCCGCCATTCCCTCGACCACCGAGATCGGGAATTGCTCGCTCAGCGACGACAGCGCCATGATGTCGAACAGCCCGACATAAGTGTGCGGATCGGGCAGGAATCCGGGCATCAGCACCTTGTCCTGCATTTCCAGCGCGCGCGCCGCCATCTCGATCTTCGCGCGCTCGGGCCCCTCACCGACGATGACCAGCCGCACCCGCGCCGAACAGCCGGCGGTCGCGCGCACCAATGCCGGCAGGTTCTTGACCTCGCGCAGCCCGGCCAGCGCGCCCACGATCACTTCGCCCGGCTTGCGGACCAGCCCGGGGATCGCTTTGGGATCGGGCTTCCTGGCATAGAGAGCGGTGTCGATGCCGTTGGGGATCCGGCGCAACCGCGGCGCCGATTGCTTCCAGACGTTAGTCGCGACCCATTCGAGCGTCATTGACGGCACCACCACCGCAAACGCGGCGGGGAACGCCATGCGCCGATAGACCGCGCGCTGCGGCTTGAGCTTCATCGCCTCGTCGGCGTTGAAGCCATCTTCGTGATGAACGATCGGCGGCATGCCCTTGGGGAAAACGCGCTTCGCCATCACGGCATCGATCGCGCCCCAATTATAGCTCAGCACCAGATCGAACCGGCGCATATATTTGGCAATCGCCTCGTAGCGGCCGACCGACGGCCGCCCGGTCAGCGGCGGCGGATTCTGCGCAATCTCGTAGCTGATCCCCGGCGCGATCGCGTCGCGCGCCGAATATTGGTCGGGCATTCCCGATACGATCGTGTGCCGCGCGCGGTCGCCGAACGCGTTGATCAACTGAATCGAACGCGCTTCCTTGCCGCCCAGATTGAACGACGAATGCATGTGCAGGATGTTGAGGGGTGCGGGCATGGCGAAAAAACGGCGTCCTAATCTCCCCTCCCGCTTGCGGGAGGGGTCGGGGGAGGGTCTGTTAG